>NZ_AP018817.1:3090339-3731049 GCF_024349785.1 Sphingomonas bisphenolicum
CGCCGCTTTTCGGAGCGTATCCCGACCTGGGACATTCTCCACAAATATGGCCATGACTATAAGGTCATCTTCGTCGGCGACGCGGCAATGAGCCCTTATGAAATCGCCCATCCAGGTGGTTCGGTCGAACATATGAACGAGGAAGCCGGCGCCGTCTGGCTCAAGCGCGTCGCCCACACCTATCCCGCCTGCATCTGGCTCAATCCCGCGGCGCAAGCGCATTGGGGCTATAGCCAGTCGACTAAGATGATCCGCGACCTCATGAACGATCGCATGTACCCGCTGACGATCCAGGGCATAGACGCGGCGATGCGCGAACTGACGCGCAAACGGTGAACCATGGCGTCAAGGCCGACGGCCTGAGCCAGGCGCCGGCAGGGATGACAATATAGGAATGCCGGCCTGCACCGCCCCCTTCATCGCCATTCTTACATCATTAGCCCTCACGGCCGGAACAGCACCCCGCCGGTCATCGGTTCGGGCGCGCCGGTGGTCCCCGGAAAGCTGATCGGCAGCCCCTTCAAATGCCGTACCGCCATATAAGCGAAGCCCTGCGCCTCCAGCGCGTCCCCGTTCCAACCCAATCCATCGACCGACAGCACTGCCGCGCCGGTCCGCTCGGCCAGCATAGCCATGAGCATATCATTTTGCCGTCCGCCACCCGCGACATGGATCGCTCGCACCCGCTCCGGCAAGTGATCGACCGCCCGCGCCACCGCCGCCGCTGTGAAGGCCGTCAACGTCGCCGCGCCATCCTCCAGTGAAAGACCCTGCACCGTATCGATGCTGAACTGCTCGCGATCGATGCTCTTGGGCGGCAGCGCGTCGAACCAGGGATCGGCCATCATCGCCGCCAACCGCGCCTCATCAACGCGCCCCCGCGCCGCACATGCCCCGCCCGCGTCATAGGCGGCATCGCCATGCGTCTGCATCCAATTGTCGATCAGCCCGCTCGCCATGCCGGTGTCGAACGCGATCAGCGTGCCGTCCGATCCGATAAAGGTAATGTTCGCCACCCCGCCCAGGTTGAGCACCGCCGCCGGCTTGTCCAGCCCCGCCGCCAGCGCCCGATGATAGACGGGCAACAGCGGCGCGCCCTGCCCGCCCGCCGCCACATCGGCGCTGCGCAGGTCGGCTACGACCGGAATGCCGAACGCCCCGGCCAGGCCCACCCCGTCGCCGATCTGCCAGGTCCAGCCTCGATCGGGCCGATGCGCGACGGTATGGCCGTGAAAGCCGATCACGCCCACATCCTCGGCGATATGCCCGCTACGGCCCAGCAAATCCGCGACTGCCTGCACATGGCGCTCGGTCAGTTCCACCTCGACCGAGGCGAGCAGCGGCTCGAAGCCAGGCTTATCCATCGCCATCGCCCGCTGGCACGCTTCGGCCAGCCGCAGGCGAAAGCCGTCATCATAGGCCATGGCGTGAAATTCGATCGCGTGGCTAAGCCCCTCGCCGTCCGTTTCGATCAGCGCCGCGTCGATTCCGTCGCGCGATGTGCCGGACATCAGGCCGATTGCCAACATGATCGAAAACTCCGCCTCTTTAACAGTCGCAACCGCAATGCTACAGGCGCGCGCCATGAGCAACTATCAGTCCGATCTTCTCCGCCTGCTCGACACGCGCGGCTATATCCACCAGCTGACCGACGCGCAGGGGCTTGACGCCCTCGCCAAAAGCCAGGTGGTGCCCGGCTATATAGGTTTCGATCCGACCGCGCCATCGCTGCATGTCGGCAGCCTGGTGCAGATCATGATGCTGCGCCGGATGCAGCAGGCCGGCCATAAGCCGATCGTGCTGATGGGCGGCGGCACCGGCAAGATCGGCGACCCCAGCTTCAAGGATGAAGCCCGCAAGCTGATGACCGGCGACACGATCGCGTCCAACGTCGCCAGCATCAAGCGGGTGTTCGAAAAATTCCTGACCTTCGGCGAAGGCCCGACCGACGCCGTGATGGTCGACAATGCCGACTGGCTCGACGCGCTGGAATATATCCCCTTCCTGCGCGACATCGGCCAGCATTTTTCGGTCAACCGGATGCTCAGCTTCGATTCGGTGAAGATGCGCCTCGACCGCGAACAGTCGCTGTCCTTCCTCGAATTCAACTATATGATCCTGCAGGCCTACGACTTTCTCGAACTGTCGCGCCGCTCGGCCTGCCGCCTGCAGATGGGCGGCTCCGACCAGTGGGGCAATATCGTCAACGGTATCGAACTTTCGCGCCGGGTGGACGGCACGCAGGTCTTCGGCCTGACCAGCCCGCTCATCACCACCGCCGACGGCGGGAAGATGGGCAAGACCATGAACGGCGCGGTGTGGCTGAACGCCGACGCCCTGCCCGCCTATGACTATTGGCAATTCTGGCGCAACACCCAGGATGCCGATGTCGGCCGCTTCCTACGCCTCTTCACCGACCTGCCGCTGGACGAGATCGCCCGGCTGGAGGCGCTGGAAGGCGCGGAGATCAATGAGGCGAAGAAGATCCTGGCCCATGCCGCCACCGCCATGGCCCATGGCAAGGAGGCCGCGACCGCGGCCGCCGAAACCGCGCGCAAGACTTTCGAGGAAGGCGCGTCGGACGCCAACCTGCCGACCGTCAGCCTCGGCGCGGACGGCCTGAACGTCGTGCAGGCCACCACCGGCCTTGGCTTCGCCACCTCCAACAAGGAAGTGCGCCGCAAACTGGGCGAAGGCGCAATCCGGGTAAATGGCGATGTCGTCACCGATCCCGCCGTCACGCTCAAGCCCGGCGATAAGCTGAGCTTCGGTGCGAAGAAGCACGGTCTGGTCGTCGCCTGAAAATTCGTCATTGCGAGCGCAGAGCGCTCGCAATGACCGACCATGGCAACAAACCGGCAAAAGAGCGTTAGCCCCCGATTAACGCTCCTTCCTATCGACTCGTCCATTTCCAACGGCTTAGACTCGGGGCCATGTCGTCCTCCGTCTTCGCCAATCTCGGCCATGTGCTACGCTCGCGCGACCCTGCGGTCGATCAACGCCGTGCGCAGCGCGAACTGGTCGACATGGTGAGCCATGTCACGGTGCAGGGGCGTAGTCATGGCGTACGGATCATCAATATCTCCGCCCTCGGCCTGATGTGCCGCAGCGACAGCGCCTTATTACAGGGCGAACGGGTCAGCATCTGGTTGCCGATCCTAAAGGACTATCCCGCTGAAATACGCTGGGTGGAGGATGGCCGGTTCGGCATGGAGTTTTACGAGCCGATCAGCCCCAAAATCTATGACGCGATGCTGTCGCTCATTCCGCCGCGCCGGACGGCCTGGTAATTTCCGGACTGATGGCGTCAAGTCCGGCGACGTCCAGCCGGGCTAAGCCCTCTCCTGCCTCCACCCGCTGACGCCCGCGCACCAGCGCTTCGGGCATCTCGGTGCGCAGGAAGCTCAACATAGCCTCCCGCACTTCGCAGCGCAGGTCGAACGCAATACCCGCATTGCGCGCGCTCAACAGCCCGCGCAGTTCCAGCGCGTCGGCGCGATGATCCGTCACCTGCAGGATCGCGACCCGCCCGTCCCAGCGGCCGTTCGCCTTCACCGCCTCGACGAATCGGGTGCGGATACGCTCGATATCCGCGGTGGGGTCGACATAGAGGAACACGGTGCCCAGCAGGTCGGACGTCTTGGTGGTCCAGTTCTGGAACGGTTTTTCCAGGAAGTAGGATACCGGCACCACCATTCGCCGGTCGTCCCAGATACGGATGATGACATAGGTCAGCCTGATTTCCTCGACCCGCCCCCATTCGCCCTCGACGATCACGACGTCGTCAAGCCGGATCGGTTCGGAAAAGGCCATCTGCACGCCCGCGATCAGATTCTTGAGCGCCGGCTGAGCCGCCGCGCCGACCGCAAGCGCTGCAAGGCCCGCCGAGGCCATCAACGACACGCCGATCGTCCGCACGCCCGGAATGGCGATCAGCATCATCGCGATCACGAAGAAGCCGATGATGCACTGGCAGATGCGGTAGAGGATGCTGATCTTTGTCCGCCGCCGCCGGGCTTTGAGATTATCCTCGACGCTGATGTCGGCGCGCTCCTCCAGCATCGCCTTGCCCGCGCGCATTACGCGGAAGATCAGCCAGCCGACCAGCAGCGCAAAGATCATCCGCGCCCCGATCGACCAGATATCTTCCGTGCCCGGCCCTACCTTGATCGACTTGAGGCCCGCGCCCAATGCCAGCAACACCACCAGCCATCGCGTCGGCTGGAAGATGGCGGGCAGCAGCACCGGCTCGATCTTCGAATGTTTCGCAACCCGCAGTGCGATCCAGTAGAGCGCCCAGTGGATCAGGAAAGCGGCAGCCACCGCAATGGCGATCGACATCGCCGCCATGGGCGTGATGTGGGTCAAACTTATATCCGTCATCGACAAGGCAACGCCATGACCGCTCTGACGTTTCGCAGTTGCAGCAAAAAAGAGACGAGCGGTTCCGTTGGAAGGCTATCCGCCCCGTAACAACCCCACAGCCGCATCCTTCTCGAACAGATACAGACATGTCCGCGCCGCCTGCCCCCGCGCGCTGTCCAGCCCACCGTCCCGTTCGATCAGCAAATGCGCATCGTCCCGCGCGCTATCCACCAGCGCCGCGACATGCTCCGGCGTTGCGACCTTCAGTTCCGCCTCTCCCGACTGGCGCGTGCCCAGCACTTCGCCCGCGCCACGCAGCTTCAGATCCTCCTCGGCGATCCGGAATCCGTCATTCGTCTCGCGCATCAGCGCCAGTCGCGCGCGCGACGTCTCGCCCAGCGCATTGCCGCGCAGCAGCAGGCAGACCGACGGCTTGTCGCCACGCCCCACGCGCCCACGTAGCTGGTGGAGTTGCGCGAGGCCGAACCGCTCCGCCCCCTCGATGATGATGAGGCTGGAGTTGGGCACATCCACGCCCACTTCGATCACCGTCGTCGCCACCAATATCTGCGTGCGATTGGCGGCAAAGGCCTCCATCGCCGCATCCTTGTCCGGTCCCTTCATCCGGCCATGGACAAGGCCTACACGCGCCCCGAACCGCTGCCGCAGCGACTCCGCCCGCATTTCCGCCGCGGCCTGATCGCTCGTCTCGCTTTCCTCGACCAGCGGGCACACCCAATAGGCCTGCCCTCCGCCCTCGACATGGCGGGCCAGCGCCTCCACCACCTCGTCCAGCCGGCTGGCGGCCATGACGAGCGTCTGGATTGGCTGACGCCCCGGCGGCATCTCGTCCAGCCGCGACACGTCCATCTCGCCATAATATGTCAGCGTCAGCGTGCGCGGGATCGGCGTCGCCGTCATCACCAGCAGATGCGGAGACCGTTCCGCCTTGCTCGCCAGCATCATGCGCTGCGCCACGCCGAAGCGATGCTGCTCGTCGATCACGGCCAGACCCAGCGCCTTATACTGCACCGCTTCCTGAAAGATGGCGTGGGTGCCGACAAGGATGTCGATGCTGCCGTCCGCCAGCCCCATCAGCGTGGCTTCCCGGACCTTGCCCTTCTCACGCCCGGTCAGGATCGCGATCTCGATCGGCAGGCCCGACGCCATTTTCCGCAGCGTCTCATGATGTTGCCGCGCCAAAATCTCGGTCGGCGCCAGCATCGCACCCTGCATCCCGGCCTCGACCGCGTTCAGCAGCGCCATCAGCGCCACCAAGGTCTTGCCCGACCCGACATCGCCCTGAAGCAGCCGCAGCATCGGCGTCGCCTGCGCCATGTCGCCTTCGATCTCGCCGATCGCCCGTCGCTGCGCGCCCGTAGGCGCGAAGGGCAATTTCAGCATGTCCCGCAATCGCCCATCGCCCTGGATCGAGACGCCCCGCCGCCTGCGCGAGGATTGCCGCACCAGCATCAGCGCCAACTGTCCTGCGAAAATCTCGTCATAGGCCAGTCGCTCGCGCGCCATGGCGTCGGACGGGTCGGCATGAACCCGACCCAGCGCTTCGCGCCAGGCAGGCCAATCCTTGCGCGCCAGCAGGCTCGGCTCGATCCATTCGGGCAGGTCGGGCGCGCGGCTCAGCGCCTGTCCCGCAATGTCACGCATCCGGTTGTTGGTCAGCCCTTCGGATAGCCCATAGACAGATTCGCGCGGCGGCACCGTGCCGCCTTCTTCGGGCGGCAACACATAGTCCGGGTGGACGATCTGGAGATTGTCGCCATAGGCCTCCAGCTTCCCCGACACGAATTTCGGCTCGTTCAATGGCAGCAATTTGCGCGGCCAGCCGCTATTCCGGCCGAAATAGACCAGCGCCACATGATTGCCGTAGCGATCGACCGCATCGACGCGAAAGGGCGCGCGCGCGCTGCCGCTGGCGCGATAATCGACCGGCGTCAGTTCGATCCCGACCACTCGCCCGGCATCGGCCATGTCCAGCCTGTCGGTCAGGTGGCGGTCCACCCAGCTAACCGGCAGATGAAAGGCGACATCGACCGCCCGCGCCAGCCCCAGCCGCTCCAGAGGACGGGCCAGCGTGGGGCCGATCCCCTTGAACAGGGATATTTCGGCAAAGAGCGGATTGAGAATATCGGGTCGCATGGCTATCTGGCTGCCTGTAGCTGAGCAGGGGCGGTCATACAAATCCCCGATCGGCCATTTTGCCATGCCCGCAAAAGGAACAAATTGTGAACGACACCCCCCTGATGCGCCGTCTGAAATTTCGGGCCTGGCACCGCGGCACGCGCGAATCGGATTACACGGTCGGCGGTTTCTTCGAACGCTATCATGCAGAATGGAATGCGGAAGAGATCGATTGGTTCGAACGGTTCATGGAGGAGCAGGACGCCGACATCATCGGCTGGGCGCTCGGCACCATCCCAGTGCCGGACGAATGGAAAGGCCCGATGATGGACAAGTTCCTGAAGCTCGATTTCGTGAAGATCGAGAACTGATCCTCGTCATCCCCGCGACCCGAATAGCGGCCGCAAGCCAGCGCGGGGATCCATCTCCCAACGGACCAATTAGGCGACAGGCCGGGAGATAGATTCCCGCCTTCGCGGGAATGACGAAAAACAGAATGACCGATCTCCAGAAAATCCTGAAGGCGAAGGCGCCGCTCACCCTGTCCGGCGTGCCCGCAGGCTTCCAGCCCTGGCTGCTGGCCGACATCGCCCGCGCGGCGGGGGCCGCTGGCGGCCGTGCCGTCTTCATCGCGTCCGACGAACAGTTGATGCGTGCGGTCGCAGACACGGCGCATTATTTCGCGCCAGAGATCGAGATCATCGAAATCCCGGCCTGGGACTGCCTGCCCTACGATCGCGCCAGCCCCTCGCTGCGCGCCGCCTCCGCGCGCCTGGCGGGACTCCATGCGCTGCAAGCCCCGCCCAAAGGCCCCCAACTGGTCCTCACCACGCTGGCGGCCATGACCCAGCGCACGCTCACCCCCTTCCGCGTGCGCCAGCTCGTCGCGAAACTCGCGCCCAAGGAACGGATCGCGATCCAGACGCTGGCCGCCATGCTCCAGGCCAACGGCTATGTCCGTACCGACACGGTCCACGACCGGGGCGAATTCGCCATTCGCGGCGGCATCGTCGACCTGTTCCCCGGCGGCGAGGAACAACCGCTCCGCCTCGATTTCTTCGGCGACGAGATCGAGACGGTCCGCCGATTCGACGCGGCCGACCAGCGCACGATCGAAAATGTCGATGGCTTCACCCTCCTCCCCGCCTCCGAAGCGCTGCTGGACGAAGACACGATCAAGCGGTTCCGCAGCCGCTACCGCGAAACGTTCGGCGCGACCGCGACCGGCGACCCGCTCTATCAGGCGGTCAGCGACGGCCGCCGCCTGGCGGGCATGGAACATTGGCTCCCCCTGTTCGAGGAAAAGCTCGTCCCCCTCGCCGACCATCTGGGCGATGACGCCGTCCTGATCCGCGATCCCGGCGTCGCGGGCGCGGCGGAAAACCGGTTCGAGGCGATCCGCGACTATCATGCCAACCGCGTCCAGGCGAAGTCGGCCGATCCTGGCGCCTACCGTCCGCTCAAACCCGACTCGCTCTATCTCGACGCCACCGAATGGGACGCCGCCGTCGCCACGCGGCGGATGCACCACACCACGCCCTTCCACGAACCGGAAAGTGCAACCGTCCTCGACTTCGCCGTCGACGGCCCCCGTGATTTCGCCCCCGAACGCGCGCAGAACAGCAACATCTACGAAGCGGTCAGCAAGCATATCGCCAGCCTGCGCCGGACCCAAAAAAAGATTGTCATCGCCAGCTATTCGCTCGGCGCACGCGAACGCCTGTCCGGCCTGCTCGCCGACCATGACGTCCCCCGCCTCGCCACCGCCGACGGCTGGCAAGAGGCGCTGGGCGTCGCCGCCAATGGCAGCGTGACGCTCACCGTCCTGCCCCTCGACCACGGCTTCACCGCACCCGACGTTGCCGTCCTCACCGAACAGGACATGCTCGGCGACCGCCTGGTCCGTCGCGCCAAGCGCAAGAAAAGCGCCGACGCCTTCCTACAGGAACTGGCCACCCTCTCGCCCGGCGACCTCGTCGTCCACATGGATCACGGCATCGGCCGCTATGAAGGGCTGACGCAGATTCCGGTCAGCAAGGCCGCCCATGATTGCGTCGCCCTGACCTATGCTGGTGGCGACAAACTCTACGTTCCGGTTGAAAATCTCGAAGTTCTCTCCCGCTACGGCAGCGAGAATGAAGGCGTCAGCCTCGACAAGCTGGGCGGCGAAGCCTGGCAGCGGCGCAAGGCGAAGATGAAGGAGCGCATCCGCGAAATCGCGGGCGAACTCCTGAAAACCGCCGCCGAGCGCGCCCTGCGCGCCGCCACCGTCGCCGAACCGGATCAGGCCGGATACCCCGCCTTCGTAGATCGCTTCCCCTATCAGGAGACGGACGATCAGGACCGCGCGATCAACGACGTGGTGGAGGATCTGGGATCGGGCAAGCCCATGGACCGCCTTGTCTGCGGCGACGTCGGCTTCGGCAAGACCGAGGTCGCGCTCCGCGCGGCCTTCGTCGCGGCCATGGCCGGAATGCAGGTCGTGGTCATCTGCCCGACTACCCTGCTCGCGCGCCAGCATCATATGCAGTTCGAGGAGCGGTTCCGCGGCTTCCCGGTCAATATCGGCCGCCTCTCCCGCCTCGTCCCGGACAAGGAGGCGAAGGCGACCAAGGCGGGCCTGGCCGACGGCACGATCGACATCGTCGTGGGCACCCACGCGCTGCTCGCCAAGGGGTTGGAGTTCAAGCGGCTCGGCCTCGTCATCGTGGACGAGGAACAGCGGTTCGGCGTCACCCATAAGGAACGGCTGAAGTCCCTCAAGACCGACGTCCATGTCCTGACCCTCACTGCAACGCCGATCCCCCGCACGCTGCAAATGGCGATGTCGGGCTTGCGCGAACTATCGGTCATCCAGACCCCGCCGGTCGATCGCCTCGCGGTGCGCACCTACATCATGCCCTGGGACGGCGTCGTCATCCGCGAAGCGCTGCTACGTGAACATTATCGCGGCGGACAGAGCTTCTTCGTCGTCCCCCGCATCGCCGACCTGACCGAGATCGAGGAGTATCTCCGCAACGAGGTGCCGGAGATCAAGGCCATCGTCGCCCATGGCCAGATGAGCGCAACCGAAGTGGAGGAGCGCATGTCCGCCTTCTACGACAAGCGCTACGATGTGCTGCTGTCCACCACCATCGTGGAATCCGGCCTGGACATCCCCAGCGCCAACACGCTCATCATCCATCGTGCCGACCGCTTCGGCCTTGCCCAGCTCTACCAACTCCGCGGCCGCGTCGGCCGATCCAAGACGCGCGCCTATGCCTATATGACGACACCCGCCAACCGTATCATCACGGAAACGGCGGAAAAGCGGCTCAAGGTTCTCTCGGACCTCGACACGCTGGGCGCTGGCTTCCAGCTTGCCTCCCACGATCTCGACATTCGCGGCGCGGGCAACCTGGTCGGTGACGAACAGTCGGGCCATATCAAGGAAGTCGGCTTCGAACTCTACCAGTCGATGCTGGAAGAGGCGATCATGGACGCCAAAGCCGGCGGCGTCGGCATCGAAAAACGCAGCGACAGCTTCTCCCCCCAGATCAGCGTCGACGCGCCCATCCTCATCCCCGACGATTATGTGCCGGACCTCGATCTGCGCATGGGCCTCTATCGCCGTATCAACGAAATCGAGGACCGTCAGGGCCTCGAATCCTTCGCCGCCGAACTGATCGACCGTTTCGGCAAGCTCCCGCTGCCCACGCAAAACCTGCTCAAGATCATAGAGATCAAGCAGAATTGCATGACGGCGAACATCGCCAAAATCGACATGGGTGCCAAGGGCGCGCTGGTCAGCTTCTTCGAAGACCGCTTCCCCAATCCCGCGGGTCTGGTCGCCTACGTCCAGCGCCTGGATGGCGTCGCCCGCCTGCGCCCCGACAGCAAGATCGTCGTCAATCGCGCCTGGCCCGATCCGCAGGCGCGCCTGAACGGCGCTTTGCAACTGTCGAAGGGGCTGGCCAAGGCGGCGGGGTAAAACGGATCGCGTCGCTTCCACCTAGACCCTCAAGTCGCCATTCCTCATCATCCAGCAAACAAGCAGCAACAGGGGAAACCTAAATCCGCTTTTGACGACCGGCCAGCAAAGTCCGGCGTCACAGCAGGAGAATTGACATGAGCATCACCCTAATCGCGCTCGCGGCTGCCGCCGCGTCCCATAGCGTCTCGATCGAACATCACGGCCAGCTGCTCGGCGCAACCTACACCGCCCGCGCGGAAATGCGCACCAGGACCGTTGGCGCCAAAGTCCCCAACCGGATGGACGCCCAGCGCTGCCAATGGACCGCGACCATCGTCGTTGATCGCAAGCTGGACCATGGCCCGGCGCTGGCCCGCACTATCGCGACCGACAAGCAGTTTTCTGGCAGCGAAGCAGGCGCCTGCACCCCCGGCCGCCAGTCGGGCGAGCGCAATCTCGCCCAGCATCAGGACAAGATTGCGGCGCATCTGATCGCGGTGGCGCAGGCCGATCGCGCGCCGCTGATGGCCGAACTGGATTCGGTGCGCAATCTTGCATCGAATTGATCGCTTGCCCCGCATGGCATGGCTGGGAGCGATCATGCTCGCCGGCCATGCCGTTCCGGCCGCCGCGCAGATGGCGTCCGACCCGACCGTCACACTCGAAGCCGCCAGCGACGAACGCCGCCGCGGCCTCGACTGGAGCGACGGCGATCCCGTGCTGCGCGGAACGGTGTCGGTGCCGGTCGCGCAAGGGCTCAGCCTCGACGGCGCGGCCACCACGCTCTGGGGCAGCAACCGCCATGGCGACGCCGATGCCGTGATCGACCTGGGCGCCACCTATATGCGGCAACTAGGCGGCTGGCGGCTGAGCGCGGAGGGGCGCTACCATCTCTTCCCCGGCGCATCCGGCGCGAATGGCGACGGATGGGGCTATGGCGAAGTCGGCGCGATCGCCGGTTTCTCACTCGGCCCTGCCAGCATGGATTTGGCCGCTCGCTATGCCCCGCGCCAGTCGGCGATCGGCGGCGACAACCTCTATCTGTCGGCCAGTTCGGCTGTCGGCATCCCCGGCACACCGCTTACGCTGTCGGGCCATGTCGGCCACTCTTCGGGCGATGTACGTGACGCCCCGCGCGCCACACGGCTCCGTCCCGATGGCGGCTATTGGGACCATGGCGTTGCGCTCGACTGGTATAGGGGCCGCTGGTCCGCCGGTCTGCGCTATGCCAACAGCAGCATCGACGGCCCCGCCAGCCGCCATGCCGGCGCCAGCCTGATCGCCAGGGTCGGATTGACGCTTTAGGCCACCGCCTATTCCGCTTGTTATGCAGCGGCCGCAGACCTATCCTTCCCCCTCCATATGGAGGGGGAAATATCATGCCCGTCGAACTCACGATCCTGGCCTGGTCCATGGTTCTGCTGCTGGTCCACATATTCGCCGCGGCCCATGTGAAGACGAAGCAATATGGCCCCAAATGGAATATGGGCGCCCGCGACGAAAAACTGCCGCCCCTCCATCCGCTCGCGGGACGTCTGGTCCGCGCGGAAGCCAATTTCAAGGAAACCCTGCCCATCGCCATCGTCGCGCTTATTGGCGTGGTGGCGGCGGACAAGACCAGCGAATGGACGGCCATGGGCGGCTGGATTTGGCTGGGCGCGCGGGTCGTCTATCTGCCGCTCTACGCAGCGGGCATCCCGGTGGTCCGCACCGTCATCTTCCTGGCTAGCCTGGTCGGTATATTGATCGCCCTCTGGCCGCTGCTGACTGTCTAAGTCGCCAGGACCAGATTGATGAGGTCGGCGGAAGACACGCCCGCCGACCGCAGGAAGCCCTGATAAAAATCGCATCCCTCGCGGGCGAGCAGATGCAATTGCTCCTCCGTCTCCACGCCCTCGGCGATCACTTTGAGGCCCAGAGACTTGGCCATGTGGATGACACCGCGCACGATAATGCGGTCGCGGGCCGTGCCGGCAATATCCTGCGCCAGTCCGCTGTCGATCTTGAGATAGTCTAGCGGCAGATTCTTGAGATAGGAGAGGCTGGAATAGCCGGTGCCGAAATCGTCGATCGCCACCCCCAGCCCTTCCGTCCTCAACGCCGTGAGCAGCGCCGACGCCGCGCCGACATCCTCGATCAGCCCGCTTTCGGTAATCTCCACCGTCAGGCGCGACCGTGGGAAGCCGCTGCGATCCACCAGCCCCAGCAGACCGGTCATGAAGCCCGGCTGGGCGATGTCGGCCGCGGTGACATTGATCGACAGACGCAGGTCGGACAGCGCGCGCGGCCAGGCCGCCGCCTGCCGCAACGCCTCCGCCTGGATATGCGCCGACAGCGGCAACATATAGTCGGATCGTTC
Source organism: Sphingomonas bisphenolicum (assembly GCF_024349785.1). Classification (NCBI taxonomy): domain Bacteria; kingdom Pseudomonadati; phylum Pseudomonadota; class Alphaproteobacteria; order Sphingomonadales; family Sphingomonadaceae; genus Sphingomonas; species Sphingomonas bisphenolicum. Next base: position 3,103,155 of record NZ_AP018817.1, read on the forward strand.
GGCGGTAGCGAATAAAATGCCTGCGCCCAGCGGCCCGTAATGGGGATGATTCCAGCGCGCCAGCGCCTCCACGCCGCTGATCTTGTCGCTGTCGACCGGATATTGCGGCTGGAACACGATGCCGATCTCGCCCCGGTCCAGAGCCAGGCGCAGGTCCGTCTCCAGCCGGTCGGCATCTACCTGGCGGCTATGTTTTTCGGCCGACAGGATGCGGATGCCCTCTCCGCCCGCCTGCCGCGCGTCGGACAGTGCCGTGCCCGCACGCCGCAGCAACTGGGTGGCGTCATCCTCCGTCCGGGCCTGCGCAATGCCGCAACGGGCGATCAGGCGGATGAGGTGATCGCCCGCGCTGAACGGCTGCCCGACCGCGCCGATCAGTTGCCGCGCCAGAAAGGTCGCCCGGTCACTCCCGGCTGCTTCGCCGGTCAGGCCGACCAGAAATTCCGTTCCCGCGATGCGGGCGACCATGGTGCCGGGCGCGACATCGTCGACCATCCGCTCGATCCGCCGCGCGATCCGGCCCAGCAGAGCGTCGCCGACAACCTGGCCATAGGCCGCGTTCATCCGGTCGAACTGGCTGATCGACAGTAGCAGGATCGTGGTGGCAAGGCCCGCCCGCCGATCCAGCCAGTCGAGCGCCGCCTGACGCGACCGCAGCCCGGTCAGATAATCGCGCGTGGCGCCATCCTGCGCCTGCCCGTCCGACAACCACTCGACATCGGCGGCGATCGCACCGTCGCTATGGCGCAGATGATGGACCAGCCGCTGGCCCGGTCGTTCGGGCAAGGCATGGGCGAGCGCAGCCGGTCGCCCTGCGCGCCGCATCGCTCTCAGCCCGGCCAGCACCGCCCGACGCTCGACACGGGGCAGCCGGCGCACCAGCGCGGCCGGCGCGATCCGCGTGTCGTCCAATCCCATATGCCGCGCCAGATTGTCGCTCAACCGCAACTGTCCGTCACGCCCGAGCGCCCAATAGAGCGCGTCGCCGCGCCGGATGCGCTGCGCGCGCTGGTTATGCGCGACACCGCCGCCCAGCCTTTCCACCAGTCGATGCGCGGACGCCAGGGCGGCGCGCAAGCCCATGTCGCTGATCGGCCCCACCAGATAATGGGTCGCGCCAACCGCCAGCAAGGCAGGAGCCTGGTCCAGATGCTCCGGATCGATCAATATCAGTATCGCACCGCCGCCCGCTTCCATCGCCGGGACCAGCGGCGTCAGCAGCGCCTCGACATTGCCGCCGCCGCGCAAATCGACCAGGGCCACCTGCGCTTCGCTATGCAGATAACGCTGCGGCGCATCCTTCGCTCTTCGTGCGCCAATAGCGCGCCAGCCGGCACGCTGCGCGGCCTGGCTTAATCCGTCGCGGTCTCCGGGCGACAGGATGAACAGGCTGCGCTGGCCCCCGCCGCTCTGGTCCCCGCCGCTCTGGTCCGCGCTCACAATCTTCTTTCCCCGGCGCCGCGCATCGCCACGCCCTAGCATATAGGCGTTACCGACCTCTTGCCTCGTCTGCAACTTCCTATGGTCCCCGCAAGCCGCGACGCTTGCACCGGCCATGTCCATCGCCTAGCTAGTCGGCATGGCCATGGCCGATCCCTCACGCACATTGATGACCGACGGCCTGGGCCGCCGGATCAGCTATCTGCGCATTTCGGTCACTGACCGCTGCGACTTGCGCTGCCGCTATTGCATGGCGGAAAAGATGCAGTTCCTGCCCAAGAATCAGGTGCTGACGCTGGAGGAGATCGCGCTGCTGGCCGATCTTTTCATCGCACGCGGTATCCGCAAGATTCGCCTGACCGGTGGCGAGCCGTTGGTGCGGCGGGACATCGGCGATCTGGTTCGCCGGATCGGGCGGCACATCGGCGCGGAGTTGGAGGAACTGACCCTCACCACCAACGGCACGCGGCTGGCCGACCATGCGGAGATGCTGGCGGATGCGGGCGTGCGGCGGATCAATGTCAGCCTGGACAGCCGCGATCCCGAGCGCTTCGCCCATGTCACCCGCGGCGGGAAGATTGATCAGGTCTTCGCCGGGCTGGACGGCGCGCGTGCCGCGGGGCTTGCGGTCAAGATCAACATGGTCGCGCTCAAGGGCGTCAATGACGATGAAATCCTGCCGATGCTGCGCTGGTGCGGCGAAGAAGGGTTCGACCTGACCCTGATCGAAACCATGCCACTCGGCAACACCGGTGAGGATCGCACCGACCATTATCTGCCGCTGACCCTGGTCGCCGACCGCATTCGCGCCGAACATGCGCTCACCCCCCTCTCCCACCGGACTGGCGGCCCTGCCCGCTATCATGCGGTCGAGGGGATGGGCATCAAACTGGGCCTCATCACCCCGCTCACCCAGAATTTCTGCGCCGACTGCAACCGTATCCGCATGACGTGCGAGGGCAAGATATTCATGTGCCTGGGCCATGAGGACCATGTCGACTTCAAGGCGGCCCTGCGTGAAGGCGGCCTGACCGCTGTAGAACCCCTGATCGACCGGGCGTTGCGGCTGAAGCCCGCCGCTCACGACTTCCGCATCGGCGCGGGCGAAGGCGCCGCCACGCAGCGTCATATGAGCGTCACCGGCGGATGAGCAGCGAACCAAGGCGCGCTCTGGTCGCGTCCCCCACCCAGGCTGCGCGGGCGGCTGAGGAACGGTTGCGCGCCGCCTATGACTTCGTGCCGGTCGAGCAGGCCGACATGATCATCGCGCTCGGCGGCGACGGCTTCATGCTCCAGACGCTCCATTCGATGCTGGAAGGGCGGCGGATCGTCCCCATCTTCGGCATGAACCTGGGCACGGTCGGCTTCCTGATGAACGAATGGCGGCTGGAACGGCTCGACCAGCGGCTGGACAAGGCCAAGAGCTTCAAGGTCAATCCGCTGCGCATGACGGTCGACACGGTCGATGGTGAGCGCTTCTCCATTCCCGCCATCAACGAAGTGTCGCTGCTGCGCGAAACCCGCCAGACCGCGAAGCTGGAGGTACAGGTAAACGGCCGCACCGTGCTGCCTGAACTGGTGTGCGATGGCGTGCTGGTGGCGACCCCGGCCGGCTCAACCGCCTATAATCTGTCCGCCCACGGGCCGATCCTGCCGCTGGGGTCCGCGCTTGTCGCGCTGACCCCGATCAGTCCGTTCCGTCCCCGGCGCTGGCGCGGCGCCATCCTGCCCGAAAATACGGTCATCCGTTTCATCGTCCTCGATCCCGTCAAGCGCCCGGTCAGCGCCGTGGCCGACCAGCGCGAAGTGCGCGACATCGCGCAGGTGGAGATCGGCATCGACCGCGCGACCCCGCTGACATTGTTGTTCGACCCCGAACATACTCTGGACGACCGCATCGCGGCGGAACAATTCATCGCATAAATTTCCGTCATTTGGCCCTTGCCATGTCAGGAAAGCCGCTGCTATAGGCGCGGCCTGCCCAGCGAAAGCGGGTTGCTCCCCGATAGCTCAGCGGTAGAGCATTCGACTGTTAATCGAATGGCCGTAGGTTCGAATCCTACTCGGGGAGCCACATTCCTACACACGAGACGCGGCTTAGGTCGCCAGGCTTGGTGCCTGGCGGTGCGCTATGTAGCGAAATCCTTTCGGACCAATTTTTGGGTGTGGAAACGTTAGCCTTCGACGTTGGCGACGACCAGATTTCGCGCGCCCCGGCGACTGTCGCCGACAAGCAAAGCCGCCGTCGATCAGGCGCGGACCGCCGATCGCCCGTCATTTTGCACTGCCGAAGCGGAAGCTGGCCGAAATGCCGTAGAAGCGCGGCTCGCCCGCGATGAAAGTCGGCATACCGAGCGCGTCGCCGGCATTGCCCGCATCCTTGACATATTTCCTGTCGAAAGCATTTTCGATAAAGGCCTCGATCCGCCAGTCGCCGCCCACCGCCTCATAGCCCAGCCGCGCATTCGCCAGCGCATAACCCTTTTGCATTTCGTCCTGCAGATTGTCGGCGGCCAGCGCCGCTGGCGGCTGCTGCAAGTCGGACCGGTCATTGTCGTCGTCAAAGAACACCCCCGATTGCCAGGTGACGCTGGGCGAGAAGGCGACGCGACCGGGACCGGCCGGCACGCTCAGTATCGCACCGAGCGATGCGCTGTGATCGGGTGACAGGCGAAAGCGGTTGCCGTCGCGAATGCCCGCCTTGAACCGGCTGTGATTATAGGCGTAACTCGCATACAGACTGATCAGATCATCGGGCACCCAACGCGCTTGCCCCTCAAAACCATAGCTTTCGGCCTTGCCGGCATTGGTGGTGACGGTCTGCGTGCCTTGCTGCACGGTCGTCTGGAAATTGTCATACTGGTAAAAGAAGACCGATCCGTCGAGGAACAGGCTGTGGTTGGCGAATGCCGTCTTCGCACCGAGTTCGTAGCTGTCGACCGTCTCCGATGGCAGCACCGTGAAACTGGTCGCGCCGAAGGGCGCAGCCGGGCCGGTGGGCGCGAGGATTTCGGGACGTCGGCCCCTGGCATAGGTCGCATAGACGCTGGCGCCTTCGCCGGGCATGAAGCGCGCGGTGAGGCGCCAGGAAAAGCCGCCATTCTTGTGGCTGGCGCTGTCGACCCCGCCATTGCCTGCGGTCGGCTGGCTGCCGAGGCCGAAGAGCGGCACTGGATAGGCGGCCGACGTCGGAATGGCGGCAGCGCCGGGCACCGACAATGCGCCGAGCAGCGCATCTCGCACCGCCGCGGGTTGCCCTAGCGCACCGATAACCCCGCCCAGGATTGATCGGCCGTTCAGCACAGACGCCGTATAGCCGCCCCGCTTGTCGTCATGGCTGTAGCGCAGCCCACCGCCGATCTCGAACCTGTCCGATAGACGAATCGTGACGTCACCGAAGAGGTCGAGCGCCCTGGTTTGCGCGCTATTGCTGTTGGATTCCAAGTGGTTGGATTTGAGATTAGCGGCGATCGCCTGCGCCTGCGCACTCGACATAGGCGCACCATAGGCGGCGGTTACGCCCTGCAGCAGCGCGCCTGTGAAGGCCGGGCTGGCAAGCAGCGCCGCGGGAAGGGGATCGCTGGCCGGCCGTCCGGGAATGGCGCCGCCGCCGTTGAGCGCACCGGCAAGGCGCGCCAGCAGCGCTCGTTCGTCCAACTGCGCAGACGCGCGCTGAAAGCCGGTTTCGTGGAAATAGCTCGCACCGACGAACGCCGTCAGCGGACCATTTTCATAAGTGAAGCGCAATTCCTGGCTCGTCTGTTCGCCATGCGCCTGCTCTGCGGCGGTCAGTATCGGCAGCGACAGGCCGTCGGCGTCGAAAATTTCCAGCGTATCGAACTTGCGGAAGGCGGTAATGGAGGTGAGGGTGAAGCTTTCGTCGAGCTTCAGCTTCGCGATGCCGGTCACGCCCCAGACTTGCCGATCGAGTCCGAGGGGCTTGCCGCCTTCAAAGCCCGCTCCCGGCGATAGCGTCGCACCACTATTGCGCCCGCGATTCCCGATCACGGTGCCGGTCGCCGGATCGGTCGGGTTGTAGGCGATCGACTTGAAGGCGGTGCCTTCGGGCGTGTCCTTCTGATAATTGCCGACCAGGTCGAAGCTCAGAACCCCGGCTTCTCCATGAAAACTGCCGCGCAGCGCATAGGTGTCGGCGGAGTTGAAATCCTCGCCCCCCAGCAGATTTTCGACATAGCCGTCACGTTTGCGCATCCGACCCGCGAGGCGGATGGCCATGTCGTCCCCGATCGGCGCATTCACCATGGCTTCGGCGAGAAAGGCATTGTAATTGCCATAGGATGCCTTGCCGGCGCCTTCGAAAATGCTTGGTTTCGCCTTGTTCTGAACGATGTTGACCGCACCGATCAGCGCACCGCGACCGTAAAGCGTCGACTGCGGCCCTTTGGCGACCTCGACCCGGCTGATGTCGAACAGTTCGACATAGGAACCGCGCGACTTGGAAATCGACACGCCGTCCTGAAACACCGACACGCGCGGTTCGTTGAAGGCCGTGCCGCTGTCCGATGTGATTCCCCGCATCACGAAGCCGGGATTGTTGGGCGACTGATTCTGGACCTCGAAACCCGGGACGTAACGGGACAGTTCGTCGAATTCCTCAATACCGAATCGATCGAGTTGTTCACTGCCGATCGCGGTCAAGGCCATCGGCACGTCGATCGGATCCTGTTCGCGCAATTGAGCGGTCACGATGATCGTTCCGTCATTGTCGCCCGGCGTTTGCGCATAAACGTTGGCGCGGGACAGCGCAGCCAGACTGATCGCCACAAGAACCAAAGAGCGGATTTTCATGATGTTTATCCCTTTGCATGCGGCGCTAAGCGCTCCGTATGAAAGGCGCGTGACCGTCCGTCCAGACCGGCGGCACGCTCCCACTGTGACGCGAATGCCACAAGCCGCCGCTTTGCGACGAGCCGCCGAGACACAGAAACATATTGTAACATTATCGACATGTCGTCGCCTTAGCGGCAGCCATAGAGGGTGGTGACGACAGGTCGGGCGACGGCCCTTCCTTCAGCCATTCGGACGCAGGTCCGGCTGCGTTGCATATCTGGCCTTCAGAACCATATCATTATCGGGGAAATATCGTGTCCAAAATCCTATCCGGTCGGCCGGCGCTGATGCTGGCGGCAGCGCTTGGCGCGCTCTCATCTGCTCAGGCGAGTCATGCTCAGGAAGCCGCGGTAGACGGCCGGCTGGACGAAATCGTCGTGACCGCCGAACGTCGCTCGGAAAATCTGCAGAAGGTGCCTGTTTCAGTCGGCGTCGTTCAGGGGGACCAGTTGCGCGCGTTGCAGAGCGGCGGCGGCGACATATTGGAACTGGCCGCGCGCGTTCCCGGCCTCTACGCCGAAACCACCACCGGCCGCATTTTCCCGCGCTTCTACATTCGCGGCCTGGGCAATATCGACTTCTACCTCGGCGCCTCGCAGCCGGTATCCATCATCCAGGACGATGTCGTGCTGGAGCATGTCGTGCTGAAATCGAATCCGCTGTTCGACGTCGCGCAGGTCGAAGTGCTGCGCGGCCCGCAGGGTTCGCTGTTCGGCCGCAACACGACTGCGGGTATCATCAAATTCGATACCAACCGTCCGACCATGGACTGGCAGGGCCGGGCTTCGGCCAGCTATGGCAATTATAACAGCGTGACATTCGACGGCGGCGTCGGCGGTCCGATCGTGGCGGACAAGCTCGCCGTCCGCGTCTCGGCGCTCTACCAGCATCGCGACGACTGGGTCGATAACAGCTATTCCGGCCCCAGCGCCGACGGCACGGTATCGCCCAGGAAGGACGCCATGGGCGGCTTCAACGAGAAGGACGTGCGCGTCCAGTTGTTGTTGACGCCCAATGAAACCCTCTCGATGCTGACCAGCTTCCATGCCCGCGACTATGACGGGACATCGACCATCTTCCACCGTGCAGGCCTGGTAAAGGGATCCAAAAGCGTAGCGAATACGCCGCGTAGTTCGGTCGCGCTCGATGAAGCGCACAACAACCCCCAAGCGTACAAGACCTATGGCGCGTCCGAGCATATCGGCATCGACTTCGGTCCGGTCACACTGACCTCCATCACCGCCTATGAAACGACCCAGGGCTATAGCCGCGGCGATACCGATGGCGGCGCAGGCGCCAATTTCCCGGTCGCTGGCGTACCCAACGGCTTCGGTCAGAGTCAGGGCAATATCCGCGATCTCGACCAGCTGACCCAGGAACTCCGCTTCGCCAGCAACGGCGACACGACGTTCAAATGGCAGGTTGGCGGCATGTATTTCGACCAGCATGACACGACCGATTTCTACCAGCGCGCCTTCTTCCTGACCACCGCGGCGCACAATCCCAACAACTGGGTGCGCCTGCGCGACAAGAATAGCAGTTGGGCCGTGTTCGGCCAGGCAAGCTATGAAATCACGCCCGGCTTCACCCTGACCGCCGGTGGCCGCTACACAAAGGACACCAAGGAAACCCGGCTGGTCAAGACTGCCAATACCATCGCAAATGCCGTCACCTATGGCGGTCGCCGCTATGTGAAGCTGACCGGCAAAGAACCCAGCTGGGACGTCAGCGCGCTTTATGAGATCAGCCCGGACGTCAGCGTCTACGCCCGCGTCGCGCGCGGCTTCCGCGGTCCCACCATCCAGGGCCGCTCCGCCGTGTTCAACAGCGATTTCACCACCGCGGACTCCGAAACCATCCTGTCCTGGGAAGCCGGCCTCAAGTCCAGCCTGCTCGACAACCGGTTGCGCTTCAACCTGTCGGGTTTCACATACCGGGTGAAGAATATCCAGCTCAATGGCAACGATGTGAATGGCAACGGCGTCCTCTTCAACGCCGACAAGGCCGACGCGTACGGCATGGAAGCCGAGCTGGAAGCCCGTCCGTTCGAAAATCTGACCCTGTCGGCCGGCCTCAGCTTGCTGCACAGCAAGATCAAGGACAAGAATGTCTACGCTCAGGTGTGCGTCCTGAACGGCGTGGTCGTCTGCACGGTGGAGGATCCGACGATCAAGGTCGGAGCCAACAGCTTCGCCCAGATCGATGGCAATCCGCTGCCTAACGCGCCCAAATATACCGCCAACGTCTCGGCCCGCTACGACGTGCCGCTGGGCAATGGCGGCAAGATCTTCGCCGCAACCGACTGGAACATCCAGGGCTATACCAACTTCGTCCTGTACCGGACGAAGGAGTTCTATTCGAAGGGTGATTTCGAAGGCTGACTGCGGGTCGGCTACAGCGCCCCGGACGGTAAATATGAGATCGCCGCGTTCGCCCGCAACATCACCAACGAGAAAAACCTCAAGGGCGTGATCGAAAACTATATGGCGGCCGTGTTCAACGAACCGCGCGTATTCGGCGTCTCCCTGTCCGGGAAAATCTGATCGCGCGGCGCGGCTCCCTCACGGAGCCGCGCCCGACGATCCCGTCACATCCGGGCCATCTTGCCGCCTGTCATATTGCACCAGCCTTTTTTCGATTTTCAGGCGCGCGACGCTCTTGCCATTTCCAATCAGCCGATGCATAGGCGCGGCCTGTCCGGCGAAAGCCGGTCGTTCCCCGATAGCTCAGCGGTAGAGCATTCGACTGTTAATCGAATGGCCGTAGGTTCGAATCCTACTCGGGGAGCCAAATTGTACGCTGCGATTTTTCGGCCTCTTCTGGCTGATTTTCACGCAACGCAAAATCAGACATTTTGTCAAGCATTCCAAAGGGTTCGTTGAACTCTACTCTTAGCATTCCGCCGGCCCAGACAGTGTTCGATACTAACAGTTTTAAAAGGGCATTTTGGGTGCCTGGAGACTGTTTATTGAACATTTTATGCGCGTTCCGGCCAAGCTCCAGAAGCGCGATACCGTCATCGACAATGAGGTCCTCGGTGCTGTGGAGACCTTCAAGGTGCCGCAAGCAGCGCTCCCGCTCCTCACGCCAGCTCGATGCCATCCGATCGTGCATGTCTCCAGAGATCCGCCCGTCAAGATGATCTACGTAGAGCTTGTCTAACCGCTGCTGCAGGCGATCGGCTTCAGCCCTTAAGCGAGTCATCGTTTCAATCCGTTCGCGACTCCGGTCCGTATGCGACTCGCGAAGGGCGCGTTCGATCAGCGCGAAGACCTGATCGTCCAGATGCAGCCGCGCGAGCTGTTCGGAAAATGCCTCTACCAGCGCCCCCTGCCGCACATATTTCTCCGGGCACTTCTGCTTGTAGCCCGAACAGTGATAGTAGATGTATCGCTCCCGCTTGATTGTGGATCGGCGTGCAAAAAGGACCCCGTTAGCGGGGTGATCGGCGTCTAAAAGGGACCCCTCATTTCGATGGTTTAAACAGCTGCCTGGATTTTCAGGCGGCGAGATCGGGATGTTGGTTTTGGAGACAGTTGTTCGGATCCGGCGCGAGTATGCCGGGGGCAAGGCGATCAAGGCGATCGCGCGGGATCTGCATGTGTCGCGGAAGGTCATCCGTAAGGCGATCCGAGCGCCGGAGGGCGCATTCGACTATCAGCGCAAGATTCAGCCACTGCCCAGGATCGGTCCGTTTCAGGATCGTCTGAACACGCTGCTGGAAGAGAACGAGGTGCGCGGCAGGCGTGAACGGCTGCGGATGACGCGGATCCATGACCTGCTGGTGCGCGAAGGCTTTGAGGGTTCCTACGATGCCGTGCGGCGCTACGCGGCGCGATGGAAGATCGAACGGCGCAAGGATGCCGGCGATGGCGTCACCGCCTTTATCCCGTTGATGTTCAGGCCAGGCGAGGCCTACCAGTTCGACTGGAGCCATGAGGATGTCGAGATCGCCGGCAAGCCGATGCGGGTGAAGGTCGCGCATATGCGACTGTGCGCGTCACGCGGGGTCTATGTCCGAGCCTATCCTCGCGAGAGCCAGGAGATGCTGTTCGACGCGCATGCGCGCGGCTTTGCCTTCTTTGGCGGCGTGCCGGAGCGCGGCATCTACGATAATATGAAGACGGCGGTGACGAGCGTGTTCACCGGCAAGGAACGAGTCTTCAACCGGCGGTTCCTGATCATGACCGACCATTATATGGTCGAGCCCACGGCCTGCTCGCCTGCGGCGGGATGGGAGAAGGGCCAGGTCGAGAACCAGGTGCAGACGATCCGTGGCCGCTTCTTCCAGCCCCGGCTGCGGTTCGCCAGCCTCGAAGAGCTTAATGGCTGGCTGGAGGCCGAGTGTCGGCGCTGGGCGGAACGGCAGGCCCATCCCGAACAGGGAGAGCTGACCGTGGCGCAGGTGCTGGAGATCGAACGATCCGCGCTGCAGCCGATGCTGGGGCCGTTCGACGGCTTCAATGAGAGCGAGCATGCCGTGACGGGCACCTGCCTGATCAGCTTCGACCGCAACCGTTACTCGGTGCTCTCGACGGTGGCACGGCGCACTGTGCAGGTCCGCGCCTATGCCGATCGTATCGTCGTTCGCTGCGGCGAGGAGGTTGTCGCCGAACATCCTCGCTACTTCGGGCGCAACCGCACGATCTATGATCCCTGGCATTATCTGCCGGTGCTGGCCCGCAAGCCCGGCGCGCTGCGGAACGGCGCCCCCTTCCAGGGCTGGGATCTGCCACCGGCGCTTGCCCGCCTGCGCCGCAAGCTGGGTAATGGCGACGATGCTGATCGCCGGTTCGTCCGTGTGCTGTCGGCTGTGTTGACCGATGGCCTGGAGCCTGTCGAAGCGGCGGTGCGCGAGGCACTGGCGACGGGCACGGCAAGCGACGACCTGATCCTGAACATCCTGGCGCGACGCCGGGAACCGCCGCGTCCACTCACGATCATCACCTCCGAGGACAGCGCGCTGCGCCATCCTCCGATCGCCGACTGTGCCCGTTACGACCAGCTGAGGACCTTCGATGCAGCGGCATGACATGATCGAGGCCATGCGCGGGCTCGGGCTCAAAGGCATGGCAGGCGCGTTCGACGATGCGGTCACCACCGGCCTTCAGCGCCAGCGCACCACGATGGAGATATTGACCGATCTTCTGAGGGCGGAAGCGACGCATCGCCACGCCGCGTCGATCCGATACCGGATGGCGGCCGCGAGGCTGCCGATCGTGAAGGACATCGACGCCTTCCGGTTCGAGGGCACCCCGATCAACGAAGGACTGGTGCGTTCATTGCACAGCGGCGCGTTCCTGCCCGCGCGGCGCAATATCGTCCTGGTCGGCGGTACAGGCACCGGAAAGACCCATCTGGCCATCGCCATCACCGCTAATGTCGTGCGCTCGGGTGCGCGGGGCCGCTACTTCAACACCGTTGATCTTGTGACCCGTCTCGAAGAGGAGGCCAGGATCGGCAAAAGCGGCACACTCGCCGCCCAGCTATCCCGCCTCGATCTCATCGTGCTCGATGAACTGGGGTATCTGCCGTTCGCCCGATCGGGCGGCCAGTTGCTGTTCCATCTGATCAGCAAGCTCTACGAGCAAACCAGTGTCATCATCACCACCAACCTCGCCTTCGGGGAGTGGCCCACCGTGTTCGGTGATCCCAAGATGACCACCGCGCTCCTGGATCGCGTCACCCATCATTGCGACATAGTCGAGACCGGCAATGACAGCTGGCGCTTCAAAAACCGGAGCTGATCCTCCCCATCGGCCCTCAATTAAAAGATGCTTTGCGCTGCGCGCGCCTTCGGTCGGGCTACGCCCTCCCTACGCCGCGCGCAGCGCAGGAGAGCGCGTCAGATCAACCTTGCGCCATCTTGAAATGGGGTCCCTTTTGCGCGCCGATAGGGGGTCCCGTTTGCACGCCGATTGACACGCAGCATCTCGATGACGGCGAGTTCGCTCGCCGGGTCTAGGTCCGAGCTGGTCTCATCGAGAATGATGGCCGGCGTTTCCACGCCCGTGAGCCGTGCTATTTCGAGCTTTTGAATCTGTCCGCCTGACAAGGCCTGACCCCGATCGCCGACCGTAAGATCGAGGTCGGGCACGCGCTCGTCGGCGTAGAAGCGCAAAGCCTGGAGGCGATCGAGCAGTTGCGCGTCGTCGAGCCTCGTCGGCGGGTAAAGACCATTGTCGCGCAACGGACGGTTGAATAGCCCAATCTGTTGCGGAACATAGAGGATATGCCGATGGCGCAGCTCGGGCGAAATATTTGAGAGGCACTCCTGACCGACCCAGACCCTGCCCTCGGTCGGATCGAGCAGCCCCGCCATCAAACGCGCAAGGGTCGATTTGCCAGAACCGTTGGGGCCGACAAGCACGGTAAGACCACCGGCGACGATCGAGCCGCTCACTTTCTTGATGATGAGCGGCCCGTCCCCATAGCGAAAGCTTAGGCCTTCAAGATGGACAGCCGCTGGTCCCGGCCTTGGCACGGACGAGGAGGTCTCGAGCCTGACCGGCTCCCGTAGGAGGAGGATGTCGCGTGTCTGCGCATAGGAGCGTCCGGCCTGATGCACCAAGAAACCAAAGCCCCCCAGGGGCAGCGTGAGGCGGAGAATGAAGGCGTGCAGCAGCACGAAATCCCCGAGGCTCAACCGATGCTGAAGAACGTCGAGCGCCGCGAGAACGAGCAACGCGGCAAGGCCCAGGACCAGCAAGGACGACTGGACGATAGTCATTGTCACGAGCGATCGCGCGCCTCTGCTGGCCTCGCGCAGGCGCCTGTTGGAAAGATGCACGACGCTCGTCAGTTCTCCAGGCACATTGCCGTTGAACGCTGCTCTGGACGGATAGCGCAGGATGTCACCCACGAGCGCCGTCAGCCTCCCAGCCGTCTCGTTCGTCGCTTCGGCCTGCTCATGGTATCGATCCGCCCCGATGATCGATGCCGCCATATAAGCGCTTATGATCAGGCCGATCGCTAGCGCATAGGGCCAGGGCACAAGGGCCGTGATGACGCAAAGCGAGATGATCATCTGCACAGCGAGCGGGACGACCTGCCATAATATCCCGTCGATGAGCAGCTGAAGATTGTAGGGCAACCGCTCGATCTGCCCGAAAAGCGGACCGCCATCGTCGCCGGTATTTGCCAGGCGCGGCACCTGACCACGTAACGTGGCAACTGTGATATGGCCGGCAAGCGCCTCGACGATGCGCGTCGTGGCATGATGCCGCACGCCAGCCAGTGCTCCGGTTACACCGGTCGCGAGGGCGAAGAGGAGGAGGATGCAGATCAGCCGCGGAATGATCCCTGGTTTGGCTGAGCAGATCGACGGCAAGCTTGAGAAGATAGGGAGCTGCAACGGACAGAAGGATCGTAAGGCTTTCGCCGGCGATTACCAGCATGGCCTCTTTCCGCACGCTCAGCTGCGTGTCGAACATCATCCGCACGAGGCGGGACAGAATCTTGAACGCCCCTATCGCAGATTCTCCGGACGACGATGCACCGCCATGAACGGTCTTGGAAACCTTCCCTCAATCGCATCGGCGATCCGGCCGAACCAGCGGAACAGCTCCGAAATCCGGACCATCTCGCAGAGGCGACGTCACCCGACGGGATGGGCTGCACGTCTCCGCCTTTGGATCACCCGTCGATATGGTTGCGTCAGGGACAATATTGTCGTGAGCGGAGTTGGCCGATGGATCAGCCTAGGATCATTGCTGGGGCTCCGCTGCCAGGAGGACCAGCCCACCGCCACCTCATCAAGCCCTAGAGCGGCTGGTTGACGGAATCGTCTCATCACCACTTACCTATGACTGACCTATGGTCAGAAAAAAGCCTCTGGCGCCGGAGCGCCTAAGAGAATGTCCAGCTCCATGCGCGCGGCGGCGCCGCTTCCCTTTAGATCGCAGCGCAGCTCATTTCTTTTTCGTTTTGCCCAGCCGCCTCGCATTGCCGGTTGCGGCGCGATGCACGGGCGAGAGTGCACCTTTGCCGAGCCGGGCCCTTGCTGTCATAACGCCAAGGGAATAATTTGCGGTTTGCGTCGCCAATGTCGTGGTTTCAGCGAAGGTCGGCATGCGGCCAGATACCATCATCAAACCGATCCGCTGCATTTGGGTGGCCCAGGCGCCCTGCATCGCCAACGTCTCGCGCATCACCGTTTGCGCACTGCTTGCAAAGGCCTCGACCTTTTCAGGCACCATTCGGCCTAATTCTTCATAGTCGGTCTTGAAGGGGAAAAGCGCCGCGTCGCGCATCATGCCAGTTCGCGCCCCGATGACAGAATGCGATGCTTGAAGCGTTTCGGCGCCGCGCATCCAGGTAGCCTGCATATCGATGCCTGCCGCCATCATGCGCGACCAGGCGATAAAGGGATCGATCATATGGGTCTCCAATGGCCCTTCGCGCATAGTCATGCTTGCTCGCACAGCAGCCGCCTTGAGCGCGGCCGCTGCGCGATGTGCGATCAGGCGACGGGTTCGCCCAGCGCGATTTTCACGGGCTTTAGTGTGCGCGCGGTCGGCGTCGGAAGGCCGTTGCCCTTGAACTGTGCCTTAAGCTCCTCCTTGCGCGCGGCCATGGCCGCGCCAAGGGCCACGAGGTCGACGTCCGTGGCGCGAGCCTGAGCGAACATGCCCTCCTTCGGCCTCTCCTCTTCCTTGACGTGATGCTTGATCTCTTCGGAAAGGACTGTCACCTTGGCTTCGTAGAAGTCCTCCTCGGGTTCGCCGGCGACGATCTGCCCGATGAGCAGCTTGGCGCCGTCATGCTCCACATAAGACTCATCAAGAAGGTCTGCTTCGATCTTGCCCTTGAGCGCAGGATAGAAAAGCTCCTCCTCGATCATCGTATGAATGACGAGTTCGGTGCAGATTTCGGTCGCGACAGCCTTCTGCTTCGACTTAGAATTGGTCGCTTCGAACTTCTCGAACAACGCCTCGACGGCGCGATGATCAGCTTTGAGGAGCGCAATGGCGTCTACAGTCTTGTCGGCCATGATCATGCCCTTACGTTGGAGCCAAGGCAAGATCACCCTGCCTCTTCCCGCACAACGCGCCAATGAAGGTTCGGGTACTTTTGCGGATGATTCTCACAGGCTTTTAAGCTCCAGCCTTCGCGAAGCCTGTCGATGCGAACGTCTCGAGCAGGTTCCTTCAATCCCGCCCTGCCCCGGCTTGCCTGGGCCTCGCCTCGACGGAACCGATACTCATCCGAAATGTTCTTATGCACATACCGGCAAAAAAGGGAATATTCATGTCTGACGCGATGCCTGTCGAGCGCGAGCCGGTCCGCCTTTCCGATGAGGCGTTCAAGAAGGAACTGACCAAGGTCCTCCCGCAACTACGCGCCTTCGCACGCAGCCTGTGCGGCAATCCGGACCTGGCCGACGATCTGGTGCAGGAAACGATGCTGAAGAGCTGGGCAGCGCGTACCCGCTATGCCGCCGACACAAATTTTCGCGCCTGGTCCTTCACGATCCTGCGCAACCATTATTTCAGCCTGACACGGCGCTACCGCTTCACTGGCGACTGGGACGAACTGGTCGCGGACCGCCTGCTGGCCGCGCCTGCATCGCAGGACAGCTGTGTCGAGTTGCGCGACCTGATGCGCGCGCTCACACAGCTCCCCGAACCACAGCGCGAAGCTCTAATCCTGGTCGGCGCAGGCGGCATTTCCTATGAAGAGACCGCGCAGATCACCGGCGTTGCCATCGGCACGGTGAAGAGCCGTGTAGCGCGCGCCAGGGCAGCGCTCGAGCAAATCCTGAGCGGTGGCATTCTGGACATGAAACGTAGCGATTTCGATGATGCGCAGGACGCTGTCGTCAGCATTTTCTCATATCTCGACCAAATCCAGCATCAGCAAAGCGCGCGCCCTTCAGCCCAGGGCCTGATGGCGCTCGCGGCCTGACCGGCGGGTTGCAGCGGATAAGTTTCCGCCTGCCCGTGTCTTGCGGAACATAATGTCGCACCGCTCGTCCCAAAGCGATGATCTCTACCCTGCCGCGCCGTGCGCGAATCTTTTTCGCTGCGGCCGCTGGGCTCGCCATTGTCCTTCTGCTGATGGTCGCGGCATTTCCCCTGTCCTGGTTCAAGGACAGCATCGAGCACCATATGAGCGCGAAGATCGGCAGCCCGGTGCGGATCGGTATGCTGGCGCGGGAAGAGATTTTCTCGTTCCGTCCGGTCGTTCATGTGACCGACGTCACCGTAGCGCAACCCGGATGGGCCGGAGCCGGCACCATGGCTTCGGCGCGCCTTGTCCGGATACGACTATACCCGCTGTCGCTGCTGATCGGACGGGTCGATGCTGACCTTCTGTCGGCGACGGGGGTTAAGCTTGACCTGATCCGCAACGCCGAAGGCCGAGAGAACTGGCGCAAGCCAGACGATAGCGACGGACGCTCGTCACGGGGCATGTCGATCGCACAGGTCTCCGACGCGACGCTGCGGTACCGGGACGCCATCCAGAAGCGCAGCCTGTTGCTCGCCATAACCATCGATCCGGCGACCGGCCTGACCGCCCGTGGCAGCGGAACCATCGATGGCGCGCCCGTTACCGTGGCGCTGAAGGGCGCGCCCATGACACAGGGGCGCCGCTGGCCGTTCGAAGCACGGATCGACGGCAGCGCGCTGCGCCTTCGGGCGCGCGGCACTATGGCGGGGCCCCTACGGACGAACGACATGGCCTTCTCTCTTCGCGCCCAGGCCGATGACCTTAAGCGGGTGGACCGGATCATCGAGGCCGGTCTGTTTGGCACGCGGGACGTCGATCTTCGGGCGGAGGTGCTTCACCGCGACGACCGCTGGACGATCAAGACGCTGTGGGGCACAATCGGGCAGAGCGTGCTCGACGGACATCTGACCGCAACGAAGGCCGATGGCCGCACGAAGCTCGACGGCGCAGTCCATTTCAGCCGGCTTGATTTCGAGGATCTCGCCAGCGACAGCGGCAATGCCAGGGCGCAGGCCCTCGAGCGCGCCCAAGGTCTGCGGCTCGTCCCCAATACCCGGGTCAATATCGCCAAGATCGACAAGACGGACGGCCGCATTGCCGTCCGGGTCGATCAGGTCTTGGGCGGTCGGCGCCCATCGTCCATCGCCAACATTACCGGCGTCCTGACGCTCGACAACCGCATTCTTACGATCGATCCGTTGCGTATCGGTCTGACTAAAGGCGTGATCGTGGGCAATGCCACCGTCGATCAGCGCGCGGGTCAGAAAAAACCGACTGTCCGTCTCTCGCTCGACCTGCAGGACAGCCGGATCGCCGCGCTGGCAGGTGGAGGAAGCCGCGACATCGACGGCCGCGTCGATGCCAGCGTAAGGCTGACCGGCGTCGGCGACACCATCCGCGAGGCGGTCGGCATGTCGGATGGCCATATCGGCATGGCCGCGCGGTCCGGCCCCCTGCCCGAGAAGGTCGCAGCCCTGATGGGCTTCGACATCGGCAAGGGACTGCTGGGTGACCATGACGGGCGATCGCAGCTGCGTTGCGCTGTCCTGCGGCTCGACATGCGCCATGGCCAGGGCATCGTCGATCGCCTGATTGCCGACACCGCCATCAGCCAGACCCGCGGCGGCGGCAACATTGCCTTTCCCGACGAACGTCTGGACATTCGCCTGACCGGCGCGCCCAAGGGAAAGGCCGCACTTCGGTATGACGGGACGATCAGCCTTGCCGGCACGATCCGCGAACCCAGGATCTTGATACCAAAGAAGGCAAAATCGCCGGGGACGATCATCAAAGCGATTGGCCGCGCCATTGCCGGCGACCATGGCCCAAAAGCGATCGATGCGGATTGCACTGCCTTGTTTCGACGCGTCATGCCAATGCCCGGCCCATGATCGGGCTTTGTTGAACAAGCGGGCAGTCGTGACGGCACACAGGTGACGAGGTGCGATGCGCGACGCGGGCTGGACGGCGGATGAACCGATAGAGGCTTTATCGGCTCATTTCAGCGCCAGGCTCCGAAATGTTATCGACCATCGGGTTTCGGCCATCTCAACGATGCTATGTTCCCAAGCGTGCCGCGCCGCTCCGGAGAGATGATAGATGGTCCGCGGCGCCAACGACGCATTGGAACGCTTGAAAGCACCATCCGCCCGTCGGCGAAACCGCATCGTCGCAGGCATTCCAAGCGAAATGCCCACGACATGCTCGAACACCGGCCTGTCCTTGTGCCAGCCAATGCCGGCGCCGGGATCATAGCGGATCAACAAAGCTTGCACGAGTTCCCCCGGCGCGAGCCCTGCGAACGCCTCGGCGCGCGCTTTGATCGGCAACAACCAGTCCGGTATCGGATCGGCAGGCGCGAAGCGGCCATTTTCGAAATCATAGCTCCAGCCATAGCTATGGGTGAGCCGCTTTCCCGTCCATTGCTGGAAACGGAAGGGCGAAAGGTCCGTATGGTCGATGCGCGCGATCAGCGCGCGTTCCTCGGCAACGGATAGGAAGGCGTCGGCGCTGGCGAAGCCCGGCAGCACAGCCGCGCCGAACAACTCGGCCTGATCATTACCGGAAAAGAGTGGAAGCATCGACATGATGGATCAGAGCGCCAGAGACGTTTGCACCGGCTTGGGATTGATCTCTTCGATCAGGAAACTGCGGGCAGGCGGCGTTTGCAGCAAATCGATCTCGGGAACCGTGAAATCCAGCCATTGCATGACCTGCCGGCGATGAATGATGGCGCCCTGCCGTTCCTGATAGCGCATCACTTCCGGGTTCGCGTCCACCGTGATGACGCGGTAGCTGAGCGGCCACTCGCCGATCGCCGGCTCCCATATGCCGGCGAGATAGAAGAAATTGCCGCCGTCGAGCGTCACGCGAAACCGGCGCTCGTCGTTGCGGATATGGAATTCCGAAGCCGGGATCAGGCAACGCTGGGCAGGAAAGCGCCGTCCTTCCGCGCGCGCGAACCGATAAGAAACTCCATCGGCGAACTGGGGGTTTGAACCCCATGTCGCCTCCACCATCTCGATTTCGCTTGGATCCTCGGGGTGTCGCCGGATGATGGCCCGGCGATCGTCGAGCGGCGCCTCGGTATCAAAGGGGGTGGCTTTCGAGTCCATGAAAAGGAACATACAAGGAACAAGCGTTTCGGACAAGGGCGGACAAGGACCACCAACATGTGTAACGACTATCGCCTGCTCATAGATATCGCATCGATCGTCGAAGACTTTGCGGATCTCAAGATTAAGATCAAGATGCCGGAAGGAGCGCCCAACGTCGCCGCGCGCGAGGATGTGAAGATCACCGACATGGGCCCCATCGTCCGGTCGGTCGAGGGGGAGCGCGGAATAGGGGAACTCGTCAGTCGGCGCTGGAGCTGGCCCGGCCAGAACGGCCGCCCGGTCTATAATTTCCGCTCCGAGGGTCGAACCTTTGCCTCGCATCGCTGCCTCATCCTCGCCGACGGCTTCTATGAGTTCACCGATCCCGCCGATCCCAAGCAGAAGCGGCTGGATAAATGGCTGTTCACGATGAAGGATCATGACTGGTTCTGCATCGCGGGCATCTGGCGCGCCGACGCGGCCGGCGAGGCCTTCACGATGCTGACGATGGATGCGGGTCCCGACGTCTCGCCCTATCATCATCGGCAGATCATCCCCCTGCGACGGGATCAATGGGCTGACTGGCTCGACCCTGCGGTGCCGGCCAAAGATATTCTGCATTGGCTGCCCAAGGGCAGCCTTCCCGTCACACAGGTGCATGGCGCGCCGCCCGCACAGGCATCGCTGCTATGACTGGCCAAAGGAAGGCCTCGACCGTTTCGTTGCGGCCCAGGAAGAGGTCTATCCCCGAGCCCTCGCCGAATTGCGCGCCGGGTCGAAGCGATCGCATTGGATGTGGTTCATCTTTCCACAGCTCAAGGCGCTTGGCCGCAGTCCGATTGCTCAATTTTACGGCATCGTCTCGCTCGGCGAAGCACGGGCCTATGACGCTCACCCGGTGCTCGGTGCGCGCTATCGCGCCTGCGTGGAGGCGCTGCAGGGGCTGTCGACCAGAGATCCCGTGGCGGTGATGGGGTTGGTGGACGCCATGAAGTTGCGCTCCTCTCTGACGCTGTTCGAGCAGGCTCGCCCTAGCCCGCTTTTGGCTGCCGCGATCGAGCGATGGTATGACGGCGAGCGCGACGACGCTACGCTAAGGCTCCTCGAGCAGTAATGCTGAAGCCATTCCAGGTCGAACAGCAAAAAGGCCTCGCCGGTTCAAACCGACAAGGCCTCTATGGGAGCCGGCGCGACGAACGGGGGGCGTCGCGTCCAGAATCGGCTAAACCCGTTGGACAGCGGCTGGTTCCACCGCTTTTGTTCGCTTACCAAAATAGCCCGGGCCCCACTTGACCCCAAACGATGAGAGGTGGAACATAAAGGGAACATTTGAGTCGTGCCCTTCATGTCTATCGCCCTGCCCTCCGCTACGCCGTCATTCCAGGCCGACCTGTCCGCGCTGCGCGCGGATCTGGTGCGGGCGCGGGCTGCGCGTGGGCCTGCGCTGGACTTTGGTCTGCCTCAAATAGACGCACGACTCGCCGATGGCGGACTTGACGGTACCGGTCTCCATGAGATCGCCGCTGCCTCGGCAACATTGAGCGATGACGCGGCCGCCACCCTTTTCGCGGCCGGCATAGCGGCACGCTTTGCCGCCAAGGCGACGAGCGACGTCTTCTGGGCCATGACGGCGTTCGATCTCTATGCGCCGGGTCTCGAGCAAGTGGGGCTTGATCCCGGCCAGATCCTCTATGCGCAAGGCCACAAGGACAGCGTGGTGCTGGCGATGGCCGAAGATGCTCTGCGTTATGGCGCCATGGCCTGCGTGATCGCGGAGGTGAAGGCCGCCGACATGACCGCGACGCGCCGGCTGCAGCTCGCCGCTTCCGACGGACAGACACCGATGCTGCTCTATCGGCGGCATCGATCGCGCGACCGCTGTCCGCTCTCCCTGCCCTCCTCGGCCATGACGCGCTGGCGGATCGGCTGCCTCGCGTCCGAGCGCCTGTCTTGGCCCGGGGTTGGGCGGCCGCGCTGGCAGGTCGAGCTTGTCCGGCAGCGGAACGGCGATCCCTTTTCTCTCGAGCTGGAGGCCTGCGATGCAAAGGGTCGCCTCGCTCTTCCTGCCGCAATTGCCGATCGAGCGATTGCGCGGGAACGAGCGGCCAGCAACGCTGCCTGAGGCGCCGCCGGCGAACGCGCTGCGCTTTCCAGAGCCGATCGACGATGATCCGGGCGCCTGCTCCGTCCCGCGCGGTGGCGGCTGGCGCCCCGGCGCGCGCTGGGCGCGGGACGGCGCGCTGGGACGTCGGCCATCGCGGTCCGACATGGAGGCCTTGCCGGCCCATCAAAGGCCGACAATGCGCGAGATGGGCAGGCGCAGTGAGCATGCAGAACATCCCTTCAAAGCGATGCGATCAGACGACGGGCACAGCGGCACGCTGGCCGCTGCGCCGAGTTGGGCGGCATGGTGGGGCACGCCGACCGTGCTCGTCACCCGGAGCGGTCAGAAAGATATCATCACGGCCGCCTCCCCGCGCGCGCTCGAACTTGGCCTGCTGCCCGGCATGGCTGCCGCTCATGCCCGTGCGCTGGTTGCCGATCTCGACGTCCGCGACGCCGAGCCGGACGCCGATCGCGCCTGGCTCGACCGGCTTGCCCTTCACGCGGCGCGGCAATGGACGCCGACGGCGAGCGTATCGGGGCTCGACGGGCTGTGGTTCGATCTCAGCGGCACGACGCACCTGTTCGGGGGCGAAGATCATTTCTGCCGGCGGCTGCTCGCTTTCTTGAAGCGCCTGGGTTTCACGGCCCGGATCGCGGTTGCTGGGACGCCCGGCGCCGCGCATGCGCTGGCGCGGTTCGGCGGCCGCCCGATAACCTTGCTGGCGCCCGGCGAAGAGGCCCAGGCGATCGCCGACCTTCCGCTCGCCGCGCTCCGGCTCGAACCCGAAGCCCTGGTCGCGGCGGCCCGTTTCGGGTTGGAGCGCATCGCCGATCTCTATCCCATGCCGCGCGGCCCGCTCGCGCGCCGGCTTGGTCTTGCGACGGTCGATCGCCTCGACCAGGCAAGAGGCAGTCTCGCCGAGCCAATCGTCCCGGTCGTGCCCGCCGAGGCGCCGCGGGTGACACGCCATCTGCTCGAACCTATCGGCACGCCCGAAAGCATCGCCCAGGTGATCACCGACCTTGTCGACGATCTCGTGGTCCTGCTCCGCACGCGCGGGCTTGGCGCACGTGCGGTTCTGCTCATCGCCAACCGGGTCGACGGCGAAGCGCAACGCCTTGGCATCGGCGCCTCCCGGGCGACGCGCGACGAGCGGCATTTGAAGCGCATGTTCGCGCTTAAGATCAGCGAACTCGACCCCGGCCTTGGCATCGAGGCGATGCACCTTGCCGTTCCCTATCATGAGCCGCTCGGCGCCCAGGCCGCGGGCGCGCTTCTCGAGAGCTCGGGCAAGACCCGCGACATAGCGCCGCTCGTCGACCAGCTCGGCACGCGCGCGGGCGTGTCGGCGCTGTTCCGACTCTCATCGCGCGAGAGCGACGTGCCCGAACGGGCGATGCGGCGCGTGTCGCCGCTCGCCACGCCCACCGGATGGCCGGGCTGGAAACGCCCGGTGCGGTTGCTCAAGCGCCCCGAGCCGCTTGCCAATGTCGTTGCGCTCCTGCCCGATCATCCGCCGCGCCGCTTTGTCTGGCGCGGTCAAAGCTACCGCGTCGTCGCCGGCGACGGGCCCGAGCGCATCCATGGCGAGTGGTGGCGATCGCCTCAGGAAATGTGGGCGGTGCGCGATTATTTTCGGGTGGAGGCGGAAGGCGGCGCGCGCTTCTGGCTGTTTCGCCGCGGCGACGGCGTCGAGGCTGAGACCGGCGACCTCAGCTGGTATATGCACGGAATGTTCGGCTGATGGCAGCGCCGCAAACGTCCTATGTCGAACTTCAGGTGACGAGCCATTTCTCGTTCCTGCGCGGCGCGTCCTCGCCCGAGGAGCTGTTCGCCGCCGCGGCGCTTCGTGGACATTCCGCGATGGGCCTGGCGGATTGGGGAACGGTCGCGGGCGTCGTGCGCGGATGGGATGGCCAGAAGGCGACCGGGGTCCGGATGATCGCGGGGAGCCGGGTCGATCTGGTCGATGGTCGCGCGCTGCTCCTCTATCCTCGATCGCGCCCGGCCTGGTCGCGGCTGACGCGGCTCCTCTCGATCGGCAAGAAACGCGGCGGCAAGGGCAAATGCCTGCTCGAATGGGCGGACGTCGCTGCCCATTCTGAAGATATGGTCGGCATCCTGGTACCCGATATGCCCGGCGACATCACGGGCAGCCATCTTCGCGACCTGTGCGATATATTCGGGCCGCGTGGCTTTTGCGCGCTGTCGCTGCGCCGTCGTCCGGACGATGCCGAGAGGCTGCACCGGCTCGATGTCCTTGCGCGCGTAAGCGGCGTACGGTCGGTTGCGACCGGCGACATCCTCTATCACAGCGCCGAACGACGTCCGCTGCAGGACGTGATGAGCGCGATCCGCGAGAAGTGCACCATCGACGAGCTGGGTTTCCGCCGCGAGCGGTTCATGGATCGTGACTTGAAATCGCCCGCGGAGATGGAACGCCGTTTCGCCGCTTTCCCCGACGCGATCGCAGCCAGCGCCGCCATCGCTGCGCAATGCACCTTCGATCTTGGCGAAATCCAATATCAATATCCCTATGAGGAGGTGATGGAAGGGCGAACCGCCCAGCAGGCTCTCGCTGCGCTTACGAGACAGGCGGCCGAGGTCAAATTCCCCGACGGCGTCCCCAAGCGCTATCGCGACCAGATCGACCATGAGCTCGGCCTCATCGAACGGCTCGGCTATGCGCCCTATTTCCTGACGGTCAATGCGATCGTCGCCGAGAGCCGGCGACGCGGTATCCTGTGCCAGGGGCGTGGATCGGCTGCCAATAGTTGCGTGTGCTATCTGCTGGGCGTCACGTCGATCGATCCGATCCAGCATGAGCTGCTGTTCGAACGGTTCGTCTCGGGCGAGCGGCGCGAACCGCCCGATGTCGACGTCGATTTCGAGCATGAGCGCCGCGAGGAGATCATCCAGTGGATTTACGAGACCTATGGTCGCGACCACTCGGCCCTGACCGCCGTCGTCACCCGCTATCGCACGCGCGGCGCCGTCGCCGAGGTCGGCAAGGCGCTCGGGCTCCCGCGCGACTTGACCAAGATGCTGACGGGTCTGGTCTGGGGTTGGAGCATGGATGGCATTCCGCAAGAGCAGATCGAGAGCCTCAATCTCAACGCCGAGGATCATCGCCTGAAGCTCACCCTGGACCTGGCGCGCCAGCTGATCGGCACGCCACGCCATCTCTCGCAGCATCCCGGCGGCTTCGTACTGACGCAGAATCGGCTCGACGATCTCGTGCCGATCGAGCCCGCGCGGATGGAAGACCGGCAAATCATCGAATGGGACAAGGACGATATCGACGCCTTGAAGTTCATGAAGGTCGATGTGCTGGGGCTTGGCATGCTCGGCTGCATGAACCGCGCGTTCAACCTTCTGGAACAGGACAAGGGCATCCGCGTCACGATGGCGGATCTCCAGGACGATGACCCCGACGTTTACGCCATGATCCAGAAGGCCGACACGCTCGGCACCTTCCAGATCGAGAGCCGCGCGCAGATGTCGATGCTGCCGCGCATGAAGCCGCGGGAATTTTACGATCTCGTGATCGAAGTCGCGATCGTGCGCCCCGGGCCGATCCAGGGCGACATGGTCCATCCCTATCTTCGCCGGCGCGAGGGGAAGGAAAATCCCGAATATCCCAAGCCGGAACTGCGCGCCGTGCTCGAAAAGACATTGGGCGTGCCGCTGTTCCAGGAGCAGGCGATGAAGGTCGCGATCGTGGGCGCGGGGTTCAGCCCGCAGGAGGCCGACCAGCTTCGCCGCGCCATGGCAACTTTCAAGCTCACCGGCGGCGTCAGCCACTTCTACGACAAGCTCGTGGGCGGAATGGTCGCGCGCGGCTATCCCAAGGACTTTGCCGAGCGCACGTTCAAGCAGATCGAGGGGTTTGGCTCCTACGGCTTTCCCGAAAGCCACGCGGCCTCCTTCGCCAAGATCGCTTACGCGTCCTGCTGGATGAAACATCATCATCCCGACGTCTTCTGCGCTGCGCTTCTGAACGCCCAGCCCATGGGCTTCTATGCGCCCGCGCAGATCGTGCGCGATGCGCGCAACCATGGCGTCGAAGTCAGGCCCGTCTCGATCAATCACAGCCATTGGGACTGCTCGCTCGAGGAGACTAGAGGCCGATACAAGGCGGTCCGTCTCGGCCTCCGGCAGGTGCGCGGCCTTGCCAACATCCATGGCGCGGCGATCGTCGCGGCGCGCGGCCCCGCTCCCTATGAGAGCATCGAGGAGGTGTGGCGCCGGGCCGGCGTGCCGCGCGCCGCGATCGAGCGGCTGGCCGAGGCCGATGCTTTCCAATGCCTTGCCCATGACCGGCGCCAGGGGCTTTGGAAGGTCAAAGGCCTGGGCGAAGCGCCGCTGCCGCTGTTCGCGGCGGCCGACGCGCGGGAGCAAGGCTTCTCGCCCGAAGGCCTGGAACCGGACGTGACGCTTGCCAAGATGACGGCGGGCCGTGAGGTGGTCGAGGATTATCGGGCGTTGCAGCTCTCGCTGCGCGGCCATCCGCTGCAATTCCTGCGCGCCCGACTGGACGAGATGCGTATCGTCAGATGCGCGGATCTTACGACCGTGCGCGAAGGCCGCAATGTCGAGGTCGCCGGCGTGATCCTTGTCCGCCAGCGGCCGGGCTCGGCCAAGGGCGTTCTGTTCGTAACGATCGAGGATGAGACGGGGGTGGCGCAAGGCATCCTCTGGCCTGACCGCTTCGAGATCTACCGCCGCCAGGTCATGTCCGCCTCGATGATCGCGATGCGGGGGCGCCTCCAGAAGGAAGGCGAGGTCATCCATATCATCTGCGACCGCATCACCGATCATGACGATATGCTGCGCTCCATCGGACGCATGGATTTCAGCGTCATGCCGGGACGCGGCGATGGTGCGACCCATGGGGGCGGACCCGACCCGCGCGATCCGGGCATACCGCGCGGCCGAACATTGGCGTCGGCGCCATTCGGTACGGCCGCCGAACGAGAAGAGATCGTGCGTATCCGCAGCCATGACTTCCATTGACGCGAACGCGCGGACCGGCGGCACGGTCGAACGCGCACTTAACGTGCTGCGCGAGGCGGCGGCGGACAAGCGCAAGGCGCAGACGCGCGGCGTCGCCCTTGCCCTGTGGGTACTGCGCGGCCTTTGCGCCGACGAATGGCTGGTGACATTCTGGGAATGTGCGGGATCGGACGACGAGATCGGCCGAAGCCAGGGATTGCATGCCTCCTATAACGGGATCGTGCGCCAGCTCAGGACCAATGGTGGCATGGCAGGAGTGCCCCGCCCTGACGGCACCCGATGAAATGAGAGTGCCCGCGCCCTATATCGGCGGTGAGCAGGAGTTTCGCGAGAGTTGCAAACATGGCCAATGGCTGGGCGCCCGATGGCGCGGTTCAGGATCAGATCGACGACAGCGTGAAGGACGCTCTGGCGAGCGCACGAGCGCGCCTGCCCTCGGGGCCGGGCCTCGTGGATTGCGAGGATTGTGGCGAGCCCATTCCGCAAGCCCGACGCCGCGCCCTGCCTGGCGCACGTACCTGCGTTGCTTGTCAGGAAGGACGCGACAAACGCCCCACCTATTCGGGCATCAATCGCCGCGGCAGCAAGGACAGCCAGTTACGGTAATGGCCCGCAACGGGTCCGTGGCACCGTCAGATGATCAGGGTCCGCCGACGAACGCGCTGCGGTCGATCAGGACTTCGCCTTCCTCCTCGCCGTCCCAATAATGTGCGCTGGTGGCGTGGACCTTGATCAGCACGAGACCTGGCGTATCGGCGCCCTGCTTGAACCAGCGATCAAGATCCTTGGTCCAGTGCGCCTCGAAGCTGGCCTTGTCGCGGATCAGCTCCGCCTGCCCTTCGATGGCGATGAAGAAGGGCCGAAGCCCCAGCATGCCGGCTTTTCCCTGAAAACTCAGGCCGACCTTGGGGTCGCTGGCGATGTCCGCAACCATCTGGGTATCGTCGGTCGTGAAGAACCAGCTATCGCCGTCATAGTCGACGTCGCGATTATTGCTCATCGGCCGCGACCCGATGGTGCCGCCCGGACCGTGGGTCGAGAGCATTGCGAAGTCGATATCCTTCATCTTCTCGGCGAGGTCTCTTACTGTTCTTTCTGACATATCGTGCTCCTCGAAACTAAGGTTGTTGAAATCGGTCGGTGCGCCCGCTGCCGATCTTCGTCACTATGAATGCTGATCTAGCTTCCAGGCTCGACATTGGTCTCGGCCGCAAGACCATTCTCGTTTTCGTCATCGGCGGGATTGCCTTCCGCCTCGATCTCCTTGTCCAACTCCTCCAGTTCGAGGTCACTCGGGACGGGCGAGCCTTTTTCCGGCTCGGGCGGATTTCCCTCGTCCTGCTCGGGCGCGGGAAACGGGCGGTCATTTTCGTCTTCGGGGGCCATGACAGTCTCCTTCAGCTGCCCAACGCGCCATGTCGTCATCGGCTTCGTCCCAACGTAAATTCATTGGAATCTCCCCACGCCGCGCTTCTGCCCGGCGAACCCGATCCGCGGCTCCGGAACGTGCTGGCCCGCGCAGTGGTTTTGAGACGATGATCGTCTTTCTAGACCTCGAAGCCTCGTCGCTTGGCAAACACAGCTATCCGATCGAGGTCGCCTGGGTGTTCGAAGACGGGCGCACCACGTCCTATCTCATCAAACCGGCCGCAGGCTGGACCGACTGGGACGAAAGCGCGCAAGCGATCCACGGCATCGAACGGGAGACACTCCTCGCCGAAGGCACGAGCCACGGGGTGGTCGCCCAGCAGATGCTCGTCGCGCTCAGCGGTCACGCGCTCTACGCGAGTGCACCGTCCTGGGATGGCAAATGGCTGAGCGCATTGCTGCGAGCCGCAGGCCTGCCGCGCCACGCACTACGGCTTCAGGATAGCGACGACCTGCTCCATGAGACCGCGCGTGAAATCCTTGCTCCTCACCGTCCCGGCGCGGCCATCGAACGCGAAGTCGCGAACATTCTGGCGTTGACCGAGGTGCGCGACGATCATGTGCCAGCACACCGGGCCCTGCCGGATGCCGTGGCTGAACGGGATCGCTGGCTCGCGGTTCGCGCAGCCGCTCAGGCTTCTCTCGCTTCGAGAATTCCGCATGGCTGATCCGGCCAGACGCGTTGGCCACCATCCCGTTACGCCGGACGGGCGCTATTTCGTCGTGCGCGGACGGCTCTGGCGCATGTCCAACCCGGATCTCGGCGAGGACAGGCGCGCGACCTTCGTCCGCGCCCTCATGGCGGCACGGCGAAAGGTGGGCGCTGCCAAGCGCTCGGGGGACGAAGAGGCGGGAGATGCCGCGCACGCTGCAGTGGATGAGGCAAAACGGGCGCTAGGCGAGCGAGGACCGGTCTGGTGGACGGATGGCGCGCCCGACCTCAATCGTCATATGGCCCGAACGACGCCCTATGCGCATTGGTATGCCGCTCTCGACGGCGATCAGGGCGAACCGGAACGAGATTGATCGGCGCCTGTCTCCCTATCCTCCAGACCTACCTCCCCACAGGGTCATTGAAGTCGATTGTCCGGATCAGCACGGCCAGGCGGTTGTCATCGGCCCCTCCCCACCCCCAATCGGATCGCGCTCGGGGACCTTCAGCGTTGCAATGCGGCGTCTCGCTGCATTGTCCGGAGCCGAGCGACAAATGTCCCAGTCCTCCCCGTCGGGATAGGCGCCGACCACGAGGAAGTCCTTGCTCTGACTGATGCGGCGGTGACCGGTACCGACCGGAAGGAGCAGCACATCTCCCGCGGTTACTTCGACCGTCCGGCCGCCAGGCCCTCCCAACTCGAGGGTCGCATTCCCCGCGGCGACTCCGAGCGCCTCATGCGACGTCGAATGATAATGGTGATAGCCGAAGATCGTATCGCGCCATTTGGGCGGCCAGCCATTGAGGGCAAACCGGTCCTCGAACGCCTTGGCGATCGTCTCGCACGGCCCGTTCTCGACGCCACGATAGAGGATGACCGGAAGGCGGACATTGTTGGGCACCCAGTCATTCTCGGCAAGCAGGAAGGTCGCGATCTCCATTATGCATCTCCCTTGGGCCTGCGTGTCCGCTTTGGCCTGTCGGCAAGCTCGATCCAGACGGGCGCGTGATCGCTGGTCTTCTGCCAAGCACGCGGACGCCGATCGACTTCGGCTGCCACCAGTCGCGCCGCCGCCGGCTTGTTGAGCAGGATATGATCGATCCGCAGGCCCGCATCGCGCTGAAAGGAATCCCGCCAATATTTCCAGAAGCTGTAGATCGGCTCGCCGGGATGCAGCGCGCGCAGCGCGTCAGTCCAGCCTTGCTCCAAGAGGCGCGCATAGGCGGCTCTGACCTCCGGCGCGAACAAGGCATCGTCGCGCCAGCGCCCGGGCGCATAGACATCGAGATCGGTCGGCATGACATTGAAGTCGCCGGCGATGACGACCGGCGCATCTAATCCGACCAACTCGGAGAGATGGTCGTGCAACCGATCGAACCAGCGAAGCTTGTAATCGAACTTGGGCCCGGGACGCGGATTGCCGTTAGGGAGGTACAGGCCTGCGATCAGCACGCCATTGACCGCCGCCTCGATGTAGCGGCTATGGCTGTCGTCGAGATCGCCCGGAAGAGCCCGGCGGGTCTCATGAATCTCACCGACACGGCTCAGGATCGCGACGCCGTTCCAGCTCTTCTGCCCGTGCCATATTGCTTCATAGCCAAGGTCCCGGATCGCCCTCTCCGGAAATCGTTCGTCGGGCGCTTTCAGCTCCTGGAGGCAGACTATATCCGGTTGCGCCAGTTCGAGCCATCGCAGCAGCACCGGAAGCCGCCCGTTGACCCCGTTCACATTAAAGGTCGCGATCTTCACGAGACGGGCGCGGTTGGGATTACCCAGCACAAACCTAGCGAAGGCTGCGCCGTCGCGCGCCTTTGCGATTCCGACCTGTGTACAAAGGTCGCCGCCGTCCTACCGCACCGACGGTTCGGGCTTCCACCATCCGAAGTGACACTCTTCATGGCGAGGAAAAGTGCAAGAGAGCATAACTCGTTCCGGCCGCTCGAAGATACGGGCCGCAACGATACCTTTTGCCGGACCGTGATACGGTTCGTAGATGGTGCCGAATAACCTGCGGCGTCGGAGATAAACGTCCTTGCTGCGGGCAACCAGACCCCTATGAATTGCGTGCTACGCCGTTTTCTTGGGGGGCGCTAATGACGTTCGATAAGTTTCTTCTCGGTCGCCGCCGCAATCAGCTGACAGACGCGGATCTCGCTGCCCTGGAGCAGGCGGCAGGTCCAATGAGCGCGCTTTCTCCTCGTCATATGCTGATACGCGAGGGCGATCCGGTATCTATGAGCACCTACCTCGTCGATGGCTTTATGTGTCGCTACAAGGACGACCGTGAGGGGTACAGGCAGTTGATCGCCGTTCATGTGCCGGGCGACTTTGTCGACCTCCATGCTTATCCGCTCAAACGCCTGGATCATGATGTCGCGACCATGACCGCCTGCACCATCGCCCAGGTACCCCACAACAGACTAGACGAAATCATGGCGGAGCGACCCGGCATGGCGAAATTGCTATGGTTCAGCACCTTGTTGGACGCGGCGATGCACCGCGAGTGGATATTTCGGCTCGGCCGCCTCGATGCGATCCAGCGGCTTGGCCATTTCTTCTGCGAAATCGAGATGAAGCTGCGCGCCGTTGGGATGAGTGATGGCAGGCAATTCCACCTTCCCGTGACCCAAGCTGATCTCGGCGAAGCCTGCGGTCTGACTTCCGTCCACGTCAACCGCATGCTGAGGGAATTGCGCGAGCGCGACCTGCTGACGGTGCGAGCCCATCAAGTGACTTTTATTGACCCACCCGCGCTCTATCGGCTCACCGAATTCAACGCCGACTATCTTTTCATCGATGATTCTTTGACGGAACACTGATGGGTCCGTGTCGTTCGCTCCTTATCAGGTGGAGATCGACATGACCCAGCAGCCTTATTCTGACGCCGGAAAAGCCGTAGCGGAAAAAGGGCAGGTCCTGCTGGACGGGCCCGACGGGATTGCCATCGCCCTAACCCCGGACGCTGCGGAAATCACGGCGCGGGAATTATTACGCGCCGCAATGGAGGCGCGCTCACAGGTCGAATAAGCGGCCAATGGTCTTCCCAGCCCGGCGGCAATAGCGTTGCGTCGGATCAGGTCGATCCGACAGACCTCAAGCGTCCAGTGTCCCATCGGCAGGAACCTAAGGCGACTGAAGTCATTACCGCTTAGCTGCAGTCTTGTGACAAGCAGTAGGGGGAATATGACAGGCTGCCTCTCCGACATCTTTCCTGGCGAGTCCAAGATGAGCGCCTTCATGCGTGCGCATGATTGGGAAGCCACGCGATTAGGACCGCCAGATCAATGGCCAGACGGACTGAAGGCGTCGCTCCGGCTCATGCTTCTGTCGCGTTTCGACATGTGGCTCGGCTGGGGAGAGGACCTCACTTTCTTCTATAATGACGCCTATATTCCAACGCTCGGTTCCAAGCATCCGACCGCGCTCGGCCAGCCCATGTCGCAGGTTTGGAAGGAAGTGTTCGAGGACGTCAAAGACCGCATATTCTCCGTCATGAACGATGGCGTCGCGACCTGGGACGAGCAGTTACTGCTGCTCCTCGAGCGCAACGGCTATCTGGAGGAAACCTACCACACATTCTCCTATAGCCCGTTGACCGGCAGCGCCGGCGCTGTCGAGGGACTGATGTGCGTTGTCAGCGAGGAAACCGACAGGGTCATCAGCGAACGACGGATCAAACAGCTGAATGATCTGGCCGCGGCGTTGCTCAAGGCGCAACGCCGATCGGATGTGACGCAAGCAGTTCATGATGTTTTTGCTCACGATGGCCGGGACTTTCCGTTCGCCGATCTGACCTTATTCGAATTGACCGACAGACCTTATCCCGGGTCCGACGACACAGCGTTTTGGCCCGTTGCCGACATTGAAAGAGGCGAGAAGCAAAAGGTGATCGCCTTTGAAAACTTGAAGCCTGATTTGCCGACCGGACCATGGCAGATCCCCCCACGCGAAGCTTTGATGCTTGCGGTCGAGCAGCCAGGGGAGCCAGAAGCCATCGGTGCCCTGGTGCTTGGCCTCAATCCCTACCGCATCCTCGACGATGTCACCCGGGATTTTGCGAGCTTGATCGCCGTTCAGATCGCAGGCGCGCTGGCCACGATCGACGCGCTCTCGGCGCAACGGCGCGATCGCGATCGCCTCTGGTCGCTGAGCCAGGACCTCATGCTGGTTTGCGATTTTGACGGCATCATCCGATCGGTCAACCCCTCGGCCACCCGGCTCCTGGGTTGGCAGGAAGACGAGATGATCGGCCACGTGCTGGCCGAGTTTGTCCATCCCGAAGATCTGCCCAGCACGGCGACCGAGGTTGAGAAGCTGGCGCAAGGCATCACCACCCTGTCCTTCGAGAACCGCTATCGCTGTCGGGACGGCAACTATCGATTGCTCGACTGGAATGCGGTGCCGGATTCAGGCCGGATCCACGCGGTCGCGCGCGACATCACCCGGGAACGCCAGCTTGCCCGCGACCGGGAACGAATCTGGGCGATCTCCCCGATCGTCAAGGTCGTGACGACGACCGAAGGCATCATCAACGCCGTCAATCCGTCCTGGACGAAGGTGCTTGGATGGACCGAGGCCGATACGGTCGGCCGCAATATTCTGGAATATGTTGCCGAGGAGCAGGACGCCGCGAAGAGAAGATTGGGAAGGCTTGCCCAACCCGACGCAAAGGTCGTCGAATCACAAAGCGTTTTTCGGGCGCGGGACGGTAGCGAACATCGCTTCGCATGGACCACGGTGCCTGAGGGTGGGATGCTCTATTTGTTCGGACGCGATATCACGACCGAGACCGAAGCGGCCGAGGCGCTGGCCTCTGCCGAAGAGGCCTTGCGCCAGAGTCAGAAGATGGAAGCGGTCGGGCAGCTGACCGGCGGCATCGCGCATGACTTCAACAATCTGCTGGCGGGAATCCTTGGCAATCTCGAACTGCTGGAACTGCGCATTTCGCAGGGCCGACTGGAGGCGCTAAGCCGCCACCTTGAGACGGCACAAGGTGCGGCAAAACGGGCCGCTGCCCTGACGCAGCGGCTGCTCGCTTTTTCGCGGCGGCAGACGCTCGATCCCACGCCCGTCAATATCAATCAGCTGGTCGCAGGGCTGGAGGATCTGCTGCGCCGTACCGTGGGCCCATCGGCGGAGATCGAGGTAGTCGGGTCCGGCGGGCTGTGGACGACATTGGTCGATCGCTACCAGCTCGAAAATGCTCTTCTCAATCTGTGCATAAACGCCCGGGACGCCATGCCGGACGGTGGCCGGCTGACGATCGAAACGGCCAACAAATGGCTCGATGAACGTATGGCGCGCGATCGCGAACTGCCGCCCGGCCAATATGTGTCGTTGTGCGTAAGCGACACCGGAACGGGCATGACGCCTGAGGTGATCGCTCGCGCTTTCGATCCCTTCTTCACGACCAAGCCCCTCGGCGAAGGTACGGGCCTGGGCCTTTCGATGATCTATGGGTTCGTGCGCCAGTCCGGGGGACAGGTCCGGATCTATTCCGAGGTCGGCGCCGGCACGACCATGTGCCTCTATCTGCCCCGCTATATGGGCGCTGTCACAGAAACGCCGGAGCCGGAGCCGACGCAAATTGAACTTGGCGGCCATGGCGAAACGGTGCTCGTGATCGACGACGAGGCCTCGGTTCGCTCGCTCATCGTCGATGTCCTTACCGACGGAGGTTATCATGTCATCGAAGCGGCGGACGGCCCCAGCGGGCTCAAGGTGCTGCAGTCCGACCTGCGGATCGATCTCCTGATCACCGACGTCGGCTTGCCGGGCGGAATGAACGGTCGCCAGGTCGCCGACGCCGGCCGGGTGCACCGCCCCAGACTGAAGATATTGTTCATCACGGGCTATGCCGAAAATGCCGTGGTCGGCAATGGCCTCTTGGGTCAGGACATGCATGTCATCACCAAGCCCTTTGGCATTGAAGCGATCGCGAACAAGGTTCGCGATCTGATCGATGAAGGCGACAAGTCGGCAGGCTCGGGCGGGGAAGCATAACGAGCAGCGCAACTAGAGCGCCTGTGAAGCGCCAAATGGCAAGGCTGTGCCATCTGTCAATCATCGATGAAAGGCAGCGCTGCGCCGGGTTCAGGTGATGGCGATACTTCACCCGATTAGGATGTTTTGGCTGCGCATTTCGCGGAAGTTGGGCAGTGATTTCGCGCGATCTCGGGCACGCGTTTCACGGCATCGCGGGCAGCCATTTCGCGCCCTCGGGCAGGCTGGCCAACGGGTGTTATTGAGTCAGGGCTGAAGGCTTTGGTCAAGCAATTTCATGGTGCTCATCTTTTTTCGCATGCTGTCGCCGCTCAGGGTTAGGCGGTGAGCGTTGTGGACCAGGCGGTCGAGGATCGCATCTGCCAGGGTGGGATCGCCGATAACCTCGAACCATTGATCCACCGGAAGCTGACTGGTGACGATGGTGGAGCCCCGACCTTGTCGATCGTCGAGGATTTCCAGCAGATCGCGTCGCTCTGTTGCCGTCAGGACTGAGAGCCCCCAATCATCAAGGATGAGCAGTTCCGTACGTTCGATGGCTTTGAGAACGCGGGCATGTCGTCCGTCGCCTTTGGCTATGGCCAACATCTGGAACAGGCGGGGCACGCGATGATA
Organism: Sphingomonas bisphenolicum; assembly: GCF_024349785.1. Taxonomy (NCBI): domain Bacteria; kingdom Pseudomonadati; phylum Pseudomonadota; class Alphaproteobacteria; order Sphingomonadales; family Sphingomonadaceae; genus Sphingomonas; species Sphingomonas bisphenolicum. Next base: position 3,138,317 of record NZ_AP018817.1, read on the forward strand.
GACAACCCGGCGACCATCACGGCAAGCTTTGTTGCCCAGTGCGCAGGCGATCCAGCTTTTGCCCAACCCTGTTGGCCCTGTGATCAGCAAATTTTCGTGCCGGTTGATCCAGCTGCCATCGATCAGATGCGCCATCACCGCGACATCAATGCCGCGAGGGCTGCGCATGTCGATATCTTCAACACAGGCCGCGTGGCGCAGGGCGGCAAAACGTAACCGCGTAGCCAGCTTCTTGGCGTCACGCTCTGCAGCTTCGCGATCGACGAGCAATCCCAGCCTTTCTTCAAAGCTGAGGCTTTCAAACGTCGCGCCAACGCGCCGCTGTTCATGAAGTGCCTTTGCCATACCGGAAAGCCCGATAGCCTCCAGACGGTCGCAAGTGGGATGGGACAGCAACAGTAATCTCCTCTGTCAGTGGTAATAGTTCTGGCCGCGGATGTTGCGGTGTTGCAGCGGCAGCTCTTCGGGGTCTGGTTCCAGGAAAGCCTGATCAAGACCGGTCTTCAGGATCGAGCGGATGGATGCGACCGATCGGGCCTTGATGGCGACGGCCCGGCGGCATGCGGCATCGATCCGCCGGGGCTCGAAGCTTTTGGCCAACGACAGCACGCCCAGGCAGGTTCGGAAGCCTTGTTCGGGGTGCGGCCTGTCCTGCATTACGATATCGCAAAACGCAGCCACGGAGGGCCCCAGCTTTGCGGCGCTGTTCAGAATGCGCGTCGCGGACCATTCGGCATAGCGGCGGTGCGCCGACGGCATATGCTCGGCCGCCGTGACATGACTACGCCGTCCGGGATCGCGCAGATGGCTAGCGACGCGTTTGCCACGATGGAAGATTTCTACCGTGGCATGAGTAACCCGCGCGTCCACGTCCTGCCGGATCAAGTTGAACGGCACAGAATACCAGCAGCGATCTACCTCGATGTGATAATCGGGGGCGACACGGGCCCGTTTCCAGCGCGCAAAGACATAGGGATCGGCGGGCAGCGGCTGCAAGTTCGGACGATCCAATGTGGCGAACAAATCAGCGCGACTGGCGCCATAGTCACGCATGACGCGCATGTTCAATTCGTCGAGCAATGGCCGGATGGCAGTGTTCAGCTCGGCTAGTGAGAAGAACCTGCGATTGCGCAACCTTGCCAGGATCCAGCGCTGGGCGACTTGCACGGCTACCTCGACTTTGGCCTTGTCTTTTGGCTTTCGCACGCGCGCCGGCAGGATTGCTGTGCCGTAGTACCCGGCCATTTCAGCATAGGTCCGGTTCAAGCCGGGATCATAGCGGTCCGGCTTAATCACAGCCGATTTCAGGTTGTCGGGTACGACCACCTTCGGCACACCGCCCAGATAGGCAAACATCCCCACATGGGCCGCAATCCAATCCTCCAGCCCTTCGCTGGCAACAGCCAAGGCGTAGGTATAGCTTGAGGCCCCCATCGCTGCGACGAACAGCTTGGCCGCTTTCACCTCACCGGTTGCCGGGTCAACGATCTCGATCGTGTCGCCGGAGAAGTCGACAAACACCTTTTCGCCGCCCACATGCGTTTGCCGCATGCTCGGCCGTACACGGCCTTTCCACGCGTCAAAGTGGGTGCAAAACCATGTGTAGCCAAATCCGTGGGGGTGCTGTGCCCGGTATTCCTGCCACAGCAACATGCGCGTGACCCCGCGCTTGCGCAGTTCCTGATCAATTACGGCCCAATCCGGAACTGGCCGGTCTGGATCGGCCACGTCTGAAGCGTTCGGGAATAGCAGCAGCTCAAGGCTGTCATCATCCAGCCCCTCCGGCAGGGGCCAGCCCAGTCCAGCATCCCGGGCGCGCCGCAGGTACGTGCCCACACTCCCTTTCCCAAGCCCAAGCGAGGACGCAATCGCCCGCTCACTCAGCCCTTGGGCAAACTTCAATCGCAAAACGTCGCGAATACGGCGCATGGTCAAACGTCCTGTCGGCATTCCAATCCTCCTGTGTTTCAGGAGGCGGAGTAACTGCAGTTCGTTGGTCATGCCTGCCCGCGATCGCGCGAAATCAGTGCCCGCGATCGTGTGAAATAGGTGCCCGGCTTCCCGTGAAATCGCTGCCCGCGATCAGATGAAATCAGTGCCCGCGATCACGCGAAACGCGCAGTTTTGGCTGCAAGCCGAAACGATAGGAACGTTCGGGAAAAACCTAGGTTACTCTTTTAGCAGCGCGGCCTTTTGTCGCAGGAAGGAGATGGGGTGGAGCAGCGCGACGACTGGCATTTGACCGAGGCGATCAAGCATGACCTGGGCCGGGGCGACCCTTTCGCAGCCGCCGTTCGCGCTACGCGCATGCCGATGGTCATCACCGATCCCGCACAGGCCGATAATCCCATCATCTTCTGCAATAAGGCGTTTCAGGCCCTGACCGGCTACGAACGGGAAGAAATCGTCGGCCGCAATTGCCGTTTTCTCCAAGGGCCAGGTACGGACCGACAGTCTGTCGCACGAATAAAAAGCGCAATTGACCAGGGCGCCAATATCGAGATCGACCTCCTGAATTATCGCAAGGACGGCTCGACCTTCTGGAACGCTTTGTACCTTAGCCCGGTGCGCGACGATGCCGGGAATATCCAGTTTTTCTTCGCCTCCCAGCTCGATGTTTCCGCGCGTGTCGACGCGCAGACGGAAATTCACCGGCGGCATGACGAGATCGAACGGGAGGTCGAACGCCGAACGGCAGAGCTCAATGAAGCGCTCGAAGCCAAGACGCTCTTGCTGCATGAGGTCGACCATCGTGTGAAGAACAACCTCACGATGATCGGCTCCCTGCTGCGTTTGCAGGCCCGCACCATCAACGATCCGACGATTACGGCGAAGATCGAGGCGATGCTCGAGCGGATCGATGCTCTCGCTACCGTACACCGCCGCCTCTATCAGTCGGACGATGTGTCGAAATTCGACGTCGGCGCCTTCACCGAGAACCTGGTCGCGGACGTAGTCGGTTCAAGCGGCCGCGATGACATCAGGACCGCAACGGACATAGAACCGATCGAAATCCCATCAGGCAATGCGGCGGCGCTTGGTCTTGTCCTCAACGAGATTGTGACGAATGCGATCAAGCACGGTTTTGCCGATGGAAGGCCGGGAACGCTCAGCATATCGGCGCGAAAATCCGAGGGTGAGGCGATCATCATTATTGAGGATGACGGGCCGGGCATGTCTGCCGTGGGCACCGTCGATGGCTTGGGCCAAGTCCTGATAAAGCGTCTTTCGCGGCAAGTGGGGGCTCGTGCCGAGTGGATATCGGCCAATCCGGGAACGCAAGTGCGCATCATTTTTCCCGTGGAGAACTAATCTTGCATCGTCCCCAACCGCCGCTTTCCGTCCTGATCGTCGAGGACGAAGCCCTGCTCGCCATGGATATCGAGGCGATGATCGAAGATGTCGGGCATCATGTCGTCGCGGAAGCGGCGTCGCTGTTTGACGTCCAGGCGCTGTCCGATACGCTTGCCCCGCACCTCGCCTTCGTGGACGTCCAGCTTGCCAGACAAACCAGCGGCCTCGACGTGGCCCGGCTGATTACGAGGCGGTGGCCTGAAACCTTCATCATTTTCGTCACCGCCAATCCCAAAAAGATCCCCGATGACTTCGCGGGTGGACATGGCGTCATCCCAAAGCCCTTTTCCCGAAGCGGGCTGCAGTCGGCATTGCGCTATATCGAGGAGGGCGTATGCGACCCTCCGCCCACCTCGCCGCAACCTTCGAGCTTTCTCGCGTCAACAGCCTTTGCAGCGAGATGGGCCACTTGACAGGCTGGGTTCAACGTCTTCGAACACAGGTTGCGGGTGATCAGCCGGCGGAGCATGCTCGCGTTCCAACCACGAAATAGATCCATGTTAAGCTTGATATAGTCGGTTTGAAACTTGGCTAGAAGGCCCAGCCCCGCATAGCCGGCGCCGAAATCGTCAACGGCTGTGCCGAACCCCATCTTGATAGGAATCAACGACGGACTGCACATGATCAGTATCGGTGATCTGCTCGTTCTCGTTAGATTCGAAAAATGGCCGATTGGCGGGAAAGTCTGCTTCCTTGGCCGTCTTCAAGGTCAACTGGATGCACGCAAAAGACGAATAAACGGCATCAGGCAGGATATTAATCGACAGCCGCGCATCGGTCTCTAGAATTCGACAGCGACTGCGCCCTTGATCGCGGCGACGCGGCACTTCTGATCGAAGGCGTAACGGTTCTTAGACATGACCCCCGCGAGAATTTCGCCAGCAATTGCGCTTATGCTGCCGTACGAGGGATTCAAGGGCGAGCGGACGTCCCGATTGGATATCGAATATCGGCTGATATGGCGGGCTTGGGTGGCGGCACCGCATTAGTCGACATGGGGCATTGCGCGAACACTGTCGTAGACCAAACAATGACGATCGCGCTAAAAATCAATAATGTTACTTTGATATTGAAATTATTTGCTGTCTAAACGAAGAGTGCTGCAAGATGCGCATTTTTTCATTTGAAATAACTGATTTTGAAAAAATCGTCGTGAAACTTTTATTCCTCAACTAAATTTGTTCGGAATTGACCAATCAGCGCTTAGGCGATGAGCCATTTTCCTCTTTTGGCGCGTTTCTCTGCCATATTCTGGCAATGGAACAGCAATGAACCGGATGAGCGACAACCGTCTGCGCGAACTCGAACAAAGCCGTGCGCTGAAGATGGCGCGGTCTACCCACGCCTATGTGCGCGGCAACACCGCCAAATTCTACGACTGGCTGGCGGAGGCTGGCTTGGCCCGGCATCTGCCCGAAGGACCCGCGATCTGGATTTGCGGAGATTGTCATCTCGGCAATCTGGGACCCGTGGGCAATGCCGGTGGCAAGGTCGATATCCAGATCCGCGACCTCGATCAAAGCGTGATCGGCAATCCGGCGCATGATCTCATCCGGCTCGGCCTCAGCCTAGCGACGGCTGCACGCGGATCAGACCTTCCTGGCGTCACGACAGCGCGGATGATTGAGGAGATGGTGGAAGGCTATTCCCACGCAATGGCCGACCGGGACGACGATCGCGCGCTTGAGCCCAATGTCGTGCGCGCGGTACGCCGACGGGCGTTGGGACGCCGCTGGCGCCATCTCGCCGATGAGCGGCTCGACGATGTGGAACCGAGGCTTCCGTTGGGCAAGAAGTTTTGGAAGTTGGATGATGATGAGCAGTCGGCGCTCGAGGCGCTGTTCGAATCGTCTGCGGTGACGGCCATGATCCTTTCGCTCAGCGGACGCGACGCGGACGATCGCGCGCGCCTGGTCGATGCTGCCTATTGGAAAAAGGGTTGCAGCTCGCTCGGAAACCTTCGCTACGCGGCGCTGCTTGCGATCGGCGGCACGAAAAAGTCGCCTGCGGAATATGCCTTGATCGATCTGAAGGAAGCGGTCGCCGCCATTGCGCCGTCGAGCGATGCCAAGGCCATGCCGTCCGACCATGCGGCGCGGGTGGTCGCAGGCGCGCAGGCGCTCGCGCCCAACCTTGGCGAGCGCATGCTGGCCACGCAGGTGCTCGACCGGCCGATGGTGCTGCGCGAACTGATGCCGCAGGATCTCAAGCTGGAGATCGACCAGTTTTCGAGCGGCGAAGCGACCCGTGCTGCGCGCTATCTCGCCTATATCGTCGGCGTCGCGCATGCCCGCCAGATGGATCGTAGCGATCGCGCGCACTGGTCCAAGGCCATCGCCCAGCGCTCGAGCGCGGAGATCGACGCGCCCACCTGGCTTTGGGACAGCGTCGTCCATCTGACCGCCAGCCACGAGGCCGGCTATCTGGAACATTGTCGTCGTTACGCGCTCGCTCAGGCGGCCTGAACCCGAACGGGCGCCCCAGCCGCGCGAAACGGTGCGTCACCGGTAAATCATATTGACGCGGATCAGTTTGGAAAAATTTCCGGTGCCGATCACGAGCGTCAGAGCTTTTCTTCCCACCTGGGACCGCATCGGGCCACATGGCACCACGAAAGGACGCGCCTTGAACGAACTTGCCGGATGGATCGCGCCCGCCGCAACGATGATCGCTGCGATGATGACCGCCGCCAATCTGGGCGCCAGAGTTACCGGATGGGGCTTTGTCGTCTTCACCTTAGGGTCAATCTGCTGGACGCTTGTCGGCATCGGTTCGAGTCAGACCAACCTCATCACGGCCAACGGCTTTCTGACTTTCGTCAACCTCGTCGGCATCTGGCGGTGGCTCGGACGGCAGCGCGCTTATGAGGATGGCGGCAAATCGGCGGAGGTCAAGAGCCGCAAATCGTCGGTCCCGACCCTGTTCACGGCGACCGGGATTGCGGGCCTGCCCGTCGTCGATGCCGACGGCACAGCCATGGGCAAGGCGGTCGAAGCGCTGATCGAATGCCGTTCCGGCGAGGTGAGTTACATCGTGGTTGCGACAGCCAAGACCGGTGCGCTTGGAGAAGATCTGCGCGCCGTCCCGCGCGACGCGATCCGTTTCAGCTGCGACGCGATCAGGGTCGACTTGAACGCCGTCGCCTTCGCGGCGCTTGCACCGCTGGAAAGCGGAGATTGGCCCGACGCCGTCCCGCCACGAGCGACGGGGCGCGCCGCATGAACCTCGCCTTCACCGCGATGCAGATCGCCCGGACCCTCGCCGAGGACGACATCCTTTTCCTCGCCGATGACGAGCAACAGGCCGAAGCGCTCACCGCTGCTGTGCGCTGCCTCCGGCCCGAAAACCCCGTCATTCATGTCGCATCGAGCGATGCTCTCCCCGGTGACCCCGTTCCCGCCTCCCCCGCCAATGCCGGCAGGCGAGCGGCGGCGTTGCGCGCGTTGCGGCTTACGCAGCAGGACAAGGAACGGCGCCCGGTCGCCTGCATATTGAGCGGCGAGGCGGCAGCGCGTCGCTATGCCGCGCCCCAGGCGTTCGATCGTGCGCCGCCGACGGTGCGCGTTGGCGATCCTGTCGACACGGAAGCCTTCAGGGCCGCGCTAGTCGATCTCGGCTATTTCGCCGACGATCGTGTCGACGAACCAGGCGAAATGGCGATCCGGGGCGATGTTATCGACCTATTCCCTGCGGATGCCGGCCTGCCGGCGCGTATCGACCTGCTGGACGGTAAGGTCAGCGCGGTTCGCGCCTATGATCCGGTGACCCAGCGAACGATCGCGGAGATGGAGGCGCTCGAGATCGGGCGCGCCGCCGAGCCGCCTGTCTGGGAGGCCGTCACGATCCTGGATCATCTGACGCCGGGCGTGCTTGCCCAATCGGACAAGGCGGATCGGCGGCGGCAAAGGTTCATCCAGCTCGCTACCGATGCGGTGGCACGCAACGGCAAGACGATCGACGCGATGGATGACGCGGCCTGGTCACGCGCCTGCAAATCCTGGCGCAGCATGTCCTTTGACGATGCGATCAAGGCGGTTCCGCGTTTTGCGCAAGCAGCCTCGCCGCTCACCGCGTTGGCCCGCTTCGCCAAGCCGCTCCTGGCCGAAGGGCGCGCATTGCTGCTCGCGGGCAGTCGGCGCGATCTGCGCTTCCTGCGCACGCGGGTCGGCAAACGCCTCGCGCTCGACCTTTCCGAAGTCACCGACTGGACCAGTATCGAAGACCTGAAAGCCGGAAGCGGCGCGAGTATCACGATGCCGGTCGATGCCGGATTCGTCGACGAACAGCTGATCCTAATCGCCGCTGCGGATCTGATTGGCAGCCGCGCCGTCATGGACGACGACGCCATCGCGACCGCCAATCCCTGGGCGAGCAGCGGCGCGGAGATTCGCGTCGGCGACGTCGTGGTGCATGAGGATCATGGCGTGGGGCGCGTGCTCGGGCTCGCACCCGCCCCGACCCAGGGCAAAGCGGACAATGGCGCGGAGATGATCGCGCTGGAATATGCCGGCGGCGCGCGCCGGCTGGTCACGATCGACGATGCCGAAAAGATTTGGCGCTATGGTGCGGATGCCAACGCCGTGACGTTCGACAGGCTCGACGGCGCATCCTGGCTCAAGCGGCGGGGCGCGATCGACGCAGCCATCGCGGAAAGCGCCAAGGCCCTCGCAGCGCTGGCGGAGGCGCGTGCGAGCCTCACCGCACCGATCATGGCGCCCGATCCGGCAGTCTATGAACGCTTTGCGAACGGCTTCCCCTTCAACGAAACGGCGGACCAGGCGCGCGCCATCGCGGCCGTCCGCGACGACCTGACAAGCGGGAAGCCGATGGATCGCCTGGTCGTGGGCGACGTGGGCTACGGAAAGACGGAGGTCGCGCTGCGCGCCGCAGCCCTGGCCGCGCTCGCCGGCTATCAGGTGGTGATCGCCGCGCCCACCACGGTGCTCGTTCGCCAGCATATCGAAAATTTCCAGCGGCGGTTCGAAGGATCGGGCATTCAGGTCGCGGGCCTGTCGCGCCTGTCCAGCGCGGCGGAAAAGAAGGCCGTCAAAGCGGGGCTTGCCGACGGGTCTGTGCACATCGTGATCGGCACCGGCGCGGTCATGGCCAAGGGCGTGACCTATACGAAGCTCGGCCTAGTCGTGGTCGACGAGGAGCAGCGCTTCGGCGCCGCCGACAAGGTGAAGCTGCGCGGCGCGGGCGATGTGCATCTGCTGACGCTCAGCGCAACGCCAATCCCGCGCACCTTGCAGATGGCGCTTATCGGCTTGCAGCAGATATCGGTCATCGCCACGCCGCCCGCCCGCCGCCAGCCGATCCGTACCAGCCTCGACCAATATGAGGACGGGCGCATCCGCACCGCATTGCTCCGCGAAAAAGGGCGCGGCGGGCAAAGCTTCGTAGTGGTGCCGCGTATCGAGGATATGGCGACACTGTCCGAAAAGCTCCGTCGCGTCGTACCCGACCTCGCTCTGGTCGAGGCCCATGGCAAGATGCCGGCGACGGAGATCGACGCGGTCATGGTCGGGTTCGGGCAGGGACAGGGCGACATATTGCTGGCGACGAACATCATCGAAGCCGGACTGGACGTGCCGCGCGCCAATACGATGATCGTCTGGCGCGCCGACCGCTTCGGCCTTGCGCAATTGCACCAGCTGCGCGGCCGGGTGGGCCGCGGCAATCGGCGCGGACAGGTGATCCTTCTGACTCAAAGCGAGGAGGCGATCGGTGAGCGGACATTGAAGCGACTTCGTACCTTGGCGACGTTCGATCGTCTGGGTGCGGGGTTCGACATCAGTGCGCAGGACCTCGACATGCGCGGCGCGGGCGACCTGCTGGGCGAAAACCAGGCAGGACATATCAAACTCATCGGCATCGACCTCTATCAGCATTTGCTCGGCGCCGCGCTGCGCCAGGCGCGCGGTGAGGCGGTGGAGCGCTGGACGCCGGACCTTCATCTCGGCTCCGGCGGTGGCTTGCCGCAGGGCTGGATTCCCGAAGCAGATGTTAGGCTCGCACTCTATGTCCGTCTGTCGCGCATCATGGACGATGACGGAATGGATGCCTTCGAGGACGAATTGATCGACAGGTTCGGCCCTCTCCCCCAGGAGGCCGCCATGCTGCTGATGCGGGCCCGGATTCGCGTGGCGGCACGCACCCTGTCTATCGCGCGGATCGATGCCGGTCCCGCCGCCATCGCGCTTACCCTTCGCTGCGATCGAACGGGAGATCTGAGAGCATTGGGCCTAGTCGAGAAGAACGGCCGCCTGCTGCTGCAGCAGCCGACGCAGGACGACGAGCGCATCCCGCGCGTGCAATCCTTGCTGGACGCGCTTGCAATGATGGCCTGATCGGTGAACAGCGCGCCACTTGATCCCGATCAAGACGATTCATTGTGCAGTGCAGCAACGAATCCGAGCGATGAGGCGTTCCCTGTTTGCAATGGCTTCCGCCTGCGCTGGAGGCACAAAATGGCCCATTTGAGTAAGACGATCGCGCAATTGGCGAAACTAAGGTCCAAGAACCTCCCCAACATGATGCCAGGACGGCAGGACCGGCTGACCGATCTCACCGACTTCGGCAGCAACCCGGGCGCGTTGCACGCGCGCATATATGTCCCGGAGCATCTCGCGCGGGACCCGGCGCTGGTCGTGGTGCTTCACGGATGCACCCAGGACGCTGCCGGCTATGACCATGGGTCGGGTTGGTCGCACGTGGCCGACGATCACGGGTTCGCGTTGCTGTTCCCCGAACAGACGCGTGCCAACAATCCCAACTTGTGCTTCAATTGGTTCTCGTCGGCCGATGCACGGCGCGACGGGGGCGAGGCATCCTCGATCCGGCACATGGTCGCCGCGATGACCGCCCGGCACGACATTGATCCCTCGCGCGTGTTCGTGACCGGCCTTTCGGCCGGTGGCGCCATGGCCTCGATCATGCTGGCTGGCTATCCCGAAGTCTTTGCCGGCGGCGCGATCATTGCGGGCCTTCCCTTCGGCGCGGCCCATTCGATCCCTGATGCGTTCGCGCGCATGCGTGGGGCGGGCTACCCGGCCGACGCACGCCTTGCGACGCTGGTACGCGATGCGTCGGCCCACGACGGACCTTGGCCGATAGTATCGGTGTGGCAGGGCGGCGCCGACAAGACGGTCGATCCGTCGAACGCGGGGCGGATCGTCGCTCAGTGGCGCGGCATCCACGGTGTTGCCGATCAGCCCGCGACGCGCGAAGTTGTGGACGGATACGCACGAGATTGCTGGACGGATCCGACGGGACGACGCGTCATCGAATCCTACACGATCAGTGGCATGGGGCACGGCACACCACTCAAGACCGACGGGCCGGACGCTTGCGGCGTGAGCGGACCTTATATGCTGGACGTCGGCATTTCATCGACACGTCACATAGCCCGCAGTTGGGGGTTATTGCAGGCTGAGCAGCCCATGCATCGGCAGGAGCATCGCATGGAAGCAGCACCGGAGCCGGCGCGCGCCAAAGCAGGCGTCGGCGCGATCATCGAAGACGCCCTGCGTTCAGCTGGCCTGATGCGTTAAAACATTTGATCGGAAGTTCAGCTTGGCCACGAGTTCCGAACCGCTTGTTTCAGTGGCCATCAAGAAGGTCTCGCACCTTCGACGCCAGCGTCGTGTAAGTGAAGGGTTTCGTGAGCAGGTCAACGCCGGCCTCCAGCCGGCCGTCGCGCGTGATCGCGTCGCGCGTATATCCCGACGTGTAAAGGACGCCCAACCCGGGCTGCAATGCCTTGGCGGCGTCGGCAAGTTGGCTTCCCGACATTTTCGGCATCACGACGTCCGTCAGAAGCAGAGCAATGACGGGATCGGCGCGTTCGAGCAGTTTGAGCGCGGTTGAACCGTCATGCGCCTCTATGACGCGATAGCCCAGTTCCCTCAATATTCCGACGGTGTAGGCGCGGACATCGTCATCATCTTCCACCACCAGGATGGATTCGTGACCTCCCGCCTGTTCGTCTACAGGCACGACATCGGCGGCGAGGGCTGCGCTGTGACCCAGGTAGCGCTGAAGAAACAGCGTGATCGTCGTACCGCACCCAGGGGTGGACAGTATCTGGATATGACCGCCGGATTGCTTGACGAAGCCATAGACCATCGAGAGGCCGAGGCCCGTGCCCTTGCCTACTTCCTTGGTCGTGAAAAAGGGATCGAATACTTTCTCCACCGTCTCTGGCGCCATGCCGATACCGTCGTCCACGACGCTGATTGCGACATAATCGCCCGCGGGGGCATCGGACACGGCGTCGGGGGCCAGCGTGACGTTCCTGGCTTCGATCGTCAGCGCGCCGCCATCGGGCATGGCATCGCGCGCATTGACCGCCAGATTGAGAATGACGTTTTCGAGCTGATTGGGATCGGCCTCGACGGTCCAGAGGTCGGCTGCCGGCACGATCTGGATCGCGATCGATTCCGAGATCGAGCGCGTCAGCAGATCTGCCATGCCCGTCAGCAGCCGCTCGATGTCGATCGACTTGGGATCGAGGGGCTGGCGACGGGAGAAGGCGAGAAGGCGCTGCACGAGCGCGGCGGCACGGTCCGCGCCCTTCAGCGCGTTTTCGAGCGCACGCTTGGCGCGGGGATCGGCGCCCGGATCGAACCGGCGGATGACCGTGTCAATATTGCCGATGATGATCGTCAGAAGATTGTTGAAATCATGCGCGATGCCGCCAGTGAGATTGCCGACCGCTTCCATCTTCTGCGCCTGGCGCAAAGCATCCTCGACCGCCTGCCGCTCCGCTACCGCCTGCTCGACTCGCGTCTCGAGCGTTTCGTTGAGATCGCGGAGCGCTGCCTCCTGCGCCTTCGTAGCCGTCACGTCATAAATGACGCCGATCAGGCGATAGCCGCCATTGTCCTTGTCGCGCACGATCTCGCCACGCCGGGCAATCCATCTTTCCTCGCCATCGTCGCTTCGGACGACGCAGAAGCTGCCGTCCAGCGTGTCCGGCGGTCCACCGCGATGGGCTTCGGGGATGAGATCGGGCTCGTCCTTGTTCTTCAGGACGGAATTGATCGTCCGCACCGGCAGGGTTGTGGCGGGGTGGAGGCCGAGCAGTCGGCAGAATTCGCCTGACACCGTCGCGGTCGCATAGCCGTCGGAATATTCGAAGGTACCGACACCCCCGGCGGATTGTGCGATGCGCAGCCGCTCTTCGGTCCGTTTGCGCTCTGTCACGTCCACCAGCAGGCCGGTGAAACGGACAGGCATGTCTTGCTCGTCGAAATGCGCCTGACCCCGGCCGTGCATCCACAGCGTCTCGCCATCGGGCGCGACCACACGAAATTCCTTCGAGAAGCGCTCCGCGCCGGCGGTCATGCCGGTTACCGCGATCTTGATCCGCGCCTGGTCCTCGGGGTGGATCGCCTTGAAGAAAAGGCGCGTGGGCAAGACACGCTGCGCGTCTGCAGGATCAAGGCCGTATAGCTCGGCAAAACGCGCGTCGATGCGCAGTTCGCCGGCCACGACGTCCCAGTCCCAAGTGCCGCTCGCCCCTGCGGCGGCGAGGATCGCGCGGACATCGTCTCCTGCATCCGCCCCGGCGAGCATCAGTCCGTGTCACCCACGATAGTGGCGATGAACTCTTCAAGCAGCTCCTTCAGGACGCCGAGCGACGGCAAGTCCATGATCATCGCGATGTAACCGCGTATGTCATGCTTGCGGACGGCGAAATCGATATAGAGAAACAAGACGAGGCCTTCCGACGCGCCGTCTTCGTTGACCTCGAACAGCATGGCGCCCGAACCGCGAAGGACTTCCGGTATGGTCATCGTCAGCGACCGCCTGAGCATGTTGGCCATGGTCGCAAGGCAGCTGTTGAGGATGATGTTGCCGGTCTCCGCCAGCGCTTCATGCTCGAGGTCGACGACTTCCTGCGCGGTCAGCTCGCCGCCCGTGACCGCCCGCACCAGCTCCAGGCTGTTGGTTTCGGGAAAGATGAGCAAGGCGCGGCCGGAGAAAGGGCCGGAAAAATCCTGCCGCACGGCGACCAGTTCGGATGCTTCGCGCTCGCTGATCAACCGTGCCGCGCGGCGCTGGCTCACAACCTCGATCGAAGGCACGGAGAGCAGGACTTGATCGCCGATCATCTTGCGCAGGCTGGATGCCGCGCGGCTGACGCCGATATTGACGATCTCGGTCAGGGCGTCGCGCTCGAGATCGTCGAGCGAGATGCTCTCGGCGGTCATGCTTTCGACGATCGCAGGCGCAGCGCAGCGCCGGAGAGGAAGCCCTGCAACCCTTCGCTCGTCACCGGCTTCGCCACGAAAGTCGCGCCAGCGGCGCGCGCGCGGGCGATGATCTCATCCTGGATGTTGGCGGTGATGAGCGCGATCGGCATGTCCGGCCGGGTCTCGCGCAACTCTTCGGTCAGTTCGAGGCCGTCCTTGTCCACCATATTGAAGTCGATGAGGCAGATATCGACCGGCTTGTCCGCGATGACGGCCAAGGCTTCGGCGGCGCTCGACGCTTCCAGTTTCTGCCATTCCGGCTGAAGCTCGGCCAGCGCCTTGCCCGCCACGATCCGGGCGAGTTTGCTGTCATCGACGATCAGGACGGTAACGGACATGGCAACTCCAAAGGGCGCAGAGCAAGAAAGCGCAAGAGTCGCGCCGGGCGTAACGCATGCTGTTAGACCAACTCTTTGCCGCCGTCACTGATCGAGAGCAGGGGGAAGACGAAGCTAGCCTGAAATGGATCGGAGGGCGATCCGACGGTGGGCGGCGCTAGGGCGCGCAATATCTGCACGCTGGCGCTGTGCAGGCGGGTCGCTCTGGAAAGATCGACGGTCGCGTCCGGCATGCGCTGCAACGCGCTGAGCAGAGGCTCGGCATCCTCGACCGGGCTATTGCCCTCGATATGGATCGTCATGCCGTCGACCCGCACGCTCATCCCACGACCTCCGCCATGTTGAGCACCAGCAGCACGGCGCCGTCGCCCATAGTCGTCGTTCCGCCCACCAGCGGCATACCCGCCAGAAAACCCGTCGGCGGCCGGACCATGGCATCCAGCCGCTCGTGAAAACCATCGACCCGCAGCGCGACAGGATCGCCGCTCGCGCGCGTCACCAGCAGTTTGACCGGCGACGCGCCGCTATCCGTGCCGCCCAACATTTCGGCGAGGCTGAGGACGGGGACGGTGCGGTTCCGCAGGACGCAGGCCATGCCGGTGCCTACCGGCACAAGCCGGTCGCTGCCCACCCGGACGGTCTCGGCGATCTGGTCGAACGGCACGGCATAGCGGTCGTTCGCCACGTCGATGACCAGCAACCGGGTGGTGATCGCGTTGGCCGGGAGCCGTAGAGTGAAGCGCGTTCCCCGGCCGACGACGCTGTCGATCTCGATCCGACCGCGCAACCGGTCGATGGCAGCCTGAACCGCGTCCATGCCGACGCCGCGGCCCGAGACGCTACTGACGGCCTGCGCGGTCGAGAAGCCCGGCGCAAAGATCAGCGCCAGCGTGCCGGCGTCGGAAAGAGCTTCGCCGACTTCGGCCGTGATGAGGCCGCGGACCACGGCGGTAGTGCGAATCCGGTCGCGATCGATCCCGGCGCCGTCGTCGGAGAGCGTTACGACGACATCCTCCGCCTCCCGCCCGATGGCGAGGGTCAGGCTGCCGGTCGGTGTCTTGCCGGCATGCATGCGTGCGGCCGCATCCTCGATCCCATGGTCGATCGCGTTGCGCACCAGATGCAGCAGCGGTTCAAACAGGCCATCGGCGATATGCTTGTCGACCTCCGTCTGCTCGCCGGTCATGGCGAAGTGGATATCCTTGTCCAAGCTCGCCGCGATCTCGCGGACCAGACGGGGCAGCCGGCGCAGTGCGGGCGCCAGCGAGACCAGCCGAACGGCCGAGACGGCGCGCGACGCCGCGCCGACCGCACGCTCCAAGTCCGCCTGGGCCGCGCGGATGCCGAGCGCGAGCGGCGCGTCGATGGCGTCGGCCCGTTCGGCGAGAATGGCTAGGGCATTGGTCGCAACCACGAGTTCGCCGACCGTGTCCGCCAGCGCATCGACCCTGTGGGCGTCCACGCGAACTATCGTGCCAGCGGCCTGGGTGTCCGGTTCCGCTGCGGGTTCGACCGTGCCAGCGCCGTCTTCGCGACCGACCTCCAACGGCGTTAGTGTGAACTGGTCCGGTACGAGCCGGAAGAAGGGACGCAGAGTATCGGCCGTCGCGCTGCTGAGACCTTCTATCGCGATGATGCACGAGAAAGCCTCGAACGCGTCGGCGGTCGGCCATTTTTCCGTAGCCGGCAGTATGTCGATCGCTACTAAGCCGGGCAGGGTCGCGACCAGCGCCAGGGGGTCTTCACCGCGGAAGAAAGCGTCGCTGTCCGGCGCATAGCGAAAGGCGACCAAGGGGGTCTGGCTATTTTGGATCACCGCCCGATGACGGTTGATGAGAGCAGCGAGCCAGCCCCTGCCAGACTCGGCGCGGACCTCCAAGCCGTCTGAGGTCAACAACCGCTCCGCCAGGGTAGAGGCGTCGGGGCCCAGCGTGCCATCCCGTTCCAGTGCGTCTATCCAACGATCGACCTGGTCAATCATCCCGACCAGCGAGGTTAAATCTACAGCCGTCAGCCTGGTCTCACCCTTGCGCGCGAGGGAGAGCCTGTCCTCGGCTGCATGGAGCAGCCGCTCGGCGGGTGCCATGTCGAACAGGCCGACCGAGCCCTTGAGCGTATGGACGGCGCGAAAGGCCGCATCGATCGCCCCCTCCTCCCCCGGTTTGCCGTGCAACAGCGCAAAGGCGGCATTGGCATGGGCGACCAGGTCACGCCCTTCGATCAGAAATTGTTCGAGCAGTTCGTCCATCACGCCCGACGATAGACGATTGCGTCGCTCAGGCGAACCAGATCGAAACGATCGCTGATCCGCGCCATCGACTCGCTATGGCCCAGGCACAGATACCCGCCCGGCACGAGCCGGTCGTGCAGATTGTCGGCCGCGATCAACCGCGATGCGTCATCGAAATAGATCAGCAGGTTGCGGCAGAAGATGACGTCGAACCGACCAAGGTCCGCCAGCGACGCGGCGTCGAACAGATTGGCGGCGGTGAAGCGCACCGATTCGCGCAGGTCGTCGATGATCTTGCGGCGATGGCCATGCTCAGGCTCGAAATAGGCGGTGAGCAGCTTTTCGGGTAGACGTTGCAGGGCGCGGGCGGCGAAGCGTCCGGCCAGCGCGGCTTCAACCGCCTTTGTGTCGATATCCGATCCCACTATCTCGACATTATAGGCATCGACCAGCGGCCAGTTCTCCAGCAACCACAGTGCGATCGAATAGGCCTCGTCTCCGGTCGAGCAGGGCACCGACCATATCCGGATCAGGTCGCCCGGCCGCTTGGTCGTGATGATGGCCGGCAATATCTCGTTGGCGAGGGCGGCGAACTGATGCTCCTCGCGATAGAAATAGGTCTCGTTGATGGTGAAGGCGTTGGTCAGTAGCTGGCGTTCCTTGGGATCGCTCCCCAAGAGCAGCAGATAGGCCCTGGTGTCCCTGCAGCCCGTCTTGCCGATCCGCTCGGCGATCCGCCGTTCGATATAATAGCGTTTGCCCTCGCCGAAGGTCATGCCGGTCCAGCGATAGATCCACGCCGTGACCTTCTGCAGCTCCCCGGGCGAGATCGAGATGTCCGGCGCCTCGGCCGGTCGGGTGATATCGCTCACCGGCCCACGAGCATGTTCAGTCTGGCCGCGATGGCGTCGAGCGGTTCGATATGATCCGCCCCGCCCGCCGCGACGAGCGCGCCCGGCATGCCCCAGACCACGGCCGTCTCCTCGGCTTCGGCGATCGTGCGGCCGCCCTTGCGTGCCAGTTCGGCCATCTCTCGCGCTCCGTCATTGCCCATGCCCGTCATCAACACCCCAATGAGGCGTTCGGGGCCGAGATATTGCATCGCGCTCTCAACTAGCCGGTCGACGCTCGGATGCCAGTGCAGTTCGGACGCGCTCGGGGCGGCCAGCGCGATCAGCGATGCGCCGCGTCGGCTGATCAGCAGGTCTGCGTCCCCGCGGCCGATATAGGCGTGACCCGGCCGCAGCGGCTCGGATTTGGTGACTTCGATGACCGTGAGCGCGCAGAAGCGGTCGAGGCGGCGGGCGAGCGCGCCCGTGAAGCTTTTGGGCATATGCTGCGCGATCACGACGGGCCAGGGAAAGTCCGCGGGAATGCCGGCCAGGACGACGTCGAGCGCGGCGGGTCCTCCTGTCGAGGTGCCGATGAGCACGAGCCCATCGGCGCTTGATCGTTCGGGCAGCGGCTTGATGGGGCGGGGCTTGGCGGCAGGAACCGCGCCGGTCCGTGGCTTGGACTTCGGTTGCACAAGGGCCGATCGCAGCCGCACCCGATCCGTCAGACGGGTCGTCCGCGAGATTTTCGCCTGCGCTGCCGATCGCACCTTCTCGATAAGCAGTTCCGTGACGCCCTCGATCTCGATCGAGATCGGCCCACGCGGCTTGCCGATGAAATCGATCGCGCCGAGCGCCATCGCCTCCAGCGTCTCGTCGGCGCCCTCCGCGGTCAGTGCCGAAATCATCACCACCGGCGTCGGCCGCTCCACCATGATCCGGTCGAGGCATTGGAGGCCGTCCATGCCGGGCAT
The DNA here is from genome assembly GCF_024349785.1 of Sphingomonas bisphenolicum. NCBI lineage: Bacteria > Pseudomonadati > Pseudomonadota > Alphaproteobacteria > Sphingomonadales > Sphingomonadaceae > Sphingomonas > Sphingomonas bisphenolicum. The sequence goes on from NZ_AP018817.1 coordinate 3,156,305, forward strand.
ATGGATGTCAAGCGTGACGACGTCAGGCTTGAACCGGTGGAGCAGATCGATCGCTTCTTCGCCGTTTTTGGCAACATCGATGTCGAAACCGCCCGCGCCGCTGAATATATCTAGCAGCAGTCGCCGCATTAGCGGCGAATCATCGACGATAAGTAGCCGCGTCACGAAGGCGTGGCCGGTGCCGCTTCGTTGAAGTTGGCGAGCAATGCCCGCTCGGTTCGGTCGAGCAGTTCCTGCGGGCTGACGATCAGGACGATGCGCTCATCCTCCAATGTCGCCACCCGATCGAAGACTTGCGTGTCTTCGCTACCCATATTCGGTGCAGGGCCGAGTGCGGCGACCGAGATAGTGCGGACCTCGCTCACGGCATCCACCACGAAACCCGCCGCCAGTTCGCCGATCCGCACGACGATCACGCGGCGGCGCGCACCCTGCGCCGGCGTACCGTCGAAGCGCATCGTCTGGTCGATCACTGGAATGACCGAATTGCGCAATGTCATGACGCCCTGAACGAAGGCCGGCGCCTTGGGGAGGCGAGTGAGCTTGGGCGGAAGCGCTGCGACTTCGATCACTGTGCCGATCGGCAAGCCGAACGCGCTTTGGCCGATGCGGAAGATCAGAAACTGTTCCTGTGCGTCGCCGCTCTTGCTCTTGGTCATTCCGTCCTCGGTCGATGCGGTCTCCAGCAGGCGCGCGGTGATGTCGTCGCGGATAAGATGCTCGGGTGCGAGCACCGACACCAAGCGGTCGCCGCGCTCGAGCCGGCATATCGCCTGGATGCGCGCCTCCGCCCCCCCGCGTGCGAGAACCGGCGGCACCGCGTCGATCTGGCTTTCGGCGACGCGGATGACCCCGCGCATCGCATCGACCACCAGACCGACCCGGTGCGCGCCGATCCGAACGACGACGATCCGCGCACGCGCGCCTTGTTCCTTTTGCGGCAAAGCGAGCAAGGCGCGCAGCGACAAGAGCGGCAGCAGAACATCGCGGACGGCGATCGATCCGAGCGCGACGCTGTCAGCGTGCGGCAGAGTGGCGATGCTGTCGGGCAGCGGCACGATTTCCTGAACGGCGCCGATCGGCAGTGCGAATTCCTGGCCGCCGACCAGGAAAGAGACCAGCAGCACCGCCGATTCGGCAGGGATTGCCGTTTCGCTTTCCACGGCGGTGATCCGCGCTCGGGGCTTGGTGGTCGCCGAGAAGTCGCTGTTCGCAAGTTCCTCGACATCCACCCTGCGGACATGCCGGTCGCTGGTGAGCGCCGATATCGCATTCACCGCCAAGGCCATGGGATTGGCGGTATCCAACAGGATCACACGCCGTTCGTCCTCCACCGGCCGCCCGCTTAGCCGGGCGAAGGACAGCACCGGCAACACCGTGCCCCGGAAATTTCCGAGACCCATCAGGCTGGCCGGCGCATGCGGCACGCGAGTCAGGCGGGGCACGCGTCCCACTTCGCGCACCAGCGACGCGGCGACGCCGAAATGATCCTCGCCGCAGCGGAAGCCCAGAAGTCTTTCTTCATCGACGTTGGTGACGGCACTCGCCATGGTCAGGCCGACTTCGTCACCAGCGCGTCGGCGAGCGAAGCGATCTCCTCGATCGCCGCGGCGAGCATCTCGGCGCCCTGCGATTGCTGACGGGCGGCCGCCGACGCTTCACGCGCCGCCTCCGCGGCCAGCTCGGCGGCGGTCGCGATCTGTTCGGTGCCGCTCTTTACTTCGCGCACCGAGCGCAAAATCGCATCGACATCTTGCGAGATGCCCATGCTGTCGAGTTGGGACTGGTCGAGATCCGCCGAGATCTGATTGAAGCGGTCGATCATGGCCCGGGCGCGTACGACTTCTCCCTCCGCAGCACCTACGATCTGGTCAAGGTCGCGGCGCACGGCCGCCATCTGGTCCTGGATCGCCCGCACCGTGTCCTTGGCCCGTTCGGCATTGAGAGCGGATTCCCGCGACAATTTGCGGATGTCGGCTGCGACCGTGGAGAAGCCCGATCCGGCTTCCCCGGCACGCGTGGCTTCGACCGAGCCGCTGACGGCCAGCATGTTCGTCTGCACGGCGATCAGGGCGAGCGCGTCGGTAATCTTCTCCACCCTGCGTCCGGTATCTCCCAACTTGGCGAGCAGCACGAGCACGTTCCGTGTCTCGCCGACCGAGCCGTCGACCCCTGCGGCGAGCGTTTCGACCGTCTTACGGCTGATCGTCACCTTGGCTACAAGTGCGCTTAGCCGCTCGGCGGATGTAGCCGCACGGCCTTGCGCGAGGGTGGCGGCGGTCTCGATCTGGCCCATGGCGCTGTTGGCTTCAATGGTCGCCGCAGACTGGATCTCAGCGCCACGCCCGATCTGCTCGATCGCGACCAGGATCTGGCCCGACGCGCCCGACAGCTCCTGAACGGTCGCGGACAGCTCTTCGGCGGCAGCGGCCACCTCGTGGGCAGCCGAACTCGTGTCCCCCGACCCGCGTAGATGCTGCGTCAGCCGCCCCAGCGATTCCGACGTCTGCTGGCTCTGGTCGAGCGAAATGCTCTGTTGTTCGATCGCCTGCTGCGCCTCGGCCGCGGCCGCCGACTGCTCTTCGGCGGCGCTCGCTACCTGCTCGGCCCCACGCTCGGCCTCACGCGCCGCGATGTCCATTTCCGTCGCCGCGGACAATATGTCCTGCGCGCCAGCGGCGACTAGTGCCAATTCTGCACGCGCGTCCTCCAGCTGACCGACCACTTCGCGACCGGCCTTTGCCTCGGCATCAGCTGTGGCAGCGGCACTCCGCACGCGCTCTGCGATGAGGCGGATTTCGCCGGCGATGTTCACTGCAAGCGTCTGTATATCGCCGGCGCTCGCCTCGGAGCTTTCCGCCAGTGCCCTCACCTCGTCGGCGACGACCGCAAAACCCGTGCCGCTGTCGCCCGCGCGCGCGGCCTCGATGGTGGCGTTGAGCGCGAGGAGACTTGTCTGGTCGGATATGTCAGCGACCGTCTGGCCGATATCGCCGATGCTGGCGGCAGCGGCTTCCAGCGATCCGATCGTCTCGACCGTGCTGAGTTGGCGCCGGGCGTTGAGTTCGATGGCGGCGACCGCCATCTCAATCTGCGCGCTGGCGTCGCCGAAGGCGGTCTGGACGCCTTCCGCTCTGCGCTGTGACGCCTCGGCACGTTCGCGCGCGGACTCGAAGGCTTTGCCGAGCGCACCGACCGATCCCAAGGACTCCTGCGCCGCGCCTGCCGCTTCCTCGGCACCGCTTGCGATGCGCGTCATCGACTGCTGCAATTCCGTCGAGGCCGAGGACGCCTCGGCAAGGCCGCTCGCCAACTCTTCGGTCGCCTGGTCGATCCGTTCGACGACCGTCACCGCACGCTCGGCAGAAGCGCGACGGACTGGCGTCCGCCTTGTGGTTGCCGCCGGTGCTTCCGGCGGGGACCCCTCATCGCCAACGGCTGGTCTTTTGCGCGTCCCGAGCGTCGACTTCTTTACCAGTGCCATCAACTATGTCTCGCGCTTCATGATCGCACTGGTCATAGGCCAGGCGATCTTACTGCGCCAGCAGGCTTGGCAAGATTTGCTAGACGGAAGGTTCTGGCACCGGCTCGTGCATGGGACAGCCGTTAAGCGATCCGCGAAACTGGGAAGATGCCGCATAGGCAGGCTTGCGCGCGCGCATGATATTACCCAGCGGCCGATGGTCGGCGATGCCGTGCCAAGGGCTGAAAGACGTGCCGTCGTCCATCTTTGCCGCGCGGTCTTCCGACCAGCTGGTCTGGGCCGGGATGGTGATGATGGCGACAGGAACATAGGGATTATCGTCTTCCGGCCATGCGACGGACGCGTCCTCGACGGGATTGGCTTCCAGATCGCGGCAGAGCTGGACCCGTAATTCCCATTGCCCGCCTTGCGTCGCCAGGACCTTGGCGACTTCCTCGCGAAGGGCATTTTCGCGGCCGTCTATCGCGATTTCGGTATCCGACAGCGCGTTGAAGTTGGCCGACAGAGGCACGACGGCAACCTTGGCGATGTGGGCACCGTAGCGGATGGGCGCCTGGCTGAAATAGCGCTCGCCCAGCGGATGGCTGTTAGGGTAACCGCCCAGCGACTTCAGGAGCGCACTTTCGCCTCCGACCGCTTCGAGCGCTTTCTCCGTCACGCGGAACACCGCCGAGATCGCCTTCTTGCCCCATTCGATCCGGTCGGTCGTTTTGGCCAGCAGCTTCAGATTCTTGAGGAAAGCCTTGGCCGTGGGCGCCGGAAAACTGGTGCCGTTCGCCATCACGAAATCCTGGGTGCTGTCGCCCTCGCTCCCAGGCAGCCGCTCGCCGTCCACGCCCAGCACCTTGACCGCCAGACCACGCGCCAAAGATATCGAATCCGGCAGGATGTCGCCTGCGTTGGTCGATATCCGCGCCAGGACCGGATAGCGCCGCGGCGTCAGGAAAAGGCCCTGCGCCAGTTCGGCCGGTAAGTCGCTCAGCACTTCCATCTCGCCTTCCAGCAACGCATGACTTTTGGCATGCACGCTGCGATAGGCGTGCCCCGTGTCAGCATGGACGGCTTCGATGATCGAGCGGAAGGTCTCGATCAGTTCGGCCTGAGTCTCCGCCTCGTCCGGCAGGATGGTCTCGACATCGGCGCTGTAGAAAATGGCGGGACTGGGCATCGATATGTCCTTTTGATCGGCAGGATTGGGAAGAGGGTAGGTTTGGAAGTCAGCGCGCAGTCACCCGCCACACCACATTGCCCAGATCGTCAGCGATCAGCAGCGCGCCGGCACGGTCCACGGCGAGCCCGACGGGCCGCCCCAACGCTTTGCCGTCAGCCGCGACAAAACCCGTGACCACATCGCGCGCTTTGCCGTTGGGCCGGGCTCCCGCGAATGGCACCCAAACGACCTTGTAGCCGTTAAGATTGCCCCGGTTCCAGCTGCCATGCTCGCCGACGAATGCGCCGCCGCGATAACCAGCAGGCAGGCCCGAGCCGGTGTAGAAGGCCATGCCAAGGGGCGCTACATGCGAACCCAGGCTATAATCGGGCATGATCGCGCGGGCGACCTTGTCCGGCCGCCGGGGCATGACGCGCGGATCGACGTTGCGGCCCCAATAGCTCCACGGCCAACCGTAGAAGCCGCCGGGGCGGACCGAGGTCATATAGTCGGGCACTAGGTCCGGTCCCAGTTCGTCGCGCTCGTTGACGACCGTCCATAGCTGCCCGCTGACCGGATTGAAGGAGAGGCCATTGGGATTGCGCAGGCCTGTGGCATAGTCGCGGTGGGCGCCGGTCGCGCGATCGACCTCCCAGATGCGGGCACGATCCTTTTCGGCCTCCATGCCCGCTTCGGTGATGTTGCTGTTCGAGCCGATGCCGACATAGAGCTTCGTTCCGTCGGGGCTGGGGACGAGGCTCTTGGTCCAGTGATGGTTGATGGGGCCGCCGGGCAGTTCGGTCAGGACCGTGCCCGGTGCGGTGATCCTGATCTGGCCGGTCACATAGGGAAAGCGCAGTATCGCATCGGTGTTGGCGACATAGAGATCGCCGCCAACCAAGGCCACGCCGAAGGGCGATGTGAGCTTGTCGATAAGCACGGTTCGCGTCTCCACGCGCCCATCACCATCGGCGTCGCGCAGCAACGTGATCTGATCGGCGCCGGTGACCTTGCTGTGCCCGAAGCTCTGGATGATACCGACGAGGATGTCCTTTGGCCTGCTGACCGGTTCGCTCGGCGCCTTGGGCTCAACGGCCAGCACATCGCCATTGGGCAGCACGTACAGCGCGCGCACATTCTTGAAGCCGGTCGCAAAGGCCGAGATTTTCAGCCCGTCTGCGACCTGCGGTACCCTGCTGCCCCAAGGTTCGGGGCTGGCGACGTGCATCGGCGGAACCAGATACTGCTGTTGTGAAGGCAGTTTGGGATTGGGGCCAACCTGATCGGAGGCGGAACCGCCGCCGCCGCAGGACGACAGCGCGAGGGCGGACACTGCCATCAAGGTGGTGCGTATGAATGGAGACATCACAGGCCCTCCCGCCGCGCTTCAAGCGAATAGCCCATCCAGCTCGTCACCAGCGCCAGCCCCGAGACAATCGCGGACAGGATCAGGCCTGTCGGCATTACCGACGTCCATCCGTCACGGCTGTGGATGAAGACGTTGAACAGCGCGAGGATCATCATCAGCAACACGCCGACGCTGTGCGGCCACGATCGGCTGCGTGTCCCCTTGTAGAGCAGCGCATCCACGATCCCCGCGATGGCGGCCAAAACGCCGATCAGCAGCCCGCCGGTGATCAGCCACACCGCGAAATTGGCCCACTGCATTTGCGCGCTGTTGGCATAGGCGATGTCCGCCACGAATGCCGCGGTGAAGAAGGCGAGCGGATAGGCGGAAAGGATGCCGTGAACGGGGTGAGCCCGGACACAACGCACATTGGTGGGCGCGGTTGCCATGGATGCCTCTTGGATGGAGATGCACGCAATACGCGCGAATCGGACACTGCGTTCCGCCGCATCGTGCCAACTGTAGGCGGAGACATAGCGGTCTAACTTCTATCAAGCAGATTTCACCTCGCATGATGGGACCAACGGGCCAGGTCGGCGTTGTGCAGCATATCCTGCATTCAAATGAGGATCGTTGGCGGCCAAAGCCGCTTGGCGCGGCGGCCTTCACCGTTCGTCCAAAAAATCGGAGACAGCGCATGCCCCTTGCAACAGACGACGCGCCTTTGGAAACCGCCAAGACCAGGGAAGGCCAGCGCGACGCCGCTGCCCAAGTCCATGCGCCCGAAGGGGACAGCACGATCATCGGACGGTCGGTCACGATCAACCGGCAGCGCGCCGAGTTGTTCGCCTATTGGCGCGACCTCACCAACCTCCCCGCTTTCATGGACAATGTCGAACGGATCGACACGCTGTCGCCCACGCGCAGCCATTGGGTGGTCAAGGCCCCGGGCGGAAAGACGGTGGAGTGGGACGCGACCATTACCGACGAACGGGACGGCGAATTCATCGCCTGGGCATCGGACGACGGCGCGAACGTGCCCAATAGCGGTCGGATCGAGTTTCGCGATGCCGGGGACCGTGGCACGGTCGTCACCGCCATCATCGCCTATGATCCGCCGGCCGGCATCATCGGCCAAGTGATCGCCAAGCTGTTCCAGCGCGAACCGGCGATCCAGGCGCGGCGCGACCTGCGCCGCTTCAAGCAATTGATGGAAACAGGCGAGGTCGCGACCGCGGCCTGGACCCAGAAACAGCTCGACGAGGAGAAGGCCTGATGCGCGCGCTCACATGGCACGGCAAGCATGACGTGCGCGTAGATACGGTTGACGATCCCGAGATCCTCAATCCGCGCGATGCGATCATCAAGGTCACCTCCACCGCAATATGCGGTTCCGATCTGCATCTCTATGACGGCTATATCCCGACCATGCAGGCGGGCGATATTCTCGGCCATGAATTCATGGGCGAAGTGGTCGAAACCGGCCCTAGATCAACCCTGCAAAAGGGCCAGCGGGTCGTGGTGCCGTTCACCATCGCCTGCGGCAGCTGCTACCATTGCGGCAAGCATCAATATTCCGCCTGCGACAATGGCAACCCCGCCGACAATCAGGACATCGGCCAGGAAATGTACGGCCAGCCCATGTCGGGCCTGTTCGGCTACAGCCATCTGACGGGCGGCTATGCCGGCGGTCAGGCCGAATATGTGCGAGTGCCCTTCAGCGATGTTGGCCCGATCGTCGTGCCGGACGAACTTACCGACGATGAGGTGCTATTCCTCTCCGACATCCTTCCCACGGGCTGGCAGGCGGCGGAAAATGCCGACATCGAGCCGGGGGATACGGTCGCGGTCTGGGGTTGCGGCCCGGTCGGGCTGTTCGCGGTCCAGTCGGCTTTCCTCATGGGCGCGCAGCGCGTCATCGCCATCGATCATTTCCCGCATCGTCTGGAACTGGCGAAGAAGTTCGGCGCCGAGACGATCAACTTCGAGGAATCCAAGACCTATGAGGCGCTGATGGAGATGACCGGCGGCATCGGCCCTGATGCCGTCATCGACGCTGTCGGATTGGAGGCGCACGGCTTCTTCGTCGACAATGTGGTCGACCAGATCAAGGCGTCGCTGTTCCTGGGCACCGACCGCACCCATTCGATCCGTCAGGCGATTCACGCCTGTCGCAAGGGCGGGCGCGTCTCGATGCCAGCAGTCTATGGCGGCTTCGTCGACAAATTCCCGCTGGGCGCTTTCATGGAAAAGGGCCTGACCCTTAAAACCGGCCAGACCAGCGTGCAGCATTATATGCCTGCCCTCCTCAATGCGATCTTCGAGAAGAAGATCGATACGACCTTCCTCATCTCGCACCGCATGGCGCTGGAGGATGCGCCCGAAGGCTACAAGATGTTCCACGACAACCAGAACGAAGTGACGAAGATCGTGCTCAAGCCCGATTTCGGATCCGCTGCCATTGCCGCGGAATAGGAGAAATATCATGGCCAATAAATTCGCGATCATCACCGGCGCCTCGACGGGCATCGGCTTCGAACTTGCCTCCATCGCTGCCGAAAATGGCTACGACTTGCTGGTGGTTGCCGACGAGCCGCTGATCGATGCCGCCGCAGAGGATTTCAAGCGTCACGGCGTTCAAGTCACCTCCGTCGAAGCGGACCTGGCAACGCTGCAAGGCGTCGACCAGCTGCTGTCCGCGACCAATGGGCGGCAAATCGATCTGCTCTGCGCCAATGCCGGGCGCGGCCTTGGCCATGGATTCCTTGACCAGGAGGTGGCCGACTGGCGCCGCGTCATCGACACCAATATCACGGGCACGCTCTATCTACTTCAGAAGGTGCTGAAGGACATGGTGGCCCGCGATGCCGGAAAGATACTCATCACCGGATCGATCGCCGGCTTCATTCCGGGCAGTTTTCAGGCGGTCTACAACGGCTCCAAGGCATTCGTGGACAGCTTCGCCGATGCGATCCGCAATGAGATCAAGGATAGCAAAGGGGTCACGATCACGACGCTGATGCCCGGCCCGGTCGAGACCGAATTCTTTGATCGCGCCGATATGCTCGACACCAGCGTCGGCGCATCGGAGACAAAGAGCGATCCGGCTGACGTCGCGCGCGACGGCTGGGATGCCTTGATGAAGGGCGAGGCGCATATCGTGTCCGGATGGAAGAACAAAGTGCAAGCGGCCCTGGCGCATGTCACGCCTGCCGCAGTCCTGGCGGAGCAGCATCGCAAAATGGCCGAGCCCGGTTCCGCCAGCGAGGATTGATCAAGCCACCAAGCTTCGCGGTCTCAGTTCGTGAAGCGAAGTTGGCGTCGATGGCGATGTCACGGCCCTACTGCGTCAGGGCCAGATAAGAGCCATCGCTTGGGGCTTTTCTTTCTCCACCTGACAGGCTTGAACTGCAGGGCCATGTTGCCACGCTCCTCCGTGGCATCGACGGCGTAGGCCCGCTCCTAGAGCAAATATTTGACCCTCAGCGCGCGGCTGATGGCTTAGCGAGACTGGACGATCTGTCGCCAGATCATGGGTCGATCGGTAGGTGCCGTGATGTCGATGCCAAACAGTTGCGGCAGTATCTGGCGTTCTCCCAAGCAGTCGGAAGCTGCCCACTGCCTTGCAGAGTATTTTAGGGCTGGCCCAGCGGTGTTAGCATGGCGTCACGTTCTTACTGATCGGCTGAGCTGGCACGAGACGCTTGGCATTAAAAGCCGTCTTCGCCCTTATGGTCGCCATGGCCCGTCGCGCGAGACGTTGCGCGATCCTGATCCGCGCGCCATTGTGCCTCGTCTATCACCGCCCGCTCCTTGCCGCTTGGTGGCGATGCGGGCGATACCGGCGCGGCACGTTCGTGGACTCCCTGCCCGGCTGGTCGCTGATCCGCGTCGGGGTGTTGGCCCGGGCGATTTTCTTCCATGACAATCTCCTTGCGCGGTAGGCCTTACTCTCGCGAGATCTGACGGCTCTCCTCGCCGGCCAGCTTGGCGGCTTCGACGAGACGTTTGCCCGTTTCGAGCGCGGCCGAGGCCGTCATGGTGACGGCGATGCCATCAGGTCCGTCCAGCAGGACCAGGCCTTCCTCCACGCTGGCCCGCCCTGCTTCTGTCTGCGTCCCAACGGGAATGAATTTAGCGATCATGAAAGAGCTCTTTTCTGTTGGGATATGGCGAGATCGCCGTCGATATAGAGATAGTCTGGATCGAACTGTCCGCGGCGGGCCAGGCCGGGAACATCCTGTATCTCGACCAGAGCAGAGCGGAAAACGCAAAGGCCGTCCTCCCGAAGTTGCCGCAGCACGCGGTTGGTATGGACATTGGTGATGCCACACACTTCGGATAAATCTGTCTGCGTCAGCCCCAGAGCGAAACGCCGTCCATCACTTAGCCCTGCAGATTGCATACGCACGTTTGTTTCGCTCAAAAAATGCGCGACCCGTCCGACCGCGTCCAGTCGCCCCAGCCGAAAGAGCCAGGCCCGGTGCATAGCCGCGTCGAGCAAGGTCGAGAACCAGAGCTTTCGGGACAGCGCCGGCATAGTCTCCAAGATTGTATCGAGAGTTCGATGTGGCACGATCGCGAAGGTGGCTGCTGTAAGGGTCGCGACGTCATGATCGAGTATCTTGAGCGGATAGGCGTGGAGATCGACGAAATCGCCGGGTACATGGATCGCGACTAGCTGCCGATGGCCCTCGCGGTCGTCCAGATACCGGCACATAAAGCCTTCCACCAGCAGATTGCTATGCGACAAGGCTTCTCCAGCATGCACTATGGTCATGCGTGCATCGACCGTTCGTACTTCCGATATAGCGCCTTCCAGCGCGACGCGTTCTTCACGGTCCAAATGAACACCGGCGCGGCCGCGCAAGAATCTTTCTGTAAACACGGGCGCGGTCTCACTCGTCGAACGGGTCGGATAGCGGGCTAGCCGTCATATGGCCAACGGCTCATCGGCCTGCTGTATCCGACAGACCCGAACAAATCGTCATGACGCAGATTAACATGCGCCATTCCACCGCAACTTGCCGGCTGGTCGGTTGTTCTCTCCACATCCTCTCGGATCAAATCCGCGCAATTTTTGCGCTGGAGGCTCGATCCATATCTTCGCCGACTTCACCTGCGCGTCCGGCGTGGTTTGCGCAGCCCCGAAACCTAAGGATCATTTATGTCAAAGCCTTCAAAATCCGCTTCTGCGCCCGGCAAAATCTCCGGCGAAACGCCCACAAAGGCGCCGCCTGCCGCTCCGGCCGATGCCATTTCGGATAGTTTTGCAGAGCCGCAGGGAACGGGAGGCGAGACTCATCAGACCGCCGGCGGCGACGTGGCTGTGCTGACGACCGCGCAGGGCATCCCCGTCGCCGACGACCAGAATATGCTGAAGCAAGGTTCGCGCGGCCCGACACTGCTGGAAGATTTGCATTTCCGCGAGAAGATTTTCCATTTCGACCATGAGCGCATTCCCGAGCGCGTCGTCCACGCCCGCGGCTACGGTGCCCATGGCTATTTCGAACTGACTGAATCGCTGAGCGACGTGACCCGCGCCGACGTGCTGCAGCGCGTGGGCGAGCGCGTGCCTGCTTTCGTGCGCTTCTCGACCGTGGCGGGATCGAAAGGCTCGGCCGACCTGGCGCGCGACGTGCGCGGTTTCGCGGTGAAGCTTTATACCCAGGAGGGCAATTGGGATATCGTTGGCAACAACATCCCCGTCTTCTTCATCCAGGACGCGATCAAGTTTCCCGACCTGATCCATGCCGCAAAGCCCGAGCCCGATCGCGATTTCCCGCAGGCGCAGACGGCGCACGATAATTTCTGGGACTTCATCAGCCTGACCCCGGAATCCATGCACATGGTCATGTGGATCATGTCCGACCGGACAATCCCCCGCTCACTGCGGACGATCGAGGGCTTTGGCGTCCACACGTTCCGGCTCGTCAATGCGGAGGGAAAATCGACCTTCGTAAAATTCCACTGGAAGCCCAAGCAGGGCCTGCAATCGGTCGCGTGGAACGAGGCGGTCAAGATCAACGGTGCCGATCCCGACTTTCATCGCCGCGATCTGTGGGACGCGATCAACGCAGGCGATTTTCCCGAGTGGGAGCTGGGCGTACAGCTGTTCGACGATGATTTCGCCGACAGTTTCGATTTCGACGTGCTGGATGCGACGAAGTTGATCCCCGAGGAGCTGGTGCCGGTCCGCATCGTCGGCCGCCTCGTCCTGGATCGCGTCGTCGACAATTTCTTCGCGGAGACCGAGCAGGTCGCCTTCATGACCCATAATGTCCCGCCGGGCGTCGATTTCTCCAACGATCCGCTGCTGCAGGGCCGCAACTTCTCCTATCTCGATACGCAATTGAAGCGCCTTGGCGGCCCCAACTTCACGCATATCCCGATCAATGCGCCCAAGTGCCCAATGGCCCATTTCCAGCAGGACGGACATATGGCGATGCGTAACCCCGTCGGGCGTGCGAACTACGAGCCCAATAGCTGGGGCGCCGCGCAGGGCGGCCCGCGCGAGGACCCGGTGCGCGGCTTTACAAGCTTTGCCGAAGCCGCCGATGGACCCAGGCAGCGGGTCCGATCGGAGAGCTTCGCCGACCATTACAGCCAGGCGCGGCAATTCTTCACCAGCCAGACGCCGATTGAGCAGAAGCATATCGGCGACGCGTTGGTATTCGAACTGAGCAAAGTGGAGCGGCCTGACATCCGCTCGCGCATCGTGTCGCACCTTCTTAACATCGACGAGACGCTGGCGGCGACGGTCGCGGACGGCCTTGGCCTTGCACTGCCAAAAGCGGCGCAGGCCGCGCGGCCAACGATCATGGACCTGCCGCCTTCCGATGCGCTCAGCATCGTCAGGAACGGGCCGGACAGCTTCAAGGGCCGCAAGCTCGGCATTTTGCTGACGGACGGCGCGGATGCCGCGATCTTCAATGCGCTCGTCAAAGCGGTGGAGAAAGAAGCGGCCGTCTATGAGGTGATAGCGCCCAAAATCAGCGGCGTGACACTGTCGGACGGCACGACGGTGGGGGCGAAGCAGAAAATCGATGGCGGGCCGTCGGTGCTGTACGACGCTATCGCCGTCGTCGCGTCGAAGGATGGCGCAGCGCTGCTGGCCATCGATGCGGCGGCCAAGGATTTCGTGACCGACGCCTTCACCCATTGCAAGTTCATCGCCCTGACCGCGGAGGCGCATCTGTTGTTCGAAAAGGCGGGCATCGCCGACGACATGGATGATGCCTGTCTGCCGCTCGGCGCGGTCAAGGATGCGGCGAACTTCCTTGCCGCCTGCCGCGCGCTGCGCCATTGGCCCAGGGAACTCGGCGTCGATCTCGATGCGCAGCCTGCCGCCTGACGTCGTGCACGGATCCAGACAAATCGGGGATGGCCTTGGGCCATCCCCCGTTTCGCCCATTCGCGCGCCCCGCTGCATGCGGATAGGCATCATCGCACATTTGAAGCATCCCATTGCCGAACCTTTTGCTGGCGGTCTCGAGATGCATACCCATTTGCTAGCCCGATCCCTGCGCAAGCGCGGTCATCGCGTGACGGTATTCGCCTCTTCCCGGTCCGACCCGGCAATCGGCGTGGAAGCGATCTGCGCGGAAACGGCGATGATGGCGGTCGGCACGACGGAAGCGATCGATGTCGCCTTCTTCCGGGAGCATCATGCCTATCTCAGCCTGATGACCGACCTGCGGCATCGCGACTTCGATATCATCCACAATAATTCGCTTCACTATCTGCCCGTGGCCATGGCCGACAGCCTGCCGATGCCGATGGTCACGACGCTGCATACGCCGCCTTTTTGTTGGCTTGAGAGCGGCCTGCGCCTGTGCGCGGCCCGCAACAATGCGGTGGTGGCGGTATCCCAGTCGGTCGCGACGCTATGGAACCATGTGACGCCCACGGATGCCGTCATATTGAACGGGATCGATCTCGCCAAATTCGCTTTCCGCGATCGTGCCGACCCGCAAGGCTATCTGGTCTGGTACGGCCGCATCGTTCCGGAAAAAGGCCTGCATCTGGCGATCGAGGCGGCGCGACGCATCGGCCTCCCGCTCCGGATCGCGGGGCCGATCCTGGACGAGGATTATTACAACACCTCGATCGCGCCAGCCCTGGGCACCGACGCGGTGCATGTCGGGCATCTGGCCCATGAGGATCTTGCCAAGCTGGTCGGCGGAGCGCGAGCATTTCTCTGCACGCCGATGTGGGACGAGCCCTATGGCCTGGTCGTGGCCGAAGCCCTGGCCTGCGGGGTGCCGGTGGCAGCGTTCGCGCGGGGCGCCATTCCCGAAATTCTCGACGCCCGATGCGGCGTTCTGGCGGTGCCGGATGACTTCGTCTCGCTCGCGGAAGCCGGATTGGCGGCATTGGCGCTCGATCGACGGGATTGCCGCCGACGGGCGGAAACATTGTGCGACGCCGAACGCATGGTCGACAGCTACGAAGCTCTCTACCGGCGGCAAATCGGCCGCGCGGAGCAACACACCGTCTCGAGACCAATTGCCATGCCTTTGCATCTGGGCGCTGAACGGGCCGCGTTGCATGGTTGACCTATGCGTCTGCGTACCGGCGCGCAACGAGGCGAACCGGCTGCCCATATTGTTTGGCGCGCTGGCGGCACAGACATGGCCGGGTGTCATTCCCATTTCCCTGGCCATCAACAACACGACGGACGACAGCCTTCTCGTCATTGACTTGGAGAAACGACGTCATGCCCGCCGGCTGGACATCAGGGTTGTGCAGGCGGAATTTCCGCCCGCGCAGGCGCATGCCGGATCAGCACGCAAGCTCGCTATGGATGCCGGTTTAGCCATAGCGCCCGCCGATCCAGGTGCAATCCTTGTTAGCACGGATGCGGATGCGCGGCCGCCGATCGAATGGCTGGCGAGGATCGTCGCCGCCTTTGATCGTGGAGCCGATCTGATCGGTGGACGGATCGAGGTCGATCCGAATGAGCCTCTTCCCGCATCCGTATGGCGTTTGCGGACTGCGTGGGATCGCTACTGGGAGACTGTCAGAGCGATCGAAGACAATATCGACCCGTTGCCCTGGGATCCGGCGCCGCGCCATGGCGATCATACCGGCGCCTCACTCGCGATGCGGGCTGGCCTTTATCGCGCCTGTGGCGGTGTGCCACCTTTGCCGACGGGCGAGGATCGCGCTCTGGTGACGGCGGCGCTCAAGACGGGCGCCCGGCTCGCCCATCCTGCCGATGTCTGGACATTCGTATCGCCCCGGCGGGACGGACGCGCGCAGGGGGGCATGGCCGACGCCATGCATCAGATGTTCGAAAGCGCCGAAACGGGATCGCCGCCGCTTGCCCCCGCCCTCGATCATTGGCGCGGCCGCGCGGCCTGGCGCAAGCGTTTGCGCGGGCGACCCGACGGCGACGCCCTGATCGCCCGGCGCGAACCGCTCCTTCCGCCCATGCCGCACGATATGGTGTTGGAGCTTTCCGCATGACGCGGCGGCCGATCGGTTATTATGTCCATCATCATGGTGCGGGTCACCTGGCGCGGGCGAACGCTATCGCGGCGGCGAGCGACTGGCCGGTCGTCCTGCTGGGTACCGGCATTGGCGACAGGGGGATCGACCTTAGCGACGATCGGCTGATACCGGGAGGGTTCGACGGGCTGGACGGCGCCGGTGACCGGCCAGAAGCGCTCCATTATGCTCCGCTCGATCATGAAGGCATACGATCACGAATCGCAAAGGTGAGCGAGTGGATCGCCGTCGCCCGGCCTGCGCTCATGGTGGTGGACGTCTCGGTCGAGATCGCGATGCTCGCGCGGTTGGCATCGGTGCCCGTCGTCTATGTCCGGTTGAACGGCGATCGGAGCGATCCGCCGCATGCCCAAGCCTTCGCCAGCGCCCATGCGCTGCTGGCGCCCTTTCACGAGACGTTCGAACGGTCTGAAACGCCCGATTGGGTGCGCGCGAAGACGCGCTATCTGCCGGGCATCACGCCTGTCCCTTTCAAAGCTGGCGTCGAAGCGGACAGGATATTGATTGTTGTAGGGCGTGGCGGCGTTCCGGGTAATAGCGCGTGGATCGCCGATGCAGCGCGTGCCTGTCCCCACAAGTCCTGGCGGGTGATCGGTCCGGTGACGCCGCCAGCCCGTTGCCCGTCCAACCTGATCTTCGCGGGATGGGTTGACGATCCGGCGAGCGAGATCGCGCGCGCCGCCTGCGTCATAGGCGCGGCGGGCGATGGACTGGTCGGCGCGGTGCTGGCGGCTGATCGGTCCTTCATCTGCCTGCCTGAAGACCGGCCCTTCGGCGAGCAGTTTGCAACGGCCCAAGCACTCGAAAGACTGGGTGCTGCGATTGTACTCAAGCAGTCGCCACAGCCGGTGGAGTGGCCGGATCTCATCGAACGAGAGGCGGCCATACCATCGGACGTGCGTCGGCGCCTGCATGATCCTTTGGGCGCCAAGGCGGCAGCGGTCTGGCTGGCGGCCCTGGCAGGGCGCTACATCGGCGAAAGGGCCGACGCCGCATGATCTCTTCGCCGCATCTGAAGGCCGCCCCGGACGGCCCGGCCGCCCGCGCCGCCGCCATCGCGCCCCGCCTTGCGGAACTGGGCGCCCGCTATGACGCCGCGCCCGTCTTTCCGGCCGACAGCATGCAATGCCTGGCTGCAGCCGGACTGCACCGCAGCTTCGCGCCCAATGCAAGCGGTGGCGCCGCCTATGCGGACGCTGTCGCCCGCGCACTCTGCCTGATGACTGTTCTGCGGATCGTGGGCCGTGCGGACCTCAGCGTAGGGCGACTGTACGAAGGCCATGTCAATGCGCTTGCCCTGTTCGACTGGTTCGGTTCGGTTGACCAACAGACCTCGCTCGGGCGTGCACTGGACCGCGGCGCTTTCTATGGCGTCTGGGCGACCGAGCCTGCCCCCGGCGTGCGGCTGCGGGAGCTGGACGGCCAGCAACTGCTCGAAGGCGCCAAATCTTTCGCGACCGGCGCCGGAGGTCTCGCCCATGCGATTGTCACGGCCCAGCCCCAACAGGGCCAGCGACGACTGGTGATCGTTCCGGCCAACGATCCCGCTCGCACCGACCTGTCCCACTGGCGGGTCCGGGGCATGCGCGCGACCGGAAGCGGCACCTATGACCTTACCCGCCTGCCTGTCCGGGCGGCGGACTGCCTGGGCCTGCCGGGCGATTATGACCTGGAGCCGCGTTTCACCACCGGTGCCTGGCGGTTCACGGCAGTCCAGTTGGGCGGGGTCGAGGCACTGCTCACGGAAACGCGCCTCGCCATGTCCGATGCCGCCCGGAGCGATCCGCTGCAACGCGCAAAATTCGCCGATGCGGTGGCGGCGACGCGCACCGCCTATCTCTGGGTCCGCGAATGCGCGTTGCGGGCGGCGCGTGAAGATGCCGATGGTCCGGCCTTTGCCCGGATGACCCGCGGCATCGTCGAGCGTGCCGCGCTCGACGTCATGGAACTCGCCGCGCGCATTATTGGCACGCGCAGCGCCATGGATGGGCAGCGCGTCGACAAGATCATCCGGGATTTGAGTCTCTATCTCCGGCAGGGCGGCCCCGATCATGCGCGGGACGAAGCGGCGCTGGCATGGCTCGACCATGACGCCTGGGGCGCGGACGATGCTTTATGGTGAGGATCGCCCGACAGCCACTGCGCTGGCTCGTGCTCGCGCCGCATCCTGACGACGAGACGCTGGGCGCGGGCGCGCTGATCGCGCAGACCGCTAAGGCGCGCCTGTTCGCCGGCCTTGTCTATCTGACGGACGGGTCCGGATCGCATGCCGACCTGAGCGTCGCGCTGGTGCATCGGCGCAAGCGTGAAGGGGCGGCCGCGCTCCAGCGCCTGACGGGCACGCGCGCTCAGCCGCCGATCCACCTGGGGTGGAAGGACGCCGCACCCGCCCAGCCGGGCAGCCGGGAATTTGATCGCGCAGCGCGCGCGCTGGCCGCCATTTGCCGCCGCCGCCGGGTCGATGCTCTGGCGGTCACAGCCCTGCACGAACCGCATTGCGACCATGAAGCGGCCGCGCGCCTCGCCTATGCCGTCCGGGACATCGTCGGACGCCCCCTTCTGATCGCCGAATATCTGGTCTGGGCCGAAGCGCCCGCCGCGCCGGCATGCCTTGCCATTCGCACAGCGCCGATGCTGATTGGCCAAAGGCGCCATGCCCTGGATGCCCATCGCAGCCAGCTGACCGCCGCGCACGGTCCCGGTTTTCGCTTGCCGTCGGAGCGTCGCCGCATGCCCGCCAGCGATGTGCTTTATCTGAGGAGGTCGATGTGACGCGACATGAGGCGAGCCTGGATGCAGACTATTTCGAAGGGATGTTCCGGGGAACCGACGATCCGTGGGATCTGGAGAGCAGCGACTACGAACGAGAAAAATATGCGCACACATTGCTGGCGCTCGGCTCCCGTCACTATGAACTGGGCTTCGAAGTCGGATGCGCCAAAGGCGTGCTGACACGGGGACTGGCCGAGCATTGCCGGGCGCTGCTGGCGATCGACATTAGCGAAACGGCGTTGAAGGCGGCTCGCGAACGGTGCGAGACGTTCGATCAGATATCCTTTGCTCGCATGGCTTTCCCAGACGAGGCGCCGCTCGGCAGCGCGTTCGACCTCATCATCCTGTCCGAAGTGGTATATTATTGGGATGATGGTGACATAGGCCGAGCGGCGGAATGGATCGACACGCATCTTGCCGAGGGCGGCGACTTGCTGCTGGTCCATTGGACCGGGGAGACAGACTATCCCCAGGGCGGGGACGAGGCCGTGGCGAAAATGCGCGATGCCCTTGACGCGCCCCTCCTGGTCGTCGCGGCGGAACGACGCGACCGTTATCGCCTCGATCTTTGGCGGCACGCGTCATGAGCCTCAGCGTGCTGACCATCGTCAAGGATCGGTCGGGCCATCTGGCGCAGTTGGTCGAAGGTCTCGGGCGAAGCCAGGTCCCGCCGCGGGAGCTGATCATCGTCGATATGGGCAGCCGCGTTCCTGTCGTTGTAGAAAGCATGCATTTCCCAGTTCATATTCTGCGGCTGACGCAGGCCGGCCTGCCCCTTGCGGCGGCACGTAACGCGGCGGCGCGATCAGCAAGCGGCGATACGCTGCTGTTTCTCGATGTAGACTGCATCCCGATGCATCGGTTGATAGATACCATCGCAGCGCTTGCCCTCGATAAGGACGCGCTGATTTGCGCCGAAGTCCTGTATCTTGGCCCCGACGATGCGCGCAAGGACTGGGATGAGGGCGACCTGATGGCACGGGCAACGGGCCACCCGGTCCGTCAATTTCCCGCGCGCGGATTTCGCGTGGAGGAGAATGCCGGGCTTTTCTGGTCGCTGGTCTTTGCCATCCGCCGTTCGCGCTTTTCTGCTCTAGGCGGTTTTGACGAAGCTTTTACTGGCTATGGCGCCGAAGACACGGATTTTGGTTTCCGCGCAAAACAGGCCGGCCTGCCACTGCTGTTCATGGGTGGCGCCGGCGCCTTCCACCAACATCATGATAGTTTCGATCCGCCGGTGCAGCAGCTGGCGGACATCGTCCGGAACGCTCGCCTGTTTTACCAGCGCTGGAAAGTCTGGCCCATGGAGGGCTGGCTTGCGGCTTTTAAGGAGATGGGCCTCATTGCCCGTGCGGGCGACAGGATCACGCTGTTGCGTCAGCCCACTATTGACGAAGTCGCCCAGGCGCGCGTCCGGCCCGACTGATAAGGGTCCGTCGAAAAACGGCGGGGTTCCCCCGCCGCTGATCGTCAGCCTTCCATCGAGTGCTTGATGTCCCGCATCTCGTCATGGCCGGCCTTGACCGACGTATAGCAGGTTTCAATGAGGTCGCGCACGGCAGGCGACAGTTCCATGTCGCCCAAGGCATCCTCGAACTTGGCTTTGATATGGTCTTCGCCCGCTTCCACCTCATTGATGATTGCCTTGTCGTCGCTGCCCGTTACCGCGGACTTCAAGTTGAGGAACATCCTATGGGCGCCTGCCAGCACGGTGCCGTCGTCCTCCGGGTCGCCGCCTAGAGCCGTTACCTCCTGCTGCAGACGAGATGCGATCTCGCGGCGCTCACCAGCACGGCTGGTGAACAGCGCACCGAAACGGCTGTTCTCGCTGTCCTTGGCCGCCTCGGTATAGCCGTCCACGCTGTCTAGCGTGGTAGCGATCAGGCCGTTGAGCGTGGATATATCGTGACTGGTCTCGGACATGCTGTTTCCTGTCGTAGATAAAAGGAATGCCGCCGCAGGGACACGGCCACATGGTCCAACAACGATGGGCAGCAGCGAAAGTCGCAAGAAAATTGCCGCGATTGATCTTCATTAACTTGATTTTCTCTCAGTCGGGCGGGGCCTGGATATCTGGCTCACCAGACACAGTGGGCAAACCCCATCGAAACGTGCACGTCGAAAACCACAGCAACACGGGCATGATCGTCGGCATTGTCCTAGCGCTGGCTGCGGTTGCCGTCGCACTGCTTTTCGTAACCGGCTTTTGGAGCGCGGACGTCAAGGGCGGCGCTTTGCCAAAGGTCGATGTGAAGGCTGAAGGCGGCGCACTTCCCGATGTCGATCTAAACTCCAAATAAGTCGTCTTGGGGACAAAAAATACCACGATCGACGTACCCAAAGTTAAAAATGAAAAGAAAAAAATCGACGTCCCTACCGTTGGGTTATTGCGGACGGCACGAAATAACTATGGATCATTTTTAACTTACAGACCTCACGTGGTGGCGAGGCCTGTATCCATTATCCTACTGATGTTTTGCTAAATTAAGACGCTTATAAGCAGCGAAACAAGAGATATGAATTATTAGATTTTTATTTCTGCAGCCTTTGCTATGGTTTTGTGTGGAGTTCGGTTCAGCTCCATATGCCGGGGTTGACCCTCTATCGGTTCAGGAGCGAATTTTCTGAAGCAAGTCTCATGAACAGGTTGCACAAGCGCAACTGTATATGCATTTGCGACGTTTCGAAGGGAGCGGGGCACCCCTTTCCGATGGCTTGGCCATCCTATGACACAGGATCAAAGTGGCTGAATTCGAAAAGGTCGATCTGACAAATTGCGATCGCGAACCCATTCATCTCCTCGGCGCCATCCAGACACCTGGATTCCTGATTGCGGTCAGCACCGACTGGATCATCGCCAGAGTATCGAAAAACATCCGTGACCTGCTGGGCCATGACCCAGAGGAACTGATCGGCACGCCGCTCCCGGGCTATGTGCCCGCCGCGCTGCTGCACGACCTGCGTAACAAGATTTCCTATCTTTCGGACCCCGATATGGTGGAGCGTCTTTTCGGCTGTCAGATCGGCACCTCCGGGCAGCCATATGACGTTGCCATGCATTTTTCCGGGGGCCAGATCGTCATCGAAGCCGAACCCGGCATGCCGGGGGGCGGCGATTCCACCAATGCCGTCCGCGCGATGATGTCCCGCCTCGATCGCGCCAAGGATTTGAAGACCTTCTACAAGGAAGGCGCACGCCAGGTCCGCACGCTCCTCGGCTATGACCGGGTCATGGTCTACAAATTTGCCTCGAACGGCGCGGGCGAGGTGGTCGCCGAAGCCACCAAGCCAGGCATCGGCAGCTTTCTGGGGCTTCACTACCCGGCGAGCGATATCCCCCGGCAGGCCCGGGCGCTCTACAAGCGCAATCTTGTCCGTGTGATCCGCGACGTCAATCAGGAGCCCGTGGGGATCGTGCCGGAAATCGACGCGACGGGTCAGCGCCTCGACCTCTCCCTGTCCATCCTGCGGTCCGTCTCGCCCATCCATATCGAATATCTCAAGAATATGGGTGTCGAAGCGTCCCTCTCTATCTCGATCATCGTCGATGACGAGCTGTGGGGTCTCTTCGCCTGTCACAATTATGCGCCCCGCGCGCCCACGTTCGAGCGCCGCTCGGTGTGCGAACTGTTCGCCGAGATGTTTTCCATGCGGCTGGAATCGCGCGAGCGCCGCCTGATCACCGACTATGAACGGCGCGCACGCGACATTTCGGACCAGCTACTCGGGGCCGTGGCGTCGGACGAGACGCTGCTTAACGACCCCGACTGGCTCGGCGACATTATGACGAGCGCGATTCCTGCGGATGGCGTGGGCATCTGGATCAACGGCAATTATGCCTTTTCCGGCTCGACTCCGCCTACCGAGGATTTCCGCCGCATCATTCGCGCGCTCAACGGACTGGCGGCGGGACGGGTTTATACCACCGATCATATCGGCAGCCTCATCGAGCGTGCCCGCGGCTTTGCCAAAGAAGCGGCTGGTTTGCTCGCGATCCCCATCTCGCGGTCGCCGCGCGACTATGTCGTGCTCTTTCGTTCGGAGCTGAAACAATCGGTGCGCTGGGCTGGCGATCCGCACAAGCCCGTCGAATATGGCCCGAACGGGCCACGTCTGACGCCGCGCGAGAGCTTCGCCGAATGGCAGGAGGAAGTCGATGGCCATGCCGAACCGTTCGCGCCTTCAGAAATCCGCGTCGCGGAGACCCTGCGCGCGACCCTGATCGAGGTGGTGCTAAGACTGGCCGACGAGGCGGCGGCTGAGCGGCGGCAATCGACGGCGCGCCAGGAGATGTTGATCGCCGAACTCAACCATCGCGTCCGCAACATCCTCGGCGTGATCCGCGGACTTATCCGCCAGTCTCAGCCGGACAATGAGGAAGTCCGCGACTTCGTGAAGCTGGTCGATGGCCGTATCCATGCCCTCGCCCGCGCCCACAACCAGATCACCGACGACCATTGGGGACCGGCTCCACTCGAAGCGCTGATCGAGGCGGAGGCCGCCGCCTTCGCCGCCACGCGTCAGAGCGCCATCATATCCAACGGCAGTCCCGTCCTTTTGAATCCGCAAGCCTATTCGACCATGGCGTTGGTGATCCATGAACTCGTCACCAACTCCACCAAATATGGCAGCCTGTCCGGTGAGGGCGAGGTCCATATCAATTGGTCTCGCGATCACAAAGGTGATCTCGTCCTGATTTGGCATGAGGTGGGCGGGCCGCCCGTGTCTCCGCCTAGGCGCAAGGGGTTCGGCACCACGATCGTCAATCGCTCCGTTCCCTATGACTTGGGCGGGCATGCGACCATCGACTATGCATCCGATGGCGTTCGGGCGGAATTCTGCATTCCCGCCCGGCATGTTTCCGAACCCAAATCCTATGATGCGCCCAATATCCGCATCTCGCGCAAGCCTGTCTCCAGCCAGCAGCCGGTCGATCCCGACCTTTTGGGACGTAAAACCGTGCTATTGGTCGAGGATAGCCTCATCATCGCGCTCGACGCGGAGGACATACTGGACCGCTTCGGCGCAGCGGTCGCGACCGCATCCACTCCCGAGGCCGCGCACGATATCCTCGACAAGGAGCGCGTCGATTTCGCAATATTGGACATCAATCTAGGCGACCAGACCAGCTTCGGCATCGCCGATCGGCTCAACGAATTGGGCATCCCCTTCTTTTTCGCCTCTGGCTATGGCGAGCAGGCGAACCTGCCGATGGAGCATCGCTCGGCAACAGTAGTGCAAAAGCCTTACACGACACACAATATCGCCAAGACAATCGATGATCTCTTCGGCTGAACCTGCTTCTGCAATGATAGGAACAGCTACCATTGCTATCGGCCAATCAATTGCCCCGCCCCTTATCTCATGAAGGTGTATCCCCGATAATCGCTAGGTGAGCAGACTGGCTGCTGGCTTCCGGAAATCGGCAGGCAATCCTCGCTCAGTTTTTCCGAACGAAATTACTCAGTCTGAGTATCAGCTTGATACCTGTCGCTGATAACCTCGCCGTCCGGCAGTTCTTGGACACTCAGCGAATAATTTGGCAAGCCAGCAGGATGATAAGGGCCGCGACTGCGCCAGCAACCAACGGAAATAGCTCAACTTTCAAAGCGCGCCGAGGCGAAAGCTTTCCCTGTGCCTGAGTCCGCCTCCATCGCCGGCCCATCACCCCCGAAGTTGCGGACAACCTCGCGCGGCCTATCACTCGCTTTTGCAGCCTTGACCATGCAAGGTAGCCATCCTGTAACATTATTGGGGCTGGATTAGGTTATTATCGGTTGGCACACCAGTAGCGAGATAGGAGATACTACGATACCGCGCACGGCGGGAACTGAACCGCGCCGGGTCTATCGGAGGCATTGGGTTGTGAGTCACGCTGCCATATCGATGTTGTCTGCGGCAGCATAATATTGATCTTCGGCTTCGGCAGGCGGGATGTTGCCGATGGGTTCCAGCAGCCGACGATGGTTGAACCAGTCGACCCACTCGAGCGTGGCATATTCAACGGCTTCGAAGCTGCGCCACGGCCCGCGCCGGTGGATCACCTCTGCCTTGTAGAGGCCATTGATGGTCTCGGCCAAAGCGTTGTCGTAGCTGTCGCCGACGCTACCGACCGAAGGTTCGATCCCGGCCTCGGCGAGGCGCTCGGTATACTTGATGGACACGTATTGCGATCCACGGTCGCTATGATGGATGAGGCCGCCCCGATGGGTCGGCTGGCGATCATGAAGCGCCTGCTCTAAGGCTTGTGGGGATTCACCGGGAATTGATGACGGCTGCAGCGAGGTGGATCATGGCCTCGAAGCTGCGATCGGTTTTGCAGGCGCGCATGGCGATACGCTTGAATTCCTTGAGTTTGCAGAAGAAGTTTTCGATGAGGTGGCGCCACTTGTACATTTCGGCGTCGAGCGGGATGGGTCTGGCGCGTCGCGGGTGCTGCGAGATGACGATTTTTGCACCCCGCTCGTTGAGATCGGCGACGATATCGTTGCTGTCGAAAGCCTTGTCAGCGAGCAGTGCGCCGAACTTGATGCCGTCGATGAGTGGAGCAACGCCAACCGTGTCGAAGCGGTGGCCGGGCATCAAGCGGAAGCGGACAAGGTTGCCCAGCGCATCGGTCAAAGCCAGGATCTTGGTCGTCATGCCTCCTTTGGAACGACCAATGGCCTGGCTCTGAGTCCCCCTTTTGCGCCCTGGCCGTGCCGGTGAACCTTGACGATGGTGGCATCGATCATGGCGTATTCCATGTCGGGTTCATCCGACAGAGCATCGAAAATCCGCTTGAAAACATCGGCTTCCCGCCAATCGCGAAATCGGCGGAATGCCGTGCTCCAATTGCCGAACATCGCCGGTAGGTCGCGCCATGGACTTCCAGTGCGGACAATCCACAGCACTGCCTCCACGAACAGCCGGTTGTTTCTGCCGCTGCGTCCGGGGTCGGTGATCTTGCCCAGACAGTGCGGTTCCATCTGCGCCCATTGGGCGTCCGTCAGTACAAAGCGATCCATCCAGAGTGTGAATCACAACTCCAGCAAAAGGGGAATCCTAAATCCCCACAGCCCTTAGGGCATCGAGGACAAAGCTGGCATGGGCCGTTCTGCTGGCCCGCCAACCGACGATCCGTCTGGCGTAGGTGTCGATAACGAAGGCGACGTAGACGAACCCCGACCAGGTTGCGACGTAAGTGAAGTCCGACACCCACAGCATGTTCGGCGCTGGCGCGTAAAACCTGCGGTTGACGTGATCGAGCGGGCACGGCGCCGCCTTGTCGCTGATGGTCGTGCGCACCGGCTTGCCCCGGATCACCCCTGCCAGGCCCATCTCGCGCAGCAACCGCGCGACCGTACAGCGGGCGACCGGAAAGCCTTCCCGCACCATCTGCCGCCAGACCTTGCGCACGCCGTAGACCGCGAAGTTCTCGGCGAACACGCGCGCGACCTCAGGCTTGAGGGCCGCATCCTGCCGTGCTCGCGCCGACAGGCGTGTTGGATCCTGTCGCTGCGCGACGCGCTCGTGGTAGGTGGATGGGGCGATCGGCAGCACGCGGCAGATCGGCTCGACCCCATAGGCATCGCGGTGATCATCGATGAACGCGATCATCGCTTGAACGGGCGGTCGAGCTCCGCCTGCGCAAAATATGCCGACGCCTTGCGGAGAATCTCGTTGGCCTGACGCAACTCGCGAACCTCGCGCTCCAGCGCCTTCACCTTGTCGGCAACCTCGGTCGGGACACCAGCGCGCTTGCCGCTATCGACCTCGGCATTCTTCACCCACTCATGCAGCGTCTGCGGAACGCAGCCGATCTTCTCCGCGATCGACACCACAGCTGCCCAGCGGGAGGGATAATCGCGCTCATGATCGGCCACCATCCGCACCGCACGCTCGCGCACTTCCGGTGCAAACTTGTTCGTCGTCTTGCTCATACAGGCTCCACCTTCTCAGGAGTTGGAGCCTCCGGCAAACCCGGCGCGGTTCAGTCAGCGTCATAAGCCTTGTCCGCCAGCACGATGGTGTGGGGGCCAAGATGGTCGAGCAGCGTGTCCGCGACCTGCCCGTCATGAGCTTGGCCAGCGGTCAGGCCGAGACGGATCGGGAGCCCCTGCGCATCGACGACCGCGTGGATTTTGGTCGTAAGTCCACCTCGGGAACGACCGAGACAATGATCTCGATCCCCCTTTTTGCCGTCGCGGCCTGTTGGTGGACGCGAACGGAGGTGCTGTCGATCATTTGGATGTCGCCGTCATGGGCAGCGGTGACGGCGTCCATCATCCGGTCCCAGACACCAGCCTTCCCCCATCGCACGAAGCGATTGTAGCATGTCGTGCGCGGCCCATAGCGCTCGGGCAAGTCGCGCCACGGCGCACCGGACCGCAGCACCCAAAAGATGCCGTTCAGAACGCGCCGATCATCGACGCGCGGCACTCCTCTGGATTTGTTGGGCAACAGCGGCTCGATCACGCGCCATTCGAAATCGGTCAGATCATATCGGCTCATGCCGATGCTGAATCAGATTCAGGGGCAGATGTAATCCACCAAACGGATTTTCGCGTTATCCCGTGCATTCATCGAGAGATTTGTGTTGATAGTCGCGAAGGAGGCCTTCCTTTCCTAAGGCAACGCGAACCACTGGTCCCGCGCTCGTATGTAACACACGATAGAAGCGGTCTTCCGAAGGCGTAAAAATCAAACGGCCATCAACGATGGCCGCGTCCATTGGCACACGAAGCACTGTTCCGACTTTTGGCAGTTCGTAACGATAGGACACACCCTTTCCGTCACCGGCAAATTTCACGGTAGAAGCATCGATGACAAACCACGGCGCATCTGGGGCGACGTAACAACCGAGAATAGGGCTAGGGTCTTGGGCGGATGGCTCAGGAAAACTCGGACTGCACGAGCCCGCAAGCATTGCGAATATGAGGCAATAGGCGATGCGCGATATCATGCCCAATGAATAGCCCCTCTTGCGCGATCATCAATAACGATCCGCCACGTTCGAGTGATGCGATTTATGGGTTCACGACCTAGTTGTTCAGTCCCGGCATCTGGTGGATCGGATTAACGATGAATCGGTCTGGCTCTGAAGTCCAGGTTTTTGTGATGTATTCGTATGGTGTGAGGCCGCTGAGCGTCTTGAGCCGCCGCGCGAAGTTATAGGCGGCCATGAAGTCTGCAAGGTGCGTGCGCAATTGCTCGTGGCTTTCGTAGTGGAAGCGTTTGACGGTCGCCTCCTTGATGGTGCGATTCATCCGCTCGACCTGGCCGTTGGTCCATGGATGGTTTGGCTTGGTGAGCCGATGCTCGATGTCGTTGGCTTCGCAGATCATGTCGAAGCGCATCTGACGCGAGAACGCTGTGTTGCGGTTGCGCGGCTGGTCAGCGAACTGGATGCCATTATCCGTCAGGATCGTGTGAATACGATAGGGAACGGCTTCCAGCAGGTGTTCGAGAAACCCCCACGCCGTTCGCCGATCAGCTTTGTCGGCGAGTTGGGTGACAGCAAACTTGCTGGTGCGGTCGATGCCGACGAACAGGTAGAGCTTGCCTTCGGCAGTCTGCACCTCGGCGATGTCCATGTGGAAGAAGCCGATCGGATAGCGTTTGAAGCGTTGACGCTTGGGCTTGTCACCTTCGATGTCTGGCAGACGAGAGATGCCATGCCGCTGGAGGCAACGGTGTAGGGCCGACCGCGTTAGATGCGGTATCGTCGGCTGCAAGGCGTAGAGGCAGTCGTCCAGGGGCAGCAGTGTGTGTCGCCGGAACGCGACAACCATCGCCTCCTCGGCTTCGGACAAAATGGTGGAATGAGGGGCCTTCGGCCCGGTCTTCAAATCCTCGACGGTTGCCCGCTTGCGCCACTTCGCCACAGTCTTGGGGTTGATCCCCAGTTCCCGGCTCAGCGTCGCGAGCGAAGCTTGCGATCGCTGTATTGCTGCTCGGACGGCGTGCGTCATCGTGGCGCTCCCGTGACGTACTTGCCCCATAATGCTTCCTTCCATTCCAACAAAAGGATCGCACCATCAAACCGTGGGATCAAACACCTAGTAGGAATTGTGTCAGGGGAAATGGGGCTGTAGCCTCGCAGCGCACCCATCAATGCGATGTCCACAAAAACGGCCCCGCCATTTCTGACGGGGCCTGCGGGTGCGGATGATCGCGGGGGACAGGGGTTTCATCCGATGCTGAAAAAACGGATTACCCCGCAACCTCTTCCATAGACGCTGGATTATTCCTCGCCATTATCCTTCACGCCGACGGTCGGGACGTCGATCTCTTCCCTCTTGGTGCCGACGACAACTTCCTTGCTGTCCACATCGACCTTGGGAAGCGCTCCGCCCTTCACGCTGACTTCCGGCATGTCGCCTTCCTTCACATCAGCTGACCAAAATCCAGTCGCGAACAGTACGCCGACAATTGCCAGTGCGACGATGAGCACAATTGCAATCGTTCGTCCTGCTCCGCTCCTTTTAACGACCACCCGGTCGTCATAACGATGATCGGCCATCACATCCTCCTCGATTATGGTGCAGGAGGAAACGAGAGGCGAAACTTTCTGTTCCGGACGGGCAATATTTCAGTAACCGATCAAGCGTTCCGAGGACTGGATCAGTTGGACGTCGAATATTCGTTCCACGCTCTGCCTGTTGAAGGCACCAAGCTGAATGGCTCGCCTGTCGCCTTTTCCGCTGTGGCCGCAAGAAGGCGCTCAACGTCCGTCTCGCCCTCATTCGCCATCGCAATCAGGGCGTCAGCGGTATGGTGATCCGTCGTCAGGATAGCCAGCCTCCGACAAAGGGCGACGCGCCCCCGCATTCTGGCGATCAACTCCTCCTGGTTCATCGATCTCCTCACTCTTGAACTCGTGCGACGCTCATAATCAACGCGCGAGGCCTGAGTTTCCTTCCGCGAACATTGGCAGTCGCCAACTCCCTGTTCAAGCTGTCCCCTGGTGCATGGCCCCCTCTATATGGACAGGCGGCTACTCCATATCCGTCCCCAAGTGCCCCCAGCCACTTGCCGTCATGGTCGCGGCCATGGCCTGTTCTCTCGATCCCGAAGCCCCCGCCGGCGAAGTGCTGCGCCTTGGCACGATCGCCTCCGTCGATCCGCCAATGCGACGTGCACCGTGCGCAGCGGCGACATCCTCACCGGCGACCTGCCTTGAATCGCCCAGCGCGCCGGCAGGGTGCGCTGCTGGTCGCCGCCCACCGAGGGCGGACAATGTCTGTTGCTCGCGCCCGAAGGCGACCTAGCCAATGGCCTGGTCATTGTCGGCCTCTATTCGAACGTCTATCCGCCGCCCTCGACCTATCCCAATGTCAACCTGATCCAATATGATGACGACGCGGTCATCGGCTAAGACCAAGCCGACCACCTCCTGACCGCTATCCTGCCGGAACGCGGGACCGTGCGCGTGGAAGCGAGCGCCGGCATTGAGATCAAGGGACCGGTGCGGGTGGATGGCGACATCAGCGCCACCGGCGAGCGAAGGCGGACGACATCATCCCGCGCGATCATATTCATGACAAGGTCCAGTCGGGCGGCAGCCTGTCGGGCAAGGCCCAGCCATGAGCGCGATGCACCGCAGCAGCGTCATCGTGATCGACGGCGACGGAGATATCCGCCAGTCGGTCAGCGACATCCTCTCGACCGAGATCGGCACGCTGGTCGGCCGCCGCGACTATGGCTCGCTCGTCCCCACCCTGATCGACAAGCCCATGACCGGGCCGAACATCCTGCCCCTGTTCGCCGCCGTCCTGGCGCTCGCCTGCTGGGAGGATTGAATCCGCGTGACCCGCGTCAGCCTGGTCGCGGGCGAGCGCGCCGGTTCGGCTGCGCTGGCGATCGACGCCCGACGTAAGGGCGCAGCCAGCAACGCCAGCCTCTCCCGCATCGTCCTGCCCCTCATCGCCAAGAGAAAGGTCCATCCATGGCTAACACGACGTTCAAGCATGGCATCAGCGTTACCGAAGTGTTGAACGGCGCGCACGCTGACAGTGGTCAGCACCGCGGTCATAGGCCTCATCGCCACCGCGTCCGACGCCGACGCAGATATCTTCCCGTTCGATACGCCGGTGCTGATCTCGGATGCCGAGACCGCCATCGGCCAGGCCGGCGTCGTGAACGCTCGTCCGCTCGCTGCGCGCCATCGCTGCCATCACCCGCCCGGTCATCGTCTTCGTGCGCGTGGCAGAGGACGAGGATGAAGCCGAAACTGCCAGCAATGTCATCGGCACGGTCGGCGTCGATGGCTCGCGCAGCGGCATGCAGGCGCTTCTGACCGCCGCGTCGCAGCTGGGCTTCGTCCCGCGCATCCTCGGCACGCCGGGCCTTGAGACCCAGCCAGTTACCAGCGCGCGCGCGTGGTGGAAGAAACTGCGCGGCTTCGTTTATGCCCGCGCGATCGGCGCGACCATCCCGTCCCACCAGATCAGCTTGACCCGATCGGCACGCTTGGCCCGGAAAACGTAAATCACGCCGGAAAATGCATCGCCGCCATGATCGGCGCTCACCAACGCGGCCAAGGCGTCCGGCCCTTTGCGAAAATCCACCGGGCGCGTCGCTACCATCACGCTGGCGCCAACTCCTGGTCCGATCATCGGGTCGCCATAAGGGCTTCAATTACTGCGGCGATGAGGCCGGCAACGGTGCCACGGCCGATCTTCACTGCCGCGCTGTCAGAGGTGGCCTGGCAAAATTGGACAGTGGGATAAGTGGATTTTCTGCCTGACGGCGGCCAGTATGGCCGCGAGACAGGAGCAGAGATGAGCAAACGACCCCGCCGGAACCACAGCCCGGCATTTAAGGCGAAGGTGGCATTGGCTGCCGTGAAGGGCGAGAAGACGCTGGCCGAGTTGGCGCAGCAGTTTGACGTGCATCCCAACCAGATCACGCAATGGCGCGGGCAGCTTCTGGAAGGGGCCGCTGGTGTGTTCGGCAGCGAGACGCGGAACGACACTGCCGAGCCGGTGATCGACGTAAAGACGCTGCACGCCAAGATTGGCGAACTGACGCTGGTGAACGATTTTTTGTCAGGCGCGCTCGGCAAGACGGGTCTGTTGCCGAACGCAAAGCGATGATCGATCGTTCGCACAGCTTGCCGCTCGCGCGGCAGGCCCGGACGCTTGGGATCAGCCGGGGCAGCGTCTATTATCTGCCCAAGCCGGTTTCGGCGGCTGATCTGACAGTCATGCGGCGCATCGACGAATTGCACCTGGAATTTCCATTCGCGGGTAGTCGGATGCTGCGCGATCTGCTGCGGCAGGAAGGCATCGAGATCGGCCGCCAGCATGTCGCCACGCTGATGAAGAAGATGGCGATCGAAGCGATTTACCGTCGCCCGAACACATCGAAGCCGACACCAGGGCACAAGATTTACCCCTACCTATTGCGCAAACTGCCGATTATGCGGCCCAACCCGGTCTGGGCGACCGACATCAGCTACATCCCGATGGCGAAGGGGTTCGTCTATCTGGTGGCCATCGTTGACTGGTTCAGCCGGAAGGTCCTGGCTTGGCGGGTGTCGATCACGATGGAGGCCGACTTCTGCGTCGAGGCATTGGAGGAAGCGCTCGCGCGCTTCGGGAAACCGGAGATTTTCAACACCGACCAAGGCAGTCAGTTCACTTCGCTTGCCTTCACCAGCGTGCTGCACCGGGAGGAAATTGCCATCAGCATGGACGGGCGGGGCGCATGGCGCGACAATGTGGTGGTCGAGCGCCTGTGGCGCTCGGTGAAATACGAGGAGGTTTATCTCCGCGCCTACGCCGCAGTCAGCGAAGCCCGGGGATCGATCGGTCGTTATCTAAGTGTCTGATCCGAAATTAAGGTGAGTGGTATCAGCAGGTTAGCTTGACGGCGTGACCTGTCATTGATTCATGGGTTTTGCGAAAAACTACCGAGGATCAACGATGTGGACCGATACCACTCGCGCGCTTCATGCGCGACGCGGGCTGATTTTGCCAAGTGATTTGACGAATGCCGAGTGGTTGGTGCTGGAACCGCTGCTGCCATCAGCCTCGCATGTGGGGCGGCCCCGCAAATGGCCGATGCGCCGGATTGTCGAAGCGATGCTTTACCTGCTGCGTGGTGGCTTGCCATGGCGGATGCTGCCCCCATGCTTTCCGCCGGTCTCGACGGTGCGACGCTGGTTTTACCTCTGGCGCGACAACGGCCTGTGGCTGACGATGAACCATGTGCTGCTCATGGCTTCGCGCGAGATGACAGGCCGCGAGGCCTCTCCGTCGGCGGGTGTGATCGACAGCCAGAGCATCAAAACCACGCAAAGTGGTGGTCCTTGTGGCTATGACGCTGGCAAGAAGGTGAAAGGCCGCAAGCGCCATATCCTGACCGACACCGAGGGAAACCTGGTGCATGCCGTGATCCACACCGCTGACATTCAGGACCGCGATGGTGCGCCGATGGTGC
The DNA here is from genome assembly GCF_024349785.1 of Sphingomonas bisphenolicum. Taxonomy (NCBI): domain Bacteria; kingdom Pseudomonadati; phylum Pseudomonadota; class Alphaproteobacteria; order Sphingomonadales; family Sphingomonadaceae; genus Sphingomonas; species Sphingomonas bisphenolicum. Next base: position 3,188,999 of record NZ_AP018817.1, read on the forward strand.
TGCGCGAAATCATCGGGCGCTTTCCGTGGCTGCGGCACGTCTTCGCCGATGGCGGCTATGCTGGCGACAAACTCAGGGGGGCTCTGCGGCAAATGGGGAAATGGACCGTCGAAATCATCAAGCGATCAGACACGGCCAAAGGCTTTGAGGTGCTGCCCCGCCGATGGGTTGTCGAACGCACGCTGGCATGGCTCAACCGGAACCGACGCCTCGCCAGGGACTTCGAGCAAACCATCGCATCGGCAACCGCGTGGCTCTTCATTGCATCCATTCAACTCTTCACCCGCCGCATCGCAAGGGCATCAAATCACGCCGGATAATTATGAATCAGACACTTATACAAACGACGCATTACAAGGGCCGCAAAGTCTGCCAGGTAGTTTGAATCAGGCTCTAAGCTTTTACAACGCGAAGAGGCCGCACTCGAGCCTTGGCGCCAAGACCCCGGACCAAGCATATTTTGACAACCTGCCCGTGGCGATGGCAGCATGAATATGCCCGCCGATATGGGGCGTCACTCCGGTCGGGCTACGCCCTCCCTATATGACGCCCCATATCGGCAGTGCGAGCAAACAACCGGCAGATGATCCACTTATCCAATGCCGATCGCTGTTCAGACCCACCCGGCCACCTCTGTCGACCTCCAGCTCGACCGCGCTGCCCTTTGCACGCGCCTGCTTCCGCGGGCGCTTCGCGGGAGCAGGTTTGATCAACAACCGCTCCTCGATAATCGCGGGGACGAACGCGGACGCCATCGTGGGGGCAACTGGCAGCGCAACGCCGCGGGCCTCCATCTGCTGGCGCAGCTGCCGCCGCCAGGTGAACAGCTGCGATGGGCTAAGGCAGCGCCGACGGGCAACGGCGCAGACCGTCTCCTGCTTGGAATAGCTCTCTGCGATGATCGCGGCCTTCACTTCGGGCGCCCAGTCCCGCCGCCGGCCGGCTCCGGTGAAAACCTCGAACCGCTGAACGTTACTGGTGCAAGCATCGTCACATGGCATCGTCAAAGCACCAGCGTCCTCCATCCTGATCAGGAGGTGCAGACTCACGGCTACACTTTACGTCCGCAAGGTGGGGCCGCCGCCCCACTTACCCAGCCTTTGCTCCTTAAGTGCAGACCTTCCTCTTTTCCGGCAGCCGCAGCCCAAAGCCTCCGTTGAGTGAATTTTCAAAGGAAAGTGGCCACGCGCAAGAAGATAAAGGCTGCAGACAACTCGCTATCGTCTATTTAGAGTTCTTGGGTCAAGCCGCACCTTATCAGCATATAAGTCACTGCTGTCTTTAGAGAGGTATTCGGGAACGAACGCTTTAAACGAGGCCTTGGACTTGGAGAGTAATATTTCCTCAATGTCGATAGGCTCCATGAATTTTAAGCCAGCCCGTCCATCTTTGATCCAGCGTACATCCGCATCGAGAGGTTCTAAAAGACCAATCTCTAGCGATACCACTTCGCCGATCTGCAATGGCAGGCTGGTTTCCACCATGGCCCCAGTACATGAGATATTACGCAGCCGAACTGCTTCGCTTGTAGCACGCGCCGTTATTTGCCCCGCTCGTATAAGGCGACGGCGCTCGGCCCGATCATTGCGGTGACCGCTGGCGGCAGAGCCATTACCTTGAGCGCGGTTCATCGCAGAGTAGGCGTCCATCGGACGACCATATATATAGCCTTGGATTAGCGTGCATCCCAGTTCGCGGACGAGGGCCAGCTGATCCTCGGTTTCCACCCCTTCTGCCGTTGTAATCATGCCAAGATCATTAGCCAGGCCGACAATGGCCTTAATGATAGGAATATTGTTGCTTCCCCGGAGGGTTGCCCCCTTGATGAAAGACTGATCAATCTTGATTTTGTCAAAGGGGATCGTCTTAAGGTACCCAAGGCTGGAATAGCCTGTGCCAAAATCATCCAGCGCAATCTTGACGCCTAGCCCTTTCAAGGTCGCGATGGCAGCGCGCGTTTTCGCGGTGTCGTTGAGTAATGCGCCTTCCGTAATTTCAAGCTCCAGCCTGTCTGCGGGCAAGCCTGCATAAGCCAGCGCGCTGGTCACCAATGTCGGGAGTGCCTGACTTGAAAATTGAACGGGAGAAATATTGACAGCAACGCTTACCGAACTGGGCCATTTCGCGGCTTCGATGCAAGCGGTGCGCAATACCCATTCGCCTAACTCATTAATGAGGCCGGATTCTTCGGCGATCGGAATAAATACCGCAGGAGACATGACCCCGCGCACGGAGTGGGTCCAGCGAACCAGCGCCTCGAACCCCACCAAAGCATTAGATTGTGTATCAATTACAGGCTGATAAGCGAGATGAAACTCGCCTCTTTCCAAAGCCCTTTGCATGTCCTCTTCGATCTGCTGCCGCAGCAGCGCCTGCTCGTGCATTTCCGAAGCAAAAAACCGATAGGTGCCTTTACCCGCCGCTTTTGCGGCATAAAGAGCAAGGTCTGCATCTCGGATCAAATCAATAGCAGACCGGTGGTCGTAATCTGAGGTAGCAATCCCGATAGAGGTGCCGATCGTGATCAACTGTGTTTTGATGATGTAGGGTTGGGACAGGGTGTAAATGATATCTGCCGCGATAGTCGAAAGAATATCTTCTTCGCAGATATCGGCAAATACTAACTGAAACTCGTCGCCGCCAAGACGACCGACTTGCCCTCTTCCAGCGACGGTATTTACCAAACGCTCTGAAACGGCCTTCAGCAATTGGTCACCCATGAGGTGGCCGAATGTGTCGTTGACGAGTTTGAACCGGTCGAGATCCAATATCATCGTGGCACATCGTTGTTTGCGATGAGCGCACGAGACGAGGCTATTTTCCAGCGCCTGCCGCATCGTCTCCCGGTTCGCAAGACTGGTGAGGGAATCGAAGCGGGCCAGTTGCAGAAGTTTGATTTCGGAATTCTTCTGATCGGTGAGATCGACCGCAAAGCCGACAAACCCACAATATCGACCAGCTTCGTCATGATAGGGTCCGCCGGTGAGCGACCACCAAAGATCGTCGTCCCCCTTAGCCTTCAGGACCAGCCCGTCGAACGGGATGCGAGATGCGATATAGAAGCTGAGGCTTCGCTCCGACGCTTCCTCCGCGAGACTGATGTCGCTATCAACCAGATCAGACAGGTTAGCCGGATAGACGCCAAAAGTTGCCATGGTGCTACTTATCTTCGCGCTGAGATAGGAAAGAGAGCCGTCTCTATGCGTCGCCCAGAACCACCCTTTGCCCTTTTCTTCATATTTGGCGAGCAAGCGCGCCGCCTGGCTTTCCGCCAGCCCGGCGTCTCCAGCGCCGATGAAACGGCTCAAGCGCACGCGCACGCTCCCTGATCAGGAGTGCGCCAACGGCCACGAAAGAATGCCCGCTTAGCCATCCGGCTGAAACCGATCGTCGATCACCTTACCGCCCAAGGCGTCAGCGCGGGGAATCGGATTGGATGGCGGGAGTACGGAAAAGGTCACACGGGGACTCGTATCGGCGTTGTACGATGCACCGGACTCGTTGATAGCTGATGAAGGAGACTGAGCCGCGGCAGTATTGGCAACTAAGGCTGGCGACGTGGCTTGCCCTGTGCTGGTCGACTGGTCGACCGCTGCGATGATTAGCACACCCACCCCCAATGCCACATAGATGAACTTATCCATGGTTTCGCCTATCTTTCAGCATGTCGATGGAACGACATTTTCGTTGTTGTATATGCCGTTTGAGCCACCGCCATAATCTCTCTGATCGCGCACGGTCATGGCAGCGACGGCGGTGATTTGATTCTGTGGAATGAAGAGACGCGCTATAAGAGGCTGATAGTCGTAGGCTATCTCTACGAACATAAGCGCGCCATCATCAGGCGCAGTTGCGGTTTGCCCACCCACGGTGATCCCGGTCAGGTTGCTATCGCCGGACCGCCCATAGGAAGATGGCCAATTTTTGCTGCCGCGGCACCGTTGCCACCTGATCCGATATCGGTTGGTCGGGTTAGGATTGGCCACGGGTTCGATGCTGCTCAGGATGACCCGGCCTTTGCCGTAAAGATCAAGACGGCCGCCCTGAAGGTTTGCGCCGGTCAGAAGATCGTTGATCTGCGCCTCAGTGATCTGCTTGTTTGCGAGAACAGTGCCGGTGCCGATGCGGGCCGCATTATCCGCCACGTGCAATGCAAGCTGGCTGATCCGCATCTTAGTGGTGACGAAATTTGTAAGTTCCGCTCCGGTAAAAGCGATAGCCGTCATCAGCGGCAAGGCGAGGCCGAACTCCACTACGGCAACAGCCTTGGATTCACGCGCGAGGCGCCTGAAGAGCGCAGCGATATTCATGCGCAATGCCCCACAATCGGGCTTCCATATGCGCCTTGCTCTCCGAACGGCTGGTTTTCCAGCACTGTCCGGGCTTCAACGGTCACATTCTCCGAAAGTCCTACCAGCTTCGCGATCGGCAAGAGACGCGGATAGGTCATCGTCACGGTATAGACCACATCATCTTTGGCCCCGCCCTGCCCGTTGTCGCCCCCATCTCGATCCCAAACCGTGTTGCGATTGTCGTCCTGGAAGGGTTCATCATTGTCGCAGAGCCCGTTAGCATTAATGTCCTGAAACGCTTCGGCTGTCGCCTGTGCTGCCTTGGTATAGTCGCGGAAGTAGCGACGCGTAAAGGTAACGGTCGAATTAGCGGCCAGAAGCTGGACCCGTTCACGCACGGCCGCGTCCAGAAGCTGCTGCTGAACGTCTACTTTTCCGCTTTCAAGCGTGGCGTCCCGCGCGCTTTTCTGCACAGTGCCCTGCAACACGGACTGCACGTACAAGCTGTGCCCAAGGTCCATGAAGCCGAGCAACGTTGTCACGAATACGGTAGCAATCAGGCCGAACTCGACGATCGTGGCGCCCGCCTCTTCTTTAATCAATCTGCAACCATGGCCTTGAAGAGCGATCATTTCGTCAGCCTCAACTGAGATATTTCATCCGCAATCTGCTGAAAGTTGGAAATTAGCGTGGCGCTGTTAGCAGCTACATAGAAACGGTTTGGCGACGCACAGGACTGAAGCAACGCCTGTGCCCCGGAACTGACACCCGACCCGAAGGAGATTACCCACAAGGTGATATTCTTCGATTTGATAGCCGAGCACAGAGCCTTGGTGCGTTCGTTGACAACAGAGGTGAGGACATTGGAACTCGGCCCTGCATTGCTACGCGTCTGTCGCCTGTCCCACCAGCCAATTCCATGGGCGGTATAGCCTTGATTACTCGTAACCGTGTCGCCGTCGGTCATAAATACCAGATGGCGTTCGATCTCACCGCCGGTGGGTGTGAACGCATTTTCCGATTCGAACAGACCGGTCGGGGACATAAGCCGCGCCCCCCAAAGTAGGCCAATATCATGGTAGGTGTTGCCGTTCGGGTATAGCGTGTTCACGTAGGATTCGAACGCGTTAGCGGAGGAATAGACCTTGAGCTTCGATGCCGACGTGGGACAGGCGTAGGTGTAGTTTCGACTAAGGTCCGAACTCGTCTTGACCTTTGCAGTCGTCCAATTGCCGGCGCTATCATAGCGGCCCCATACAAGATCCGGCAGGAGCGGACGCCATTTGCTGGCATCCGACCCATTAGGGACAAGATCAATGTTCATATCGAGGGCGCCGGCGGGGATCGGGCTGAACTCGCCGGTCGGATCGTCATCGCTGTTCTGATATGTCTGGCGTTCCTCGATGCAGCCGTCCCAACCGATCGTAGCAGTCTGGCCGAATGCGCCAACAGGCGCTGTAATGCCGGTGCTCCAGCTACTTCCTCCAGCTTTTAGGCCGGACACGTTGAACGTCAGTTGATCATATTCATATTCCTTGAAGCCGGTGGTATCGGTACGTTGATAATTTCGCTTCAAATAGCCGCTGATATAGCGCCGCTGTAACTGGCACTTCCCGCTGACCATCACGCCTTGATAGTTGTAATAGCGGCCATCCTGATTGGTGGACCAGCTGACCACCCGGCTGGCACCGCTCCCGCTTACGCTTTCATTGTAGGGCGCGCTTTCAGTCCCGGTCATTTCGGTTGAATCGGCTGGTATTTTTCCCGCGCAGCTCGTACCACTGGCGCTTCCGAAATTCTCCCAAGCGCTCCAGTTCATGTTGTAAGGGATTTGTTCTGCAGAAACGACTTCAGCCTTGCCCTCCTTATAGCCGTCTACATCAACCCCTCCCGCCATCTTCGCCTTGCGCGACTGATAGAGCGCGCTATCGACCATCCAGTCGTTGCGCAGCAGGCGTCCGACATTCACGTTCGACGAATAAGGGACGAAGCCGAAGCGCAATTGCACGTCATTGTTGCGGCTGCCGGTCGGATTACTCCCACAGTCAGCGGAGGTATCGACCTTCGCCAAGGCTTCATAGAAGCATTTGACCGCCTTTTTCAGGCCATTGATCTTGGTGTCGCTGTCGCCTGCATTGATCGATGCCATCGACCCCGTCGTGTCGAGAACGAACATCACATCCGTGTTGGGTATACGCATTTCCGCGTCGCATGTGACCGCAATCGTTTTGGTGGATTGACCGAATATCACCATAATCGTCATCGGGATGGTGACTGAAGCTGTACCCGTCACCTTGCCCTGATTTTCGATGAAGTTTTTGGACAGGGTGCTCGACCCGTAGGAGCCTGGCACGTAGTTGATGTTGAAGATGCCTTCGGCCGTGGTGCGCGCCTTGTCGCCATTAGCGTTCCAAGCACCGCCAGCCATCTGCTTGCGCCCCGCCAGCGCTCCCGCGTCGCAGGCGTGCTGAAGCCGCGTTTTGACGAGATATATGCGCGCCATATCGACGCCCCCGCCAATAAAGCCCAGCAAGGGAATAAATCCAGCAGCGACCATCACGAGAACGTTGCCCGCTTCGTTCTCGCGCAAGCGTTTAAGAAAACCCATGAATGCCCTCCAGAAGATGCATCCATAACGGATCAAGGTTTAGATAGAATTAAGTCTATGACTTTTTTGTTTAATCCAGGTTAGCGCCTTCTGCTGGAAAGGCCTCAATCTCACAGCGCATCTATCTCAACCAAGTTTTTTGTTACGTTATCGAAGCAAATTGCTAGGCTAATTGTCTTGGTGGAACCGGCACGGTTGCGCCATTGTGGAATGAAGATTGATTTGATGTCCGCTATCGCCATCTCGGCGCTCTAAAGCTGACTGACCATAAAGTCCCATCTGCGGACGAATGAATGGTCGAACAATCCGGAGGCGCAAATCGTTCTCCAGTCGGGCGGTCTGATCTAGCCAATCACACCAGCGGTTCGCTTGAGCTCCGCAATCTTTTCCGAGCAAACTTGGCGCACAACACCACCCAGCGCCTCGATCCGGCTCGCAAGCCATTCCAATTCTTCAGCCGAGATGTTGTAATGTTTCGAATAGCGAGCCTTCACGTAAGCGTCCCGGAGCTTCGTGAAGAGCGCACGGCTTCGCCGGTCATCACGCGGCCAAACCCCGACCAATCGGCTATCCAACTTGTCTGCAAGCGATCGCAGGAAAGCGATGTTATGCCGATGAGGAGTGTAGAAAGTTAAAACCAAAAGGACGCAGTGGTAAAGGCTCTCTACCGCTTGATGAAACTCGAATGCAGCCGGCTTGAAAAACTCTCGCTGCACCGCATGCTTACCCAGTTCGTAGCGCTGCATTGCCGATGAGAACCATGTCTCGAAATATTCCTGCGCCATCTCCAATGCTTCCATTGGATCCTGCGGCTTAGGTTGATGAAGCTCAGTCTCGCTGGACTGATAAAGCGCAATGCCATCTCGGGCGATATCCATAAAGAAGAACCGGCCCTGCGCCAGCGCGTCGTTCACCTGCTTCAGGCTATGCACGATGAAATTCGCTGGCGTTCGCAGAACCTTAGTCACCTGTGTTTCCCGGATCAGCCGCTCCTCAGCATTGTGCCAAAGATCGAGGTCGGCGAGCTCCTGCTGATTGACGATCACCAGAAGGTCGTAATCCGAGACATAGCCCTTCGCCGTATGCGGTTCATTCACCCAATCGCCCCGTGCGTGCGATCCGAAGAGGATGATCTTCAGAATGCGACCGGCCTTACGCTTGCCCTCGGCCATCACAATGGCATCCGCGAATTCTTCGAACAGGAATTGGACGATGTGACCGAGTTCGCGCTGCTTCGCGTGCGGGAGGTGAGAAAGATCGGTTTTCATAGGTAACCCCAACTATGAAGGCGGGTAGGCCCAGGTTCAAGCAGGGAAACCTCACCCTATCGCTTCGAATGAAGCCGTTCGTGCAGTCCCCTGAGCCTCAAACAGCTGCACCTCCGTAGTGGCCGGATCGAGACCAAGCTGCCTGCCCGTCTCAGCCAAGCTTTGCCCATCGATGCGATGGAGGCGATAGACCTCGCGCGCCATAATCGGCAGCGAGCCGAGCGCTTCGCGAAATCGCTCGGGATCGATCGGGGCACGTGCCGGTTGGGCGAGAAGCCAGGCACGCACCCACGAAGCGCGCTGATCGTGTCGCGTCACGGCATCGCTGTCGATCTCGACTTCCGGCAGATCCCGCCACTGCGCGCGAACAATCTCGACCATATCTTCTGTGCCAACCGTCATATTTTGGTCGTTCAGGACCCGGTCGATGCTGTCCAGCAGCTCTGCAGCTGCGCTCCTGTCTGTCGCCGTCACGCGCCAGGAGCGGATGCGAGCGATAAGGTCCCGCGCTGCGCACAGCAGCGCTGTTGCCGATTCCTGCGACATGAGATTTCTCCAGAGGATGAAACGGCGGCGGACAAAGGCCTGCCGCGCCCCCTCCTTCCCTCTCCCCATCCTTCATCGCCATGGAGGCAAGTGACGCCGTCTCCGAGTTACCTTTCGACAAGGGACTAGGGTGCCACAGCCCTTCTGCGTTGACGCTGGGTTACAGGTCCTAAACCGAAGCGCGTTGTGCTGCATGAGCGAAGAGATACGACATCGTCGGCAAGTCATCGAGTCGCCAGATCCTAGGCGGTGCGAAGCGCGGTTCGTCGTGACACACGTAAGTTTCTATCCAAAATCCGAAATAGCAGGGCCGACGATGCGTTTCGTCGCAAAACTTACATATATGGTGTTCCCGTGCGAGTGCAGCATTGGCATAAGTGCTGCCTATGAGTTCGGATCGATACCGTCGGCTCACCGAAGCCCAGCGCGAGACATTGCGCCTCTATCACCAGCACCTGCAGATCAAGGAGATCGCGCAGCAACTCGGTATTTCCGAGTCCACCGTCAATCAGCGCCTGACCCAGTGCCGGCGGATCGTAGGAGCATCGAGCAGCCGTGCGGCGGCCAGATGGGTCGCTGAGTATGAGGCACGGGACGACATATGCAGTCCGTCTGCATATAGTTTTTCTGCTATGGTCTCCTCGTCCGTCCTGTCCTCAGGTGAAGCCGTAACCGTGATGGGGACGGACGATGGCTCTGAGGACAGCGACATGGCGCGAGACGACGCACCGGCTTTGCCGGCGTCCGCAGCACCGCCTGGCCGCCCTACTCCATGGCCTCTCCCCACAGCGGCATCGCCCAAAAATCGCCTCAGCAGTTGGACGCGGCTTGCGCTGGTCTGGGCGGTGGCCGCCGGTCTTCTGATAGCAGCGATCGCGCTTGTGATGCTCGGGGTCGGCTTACAGGAGGCCTTGGTCAGCCTCCAGCATCTCTTCATCGCTCCGCGCTAACCACTTCAATTTCACCTCTGGCTCAAATCTGATGCGCCCCGATTTCGCGCAAGGAGATCCTTATGCTTAATGCACACGCCCTGCACGCCGCCGCCCATGAAGTTGCCGACCGCATAGGGCCGATCGAGGCCGCGATCGACGACAGCCTCGCCAAGACGGCGGGTCTGCTTGCTTTCATGCCCGAAGCAAGGGTCGCCGCCAGGCTGCCTGTCAATCGGCGTGCAAACGGGACCCCCTATCGGCGCGCAAAAGGGACCCCATTTCAAGATGGCGCAAGGTTGATCTGACGCGCTCTCCTGCGCTGCGCGCGGCGTAGGGAGGGCGTAGCCCGACCGAAGGCGCGCGCAGCGCAAAGCATCTTTTAATTGAGGGCCGATGGGGAGGATCAGCTCCGGTTTTTGAAGCGCCAGCTGTCATTGCCGGTCTCGACTATGTCGCAATGATGGGTGACGCGATCCAGGAGCGCGGTGGTCATCTTGGGATCACCGAACACGGTGGGCCACTCCCCGAAGGCGAGGTTGGTGGTGATGATGACACTGGTTTGCTCGTAGAGCTTGCTGATCAGATGGAACAGCAACTGGCCGCCCGATCGGGCGAACGGCAGATACCCCAGTTCATCGAGCACGATGAGATCGAGGCGGGATAGCTGGGCGGCGAGTGTGCCGCTTTTGCCGATCCTGGCCTCCTCTTCGAGACGGGTCACAAGATCAACGGTGTTGAAGTAGCGGCCCCGCGCACCCGAGCGCACGACATTAGCGGTGATGGCGATGGCCAGATGGGTCTTTCCGGTGCCTGTACCGCCGACCAGGACGATATTGCGCCGCGCGGGCAGGAACGCGCCGCTGTGCAATGAACGCACCAGTCCTTCGTTGATCGGGGTGCCCTCGAACCGGAAGGCGTCGATGTCCTTCACGATCGGCAGCCTCGCGGCCGCCATCCGGTATCGGATCGACGCGGCGTGGCGATGCGTCGCTTCCGCCCTCAGAAGATCGGTCAATATCTCCATCGTGGTGCGCTGGCGCTGAAGGCCGGTGGTGACCGCATCGTCGAACGCGCCTGCCATGCCTTTGAGCCCGAGCCCGCGCATGGCCTCGATCATGTCATGCCGCTGCATCGAAGGTCCTCAGCTGGTCGTAACGGGCACAGTCGGCGATCGGAGGATGGCGCAGCGCGCTGTCCTCGGAGGTGATGATCGTGAGTGGACGCGGCGGTTCCCGGCGTCGCGCCAGGATGTTCAGGATCAGGTCGTCGCTTGCCGTGCCCGTCGCCAGTGCCTCGCGCACCGCCGCTTCGACAGGCTCCAGGCCATCGGTCAACACAGCCGACAGCACACGGACGAACCGGCGATCAGCATCGTCGCCATTACCCAGCTTGCGGCGCAGGCGGGCAAGCGCCGGTGGCAGATCCCAGCCCTGGAAGGGGGCGCCGTTCCGCAGCGCGCCGGGCTTGCGGGCCAGCACCGGCAGATAATGCCAGGGATCATAGATCGTGCGGTTGCGCCCGAAGTAGCGAGGATGTTCGGCGACAACCTCCTCGCCGCAGCGAACGACGATACGATCGGCATAGGCGCGGACCTGCACAGTGCGCCGTGCCACCGTCGAGAGCACCGAGTAACGGTTGCGGTCGAAGCTGATCAGGCAGGTGCCCGTCACGGCATGCTCGCTCTCATTGAAGCCGTCGAACGGCCCCAGCATCGGCTGCAGCGCGGATCGTTCGATCTCCAGCACCTGCGCCACGGTCAGCTCTCCCTGTTCGGGATGGGCCTGCCGTTCCGCCCAGCGCCGACACTCGGCCTCCAGCCAGCCATTAAGCTCTTCGAGGCTGGCGAACCGCAGCCGGGGCTGGAAGAAGCGGCCACGGATCGTCTGCACCTGGTTCTCGACCTGGCCCTTCTCCCATCCCGCCGCAGGCGAGCAGGCCGTGGGCTCGACCATATAATGGTCGGTCATGATCAGGAACCGCCGGTTGAAGACTCGTTCCTTGCCGGTGAACACGCTCGTCACCGCCGTCTTCATATTATCGTAGATGCCGCGCTCCGGCACGCCGCCAAAGAAGGCAAAGCCGCGCGCATGCGCGTCGAACAGCATCTCCTGGCTCTCGCGAGGATAGGCTCGGACATAGACCCCGCGTGACGCGCACAGTCGCATATGCGCGACCTTCACCCGCATCGGCTTGCCGGCGATCTCGACATCCTCATGGCTCCAGTCGAACTGGTAGGCCTCGCCTGGCCTGAACATCAACGGGATAAAGGCGGTGACGCCATCGCCGGCATCCTTGCGCCGTTCGATCTTCCATCGCGCCGCGTAGCGCCGCACGGCATCGTAGGAACCCTCAAAGCCTTCGCGCACCAGCAGGTCATGGATCCGCGTCATCCGCAGCCGTTCACGCCTGCCGCGCACCTCGTTCTCTTCCAGCAGCGTGTTCAGACGATCCTGAAACGGACCGATCCTGGGCAGTGGCTGAATCTTGCGCTGATAGTCGAATGCGCCCTCCGGCGCTCGGATCGCCTTACGGATGACCTTCCGCGACACATGCAGATCCCGCGCGATCGCCTTGATCGCCTTGCCCCCGGCATACTCGCGCCGGATCCGAACAACTGTCTCCAAAACCAACATCCCGATCTCGCCGCCTGAAAATCCAGGCAGCTGTTTAAACCATCGAAATGAGGGGTCCCTTTTAGACGCCGATCACCCCGCTAACGGGGTCCTTTTTGCACGCCGATCCACAGTGACGCCTAAAACGGGCGGCTAGCATGCGTAGCGATGACGCCGTTCCTCTGGCCGGCCCGCGCTTGATCGACTGCGGGCCATTCTCGAACGCCTCCGCTCCCCGCCAGGCAATCCCATCTCCCGCGCGCGGCAATTTGTAGAGATGCAGGTTCCCCTCAGTCGTCGCGGGCCAGGGTGGGACCGCCATTGGCGCGAACTCGAGACGTATCTCGACACCCCAGGCGATTGGTCAGGCCAGGCCTATGAGGGCCAGGATGGAGACTATACGGCCGAGGACGAGGAACGACCGCAAGGACCTCGTCGAACTTCTCACGGCTAGGCTGGTCCGGGATCAAGGTGGCGCCCGGCATCAACGGTGCGAACGCATCGGCAACGTTCCATATCGACAGTGAGCGTACGCACCGGCATTGCTGCCAGGCGATTTCGAGCCGGAGCCGAGACATGCTCTCAGGACCGGGACTGAAGTGGATGGCCCCTAGCGCTTCAGCCCTTTGGCCATGTTCACATGCGCCGTCACGATAGGCACCAGTGCCGAGGCGAAGGATTTGAGCGAGGCGACGTCGCCGCTCGCAGCATAGGCCTTCAACGTGTCGAGGGTCATCTGATGCGCGCTGATCTGGGCATCGGCATAGGCCGCGTCGAACGCTGCGCCTTCCTTGCCCTTGAGCGCTTCAAGCGTCTGAACCTGCTCTGGTGTGAGCGTCGGGTCGGGCGTGATCGCCGGCACGGCCCCGCCAGCCGCCGCCTTGAGCTTTGCCGTCGAGTCCGTGTGGGCTTTGATCATCGACTGGGCAAAGGCTTTTGTCGCGGCCGACGAGGCGCTGCCGGCAGCCAGCTTGGAGGTCTCGATCTCAAAATTGTCGCTGGCCGCTGCGGCATTGGCAAAGGCCTGACCGGCGCTCATCGCGGGCACGCTTTGTGCGGCCGCCGCGTTCGGCGTGTTCATGCTGCTATTGTCGACCATGGGATCGGCTTTCTTGCCGCAGGATGCCAGCGCCAACGCGGCCACCGACACGGTCATGAGAATGCTGCGCTTCATTATCTGTCTCCCGTCGGCGGGTCACCGATGGGGATTCAACAGTCGTCGCGCTGCCTCGTTCCGAGGGACCTTTCCTTCTATTGTGCCGTTGAGGACGAGAATGCGTGATCGTCACGCCATCGCGCTGTATTTGAAAGGCAAAGCATGGGCATCTTCGGCAAGATCATGGACAAGATTTTCCATCACGACGCGAAAGCCGCAGCGCCAGCCTCTCCTCCACCGCCCGCCCCTCCGTCGCATCCTGCGTCGCCGAGCCCCACGGGTGCCGCGCCCCCTCCCCCTGCGGCCACCCCCGCGCCGCTGCCCCGGCGGTAGATGTTGGCGCTGTGCTTGCGGCGATGGCGGACATGAAGGGTGGCGGAGGCAATTATCAGAGCTCCATCGTCGATCTCCTCAAGCTGTTGGACCTCGATTCAAGCCTTGTCGCGCGCAAGGAGCTGGCCGCAGAACTCAATGTGCATGCCGGCGAAGACGGCAGCGCGGAGCAGAATATTGCCCTTCATCGAGCCGTCATATGCGCATTTCGCGGAAGTTGGGCAGTGATTTCGCGCGATCTCGGGCACGCGTTTCACGGCATCGCGGGCAGCCATTTCGCGCCCTCGGGCAGGCTGGCCAACGGGTGTTATTGAGTCAGGGCTGAAGGCTTTGGTCAAGCAATTTCATGGTGCTCATCTTTTTTCGCATGCTGTCGCCGCTCAGGGTTAGGCGGTGAGCGTTGTGGACCAGGCGGTCGAGGATCGCATCTGCCAGGGTGGGATCGCCGATAACCTCGAACCATTGATCCACCGGAAGCTGACTGGTGACGATGGTGGAGCCCCGACCTTGTCGATCGTCGAGGATTTCCAGCAGATCGCGTCGCTCTGTTGCCGTCAGGACTGAGAGCCCCCAATCATCAAGGATGAGCAGTTCCGTACGTTCGATGGCTTTGAGAACGCGGGCATGTCGTCCGTCGCCTTTGGCTATGGCCAACATCTGGAACAGGCGGGGCACGCGATGATAGACAACCCGGCGACCATCACGGCAAGCTTTGTTGCCCAGTGCGCAGGCGATCCAGCTTTTGCCCAACCCTGTTGGCCCTGTGATCAGCAAATTTTCGTGCCGGTTGATCCAGCTGCCATCGATCAGATGCGCCATCACCGCGACATCAATGCCGCGAGGGCTGCGCATGTCGATATCTTCAACACAGGCCGCGTGGCGCAGGGCGGCAAAACGTAACCGCGTAGCCAGCTTCTTGGCGTCACGCTCTGCAGCTTCGCGATCGACGAGCAATCCCAGCCTTTCTTCAAAGCTGAGGCTTTCAAACGTCGCGCCAACGCGCCGCTGTTCATGAAGTGCCTTTGCCATACCGGAAAGCCCGATAGCCTCCAGACGGTCGCAAGTGGGATGGGACAGCAACAGTAATCTCCTCTGTCAGTGGTAATAGTTCTGGCCGCGGATGTTGCGGTGTTGCAGCGGCAGCTCTTCGGGGTCTGGTTCCAGGAAAGCCTGATCAAGACCGGTCTTCAGGATCGAGCGGATGGATGCGACCGATCGGGCCTTGATGGCGACGGCCCGGCGGCATGCGGCATCGATCCGCCGGGGCTCGAAGCTTTTGGCCAACGACAGCACGCCCAGGCAGGTTCGGAAGCCTTGTTCGGGGTGCGGCCTGTCCTGCATTACGATATCGCAAAACGCAGCCACGGAGGGCCCCAGCTTTGCGGCGCTGTTCAGAATGCGCGTCGCGGACCATTCGGCATAGCGGCGGTGCGCCGACGGCATATGCTCGGCCGCCGTGACATGACTACGCCGTCCGGGATCGCGCAGATGGCTAGCGACGCGTTTGCCACGATGGAAGATTTCTACCGTGGCATGAGTAACCCGCGCGTCCACGTCCTGCCGGATCAAGTTGAACGGCACAGAATACCAGCAGCGATCTACCTCGATGTGATAATCGGGGGCGACACGGGCCCGTTTCCAGCGCGCAAAGACATAGGGATCGGCGGGCAGCGGCTGCAAGTTCGGACGATCCAATGTGGCGAACAAATCAGCGCGACTGGCGCCATAGTCACGCATGACGCGCATGTTCAATTCGTCGAGCAATGGCCGGATGGCAGTGTTCAGCTCGGCTAGTGAGAAGAACCTGCGATTGCGCAACCTTGCCAGGATCCAGCGCTGGGCGACTTGCACGGCTACCTCGACTTTGGCCTTGTCTTTTGGCTTTCGCACGCGCGCCGGCAGGATTGCTGTGCCGTAGTACCCGGCCATTTCAGCATAGGTCCGGTTCAAGCCGGGATCATAGCGGTCCGGCTTAATCACAGCCGATTTCAGGTTGTCGGGTACGACCACCTTCGGCACACCGCCCAGATAGGCAAACATCCCCACATGGGCCGCAATCCAATCCTCCAGCCCTTCGCTGGCAACAGCCAAGGCGTAGGTATAGCTTGAGGCCCCCATCGCTGCGACGAACAGCTTGGCCGCTTTCACCTCACCGGTTGCCGGGTCAACGATCTCGATCGTGTCGCCGGAGAAGTCGACAAACACCTTTTCGCCGCCCACATGCGTTTGCCGCATGCTCGGCCGTACACGGCCTTTCCACGCGTCAAAGTGGGTGCAAAACCATGTGTAGCCAAATCCGTGGGGGTGCTGTGCCCGGTATTCCTGCCACAGCAACATGCGCGTGACCCCGCGCTTGCGCAGTTCCTGATCAATTACGGCCCAATCCGGAACTGGCCGGTCTGGATCGGCCACGTCTGAAGCGTTCGGGAATAGCAGCAGCTCAAGGCTGTCATCATCCAGCCCCTCCGGCAGGGGCCAGCCCAGTCCAGCATCCCGGGCGCGCCGCAGGTACGTGCCCACACTCCCTTTCCCAAGCCCAAGCGAGGACGCAATCGCCCGCTCACTCAGCCCTTGGGCAAACTTCAATCGCAAAACGTCGCGAATACGGCGCATGGTCAAACGTCCTGTCGGCATTCCAATCCTCCTGTGTTTCAGGAGGCGGAGTAACTGCAGTTCGTTGGTCATGCCTGCCCGCGATCGCGCGAAATCAGTGCCCGCGATCGTGTGAAATAGGTGCCCGGCTTCCCGTGAAATCGCTGCCCGCGATCAGATGAAATCAGTGCCCGCGATCACGCGAAACGCGCAGTCATAGCCAAGCTGGCCGAAAATGGCGGCATCGTCCCAGACAGTCTGCGCGCGTGATCGAGCGGGCAGCCTGGAAGATATCATCGTGACTCGGCTTGAAGAATTGAGACACGCCATGGACGCAGCTGCCGCGGCGCTGAATTTCGATGAAGCCGCCCGTCTGCGCGACATGATCAGCCTCGTGCGGGCCGGCGGCGATCAGCCCGCAACGGATATCGACCCACAGGGTCTTGAGCGGCAGCAGCCTGGTGCGATGGGTCTGGGTACGAGCCAGCAGCGCGTACGCCCGCCAGCGGGCTGGGTGCGTCCCAAAAAGCCAGATCCCATGACAAGAGGTCGCAGTCGCAGGGCAAAGGGTCTCTCTAAGAGAGATGAGCTATAGCGCAGCAGACCCACGCGGTCAGCTTTGCACGGCGAAACTTTTCAGACGGAGGTCGAAATAAGGTTCGCCGCCCTCGGCGATGGTGAGCCGCTGCGGCCATCGAACGCCGCCGTTTTCCATTTCCCCGGAAAATTCGAAGCGCTGATCGACTATGGCAGACCCGTTCACGGCAGGAATGCGGTTGGTGGCCCAGGCGAGCCGTGCGTCCGTGTCAAATCCCAATATCGTTTCAGGAGCCAGGGGATGGCGGGCGATCAGGCGGTCGGGTAAAAAACCAGGCGCCCATGACGCGTCCTTATCTTGCAAACTGACAAGGCGCATCAAGCCGTAGATGGCATATTGCGCCCGCTCGTGCGCGAGCATGGCGGCAGGCATTGGCTTGCGTTGCCCGTTCCGCTCAATCCAGCCTTGCTCGCCCTCGACGATGAGGGAGCGTTTGTGCGTTGGCCCTTCGCTTGTAAGCCAGCTATCGGACCTGGCGCGCACAAAGGGTTCGACATGCGTGACCATATCGATCTCCACCGTGCGGCCGCCTGCCGTAACCGTTGCAGCCCCCGACCATTGGAGGATCCTGGCGCGTCTCAAAGCCCGGTCCCCACCTGCACGCGCTATAGCGCGCTCGAGCAGGTCTGGCGCGCGCGCCGCGATCAGTGCTGCGCCACTTGCAATCAGGAAGGTCCGACGATCGAACATGTGTCCAAAGATAACGCTGTACCCACATCATGCCAGCGGGAATCCCTCAGGATGAAGGCTTTTGATGCCATGCGATTGTGATCTGACGGACCTACGCGGGCCTCGATCACGGTTACGCAGCGAGCCTGACGGCAGGGCTCTGCTCGAAAGGCACTTGCGTCACCTCGTCGGTATGCACCTTGAAGCTTTCAAGGCGCACATTGCCGAATGCCGTCGTCAACGCCGTATCGGCCGCATCGCGACCGCAGGCCATAAGAATCCGTCCGATCCGCGGCACACGGTGCCGCGCGTCGAAGCTATGCCATTGCCCGCCCAGATAGACTTCAAACCAGGCATGAAAGTCCATCGGGACGTCGACGGGGTCTATGCCGATATCGCCCAGATAGCCGCTGCAATAGCGGGCGGGTATGTTCATGCACCGGCACAGCGCCACTGCCAGATGGGCAAAGTCCCGGCACACGCCGACCTTCTCCTGATAGGCTTCCCAGGCGGTGCGGGTCGAGCGGGCATAGGCATAGCCATAGGTCAAATGGCTGTGCACGAAATCGACGATTGCCTGAACCCGCTGCCAGCCGGGCGGAATGTGTCCGAAGAGCCACCAAGCCTCGTTGGACAGGATGTCCGTGTCGCAATAGCGGCTCGCGACGAGATACATGAGAATGTCCGCAGGAAGTTCCGCTATCGGGTGCTGCACGGCCTCCGGGCTTTGGCGATCAACGGTTCCAGGGTCTGCGATCACAAAATCGCAGGCTATGGTGGAGCGCCCGGCGGGCAATGTCATGCGCGTGCAGATATTGCCGAACACGTCCCGATAATCTTCCATACCCATGGCACGATCGCTGACCAGACGGTGGGTCGTCTGCAGATCGTTCCATCGCTCGGGACGGACGCTCAACATCGAAATCAGCGGCGTGGGAGCATAAGCCTCGAACATGAGGTCATAGCCGGCACGGATCAGCATGGTGGAGGCTCCGACAGAAATTTGGTGGGTCCGCTATGAGAATGCGGCGGCATAAGCGCATGAACACTCAACTGGTTTCAGGAAAACTGGATTTACAGTGCGAAAGCGATGCCTAGAAAAAGAGGTCAAACCCGACGGCCTGCAAGATAGCTGCCCCTCAGCGACGATTGCCCCCGCGCACGGCGGGGGCGTGCATGTCAGTTGTCGGTGCCCGGCTTGGTCGTCTTTGGCGCCTTGCCATCTTCGATCCGGCCTTCGTTGCGCAGATCGCGACCTTCCTGAGCCTTTTCCTTCGCTTCGGCCGAATTGCCGTGCTCGTAAGCTTCTTCCTTCACGTAACCGGCGGCTTCTTTGAGTTCACCTTTGATGCCCATGAATATCTCCTGTCGGCATATGTCATGCTTGGTCATGACAGGTGTAAAGCGCATCAGAAGGGGTTTTGCTCCACTTTGAGGATTGAAAGCAGACTAATTCGCACTGATCATGCGGAACAGATCACAGTCGAACCAACCGATTTGAAACATGGATCAACTATTCTTCCTGATCGGAATATATTGGCAGACAAAATTGGGGCCATGCGGTTGAGAACAGGGTATCAGATGAACGTGAAGACCTGTGTCACCCGATCTTGCACTGAGGCAGAAGGCCTGCTCGGCCTCGTACAGATCGTCGCGATGGGGATCGCTCCAGTGTCTGATCGATTTTAGCGCTCGCGATTTTGCTTTTGGCTCGCTGTCGGCGACCACGAAGAGATTGCGGTGCCGCTCGGCAAATTCTCCCGGCTCGTAACCGCCCAGATTAACGAAATAAAGCCTCTCCATCCCGGTGAAAGGCTCCGGACGGAGCGTGACATCATAACCATCGGCGTGGGTGATTTCCGCCCAACAATCGATGTGCAGGCTCTTTGGGATGCCCCACCACTGACGCCTGAGTTCGGCGTGCGTCTCCTCGATCCTGTTGGCGACCACGAAACGCACGTCATGGATCTCGATATTGGCGCCGGGAAACTCCCCACCGACATAGATGGCGAAGAGCTTCATCACCAGGCGGACCGTCCCTCGGTTGCCGAGGGAAGAGCGTAAAATTCGACCCCGTTGCGCCTGATCGCCTTGGCAAGCTCTTCACCCACGACGAGCCCCATTTCATGAGCGCTGGTAATTCCCTGGATAAAGGGATGCCGCCCCATGAGGAAAGGCAGGCTTAGGCAAAATAGCTGATCGGCCGGGATGTCGGGCGAAACCGGGTGAAACTGATCGTCGATCACGATCCCCCTGGTCGGACCAGGCGCATCGTCAGGAGCGACATCGCGAATGATCCCTTGATCGCGGAGCGCCGCAAAGGGAAAATCCTTTGTAGACAACGCCCTCTGACCCATTGCCTCGATAAAGACGGGAAAATGTGTCTGTTCGGATCCTAAATCCAGCACGGCGCCGCTCTCGGGTCTATGACTGTCGATCCGGTACCCCTCGCCCACTGCCATGACGGACAGCTTTCCAGCCGCATGAAGCGCCAGCATGCGCTTGATGGATACATGGGGAACAGTGGCATAGTCATCGACGAAAATCGGCTTGAAATGGCGCGAGAAGCGTCGGAACTCCTCGTCGTTCAGATGCGGTACCAACTCCTGGATCACCTCATGCATGCGCAGGATCGCGTAGCGCCAAGGCACCGTGTAGCGCCGTGCGTAGTCGCGCTGTGCTTGCTCCAGATTTGCCCTGGCCCACATGAAGGGATCGGTCGCGATCCGGTCGGCAAAGTAGCTGTCGCAAAATGCCTCCATATCGAGCTTATGCAGTTCGATCTTGTCGGCATAGCCCGGATCGGCGACTTCCAGCTCCCGTTTGAAGAGGCCAAAGGCCCGATCGAGAAGATCCGGCCGCTGG
Source organism: Sphingomonas bisphenolicum (assembly GCF_024349785.1). Taxonomy (NCBI): domain Bacteria; kingdom Pseudomonadati; phylum Pseudomonadota; class Alphaproteobacteria; order Sphingomonadales; family Sphingomonadaceae; genus Sphingomonas; species Sphingomonas bisphenolicum. The sequence continues at coordinate 3,209,470 of NZ_AP018817.1, forward strand.
TCCGCCACGAGCGCCTCGATTGCTTCTGCCGTACAGAATGACAAGGGCGCATAGGGTATGGGAAAATAGAAGTCCGCTTCAGGGAGCAGGCCTTTGCGCGACAGCATCGTCATATGGAAATCATCTGTGCCGGGCGACGGGCAATAGGCGACGTCGCCGGCATCGTCCTCTACGAAGGCGCCATGCGTCACAGCCAGCGCAACGGCGGCATCGATCGCGCTGAGGGATGATCCGCGAATCCCGATCTTGCAGGGCGGAACCTGAGCCAACGCCGTTGCCGGCCAAGGGCTGAGGAAATAGCCGGGTCGAACCTCCGGCTCTTCCGGCCACTGATGTCCCGTAGCCAGGACCACATGGTCGAACTGCTCCTCGAAAGCCGCGCCGCGACGGGGCTGAGCGATAAGCGTCATGCCCTCGGAGCCTCCCACGGCATCGATCACCGCGCAATGCGTGCGCACGGCAACATCGACACCGGCGCGCTCTGCCCGCGCGATCATGGCCTCGAGCTGATCGCAGAAATACTCGCCCAGGGCTACGCGTGGATAGAAGGAGCGCTCGTTAATCTCACCGCGTGCAATTTGGAGATTGGCCAGGCGCTCGTCGGGCTGTCGGCTCAACCAGTCGAACAGCGTCTCCTCAAGCGCCGGGATCTCGATGCTGGCGATATTGGAGAGCATGGCCGGGTCGTTCCATCCCGGACGATAGGGCGTCCCGCGGCCGACGATGCCTTGCTTTTCGAAGATGGTCAGGCGGAACGAAGGCGGCTTTTGCTTCAGCAATGCGTGAAGCGTGTAGATCATTGTCGGACCTGCGCCGACAAATGCAATCGAAGCTGTCATGCGGGCGACAATGCATGCGACCCTAAAATAGCTCCTGAAAAATCATACTCATCCAGATCAACTTCGCACCTCAGATGAAACTCATCAGCGACCGTATTGCTTGTTACGCTGCGCCTTGGATAGGTTTTCCGCCAGTATCGCGCACAAGGAGAAAGAATATGCCCGGAAACGAAAATGGGCTCGATCCGCATAATGGTCAGTCCAAGGAGCTTCCCCGCCGCGGGCCCGCCGGAGACGTCCGCCCGAACGAGGATGATCTCGATCCCCGGACGAAGGGAAGCAATCGGCAGGAAGATGTCGAAGACCGTCCTTCGGTCGGGACCGTGGAACCCGAAGACTATCCCGAGAGCGACCGCAGTGACGCCCGACCGTAATGAAAAGGCGGAGGATGAGAAGGTGCTTTCGCACTGGGGCGCGTCGGCTTCAGCCGCTCATGTCATAGGTCGCAAGCTATAGGTCAGGCAGGACTTGATCGGCGCGGCCCCAATGCGCCAAATCCTTTGAGGCCGCCCGCTTCAGCATCTCGGCAGCGTCGCCGATATGCCATCGGTCGGGGCTTTCGAGGTCCCGCAACTCCTCCCAAGTTAGCGGCACGGCAATCGGTGCAAAGGGCCGGGAACGCGCACTGTAGGGCAAGACGGCGGTCGCGCCGCGCTGGTTGCGCAGATAGTCGATGAAGATCTTGCCCGTGCGCTTCGCCTTCGCAAGTGCCGCGGTGAATCTTTCGGGGTTGGCTTGGGCCAGCGCCACCGCAAAACGATGTGCGAAATCCTTAACCTGCGGCCATTCCGCCGTCGGCGTCAGCGGCGCAATTACATGCACGCCCTTGCCACCCGTGACCATCGGGAAGGTGACGAGTCCCATCTGTCCCAGCACATCCTGGAGATGGAAGGCAGCGGAGACGACATCCTTGAAATCCAAGCCCTCGTCCGGATCGAGGTCGAATACCAGCCGATCGGCCTTTTCGACATCCTCGATGCGGGCGCCCCAACCATGGAACTCAATGGTGCCCATCTGGACGCAAGTGAGAAGTCCGGCGGGCGTGTCGACAAACAGATAGGGCTCCTCGTGCCCGTCCTTCTCCAAAATTCCGACTTGCTTGACGTCATGGCCGAAGCTTCCTGCGTCATGCTTCTGGAAAAAGCATTTCTTGTCGCGGCCCTGTGGGCATCGCACCAGACTGATCGGCCGGCTTCCCGCCCAGGGCAGCATGATCTCAGCCACTGCCTCATAATAGTCGGCCAGCTCGCCCTTGGTGAGCGTTCCCTCGGGGAAGATCACGCGGTCGCGATTGCTGATCTTGACGCCGCTGGTCGCGGCCGGCGCCTCAGCAACGGGCGCTTCCACCTCGAGTATCACGGCTTCGGGCTTCTTGTCCTCGCGTAACCCCAGATAGCTCGAGTGGCGCAGCACGCCTTCGTCCGTGAACTCGATATAGGCCACCTCGGCGACCAGCTTCGGCTTGATCCAATGCGCGCCGCGGACAGCGGCGCGGGGCGCCTCGACCGTCGCTGTCTTCTGCTCCAGCGGCGCCATCAATGCCATCAACCGCTCGATCTCGTCGCCGGTAAAGCCGGTTCCGACCTTGCCGGCAAAGCGTAGCTTGCCCTTCTCGTTGACGCCCAAGAGAAGCGCGCGAAAGCCGCGCTGCTTGTCCGAAGGCGTCCAGCCGACGATGACGAACTCCTGCCGGCGGACGCATTTGGTCTTCACCCAGGAGCCGGACCGGGACCCGGAGTAGCGCGCATCGACACGCTTGGAGATGACGCCCTCGAGACCTGCGCCGCAGAAGCTCTTGAACAGTTCCTCGCCGCGTCCGACGATATGATCGGAGTAGCGCAGATGGCCCCTGCCCTCGCCAATCAGCGCCGCCAGCATCTCCTTGCGTTCCAACAGCGGGCGCTGTGTCAGATCTTCTCCGTCGAGTTCGAGCAGGTCGAATGCGACATAGTCGATTTTGCCGGGATCGCCCTTGAGCGCCGCTTGCAGGGCCTGAAAGCTGGTGCGCCCGTCGGGCAGGATCACGACCGCCTCGCCATCGATAAGCGCGCTTTCCGCGTCCAGACCAGTGGCATCGCCGATCAGTCCGGCAAAGCGGTCCGACCAGTCCAGCCCCGAACGGGTATAGGCCCGCCCCTCCCCGCCACCGATCGCCAGCAGCGTGCGATAGCCGTCATATTTGAGTTCATGGATCCAGCGGTCGCCCGGGGGCACATGGTCGACCAGTGCCGCGAGCTGCACCGGTTGAAACGGGGGAAGCGTACCGACCGCCTTTCGCTTCCTGGCTGACTTGACCGGACTTGCAGATCTCGCCGCCGGTTTCGCGCTCTTTCTCTTGCGCACGGCTTTGCCGGCGGCGATCTTGTCCATCGTGCGCCCGGTATCGACGCTCGTCAGATGGATACCCACAAGGTCATCCGAGCCGCCTGCGAACGCGTCGTTCACCTTGCGCAGGATCCAGTTCTCGCCCTTCTCCCTTCCCCGTGGTTTCAGGCGAAACAATATCCATTCGCCCTGCATGCGCCGGCCGTGCAGGATGAAATGAAGATGTCCCTCCGGCAGCGTCTCGCGCGGGTCCTTGCCCGGGATCGATTCCCATGTGCCATTATCCCAGAGCATGACGGTCCCGCCGCCATATTCGCCCTTGGGGATCGTTCCCTCGAAACGGGCATAATCGAGGGGGTGATCCTCTGTCCGGACAGCAAGGCGCTTGTCGTCCGGATTGACGCTCGGGCCCCGCGTCACCGCCCAGCTGACCAGCACGCCATCAAGCTCGAGGCGGAAATCATAATGGAGGCGGCTTGCCGCATGTTTCTGGACAACGAAGCCGTTGCCGGTGCTTGGCAGCTCCGCGCCCGCAGGCTCGGCGGTGCGCGCAAAGTCCCGCTTGGCCCGGTAGGTGGCGAGGCTGTCGTCTGCTGTCTTGGTCTGCTTGCCTGCCATGCTGATGCGGTCCGATCCCTTTGCGCTTCAATCCGCAGATTGAGGGACTCGTTCCGCCCCCAAACCGTCAAACTGACGGATCGGTTTCAGCCATCTACATCGAGGTCCCGTGCAAACCGGTAACTCGTCTGCTCAAACTGCAAGGTCCTGAAGAAACCGTGCGCGTTCCTGATCTCGATATCGCTCATCGCTTCCACGCGCGCGCATCCCGCTTTTCTGAGGGCGCCGGAGGCCGCTTTGAACAAGTCTGCCGCAATGCCGTGGCGACGGTGATCCTCGTCGACCAGGATCATCGTGATACGCCCGATCAGCCCGTATTGGATCGTGGGCACTAATGCCCAGGCGCAGCATCCGACCAGCATACCGAGTTCAGCGACGACCATGCCACCCTTGGCTTTGCGGGCCCCTTGGAGATTGCGCGCTATTCCAGGCTCGTCGATGTCGACATGTGCCAGCTGCCGCAACAGCTTTGCCAGCCCGGCGGCGTCGCCCGGCCTCACAAAGCGAATGTCGAGCTTCGGCGCAGGCGCGGGCGGAGGCGGAGACAAAGCATCGGTTTTAGCACGGACATTGGGCCTCGCCTCCATCTGCGACCGCCCGCCGCCGCTCTTCGAGGAACGGCTTCGCTGTTCGACATCGGTCTTTTGCTCCCCGGTGGATTGCGCCGCTTGCCTTCCAGACGTTGCACCTCCGAAGTCTGATTTGCGGATGGCAGCGTTCCTGCGCCGAGGCCGGATGACGGGCGCATTTTCGACATCGTCATCCTGCCCCATCGATCTATCCGGTTTTGACGCGGCACGGGCCGGCACAGTTTCAGCCGAGGCCTTCCACGTGCTCACAGACCCTTTGCGCAGATAGGCTTCGATATCGCTCGCGGATGCCGTCAGCCCGGCCTCACCGATCCCGAGCAGCGGCTTTCCATCCGCCTGCGTCAGCCCGAACTTGCCATAATCTCCCGAGCCGGGCTTGCGCCGGCGTGATTTGACGAGCTTGAAACCGCGGTGCTCCGCCATTTCGCGCAGTCTCTGATCGATGGTCTCGTCGGGCATATCTTCATAACCCGCAATCGGGGCGCCGGTTCAGACGGCATGGCAGGCGCTGCTGGCTCGCCATGACTCCCTTGGGCGCGCAAGGGATTCGCTTCGCCGCATGCACGGGAACGGCGGAGTCCGCCGCACGCTGAGCCGGCATGCGTGCCTGCCGTATCAAGACCTCATCGATGATCGACCGTGTCGCATTTGACGATGATGCGCGCGTCCTGAGCGTCTCGTTCAAGCAGACGGGCAAATATCTCTATAATGAGGTGCCCGCGACCATCTTCGAGGCGCTCTGCAAAGCCAGTTCCGCGGGCGCCTTCTTCAACGAACAGATCAAGGGACGTTTCCAGTGCCGCCGCGATCCGGAGCGGCGACGCTTCGGCCCAAATGCCTGACGATCTTCATGCTTCGCCCAACACCCGATAAACCGACATCAGATGGCGGCCGGCTATCGCCCGCGCGCGGGCCGAGCGTATCGTTTCCTCGTTGGTTTCATGCAGCATGGTCAGCATGTCGAGCACGTCCTGGCGCGGGGTACCCGTCTCCATAAGATGGGTGCCCATCAGCGCGAGCAGATTGCTCCACAAGGTGATGGCGCCCTCCGCAAAGGCAGCATCATCATCGTCGTTGCTAGAGGCGCGAACGATATCGATCACGTCTCAAGCCCGCTTTTTTGCCGGCGTCTTGGAGGGGGCTTTCGCCGCGGCCGCCTTCTCAGACTTCGCGGCAGCTTTGGCGGCCGGCTTTTTGGCCGATGTCTTGGCGCCCGCCGCGCCGCCCGCCGGCCCGATCGATTTCTTGAGTGCCGCCATCAGGTCAACGACATTGCTGCCGCGCGGATCGGAGCCTGCGTCGCTGTCGTCATCGATATTGAGCGTCTTGCCCTTTTTCTTGCGTTCGATGAGGTCCTTCAGCGCGTCGACATAGCGATCGTGAAACTCGCTCGCATCGAACTTGCCGGTCTTCTTGTCGATCAGCGTGGTGGCCAGGTCGAGCAGTTCCTCGTCGGGATCGGCGTCGCCGATCTCGCGAAAATAGCTCGCCGCCTTGTTGACCTCGTCGGCATAGCGAAGCGTTTCCATGACCAGGCCGCGCCCGCAGGCCTTGATACTGACAACATATTCGCGGCCGCGCATGGCGAGCTGTCCAAGACCGATTTTGTGACTGCGGCGCAATGCCTCGCGCAGCACGATGAAGGCCTCTTCGGCGAGGTCGTCGGCGGGCACGACATAATAGGGCTTCTCGAAATAGATGGCGTCGATCTCGTGACTATCGACGAACTGGGTGAGCTCGAGCGTCTTCTTGCTCTCGAGCTTCACCCCCTCGATCTCCTTCTCGTCGAGGAGGACATATTCGCCCTTGGCATATTCGAAGCCCTTGACGATGTCTTCAACATCGACCGGGCCGATACCGGGCACGACCTTCTCATATTTGATGCGCTTGCCTGAGGGCTCGTGAATCTGGTTGAAGGCGATCGTCGCGCCGCTTTTGGTCGCTGAATAAATTTCGACCGGGATCGAAACCAGCGCCAGCCGGATCTGGCCTCGCCAATAAGGTCGTGCTGCCATGATCGTCTCCTATGCCAATGCGTGGCTCAACCCGCGGCCGGTATGCCCGTTCCACTCGCAGTCGCTCTCCCGCTAATAGTTGCTCGGTTGTTGCAACGGACGAGAACACAGCGCGTTGGTGGAAAACAGCGCGTCGGCTGTCGAAGCCTATCTGAAAAGCTGACGCCCATTTCGGGGGAACGTTCATGGCCAAGGCGCACCCGCTTGCGGCAACGCCGCCGATGGAAGCAAAGCTCGTCGGCGTGCTTCCGCCGGGACCTGGGTGGCAATATGAACCCAAATGGGATGGCTTCCGCGCAATCGCCTCGCGTTTTGGCGACGCGATCGAGATCATGTCGAAGTCGGGCAAGAGCCTCGCGCGCTATTTTCCAGAAATCGTGGCAGTACTGGCGGCAACCGATGAACGCGATTTCGTCGTCGATGGCGAACTGATCCTGCCCGTTGGCGAGATATTATCCTTCGATGCCCTCCAGGCCCGCCTACATCTTGCGGAAAGCCGAATTACGAAGCTTTCCGTCGAGACGCCGGCCAAGCTGATGTTGTTCGGTTGCCTGGCGCTGGGCGGGCGCAGCTTGACTGAAGCACCGCTTGAAGACCGCCGCGCGGCGATCGAGCGGTTCCATGCCCAGGAGGTCAATCTGACATTGCTCCTCTCGCCAGCGACAGGGGATGAACGCCAGGCTACTTGGTGGCTTCAAAAGAGCGGCGGCGCGCTTGATGGCGTGATCGCCAAGTCATTGGGTGTAGGGTACCAGCCGGGCGCACGCGCCATGCGCAAGATGAAGCGGCACCGTACGGCCGATTGCGTCGTCGGCGGTTTCAGGCGCAGCAAGAGCGGCCCAGAGGTCGCGTCTCTGTTGCTGGGACTTTATGATGATGCCGGACATCTCAACCATGTCGGTTTCACGTCGGCGCTGGCTAATGAGGATAAGGCGGCTCTGACAAAAAGGCTCGAGGCGCTGATCCAAGTACCAGGCTTCACCGGGAAGGCGCCTGGAGGCCCCAGCCGATGGAACGACGGCAAGGGGAGCCCCTGGCATCCGCTCGCCCCTGAGCTTGTCGTCGAGGTACAGTATGATCAGGTCACAGCCGATCGCTTCCGGCACGGGACAGCGCTGGTGCGGTGGCGCCCGGACAAGGCGCCTAATCAGTGCAGCATGGACCAGCTACAGCATGAACTGCGTCCCTCCGAGCTGTTCGACCTACAACCTGTCGGTGATAGCAAGGGATGAACGATGGTAAGCCGTACCAACCCGCACTGTCGCCCGACTTTGCATGAGGAGGCAAGTGGCCTTGTCACCCCTCCCCCTCGATTTCAGGTGAAGCATTTCGATATTGCGGCGTCTCAGGGGTTCGCAGGGAGGAGAGCGTCACAATGCCTGCCAGAGCAAGTCCCGCCTCCCAACGTACAAACACGAGCGGAATAGCAGCGGTCATAAGCAGCGTGGCGACGGCGTAGCGTCCGTTAAGGCGCCGAACATAGCCAGCTTCCAAACGCTCGTCGATCTCGCCCTGCGCGATACCGACCCTCCATTTGAGCCACCAACACAGCGACGCGAAGGAGAGTGCGCAAACATAGAAATGGGCGCCCGCGATCCGAGCGTCCTGGTCGAGGATATTCTCGGCAAAGGCACGCGTCGGCACTGCGATGAAGCCGACCGCAGCCAAGAATAGCAGGGTCGCGAGCAGAAAACGATGCCCAGCGGTGCGGTAGATCGCGCCAACGAAATGATGGTTCACCCAATATATGCCAACTACCAGCGCCGAGAGGCCATATCCAAGATAGGTGGGCCATAGTTCAAGCAGCTTGGCGCCATAGAATTTGTCGGCATGCGGAATAACCACCTCGACCACCGGGATGGTGAACGCGATGGCGAACACCGCGTCGGCGAAGGCCTCCATCCGCGTCGTTGCGCGCACGACCCCGTCGCCTTGGTGGGCGTCGAGACGAGGCGCCTCCTCCGGATCCACGCGGTCGCCCGCCCGCGTCACGCCCGGCTGGTTTGAGGGGGCAAGTGCTCAGCCAAAGCCGCGATAGTCAGACCCGAGAAGTGAGACATTGCGATACCATCGAGCAGGATCGGATGCTCGATCGTCAACCTGGCCTCCTTCTGATGCTCCTGATCGAGCGCCAACCATGCCCGCACCGCGCCTTCAAGGTTGGTGACCTCGGCAATATCCTGTCCGCCACGCGCGACATTTTCGAGCCCCGCACTGATTGACCAATCGATTGCGGGAGTCTTCGTCGTATCGCTCCAGCTTGCTTCACTCAAATTGAAGGCCTCCGCAAAGATTTCGTTCAGGTCATTCTCTCGGCACAGCGCGTAGTGGTTCCGGGAAGTTCCACCGCAAGGACAGGAAGCTATGCCGGATCACAAACGCGAAAGCAGATCTGCCTTCTTGGCCGAAAACTCGTCGTCCGTCAGTATGCCCTTTGCGTGCAGTCCGGCGAGCGCTTCGATCGTCGCGACGATGCCGCCGTCAGGTTCGGCGGCAGCAGCTCGCGGCTTCGCATGAACCCCGGCGACGGCTGTGCCATTCCTCGAAGGCCCGCCTTCATCAGGTGCCAGTTCGCCGATCGATCGGCCGTCCGTCGACACGACCGCAAGGCTGTCCACCCGGACGAGACCATATTGAGTGGTCAGAGTGAGCGACTGACCGTCACCCTGCTGCTGGCCGAACCCGATAATCTGGTGATCGGCCGTATCATAGAGCGTGATCTGCCCGCCTCTCTCAATAGCAAGGCGATGCATTGCGGGGAAAACCGCATAATGCATGTCGTTCTGCGATCCGCTCGAAGCCGGGTTACCCAGTGCAACCGGCCATCGGCCGCTTTCCCTCGACGCAGACATGTCCGATGCGGTAATGCGCGTCAGGGCCGAGACATCGGCTTGTAGGGCAGTCGCAAGGTCCTCCGCCAGAGCCGCAACCCTGGCCTGGAGGCAATGATTAAACATGTCGCCGATCATCAGCATGCCGCCGCGCGACCATTGTCCGAGACCTCCCAATTCGGCATGGTTGAATTGCGCCTGATTACCGCCACCTGCCGCCATCGCCTGTAGCAGCGTCGCTGCGGCCTCACGGCTGACGCCGTGGCGATCGACCAGTTCATCGACCAGCCGGGCACCCTCTTGCGTCAGGTTTTCCAGCGCCTTCATTTGGGTGGTGCCACTGTCTGGGCATAGGTTCCGATGAGTTCGCCCTTGGCGATCACATGGCCTTTCGCCTGCGCCAGCACCGCGTCGCGATCCGCGCCCGCCGGCACCGTCAGCATCCGATCAAGCGCCAGGATCTGAAAATGATAATGGTGCGGCGGATCGCCGACCGGCGGACGCGGCCCATAATAGCCGGTCGACCCGCGCGTGGTTCGCCCCTGCAGCAAGCCGTCCGGCTCGGTCAGCCGGGGCTGTTCCTGCACGCCCTCCGGCAGCGCCGTGACGGAGGCCGGTACATTCCAGGCGACCCAGTGGACGAAGGGCGACGCGGGCTTGGCATCGGGGTCTTCCACGATAAGTGCATAGCTTTGCGCGCCGGGCACGGCGTTCCATCGTAGCGCGGGAGACGCGCCGTCGGCATAGTCGCTATGCTTCATCGGGATCGCACCATTAGGCTGGATCGTCGCCGATGTGATACCGATTACTCCCCGCGCCGATGTTTCGGGTCGCGCGAGGGCCAGCGGCACATCGGTTCCCTTGCCCGTCTGGCGAACCATCGCACTCGCCGGCGCCATCGTCGTCACCGCATTCTTCCGGCCTTTTCCATAAGCGATGCGGTAGATCACCCCATTGGCGTCGTCCGCCATCAGCAGCGAGCCGTCCTTCGCGACCGCAAGGCCCATGGGCCTGGCGATATGCGTCTGCCCGCCATCGGTCAGGAAGCCGGTCACGAACGGCTCGATTGCCGTCGCCGTGCCGCGATTGAAGCGGATGCGAACGATATTGTAACCCGATGGCTGTTCCCGGTTCCACGAACCGCGCATCGTCGCGAAAGCGTCGCCATTATAGTCCGACGGGAAGGAGGCGCCCTTGTAGAAAAGCATCTGCATCGGCGCTGCATGAGCATCGTAGCCCAGCACCATCGGAACGCTTTGCGCTTTCCACTCCTCCTTGGTGATCTCGCCCACCGGCGTCGACTGGGGATAGATTTTTCCATCGGCATAGGCATGGGGCCAGCCATAGGCCCTGCCGGCCTCAATGCGGTTCAACTCCTCGGGCTGATCCTCGTCGCCCAGAAAATCGATGCCGTTGTCGAGGCCCCACAGCTCACCCGACCTGGGGTCCCAGTCGAAACCGATCGTGTTGCGCAGGCCGCTTGCGAAGATCGTCCGGCTCTTGCCGTCGGGCGATATACGCAGGATCGTCGCATTCTCGGGATTGCTTTCGTTGCAGACGTTGCAAGTCGAACCGACGCTGAGATACAGCATGTCGTCCGGGCCCCAAGCGATCGTACGGTTTGCATGCTGCCCCGCGTCGGGAAGATCGCCGGCGAGCATCGTCAGCGGCCCGAGTGTGCCGTCGCCCATGATATCGGCGACGAAGAGCTCCTTGACCGTCACCAGGTACATTTTCGTGCCATGGATCGCGATACCGTGCATACCTGCCCGATTGGCGACGGTCACGGGCATGCCGTCCGCCCGACCGTCACCATCGGCGTCCTTCAGCATCAGCACATCGCCCTGATCGCGACGCGTCAGATAGACCGTCCCAACGGCCGAAACGACGAGGACACGGGCGTTTTTGAGGCCGGTGGCAAAGGCGGTTACCGTAAAGCCCGGGGGCGCCTTGATGGACGCGATGCGTTCGGGCGTCGCCGGCACCTTGGCGGGTTTGAAGATGGTCGTCGACATCGTGACATGCGTTCCGTCGCCTTGTTGAGCGAAGGCGGTGGACATTGACGCGGACGCAAAGAGGATCGTCATCGCAAAACTGCCAGTGCCTCTCCTCGAAACCTTGCGGTCCTGGGTAAAATTGCGCGCGACGAGGTGGTGGTGGCGCATGGAAATCCTTCCTGATCGAATTACGCGCTCAACGTCCCAGTCTCTGCAGACGATCCTGAACGAATGGACAGAATTGCGTTGATCCTGATCAAAGTGACGAGCCCCTTCTTGACAGGGCTATCGGTGACGCAGGTTGAACCTTGCGTCCTGGGCTTGCTCTGCCCGTCAAACAGCGCTGGCCACCTTACCCTCTTAAGCGCGAAGGGTCGTAACCGTGAAACTCGCGCCGACCCGGCGGGCTCATCCCATTGCCAAACAGGTCCCGCCTTCCCACCTTGAACTGCGGAGCGTGCCCGCACGCCATCTCAGCCCGCTCATCGGAGCCGCCCCATCGTCCACTTCATTTTTGCGCTGCCCGCGATCCTGGTCATCACCCAGTTCCTGTGGCCCCTGGCAGCCCCGGTTCTGGCCAAGGTCGCGGTGGCAGCTTTGCTCCTTGCCGCATCGCAATTTCACTTTTGGAGCAGATTGTCGTCGGGTTCGGTGTTCGCGCCCGAATTCCCGCGCGGCATCGTCATTCTCTTCAACTGGGCCAGCGGCGCCATCCTGTTCCTCGCGCTGCTCCAGCTGCTGCTCGATGTGACGATTTTAGCCATGTGGATGCTACCGGGCGAGGCGCCTGCGGTGCCGAACGCCGTCCGCTATGCGATGGCAGCGGCCGCCAGCCTTCTGGCCGCGATCGGCGTTCTCAATGCCGTGCGCGTTCCGCCGCTCAAGGATGTCGATCTTCATATCCGCGGCCTGCCATCGGAGTTCGAAGGCTACACCATCGTCCAGCTTACCGATCTCCACATCAGCCGCCTGTTTCCCAAAGCATGGACACAAAAGGTCGTCGAACGCGTCAATGCGCTGGACGTCGATCTCATTGTCGTGACGGGCGACGTGATCGACGGTTCGCTGGCGATGCGCCGCGCGGATGTGGCGCCTTTGGGCGCACTGAGCGCCAAGGACGGTGTCTATATGAGCCCTGGGAACCATGAATATTTTCTAGGCTATCGCGAATGGATGCAGCATTTTTCCGACCTGGGCATGCGCATCCTCGCCAACGCCCACGCGATCCTGGAACGGGGTGGCGCGCGCCTCATGCTCGCCGGCGTCACCGACGCGTCAGCGCCCGCGACGGGGCAGCCCAAGCCGGACCTTGCCGCCGCGCTTGCGGAAGGCCCGCCCGGCGTCCCCATTCTCTTACTTGACCACCAGCCGCGCAGTGCCCGCCGTGCCGCTGCGCGCGGCGTCGCGGCACAACTGTCGGGGCATACGCATGGCGGGATGATGCCCAACCTCGACCGGCTGGTGGCACGCGGAAATGCTGGGTTCGTGTCGGGTTCCTACGTTGTCGATGGCATGACGCTCTATGTCAACAACGGTACCGGCATCTGGCCCGGTTTCGCCCTGCGCCTTCGTCGCCCGTCCGAGTTGACGCGCCTGACGCTTCGCCGCGCGCCATGAACTGGCGTATCAGTACCGCTTCGAGCGGCGAATGCCTATATTCTGGATGCCCCTGATGCCGGACGATTACGACCATGGCCGCCGTGACGGCCTTCGCCTCGCCTTATCCGTCCTGGCCGCGGAAGAAGCCAAATGGACAGCATTGCTTGGCCAAAGCCGTTCCTGGCGAACCAATGCGACCCGCGAGGTTCGGCACAAGACGATCCAGGTCGCCCAGAAGCGCGTGCAGACGATTCTGAACCGCCTGACGACAAAAGACGGGACGGCAGCCGCCGCCGAATTGACGGCCGCGCTCGACAAGCTCGGCCTCTAGGGCGGCTGCGTCTCGGCTTGCCCCGAGCGCTCATCCGGGCGCGTCGAGCGCCAGCAGATCCTGCTCTTGAGGACGACGCTCGATATAGGCCGCGACAAATTCGCACAGCGGCACGACTTTGAGGTTTTGCGCGCGGGCGTCGGCGAGGGCGGCCTTGACCAGGCGACTGCCGACGCCCTGCCCCTTGAGCGCTTCGGGCACCTGCGTATGGGTGAAGACCAGCGCACCTTCGCGCCGGTCATAGGCCGCGATCGCCAATTGTCCGTCGACCGCCAGCTCATAGCGTCCCTCCGCCTCGTTATTCCGTACATCGCCCGTGTCGGCCATCATCCTATCTCCAGCTTCGGTTCTGCCAGTCATTCGCCCATGAGATGGAGGGCAAGCCGTCGGGCGTGCGCCGTGCGCCTATGTTTGAACAGGTAGATGCCCTGCCATGTTCCCAAGCTCAGCGCGCCGTCGATCACTGGGACGGAAAGCTGCACCTGCGTGAGCGCCGCGCGCAGATGGGCGGGCATGTCGTCGGGTCCCTCGTCGTCATGGTCGTAACGCACCGGATCCTCGGGCGCGATCCGCGCGAAATAGGCCTCCAGGTCGCGGCGCGCGGCCGGCGCGGCATTTTCCTGGATGAGCAGCGATGCGGACGTGTGCTGGCAGAAGATCGTCAGCAGACCTTCTGCGATCCCGCCTTCCTGGACCCACCGCAGGATCGGATCGGTCACCTCGTGCAGCCCCTGGCCCGGCGTATCGATTGAAAGGATCGTCGTCTCTTGCCGCACGCGCGCCTCCTTGCCCATTCAGCTATCCCGATCGCGCGTAAATTGGGGAACCGCAAGAGGTGCGACCCAGGATAGCCGCCGGATGGTCCAATTCTCATATTGCGGGTCGAGCCCTGACGCATCGTGGAAGCTCGCGACCGGAAGCTCGATCTCGTCGCCTGCCAGGTTGGCAAAGCGCGATCCGCACGCCGGACAATATAGCCTGTGATAACCGGCGCTGCTCTCCCATCCGGCATGCGCGCCCGACAGGTCGACCGCCCCGCGCGGAAAGACGGCGAAGGCGAGATAGGGCGCGCCATGCGCCTTCTGACAGGTAAGGCAATGACACAGGCCGACGCGCACGGCCGTGCCGCTCGCAACGAAGCGCAGCGCGCCGCACGCGCATCCGCCGGACCGTTCCAGACGATCGGTTGTCATGGTCAAACAACGCGCAGCAGCCGAAACTGGTCCGGCGAGTATCCGCGACAAGCGCAATCGATCGAGGAAGCCCGTGTAATCGAAAGACCGTCATCCTATCTGGGTCGCATGCAGATCTTCACAATCGGATATGAGGGCGCGACCCAGGCCGAGCTTATCGCGGCCCTGAAGGAGGCGGGCGTCACGTTGCTGGCAGATATTCGCGCCGTTCCGCTGTCGCGTAGGCCCGGCTTCTCCAAGAATATCCTCGCGGCGGGGCTCAGTGACGCGGGTATCGACTATATCGGGCTCAAGGCGCTGGGCACGCCGCCCGAAGGCCGGGAGGCCGCGCGCAAGGGCAATCATGCGCGCCTGGCGGAAGTCTATTTCGGCCAGCTCGACCTGCCTGAAGCGATCGTTCAGGGCGCGCAATTGGTCGAAATGGCGCAAGAGAGGCCAACCGCCCTCCTCTGCTTCGAACGCGAGCCAGCCGGTTGCCATCGATCGCTGCTGATCGACGCGATCCTGCCGGATGCCGATCGCATCGATCTTTATCCTGCGAGTAAGCGGACCGCCTAATCCCACCTTTAAGGAGAGCATAGGAGGATCGCCATCGGCTCCGGCCGGAACCGACGTTCGACCTGCCGTCAGACGAGCGCCCTCGCCATCAGGCGCTCAAGGCGCTCGGCAAAGGCGCGTGGATCAGCCGGCGGCTCTCCCTCTGCGATCCGCGCCTCGTCGAGCAGCAAGAACGCCAGGTCGCTACGGTCTTCTTCACTCCCGCTGGCTTCGCCCAGTTTCGCGATCAGCGCATGGCCCGCATTCACCTCCAGCACGGGCTTGACCCGCTCGGGCGCGCGTCCGGCCGACGCCAACATCTTCTCCAGCTGTAGATCCATCGCGTTCTCGGACGCGACGATGCAGACTGCGCTGGTCGTCAGCCGATCGGACACGCGAACGTCCGAGACCTGGTCCGCCAGGACTCGCTTGGCAAAGGCAATGAAGTCGCTGACTTCCTCGGTGGCATGGGCCTCCGAGGCAGCCCCGCCCTCCGTGAGCGGAATGAGGCTGAGGTCGGTCGCGCCCTGGGTCACGGATTTGAAAGGCTTGCCCTCATAGTCGACGCCGATGGTCGTCCAGAAACTGTCGACCTGGTCAGGGAGCAACAGCACCTCGATACCGCGAGCCTTGAACCCTTCGAGCTGCGGCGACTGCGCGATCCGCTCGAGGTCCGTGCCGGTGGCATAGTAGATCGCGGTCTGGTTTTCCTTGAGCGAGGCTGCATAGTCCTTGAGCGATCGCCACCCGCCGTTCGACGTCGTGCTCTTGAACCGGGCAAGGCCGAGCAGCTGGTCGCGCCGTTCGAAATCCTCGTAGAGACCCTCCTTGAGGACGGCCCCGAAATTCTCCCAGATCGCGGCGTACCGCTCAGGCTCGCTGCCCGCGAGCTTATCCAACTCGGACAGGACCCGGTTGCTCACACCCTTCTGGATGGCGGACAGCACAGGGCTGTCCTGGATCATCTCGCGCGACATGTTGAGCGGCAGGTCGGCAGAATCGACGAGACCGCGCACGAAGCGCAGGTAACGCGGCAGGATCTCGGCCTCGTCGGTGATGAACACGCGGCGGACATAGAGCTTGATCCGACCCTTGCGATCGGGATCGAACAGGTCGAACGGCTTGGTCTCGGGAATGAAGGTCAGCACCGAATATTCGTGGCGGCCCTCCGTACGATAATGGAGGGTCAGCGCGGGCTTATCGAACTGGCCGGCGACGCTGCGGTAGAAGTCGGCATAATCCTCTTCGCTGATCTCCGACTTTAATTTGGTCCAGAGCGCGGCGCCATCGGCGACCTGGTGCTCTTCCTCCTCGCTGCCCTGCTCCTTGACGAAGATGGGTACCGGCACATGGCCCGACTGCGCTTTCACGATCCGCTCCACTGTGTAGCGCTCGGCATAGGTCTTGGCGTCGTCGAGCAGATGGAGTGTCACGCGCGTGCCCCGCGCCGGCGCATCCGCTACATCGACCGGCGCGATCGTGTAGGTGCCCTGACCGTCGGACGACCAGCTTGCCGCCTTATCCGTACCAGCGCGCCGTGAAACCACATCGACCCGACCCGCGACCATGAAGGCCGAGTAAAAGCCGACACCGAACTGGCCGATCAGCTGCTGGCCCTCTCCGTCCTTTTCGGCCACCAACTTGTCCATGAACGCCTTGGTCCCCGAGCGCGCAATGGTGCCGAGCGTCTCACCCATGTCAGCCGCGGTCATGCCGATGCCATTATCCTCGACAACGATGGTGCCGGCCTCCTTGTCGAGGTTCAGCGTGATCCGCGGCTGCGGATCATCGCCGAAGAGGGCCGGATTCGAAATCGCCTCGTAGCGCAGCTTCTCGCACGCGTCGGCCGCGTTGGAGATGAGCTCGCGCAGGAACACATCCTTATCCGAATAGACCGAGTGCACCATCATGTGCAGGAGCTTGGAAACATCGGCCTCGAAGGCACGCGTTTCAGGGGCGCTCACGGTGTCGGCTGTCATTGGTCGTACATCTCTCATCTGACAATAGGGCGACGGTCAGATGGATCGAATGCGCAATCGGTTCAAGAGGCGAGCGCAGTCGGACAAGCCCAAGAGCTAGCCGATCGGAGGAGGAGAGCTCTGCACGCCGCTTAGCTGGATTTTGCCAGCGTAAGGAACGCGATCACGCCGGCGGCGACGGCCAGAACGGCCGCGACGATCGCCGCCGCCTGAAACGCACCGGTCAGGTCGGCGCGAGGCACCGCGATCACTGCGCCGGCGATTGCTGTCGCCACCAGCCCGCCGGTCCGCGCTGTCGCGCTGTTGAAGCCCGAAGCCGTACCTGTGTGCCGATCATCCACCGAGGACAGCACAGCGGTCGTTAGCGGCGCGACCGCGCCCGCCATGCCGAGCGCGACCACGGCCATGCCTGGCAGAATGCTGGTCCAATAACTCGCATTCGGATCGGCGCGGACCATGAGTGCGAACCCTGCGCCGGTGACTATCGGCCCGATCGACAGCGGCCAGCGCGGTCCGATCCGTTCGGCAAGGCGTGATACCGTTCCGATGACGATCGAGAAAGGCAGGAGCGCGAGCCCCGCCTGGGTCGGGCTGTACTGGCCCCCGACGATCAGCAGATAAGGCAGCAGTACCAGCAGTCCGCCTAGAGCGCCGTAGAGCAACAGCGTGAGAAGCGTCAGCCCGACAAAGGGACGCGAGGCGAACAGCGCAAGCGGCATCATCGCGCGGTCGCCGAGCCGGTGCTCGACGATCAGGAACAGAATGAGCAGCATGATGCCGCCGCCAAGACCGGCCCATGTGTCAAACGATGCGGCATGACGGCTCGACCACAGCGTCAGCGCCCAAGTCAGCATACCGAGCGCGGCCGTCGCAAGCAGTGCGCCCATCCAGTCGAGCCGTCCTTGTCCCTTTGCGCTCTCTCCCACATAGTGCCACGCCACGATGATCGCGGCCGTAGCGACGGGAATGTTGAGATAGAAGATCGCGCGCCAGCCGACACTGTCGACCAGCCAGCCGCCAAGCGGCGGCCCGACAGCACTGGCGATGGCGCCCGCCGCGGCCCAGGTGCCGACCGCACGCCCGCGGGCTTCTCCCTCGAACGAACTGCCCAATATCCCAAGGCTGTTGGGCATCAGGATTGCCGCGCCGACGCCCTGCGCGGCC
The DNA here is from genome assembly GCF_024349785.1 of Sphingomonas bisphenolicum. Classification (NCBI taxonomy): domain Bacteria; kingdom Pseudomonadati; phylum Pseudomonadota; class Alphaproteobacteria; order Sphingomonadales; family Sphingomonadaceae; genus Sphingomonas; species Sphingomonas bisphenolicum. The sequence continues at coordinate 3,227,488 of NZ_AP018817.1, forward strand.
CGTGCGAGGAACAGGGACGGCAGGTCCGGCGCGAAGGCGCAGCCGACCGAGGCGAGCGCGAACAGAATGATGCCGAGGATCAGCGCGCGCTTGCGCCCGAAATGATCGCCGGCAGCCCCACCGAGAAGCAGAAGAGCGGACAGCGGCAGCAGATAGCTGTTAATGACCCAAGGCAGGCTGGATGCATCCCCCCAAGCTCTTTGCCGATCGCGGGCAAGGCGACATTGGTAACTGATCCGTCGATGAAGGCGAGGCTAGAGGCAAGCATGGTCGCCGCAATGGTCCAGCCCGGATGCGCAACGCTTTTGCCCTTGACCGCTTCGGCCTGTCCGCGATCGCAGGAATAGGTCGACAATTTACCCCTCCTTCGGCGACTACGATCAGACCTTAGCTTGGCATAGCAGGACAGCCACCAAAATCGCTATGAACCGGTTCCCTGATCGAAAACATCAGCGCCCTCGACGGGTATCGACGCGGAAGCCCGCGTTATGTCCGCCGCGTTGAATGACTTTTTTCTCACTTGGCCGGCGATAAGCTCATGTGTCTTTCATGCGCTGACGCTCGTAGCACTCAGTTTTGGTTTCTTCGAAGCCGGAAAAGCCCGTACTATTAAGATCAATGCCGATAACACCGCTCAAACTGCCCGCTAGCGGCAGTTTGAGACTGGACAAATCAGAAGAGCGATCCGAATTAGTCGCCTTTTGAGAGAGGTACGCGGTAACGGCCGTAGCCGACCTTTGTGAGCAGCCCCTCTTCACACATGGGAGTCAGATAGCAACGAGGAACTCCGATAGCCGTAAGGTCCTTGGCGCGAACCTCTCCCTTTTGTTTTGCCAGCGCCACCGCACGCTCCCTCAAAGACGGCCGCGGCCCACCTTCAGCCCTGATGCGAATGGCACGGTCGCGGTCACGCTTACGAACTCCGCCCGTAGATGCTTTCAAATAAAATACTGAATCTCGGAGAAATTCGTCGGACCCAGAAGGCTGAGCGAATTTCGCGCTTTTAACGAGCGCTCGATACCTTGATATTGTTCTTCGAGACTCTGGCAAAAATAGCGGCAAAAGTGTTCTTGACGTATCGTTCGATGGGAGCCATTTTTCCCAGCATCAGCAATGGTTTGGCGCCAAATCGCCTCATGCCGTCTTTGGCCAAGAAAAAACGCGCGAAGCCGGTGGGCCTCGCGCGTTCAGGGTCACGCTTGGGAGGGAAGGTTCAGCGCGATGCGTATTGGCGGCCCTTGGTGGCGACGGCCCAGCGCTGCGGCGTCGCGCCCGGCGCGCCTTCGCGCACGAAGCACTGGCCGCTCTGGGCGCGGATCGTGCGACACGCCGTCATGGCGTCTGCCCGGCTGCCAAAGCCGCTGATGGCGAGGCGGTGATAGGCCTTGCCCTTGACGGTCGCCTGGCTGGTGAGGACCGGGAAAGCGGCCAGCGTGCTGCTGCGCCCGGCCATGGTCATCCATTTTTCCTTGGCGATCGCCGCATTGTCATAGGCGCCCAATTGCACCACCCAGTTGCTGGCGCCATTGGCGACCGGCTTGATGAAGGCGGCCTGCTGCATCCGCGCGGCGACGACCGGCGGCGCCTTGGCGGTGCGGCTCTTGGCCTGAACCGGCTTGGCGTTGCGATCCTCGACGATGAAATCGCGGGCGGCGACGCGCACCGGCGCGCGTTCGGCCCTGATGACGGGCGCGGCCTCGACCACCGGCTGCGGCGCGGGGGCGGCTTGCGCCATCTGCACCGGCGCTTCGGGCTGACTCTCGGGCAAGGGCGCGACTTCAGGCACGGCCTGCGCCATTTCGACCGACGCGGCGGCAGGCGCCAGCGCCAGCGCGACCGGCTGCCCGGCATCGCCCCCGTTGATGGTCACGCCCATCAGCGCGGCGACGCGCATCGGCGCCAGGGACGGCTCGGCGATCTGCGCCCAGTCGGAAATACGTTTGTTCGCGGCCAGCGGCTCCAGGTCCATGCCCACGATCATGCGCGCATCCTTCCACCGGCCGGCCAGCGCATAGGCATAGGCCAGGTTCTGGCGCGTGCGCGCGGTCGCCGACGGATCGTGAATGGCTTCGGACAAGATGCGGACGCCTTCGGCCGAATCCCCCGCCATCGCCATCGCCAGGCCATAGTCGCCCGCTGGAACCGTGCCGGCATTGGCGACCAGCAAGCTGCGCGCGGCGTCGGGGCGACCCTGCGCCACCTGCACCAGCGCCAGGCTGACGATCGTGCTGGCATCGCTATTACCCAGCGTCATGGCGTCGTTCAGTGCCGTTTCGGCCGATGCGAAGCGTCCGGCCAGCACATAGGCACGGCCCAAAATTTGGCGATAGGCGGCGTTCTGCGGGGCAAGCTGCACCGCGGCTTCAGCGGCTTCCACCGCCTTGGCGGCGTTGCGATCGGCCAGCGCCTTTTCGGCGGCGATGGCGAGCTTGCCCGGATTGCCCTTCTGCTGGACGGCCGAAGCCGACGGGCGAAAAGCCGCGCCGGTGCAGCCGACCATGGTCGTGGCGACGAGCAGGGAAGACAGCGCCGCCTTTCCGAATGTCGTGCGTTTCATAAATTTACCCACCCTTCATTCACTGGCCGTCGCGCATATGCGGCAGCTGCTGAGTCAGCCGGTCGATTTCCGGCAGGTCATTGAGAAGATCGTCCAGCGCCTGCGTCACAATCTGCTGGGCCGAACGGCCCGTGATCGCGCAGGCCAGACGCAGTTTCAGATGCCGGTCGGCATCCAGGCGCAGCGTGAACGCCGCCTTGCGGTTGCGGGCGACGGCCTGAACCGATGCGGGCTTGGCGGCGAGGCGCTTGGCCAGAACCTTGCGCTCCGCCACCACCGGCGGCACGGGAACGACGGGCGTCATCGGCGTCAGGCCGATCGGCGCAGCCGGTTCCTCCATCGGTTCATGCACCGGCTCGACATCGAAGCCCATGTCGTTCCAGCCTAGGTCATCCTGCTGCAGCGCCGCGCTCGATGCACGGCCAAAGCCCAGCATCGGGCGGCGCATCGCCGGCTGGGCCGCGCCCTTGCGGGCCAGCAGGCCCGATGTCAGCGAAGCAAGCGGTTTGGGTTCGGCCATGGTCCTGGCTTTCCTTACTGGCCGATCACGCGGCGGCCGAAGCCCCCGCTCGATGGACGGCTGGCGATCGTGCCGACTGTGCCCTGCGGCACGGAAAAGACGGTGCGGCGGAAATTCTTCTCCAGCCGGTCCGACACATAGGACCAGAGCGCCTCCACCTCGGCGGCGGACCGACCCTTGGGGTCGACCTCCATCACGGTGCGGCCGTCGATCATCGAGGCGGCGAAATCGGTACGGTGATGCAGCGTCACCGGTGCGACCGTGCCATGCTGCGACAGGGCCACGGCGGCTTCCGAGGTAATGCGCGCCTTGGGTGTGGCGGCGTTCACCACGAAGATCAGCGGCTTGCCAGCGCGTTCGCAAAGGTCGACGGTGGCGCCCACGGCGCGCAGGTCGTGCGGGCTTGGCCGGGTAGGCACGACGATCAGTTCGGCGACCGAAATGACGCTCTGGATCGCCATGGTGATGGCAGGCGGCGTATCGATGACGGCCAGTTTGAAACCCTGCTGGCGCAATATCTCGAGGTCGGCGGCGAGGCGCGCGACCGTGGTTTGGGCAAAGGCCGGAAACTCCGCCTCGCGCTCGTTCCACCAGTCGGCCAGCGAACCCTGCGGATCGATATCGATGAGCACGACCGGGCCGGCGCCGGCACGCTGCGCCTGCACGGCCAGATGGCCCGACAAGGTCGTCTTGCCCGATCCGCCCTTTTGCGACGCCATTGCCAAAATCCGCACGCACACCCCCCAGAAAATCCAGTTCCGGGCCGGATTGCCACGAGTGCCGCTAAAATTTGGTTAACTGCCCGCGAAACTTGATGGTCGTGCGACATCATGGTTAAGTTGCTGTGCGGCATCTTACCGTTACGCTAACAGGACTTTAACCTTGTTTGACCATTGCGGTTGCCCATGACGATTTTCGCACTGGAGCCTGTGCATATGAAACATATCTGGGGAACCGCGGCGCTGGTCGCGATGCTGGGCATTGCGTTGCCCGCGTTGGCGGATGTGAAGGCCGGCGTGGACGCCTGGCAGCAGGGCGATTATGCGAAGGCGGTCGCCGAATGGCGGCCGCTGGCGCAATCGGGCGACCCCGATGCACAGTTTAATCTGGGTCAGGCCTACAAGCTGGGCCGCGGGGTCCAGCCCGACCTCAACGCCGCCATAGACTGGTATCGCAAGGCGGCGGTGCAGGGACATTTGCGCGCAGAGGATAATCTGGGCCTGCTGATGTTCCAGCAAGGCGACCGCACCGGCGCCATGCCCTATCTGCAGCGCGCGTCGATGCGCGGCGAACCGCGGGCGCAATATATCGTCGGCACCGCCCTGTTCAACGGCGACACGCTCGGCAAGGATTGGGTCCGCGCCTATGCGCTGATGACCCGCGCCTCCGCGTCGGGCCTGCCGCAGGCCGCGACCAGCCTGGAGCAGATGGACAAATATATCCCCGAAGATCAACGCAAGCAGGGTCTGGCCCTCGCCGCCAGCCTGGACAAGGGCGACAAGAGCGTCATGCTGGCGCAAGCGGCTCCGCCGCCGCCGCGCAGCGGCCCATCGGCCGTCCGCACCACCCAATTGCCGCCCTCCACGCCCAGCCAACCCGCCCCCAAACCCGCGCCGGCGCCGCCCCGGCCCGCACCGCAGGTCGTTGTCACCAAGCCAAAGCCAGCGCCGGAACCCGCGCGTCCTGCTGCCATGGCCGCTGCCCCCGCCGCTTCGGGCGGCTGGCGCGTACAGCTCGGCGCGTTCGGCGAAGAAGCGCGCGCCCGCACGCTCTGGAGCCAGCTCAGCCGCAAGGTCAGCGGCCTGTCTGCCTATCAGCCCTATCTGGTGAAGGCCGGCGCGGTCACGCGGCTCCAGGCCGGGCCGCTCGCCAGTAACAACGACGCCGCGCGCCTCTGCGGCGCGATCAAGGCCGCCGGCGCGGACTGCATGCCCAAGAAGATGTGAAGGTTCAGGCGCCCCGCGCCTGCTCCACCATCCAGTCGCGAAACTGGGCCAGCGCCCCCGCGACCAGCGCCCCGGTCGGGTAGACCAGATAATAGGCCTGTTCGCTCGACAGCGGCCGGGCGAAGGGGACGACCAGCGTGCCCGCCGCCAGTTCCGGCTGGATCAGGAAACTGGGGATCAGCGCCACCCCGCCCCCGGCTGCGCAGGCCTGCGCCAGCATCAGGAAATGCTCATAGGCCGGTCCAGGCGCCAGTGCCGACGCATCCACGCCCGCCGCCGTCAGCCAGCGGGTCCAGGCATCGCGACGCGACGTCTGGCTCAAGAGCGGCGCGCGCAGCAGGTCCCCCGGTTCGCGCAGCGGATGTGCCGCCAGCCAGGCCGGCGCGCAAACGGGCACCGCTTCCTCGCGGAACAGAAAATCCATCGTGACGCCGGGCCAATCCGCCGCGACACCGAAATGAACGGCTGCATCGAAATCCTCATGCCCGAAGTCGAAGGGTTGCGAACGAGCGGCGAAATCGATCACCAGATCGGGATGCCGCGCGGTCAGTTGCGGCAGGCGCGGCGCAAGCCAGCGCATCCCGAAGCTGGGCAAGGTCGCGACCCGCAGCGCGGTCTGCGACGGCCGCGCGGAAGCTCGTGCCGTCGCGCGGCGGATGGCGTCGAGCGCCGGCAACAGGTCGTCGGCATAGGCCCGCCCCGCTTCGTTCAGCCGCACCCGTCGTCCGATCCGGTCGAACAAGGGCATCTGCAGCCAGTCCTCCAGTTGCGCGATCTGGCGACTGACCGCGCTCTGGGTCAGCCCAATCTCCTCGCCCGCGCGCGAAAACCCGCCATGGCGCACTGCCGCTTCGAAGGCGGTCAGTGCGTTCATTGGCGGCAGCCATTTGCGCAATCCACTCATTCCAAACTCGCATCTACAGATGACAGGTCGCCATTTTGAAAATCATGCCTATCTTGCGATAAGGGCGTTGTCATCCCGGAGCATTTCATGTCGATTGAGAATATGGGCAGCATAGAGACATTGGTCGTCGCCACCCTGGGCGAAGCGGCGGGCCGCCAGACGCTCGCCATGCTGGCGATCGATCCCGCCCTGCTGACGCAGCGCGGCGACACCGTGTCGCGCGCCGCCTTCGCCATGGCGCTGAACGTCACCCTGTTCGCCGACCTGCTGCATCGGGTGCCGAGCGGAAAAGCCTATGTCGCCGATACGCTCGCCCGGGGCGGCAAGGTCATGTTCGACCATGGCGCGCTCCGCTCGATCCGCTTTCCCGATGGCCCGACCGGCGCGCTGCCGGGCGGTGAAGATGCCTTCACCCGCATCTTCCTGCCCCTGGGCTATGCAATGGCGGCCATTTATCCGCTCGACCGGCTGAAGATGACCGGCCGGGCCTACCGCCATAGCGACTTCCCCGAAGCGATCCCGCAATTCTTCCTGTCCGAACTCCATGTCGATCGCTTCGACCCGGAATTTGCCGAGGCCGCCGCCCGTGTCTTCGGCACGTCGCGCGATCCCTTGGACGATCGGGCGAAGGCGATGCTGGCGCGCTATGAAGCCGGAGAAGCTGTCCAACTCGTTGACGCAATCGCCACGCTACCGGTGATCCTGTCCGCCTTCGATCGTCAGCATGATGCACCGGGTTTCGCCGATTATCAGTTGCTCCTGTCCCGCTCCAACGAAGCCGCCTGGATCGCGACCGAGGGCAATGGCTTCAACCATGCGACCGACCGGGTTGCGGATGTCGCCGCTCTTGCTGAACGGCTGAAAGCGGAGGATCGCCCGATGAAAGAGAAACTGGAAGTCTCCGCAACGGGCCGCGTGCGCCAGACCGCCTTCCGCGCCGACAGCGTCGAACGACTCTTCGCCGACGGGGAATTGCGGCAGGTGCCCGGCTCCTTCTACGAATTCATCAGCCGCGATATCGATCCCGCGACAGGCAGGCTCGACCTCGCCTTCGACACCGGCAACGCGACTGGCATCTTCGCCATGACCAGTGCGCAAGCGGGCGCGTCACGGTGAGTATGATGCTCCAGTCCTTCGATCCGGCGTCGCGCGAACTGGTCTGGGAAGGCCCGGTCGCAAGCGCGGACGACTGTCACCGCGCCATTGCCACCGCCCATGCTGCCCTGCCCGGCTGGCGCGCGCTACCAGTGGACGACCGCATCGCCATCGCTCGCCGCTATGCGCAGATATTGGGGGACAGGCGCGCGGCGCTGGCCGCACTCATATCCCGCGAAACGGGCAAATTGCTCTGGGAAAGCGACGCCGAAATCGGATCGATGATCGCGAAGGTCGATGTGTCGATCAAGGCTCATGCCGAACGTACCGGCGAGCGCGCCGCCGACATGCCCTTCGGCCGCGCGGTGCTCCGTCACCGCGGCCATGGCGTGATGGCGGTGCTTGGCCCTTATAATTTCCCAGGCCACCTGCCCAATGGTCATATCGTCCCCGCCCTGATCGCAGGCAATGCCGTCGTCTTCAAACCGTCGGAGATCACCCCCGCGACCGGTGCGGCGATGGCCGACGCCTGGACAGCGGCGGGCCTGCCCGACGGGTTGTTGACCGTGGTCCAGGGCGGTCGCGCTACCGGCGAGGCGCTGGTCGCGGGCGATATCGACGGCTTGCTCTTTACCGGATCGGCAGGCGCGGGCGCCGCGCTGCGTCGGGCGCTGGTCGACCGGCCCCATGTCGTCATGGCGCTGGAACTGGGCGGCAATAACCCGCTGATCGCCTGGGACTCGCCAGAAGCATCCGCGTCGATCATCGTCAACTCCGCCTTCATCACCACCGGCCAGCGCTGTTCCTGCGCCCGCCGTCTGATCGTGCCCGAAGGCGCGACCGGCGACTCCATCGTGGAGGCTACCGCCGCCCTTGCCTCCCGCCTGCCGATCGCCGCCTGGAACGAGCCGGGCGACGCCTTCATGGGACCGCTGGTGTCGGACCAGGCCGCCGCGGCCGCACACCGCGCCGTCAGCGACCTGATCGCGCGCGGCGCGCGGGTGATCCGCGACTTCGACAGCGTGCAGGATCGCAGCGCCGCCTTCGTCACCCCGGCCCTGCTCGACCTGACCGGCGTTGACGCGCCCGATGCGGAGATTTTCGCACCGGTGCTGACGGTCATCCGCGTGCCGGACTTCGATGCTGCGATCGCCGCCGCCAACGCCACCAGCTTCGGCCTGTCCGCCGGGCTGATCTCGCAGGATGAGGCATTGTGGCAGCGGGTGGTCGAGGAAAGCCGCGCTGGTGTGGTCAACCGCAACCGGCCGACCACGGGCGCGGCGGGCAACATGCCCTTTGGCGGCCTGGGCGCATCAGGCAATCACCGCCCCAGCGCCTATTATGCCGCAGACTATTGCGCCTATCCCATCGCCAGTTTCGAGGCGGAGGGCGTCGCGGCGGTGCCAGTCAACGGCTTGAGCAATTGATACGGCCGCCCGCGCCGTCGGTCGCGTGACCGAACGACGCGGGCGCCTCGCCCTCCAAGATGATAGCTTTCCTGACCGGACCTGGGTTCAAAGCCCCAGCCGCGCCCAGAAGTCATCGGGCGCGATCGCGCCGCCCACAGCCGCCTTGCGCTCGACGCGAGTCCAGGACGAATGGGGCAGATAGACATGGCTGTCCGGCTGGACGCGATGAGGCTGGCGGGGGCGTGTGGTTTTGCGAGTCATCGTCTTCTCCTCATAGCAAGGGAACACGAAACCTGGCGTCGTCGCTTCGGCACCGTGCGCTTTAGCCGTTGGTGACGCGGAGCAAGCTGACATCCTTCAAAAGCCGCGGAGCGAAACGCTCGCCACTCTATCTAGTCATTTAGTTGAGAAAGTCGAAATAGCTTTGCTTGGGGTGCCGCCAGTCCTGCTTGGCCATCCCAACCAAAACCAGCCTATGCCTAATCACCCGATCCGATGGAGCCCGCACAGCTTGTTGCCCGCCGGATCGCGCAGATAGGCGAGATACAGCTTGCCGAAGCCGCCTTCGCGCACGCCGGGCGGATCTTCGCAGGTTGCGCCGCCCGCTGCCACGCCTGCTGCGTGCCAAGCGTCCGCCTGTTCGGGCGAGGCCATGGTGAAACCGATAGTCCCGCCATTCGCATGACAGGCCGACGCACCGTCGATCGGCTTGGTCACCAGAAACAAGGCATTGTCATGCATATAGATGACACGCCCCATTTCGTCGTAAAAGCCGGGTTTCGCACCCAGCGCACCGAATGTCGCGTCGTAAAAGGACCTGGACGCCTCCATATCGTTGGCACCCACCATGATGTGGCTGAACATCATCATCTCCAATTATGCAGAACCACAGGGTGCATGGACGCAACATGGCCGCGCCCATAGACGTGGCACAGGCGCTCAATCCAGACAATGACCCCGACGAAAGCGCGGTCAGGCGGGAAATCCCGCCGCAGGAATCAGAAGATCGTGCTGTAGAGGAACCAGCCCACGATCAGCAGGCTCGACACGATGCAAATACGATCACCAAAGACGTCGATACGAGACATCAGAAAAACATCCTTCCACATGCAGCGCTCTACGTCGCCTCTGAGAAAAGATTACATCAGTTTTCACCGTATCGGAATAGCAAAGTTGCGACCAATCGCCTTATTGAGACGCTGAACCGATGTTCAGCACCTCTTGAAAGCGATTTGGGCCAGCCCACCCCTTCTGGCAGACAGGCTGGCGTCGCTTTAACGGCCGTTATTTATCGGAAATCCGGGCCGCGATGTTGCAGAAAGGACCGAGTCGCTTCTTCCGGCCCGCGATAGGCTTCCTGAAACTCGGCGCTCCAATATTTCAGATCTTCCAAATCGATTCGCGCGCCGGATACGGCGCACAGCACGAACTGCCCCGGTTGCACGATATCGAAATGCGGCGTGTCATAGTGCAGCACCGCCAGACCCTGAATGCCCCCGATCATCGCCGACGCCGTCAATCGCCGGTCAGGATACGGTCGACCAGTTGTTTCACGGTCGGCACGAACCCGTTGGAGTAGAAGGGATCCTGCTTGAATTTATAGGCACCGTGGCCCGCGAACAGCAGATTCTGGTCGAGGTCGCCGCCATGCACCGCCTCCTGCAATGCCTTTTGGATGCAGAAGCTGCGCGGATCGGCCAGGCGACCGGTCGAATTGGTCTCGCTGTCCATCCAGGACGAGAAGGAACATTGGCTGAGGCAGCCCATGCAGTCCGTCTGATCCTTGCGGATGACGCCCTTTTCCTCTTCGCCGACGAAAACCAGCGTATTGTCCGGCGTCTTGAGCGCAGCGGTGAAGCCCTGCCCTACCCATTCGCGCGCACGGGTCAGATCGCCCAGCGTAACCCAGAAATTCTTGCCCTTCACGCCCACGTCGAGCTGGTGGGTATGGTCGCCGGCCTGTTCGGTGCTAAACGGAATCTGCCGTTCCGAGCGCGCCTCCAGACTGCGCAGGAAGGGATTGCGGACCGCCGAACTGTAGAAGCCGGTCGGCGAGAATTTGTGCAGCAGGATGTCACCGGGATTGAGCTGGGTCAGCCGCTCCTTCCACAACTGTGGGATCGGGCTTTCCTGCGTCAGCAGCGGACGGGTGCCGAACTGGAAGGCGATCGCGCCCAGTTCGGGGTTGTCGATCCAGTCGTTCCAGTCCTTGAGCGCCCAGACGCCGCCCGCCATCACGATCGGCACCTCGTCGGAAATGCCGCCTTCGCGCATCGTGTCGCGCAGCGCCTTGACGCGGGGGTAGGGGTCCTGCGGCACCTTGGGATCTTCGGCGTTGGACAGGCCGTTATGGCCACCCGCCAGCCAGGGATCTTCATAGACCACTGCCGCCAGCCATTCCGACGCCTTGGAATAGGCACGTTTCCACAGCGCGCGGAAGGCGCGGCCGGAAGACACGATCGGCAGATAGCTGACATTGTAGGAGGCCGCGATCTCGGACAGCTTATAGGGCATGCCCGCGCCGCAGGTGACGCCCGCCACCATGCCCTTGGTCTTTTCCAGTACGCCGTGCAGCACGCGCTGCGCGCCGCCCATTTCCCACAGCACGTTGATGTTGATCGCGCCCTTGCCGCCGGCGATCTCATAGGCGCGCTTCACCTGCTCGACCGCGCCGTCGATGGCATAGGCGACCAGCTCCTCGTGACGATCGCGACGGGTACGGCCATGGTAGATCTGAGGGATGACGTTGCCGAAACTGTCATAGCTGTCGGCGTTCACCGCCGACACCGTGCCGATGCCGCCCGCAGCCGCCCACGCGCCGGAACTGGCGTGGTTGGACACGGCAACGCCCTTGCCGCCTTCGACCAGCGGCCAGACTTCACGGCCACCATAGACGATGGGCTTCAACCCCTTGAACAACGACATCTCCCGCAAAAACCGCCCGGCCCCCTCGACCGGGTAAAAGCGACCCTATAGCAGCTTTGGCTGTCTATGACGAATTTGGCGCGCCCTAGCGCAAAATCATGGGGCTGGCCAGTGCCTCGCCATATAGGCGCGCATAAGCATTCACCATGTCGGCTTCGGCATAGTCGCGCGTTGCGCGGCCTCGGTTGGCGGCTCCCAGTCGGGCCCGCAGTTCGGCGTCGCCAGCCAGCGTTTCCAGCGCATCTGCCATCCTCTGCTCGTCAGACACGACGAACGGCCGGTTTTCCGGGGCGACCATGTTGGCGACATCGCCGACATCCATGGACGCCGCGGGCACGCCGGCCGCCATCGCTTCTACTAGCGATATCGGAAACTGTTCGCTGTCGGAAGACAGGGCGAAAATGTCGAACAGGCCGACGAAGCGCCAAGGACGGTCCATGAAACCAGCCATATGGATATCGTCCAGGCCAAGGGCGGCGGCCTGCGCCAGGATCGCCTCGCGCTCCGGCCCCTCGCCCACTACCACCAGTTGCAGCCTATCCTTGTGCGCCGCGACGGCGCGTACGAGGCGGGGGATATTCTTGACCGGCCGAAGCCCTGCCAGCGTGCCGACCAGCAGCTTGCCGGGCGTGCGGACCAGGCCAGGAATGGCGTCCTTAGCTGGCGGCGTGGCATAACGAACGACGTCGATGCCGTTGCGGATCAGATGGACCTTGCCTGCCGGCTGCTTCCACACCGATCGCGCGATGGTTTCGAGCCGGACCGAGGGCACCACCATGCCGTGCGCGCGTTGCAGCCCGACCCGACGGAACAGGTTGCGCTTGGTCTTCAACCGCTCGGCCTCGTCCGCGTTGAACCCGTCCTCGTGATGGATCAGCGGCGGCAGGCCGGCCGATGCGCCCGCCAGCCGATGCGCCATGACCGCATCCATCGATCCCCAATTATAGGTCAGGATCAGGTCGAACCGCCTGAGGAAGGCTGTGATGACCTTGTAACGCGCCAGCCCCGGCTTGCCCGCAAAAGACGGCCCATCGGGAAATTCGACGTCGATCGCAGGATGGATCGCGTCCCGCGCGCTCATGGCCGCGGGATCGGCGCTGACGATGCTGTGCCGCGCCTTGTCGCCCCAGATATTCATCAGCCGCACGGCGCGCGCTTCCTTGCCGCCCAGAGTGAAACTGCCGTGGACGTGGAGGATATGCGGCCTATTCTTGCCCGAAATATCAACCATGCAGGACGCGGTCCAACAACCGGTCGATCGCGGCGACGCTTTCCGGCTCGTCCAGCCCCGGCGCATGGCCGACGTCAGGAACGGTCGTCAGTTCGGCACTGTCGCCGATCCCCTCCACCATGCGCTGCGCCGTGGCGGCGGACAGCAGGTCGGATCGCTCGCCCCGCAGCAACAGCGTCGGAATGCCGCGGAAAGCCTGCATCACGGGCCACATGTCGACGCCGGCCTCGCTGCCCATGGCGCGGATCGGTTCGGCGATCTTCATATCATAGTCCAGCACGACGCGCCCGCCGCTGTTCAGTCGATAGAGGCGCTTGGCCATGGCCAGCCATTGTTCCAGGTCATAGCCGGGATAGACGTCGCCATTGGCCTCGGCCAGGGCGCGGGCGGCATGGACCCAGGTCGGGTGCGACTGGCCCACGCCGACATAGGATCGGATGCGCGCCAGCCCGCCTTCGTCCAATACCGGCCCAACGTCGTTGAGCAACGCGCCCGCCAGCCATTCCTTGTGGGTTGCGGCGATCAACATGGTGATGACGCCGCCCAGCGACGTGCCGACCGCAACGAAGCGGGTGATGGCGAGATCGGCCAGCAAGCGGCTGATATCCTGCAAATAGGTTAGCGGGACATAGGTCATCGCGTCCTTGGCATAGGCGCTTTCGGCGCGGCCGCGCATGTCCGGGCAGATCAGCCGCCACTCGCCCGCCAGCCGACCGGCCAGCGGTTCGAAATCGCGGGCGTTGCGGGTCAGCCCCGGCAGGCAGAGCAAGGGCGGGCGGCCGTCATCGCCTCCCGCATAATCCCGATAATGGAGCCGCAGCCCATCGGGTGACCACCAATATCCATCGCTGTAGCCGCTCAAGCTTGATCCTTCTGGTGACCTTCCCCCATATCGCCTTATGAACCAGACGCCGCAAGCCGCCATTTATCGCCCCGCCTCTGAAATCGACGCGCTGATGCCCGACATCGCCGCCCCGGTCGCGGCGGCGGACTTTCCGCAGACGATCCTGCGCTACCGCAACGACCGCGCCGCCGCCTCGGTGGGGCTGGACGAGTTGAGCGACGCGCAATGGATCGCACATTTCGGCCGTTTTGAGCCGCTGGAGGGCAGCCTGCCCCAGCCGCTGGCCCTGCGCTATCATGGCCATCAGTTCCGCCATTATAACCCCGATATCGGTGATGGCCGTGGTTTCCTGTTCACCCAGTTGCGCGACGATGCCGGCCGTTTGCTGGACCTGGGCACCAAGGGGACGGGCCAGACCCCCTATAGCCGCTTCGGCGACGGCCGGTTGACGCTGAAGGGCGGCGTGCGCGAGATATTGGCGACCGAGATGCTGGAAGCCCTGGGCGTCAACACGTCCAAGACCTTTTCCATCATCGAGACGGGCGAGGCACTGGAGCGCAACGACGAACCGTCCCCTACCCGCGGCGCGGCTATGGTGCGCCTGAGCCATTCGCATATTCGCATCGGGTCGTTCCAGCGCGCGGCCTTTCATGACGACAAGGCGCTGCTGGCGAAGCTGACCGACTATGCCCTCACCCGCCTCTATGGCGAGACGCCGGGGGACAATCCATCCGCACAATTGCTGGGTCGGGTGGTCGAGCGCACCGCCGACCTCGCCGCCAGCTACATGGTTGCGGGCTTCGTCCATGGCGTGCTCAACAGCGACAATATCAATGTGACGGGCGAGAGCTTTGACTATGGTCCTTGGCGTTTCACTCCGTTGTGGGATGCCCATTTCACCGCCGCCTATTTCGACCAGCAGGGACTCTATGCCTTCGGACGGCAGGCCGAAGCGATCCATTGGGATGTGGCGCAACTGGCGGTATCACTCCGCCCGCTGGTGGAGGCGCCGTCCCTGATCGAACAGCTGGAACGATTCCCGACGCTCTACGGCGATGCTATGCAACGGCGCTTCTGCTGGCGACTGGGCGTCGAGGGCATCGACCCTGGCGCGATGATCGAGGCGGCGGTGCGCGGCCTGGTGACGAGCGGCACGCCGATCGACCGTTTCTTCCACGACTGGCGCGGCGGCACAGCCCCCTCCGGCGCGCATTATGACGATGCTGGCTGGGCGCCGTTCCGCGAGGCGATCGCGGGCTTTACCGCTTTGCCCAACGCAAGGGACCATCCCTATTGGTCGGACGAAGCGCCCTGCTCCATGCATATAGATGAGGTGGAGTCTATCTGGAGTGCCATCGACACGGATGACGACTGGACACCGCTTCATAACAAAGTCGCCGCGATCAGGCGGATGGGCGACGCTCATCGCATCGCACGATGACAGATAATGACAAATGCTGAATTGAAGGAACAATATTAACAAGAGGAAGATTATCGGAGGTTAAGCATTCTGCGATCCTGCAACCTGTGGCGGCATTATGATCGAGCGCGACTTGACTGATCCGGACGGCATCATAACCGTCCGGTCTTCGGGGCATTGGACAAAGGCAGAGCTGGATGCGCATTTTCGAGCGATGCGTGAGATCGTCGCGCAAAAAAGACGAAACGGCGAACCTGTGCGGGTCCTTTCGGACCTGAGCACCGCCGACGAGCAGGATATGGGCATAGACGACTATGTTCTGACCGAATGCCATCGCACCTATCAACCTGGCGACCGGGTGGCGATCCTGACCCCTGACAAACAGAGCAAACAGCGCTTGCGCGCGAAGCTGCACGGATCGGAAGTGGGCGCATTCAGCTCGCGACTGCCGGCAGAGATGTGGCTGATGGCCGCAGACCTGCCACCGCCACAATAGATTGACGTCGCGCCTGCCTCCTCGCCTTCGCCCTATTTTCCTTAACCTTTTTCAGCCATATATCGCGTCAAATGGTCGCGCCGCTTACATCCCATGAACCCGCCACCGGCGTCCTGCTCTGGCAAGGCGAGACGGGCGATGTCGACGCGGAAGTCGCCCGCGCCCGCGCCGCCTGGCCCAAATGGGCGGCGCAGCCCATCGCCTATCGCATCGAAACGCTGCGCCGCTTCGTCAACGTCGTGCGTCGGCAGGAAGATGCGCTCGCCGATCTCATCGCGCGCGAAACCGGCAAGCCGCTATGGGACGCCCGCAACGAAGTGCATGCGGTGATGGGCAAGGTCGATGTCAGCGTCGCCGCCTATTCCGAACGCACCGGCCAGCGCCGGCTGGAAGCGGCGCTGGGCGCGCGCCAGTCGGTGCGGCACAAGCCCCATGGCGTCATGGCGGTGCTTGGTCCCTATAATTTCCCCGCACACCTTCCCAATGGGCATATCATCCCCGCGCTGCTGGCGGGCAACGCCGTGGTGTTCAAGCCGTCGGAAAAGACGCCTGCCGTGGGCGAAATGCTGGTGAAGCTCTATCAGGAAGCCGGCGTACCGGTGGATGCGATCCGACTGCTGCTCGGCGGCCCGGATGCGGGCAAGGCGCTGGCTGCCCACCCCGATGTCGGCGGCATCCTCTTCACGGGATCGGCCCAGACCGGTATCGCGATCAACCGGCAATATGCCGCGCAGCCGTCCAAGATACTGGCGCTGGAAATGGGCGGCAATAACCCGATCATCGTATGGGACACGCCCGAAATCAACGCCGCAGCGACGCTGGTGGTCCAGTCGGCTTTTATGAGCAGCGGTCAGCGCTGCACCGCCGCCAGCCGCCTGATCGTACGCGACGGCATCGCGGATCGGCTGATCGCGGAGATCAAGAAACTGGCCGACCGGCTGATCGTGGACCATCCCCATGCCAATCCTACCCCCTATATGGGTCCGGTGATCGACAACCCTACCGCCGACGGACTGACCGAAAGCTTCCTCTTTCTGATGAGCAATGGCGGCAGGCCGATCAAGCATATGGTCCGGCCCCACAAGGGCCTGCCCTTCCTCAGCCCCGCAATCATCGACGTCACCGCAATGAAGGAACGGCCCGATGTCGAACTGTTCGGCCCGCTGCTGCAGGTCATCCGCGTCGCGGACTTCGGCGACGCGATCGCGGAAGCGAACAATACCCGCTATGGCCTCTCCGCCTCGCTCATCGGTGGATCGCCCGAGCAATATAATCAGTTCTGGGCCAATGTCCGCGCCGGCGTGGTCAACTGGAACCGGCCAACCAATGGCGCTTCCTCTTCTGCACCTTTCGGTGGCACCGGCATTTCGGGCAATCACCGCCCCAGCGCTTATTATGCCGCCGATTATTGTGCCTATCCGGTGGTGTCGGCAGAAATCGAAACACCCCGCGCCTCAATCGGCGTCGGCCTGAAGGACATCGACGTCAGCGTGATGGGCGATTGACGGAGATAGGGGCAAAATATTTCCCCAAAACATTTCCTAGTCCCCGCCATACCCATTCTGAATTGAACTTTCGCGGCGCTTTCGCCATCTGACCAGCATGGCTGACAAAGCATCTTCGACAGTCCACCTGGTGGGGGCGGGACCGGGCGATCCGGACCTGCTGACCATCAAGGCCGCGCGCCTGATCGCGCAGGCCGACGTCATCGTGCATGACGGGCTGGTGTCGGACGACATTCTTGCGCTGGCTTCGCCGGACGCCGAACTTATCTCCGTTGCCAAGCAGCGAAGCCGCCATTCGATGCCACAGGACGCGATCAACGCCCTGCTGGTCGATCTGGCGCGTGAAGGCCGTCATGTCGTCCGCCTGAAGGGCGGCGATCCGTTCATCTTCGGCCGCGGTGGCGAGGAAGTCGACGCCTGCCGTGCGGCGGGCGTGCCGGTCGAAGTCGTGCCCGGCATCAGTGCCGCGATTGGCAGCGCTGCGATGGCGCAATTGCCTCTGACCCATCGCGATGCGTCCAGCGCCGTCAGCTTCGTCGCAGGCCAGTGCAAGGGACTGACGGACCAGGACTGGTCTGGCTTGGCGGGCAAGGGTCGCACGCTCGTCATCTATATGGGCGTCGCAACCGCGGCCGACATCGCCGATAAGCTGATCGCGGACGGCGTGTCGCCCGCCATCCCGGTCGCGGTGCTGGAAAATGGTACGCGCGCCGACATGCGGACATTGCGCACGCTGCTCGCCGACCTGGGTGACATGGTGGCGCGCGAGCAGATCAAAAGCCCGGCCCTGATCGTGGTCGGCGAGGTGGCGGCCCATGCGCTGGCGCAAGATGTGCTGGCAGACTGGACTGTCAAAGGGGAGACTATTTCGGAGATGCGTTCGTGAAGATATTGACCGGCAACGATCTTGTGAGCGGCGACGTCATCTGGTGGGCGGGCGATGGCTGGTCGCGCCAGGTCTGCGACAGCGCCGACGTGGGCGAACGCGGCGATGACCTCGCCCGCACCGAGGAAGCCGCGCTGCGCGTGGTCGGCGCCTATGTGATCGACGCGACCGTCACCGAAGACGGTGTGCGCCCGGCCCATATCAAGGACCGCATCCGCGCGCTCGGTCCGACGGTGCGCCCCGATCTGACGCTGAAACCAAACGACGCCGATGCCGGCAACTGGGTGATCTGAACCATGTATCGCTACGACAGCTATGACCAGTCCATCGTCGACGCTCGCGTCGAGGAATTTCGCGACCAGGTGCAGCGCCGCCTGACCGGCGCGCTGACAGAGGATCAGTTCAAGCCGCTCCGGCTGATGAATGGCCTCTACCTCCAGTTGCACGCCTATATGCTGCGTGTCGCCATCCCTTATGGCACGCTGTCGGGCAAACAGATGCGCAAGCTGGGCGAGATCGCGGCGAAATATGATCGCGGCTATGGTCACTTCACCACGCGCCAAAATCTCCAATATAACTGGATCAAGCTGGCCGACGCGCCCGACATCCTGGCCGAGCTGGCGACGGTGGAGATGCATGCCATCCAGACGTCGGGCAACTGCATCCGCAACATCAGTTCCGACCAATATGCCGGCGTCAGCGCCGACGAGGTGGCAGATCCCCGCCCCTGGGCCGAACTGCTGCGCCAATGGTCGAGCTTCCACCCGGAATTCACCTATCTGCCGCGCAAGTTCAAGATTTGCGTGATCGCCAGCGACGATGATCGCGCGGCGATGCGGCTGCACGATATCGGCCTTAAGCTGGTGTCGAAAGACGGCAAGATCGGCGCCGAAGTCTATGCTGGCGGCGGCATGGGCCGCACACCGATGGTCGCACCGCTTATCAACGGCTTCGTGCCGGAAGATGAGATTATTTCTTATCTGGAAGCCTGCCTGCGCGTGTATAACCGCTACGGCCGCCGCGACAATAAGTACAAGGCCCGGATCAAAATCCTGGTCCACGAGATTGGCGTCGATGACTATAAGCGCCAGGTTGAGGAAGAGTTCGCCCATATGCGCACGCTTGGCCTCAACCCGCCGGTCGAGGAACTGGGCCGCATCCGCGCCTTCTTCGCCGCACCGGCCTATGAAAACGGCCTGTCCGATGCGATCGAACGCGCCGACCCGGCCTTCGCCCTTTGGGTCGATCGTCAGGTCGCGCCACACAAGGCGCCCGGCTATGCCATCGTCAATATCAGCCTGAAGCCGCTGACCGGCATTCCCGGCGACGCATCGGCGGAGCAGATCGAACTGGTCGCGACCTTGGCCGAGCAATATTCGCTTGACGAACTGCGCGTCACCCATGCGCAGAACCTGGTCCTGCCGCACGTGAAGAAGGCCGACCTCCACGCCATCTGGCAGAAGCTGGAGGAAGCGGGTCTGGCCGAGGCCAATCTCGACCTCATCACCGACATCATCGCCTGTCCAGGCCTTGATTATTGCGCCCTCGCCAATGCGCGCTCGATCCCGCTGGCGCAGAAGATCGCGCAGCGCTTCGCCGCGGCGGAGCGTCAGGCGGAACTGGGGGAACTCAAGGTCAAGATTTCGGGCTGCATCAATGCCTGCGGCCATCACCATGCCGGCCATATCGGCGTTCTGGGTGTCGATCGGAAAGGCGTGGAGAATTTCCAGCTCTCGCTGGGCGGATCGGGCGCGGAGGATGCATCGCTGGGTCAGATCACCGGGCCGGGCTTTTCGGAAGACGGCGTGGTCGATGCTATCGAGAAGGTCACGGACCTCTATCTCGCGCAGCGCGAAGGTGGCGAACGCTTCCTCGACACCTATCGCCGCATCGGCATGAAGCCCTTCAAGGAGGCGATCTATGGTTGAATTCCTGTCCTTCCGCGACGGCGAAGCCGCGCAGGAACCCTCCGTCACGGTCGAGGCCTTTACCGGCCAGTCCAACTCGACCGCCGTCCGCATCGAAGCGGGTGAAGATGCGCGCGAACTGCTGCCCTATCTCGATCGCCTGTCGCTGGTGGAGATAAATTTCCCCGCTTATGGGGACGGGCGCGGCTATTCCGCCGCCCGCATCCTGCGGGAATCCGGCTATCGGGGCGAACTGCGCGCGGTGGGCGACGTGCTGGTCGATCAGATCGTCGCCATGCGCCGCTGCGGTTTCGACAGTTTTCATCCCGCCAAGCCGCTGGACGACGCCGCCGTCGACCGCGCGCTCCATCGCTATGCCGACGTCTATCAGAAGGCGATCGACGGCCGCACCCCGATTTGGGCGAAACGGCACCCGGAGAAGATTAATGGCTGAACCTGCTCGTCAGATCGACCTGATCGACGCCCGCCCCGCCTTCACCCAGGCACAGGCCGATGCGCTGAACGCGCGGTTTGAGGGCGTCGATACGATCACCATGCTCAAGACCGTGTTTGCAGAAGGGCTCGCCGGCAATGTCGCCGTCGTCTCCTCCTTCGGCACTGAAAGCGCGGTGCTGCTCGATCTGGTGGCGAAGGCCGATCCGACCATTCCGGTGATCTTCGTCGATACGTTGAAGATGTTCGCCGAGACGCTCAACTATCGCGATACGCTCATCAAGCGCTTCGGTTTTACCGACAGCCGCACGGTGACGCCGATCGCCGACGTCATCGCCAAGAAGGACGAGACCGGCCTGCGCTGGTCCTACGACCCGGACGGCTGCTGCGAAATCCGCAAGGTCGAACCGATGAAGCGCGCCAAGGATGGCCTGGATGCCTGGATTTCGGGCCGCAAGGCGTTCCA
Organism: Sphingomonas bisphenolicum; assembly: GCF_024349785.1. NCBI lineage: Bacteria > Pseudomonadati > Pseudomonadota > Alphaproteobacteria > Sphingomonadales > Sphingomonadaceae > Sphingomonas > Sphingomonas bisphenolicum. The sequence continues at coordinate 3,248,052 of NZ_AP018817.1, forward strand.
GTCGGTGACGCGCCAGAACCTGCCCCGTTTCGAAGTCGAAGACGGCCGGCTCAAGCTCAATCCCCTGGGCGACTGGAACAAGGCCGATCTGGAGGCCTATTTCGAGGCCGAGAAACTGCCTCGCCATCCGCTGGAGGCGCAAGGCTATCTGTCGATCGGCTGCGAACCCTGCACGTCGAAGGTGATGCCGGGCGAAGACCCGCGTGCGGGCCGCTGGCGCGGCTGGGACAAGGTGGAATGCGGTATCCATTCGCCGGTCACGCCGATCCCCGTCGTCGATCCCGAAGACCCCGCCAACCAGCCGGTGTTCTGACATAGGCAAGCCTGTGCCGCCCGTCCTGCGCCGCCGCTCCTGCCAATCATGGCCGCCTGATTTCGGCGGCCCCTAACAATCGCTGCATTTAGTCCCCATATGCCGATTTCGGCATAGGACCGGGGCGGCCTCGCTTCGACCTGAACCCCTTATGTCGGTCGAACTCCGGTTCGATCATTTTCCAAAAGGCTGGAAACACCTGCATCGCATCGGTCGATCGGCCCGATGCGTGCCCGATGGAGTACGCCCTGCATGATCGCCTATCTGATCCTCGTCCATCGCTTTCCAGAGCAGTTCAAACGCATGTTCCAGGCCATCTATGTGCCGGGCAACCACTATCTGATCCACGTAGACCAGCGATCGGGCGCAGCCATGACGGCCGACATCGCCGCCTTCCTCAAACCCTATATCAACGTCGCCATGCTACCGTCGCGCAAGATGCTGTGGGGCGGGTACAGTCTGGTGGACGCCGAATTGCGGGGCATGGCCAAGCTGCTGGAGATGAATGCGGACTGGCGTTATTTCATCAATTTGAGCGGGCAGGATTTTCCGCTCAAGTCTCAGGCCTATATCGCCGACTATCTGGCCCGCCATGACGGCACGGAGTTCATCCGCAACGTACCCCAACAGGCGGTTCGCCCGGACACGATGAATCGCCTCAGCCATTATTTCGTCGAAGCCTGCAACCGCATCGTGCGCACTGGCATACGTCGCCGGCCGATGGCCGGGATCACGCCCTATATCGGCACCCAGTGGAAGGCGGTCACGCGCGAATTCTGCGCCTTCGCCTGCCACGCACCTGCGGCCCGCCGCTTCAAGCAATTTTATCGCCGCACCCTGATTGCCGACGAAGGTTTTTTCCAGACACTCATGATGAACGCCTTTGCCGGCGGCAAGGTGGTCAATGACGATCTGCGCACGATCGACTGGATCCCCGATGGAGACGTCAAGCTGCGCCCCCGCACCTTCGTCACCCGCGACGCGCTGCGACTGACGCTCAGCCCCGACCTGTTCGCCCGCAAATTCGACGTGCAGGAGGACAGCCATATTCTCGACCTGCTCGAAGCCCATCTTCAGACGTCCGCCGCCGTAACGCTGCCGGCACCGGGGAGCATCCACGCAACATTGTCACCGGCTTCTGAACGGATCGTCTCTCCAGCCTGAAATCGGACGGCGGCCTCCACGCGCCGTCACGCCCTCCCATATGATCGATTCAGAAAGTCCCGCCCGACTGCCGACCTTCCGATCGATCGGAAGGCCGGAAAAATCGGCCTTGCGGGGTTCCGTCTCGCACCCGACGTCGCTATGGGTCGGCCTTCCCGGCCTGACCGGTCGCAGCACGGGCGGATTATCGGCATGGCGCCACTATCATGATCGGACAGCTTCGCCTGTTCCGGCGGCGGGCACGCGTCATCATGCGCCGCCATGGCCCCGAAGCACTGATCTGGCGGCGGCGTATCGCCATATTGGCCGGCGCGGTGCTGGTCGGCCTGACGGCGCTGCTGTTCGCCGAACTGGCCGACCATGCCGGCGCGCTGTTCCGGCGCATGGTCGCCTGGTGCTGGTGGCTTCCGCTGGTCGTGACGCCCCTGGGGTTCGCCGCCTTCGCCTGGATCACGATGAAGCTCGCCCCTGCCGCCAAAGGATCGGGCATACCGCAGGTAATCGCCGCCGCGCGCAATCCCGACGCAGGGATGAAGCAACTGGTGTCCGCCCGCACAGCCTTCGTCAAATTCTGGCTGACCATCGGCACCTTGCTGTTCGGCGCGTCGGTGGGCCGCGAAGGTCCGACGGTCCAGATCGCCGCCAGCATCATGGGCTATATGCACCGCTTCATGCGCATCCCGCTGCGCGCGTCGGTGTTCATCGCCGGTGGCGCGGCGGGCGTGGCGGCGGCGTTCAACACGCCGCTGGCCGGGGTCGCCTTCGCCATCGAGGAACTGGCGGCCGCCTATGAGCAGCGCATGACCCTGCTGGTGATGGCCGCCGTGCTGATCGCGGGCATGGTCAGCCTGGGGCTGGCCGGCGACTATGTCTATTTCGGGGAGATGCGCCAGACGTTGAGCGTCCATGACGCGCTGATCGCCGCACCGGTGGCGGGCTTTCTGGGCGGGATCGCCGGCGGCCTCTTTTCCCGGCTGATGCTGGCGTCCGGCTCCACCCGATGGAAGCCGATGCGGTGGCTGCGCGAGCGGCCGGTCCGACTTGCCTTGCTGTGCGGGTCCGCGGTCGCGATCATGGGGGTCGCAACGGGATTGACCTGGGGCACCGGCTACGAAACGGCGCAGGCGGTCATCACGGGACGGGACGTGCCATTGTGGTTCGGCGCGGCGAAATTCGTGTCGACGCTGGCAACCGCCATATCCGGCCTGCCGGGCGGCATCTTCGCACCCTCCTTGTCGGTTGGCGCCGGCATCGGCGACATGCTGCGCAGCCTGTTCCCCAGCTATCCGCAGGGCGCCGTGGTGCTGCTGGGCATGGTCGCCTATTTCACCGGCGTCGTCCGCGCGCCGTTGACCGCCGTCATCATCATTTCCGAAACCACCGCCAGCCGCGGATTGATGATGCCCCTGCTCGCAGCGGCCCTGGTCGCCGACTTTTCGGCCCAGCTCGTCAGCAAGGAACGGCTATATCATGGCCTCGCCAAACGTTTCGCGCTGCCCGGTTGAATCTGTCTCGTTTGCGTAACTAAGTTACAAGCGGCTGGACGAACCATGCTAGCCCGGCGATATACATGGCCCATTGTCAGACATAAGGGAGTCGCCCCATGGACCGCCGTCAATTCCTCGCCACCACCGGTGCCGTCGCGCTTACCGCCGGCGCCCCCCGCGCGCTGGCGCAGGCAGCCGGTAGCGACGATGCGCGCCTGTCGGCCGCCTTCGCCGCCATTTTCGAGCGGCAACTGGACCTCTCGCCCAGCTTCGTCACCAGCCTGGGCCTCGACAAGGGCGCGCGTGCTGGGGCCAAAAGCCAGCTCGACGACAACAGCAAGTCTGCGATGCTGAAACGGTTGGCCGCGACGCAAGGCGCGATCAAGGAGTTGGACAGCTATAAGGCCGCCAGCCTGTCCGATGCGCAGCGGCTCAACCTCGACGTCATTCTCTACGCGCTGGACCAGCAGACCGTTGCGCCAGCCAAATTCGGCTTGAACAGCGCGGTGCGCCCCTATCGCATCTTCCAGCAGGGCGGCAGCTATTTCTCGACGCCCGATTTCCTGAATACCGCCCACACCATCAACGCCGCCGCCGATGGCGACGCCTATGTCGCGCGGCTGGAAGCCTTCGCCCGCAACCTGCGCACCGACACCGCGCTCCAGCGCGACGAAGCCGCGCGCGGCTATCTGGCGCCGGGCTGGTCGCTCGACCTGACGCTCGGCCAGATGAAGAAGCTGCGCGGGCAGCCCGCCCCCGACAGTTCGATGGTCCAGTCGCTGGTCAAGCGCGCCGCCGCCAAGGGGATCTCGGGCGACTGGCAGGCGCAGGCGGCCGCGGTAGTGGAAAAATCCATCTACCCCGCGCTGGACGAGCAGATCGCCGCGATCGAAAGTCTACGGGGCAAGACCGCGGCTGGCGATGGCATATGGCGCACGCCGCGCGGCGACGAAATCTATGCCGTCGCGCTCAAGAGCGCGACGACGACCGACCTGTCCGCCGACCAGATCCACGCCATGGGGCTGGAGCAGGTGGCCGATATCAGCGCCCAGCTCGACACCATTTTGAAGAGCGCAGGCTACAGCAAGGGCATGATCGGCGAGCGCCTCGCCGCGCTCAATGTCGAACCCTCGCAACTCTATGCCGACAGCACGGACGGGCGGACGGCCTTGCTGGCGCAGCTCAATCGCGATCTCGATGCGATGAAGGCCAGACTTCCCAACGCCTTCACCACCATTCCCGATACGGCATTGGAAATTCGCGCGGTGCCGGTCGAGATTCAGGATGGCGCCTCCAACGGCTATTATAACCGCGCCGCGCTCGACGGATCGCGGCCCGCCATCTATTTCATCAACCTCAAGGATGTCGGCGACTGGCCGAAATATGGCCTGCCGGCGCTGACCTATCATGAGGGCGTGCCGGGCCATCACCTCCAGATCTCGACCGCCCAGACAGCCGGCGACATCCCGATGCTGCGCAAGACCGCCTTCATGAGCGCCTATAGCGAAGGCTGGGCGCTCTATGCCGAGCAACTGGCCGACGAACTGGGCGGCTATGCGACGCCGCTCGACCGGGCCGGCTATCTCCAGTCCTTCCTCTTCCGCGCGGCGCGACTGGTGGTCGACACCGGCATCCATGCGAAGAAATGGGATGTGAAGCAGGCGACCGACTATATGGTGGAGAAGACCGGCTTCGCCCGGCCGCGTTGCCAGCGGGAGGTCGAGCGCTACTGCACCCAGCCCGGCCAGGCGACCAGCTACAAGGTCGGCCATGGCGTCTGGACGAAAGCCCGCGCCGACGCCCAGGCCGTGCAGGGAAAAGCCTTCGATCTCAAGCAGTTCCACGCCATTCTTGAGGAAGGTGCGATGCCGCTGTCGATGCTGGAGAAACGGGTCGCCGCGCGGGCGAAGGGCTAGGCGCCCATGCCCCCGTTCGTGTCAGACGACACGAACGGAGGCTGATCAGCCAGGTTATTCGTAGTTCAAATCCTGATAGCTATCGTCCGCAATGTCCGAGAATCGCGTGATCTTCGCGTCGAACTTCATGCGGATGCGGCCGGTGGAGCCGTGGCGCTGCTTGGCGATGATGACCTCGGCCAGGCCGTAGATTCGCTCCATATTTTCCTTCCACGTGGCGTAGGCCGCCTCATCGTCGGGCTTGGGCTCCTTGGCCGCTTCGTAATAATCCTCGCGGAACACGAACCAGACCATGTCCGCGTCCTGTTCGATCGAGCCGGATTCGCGCAGGTCGGAGAGCTGCGGCCTTTTGTCTTCGCGCTGCTCCACCGCACGGCTGAGCTGCGACAGCGCCAGCACCGGAACATGCAATTCTTTCGCCAACGTCTTCAAACCCCGCGAGATTTCCGAAATCTCGTTGACGCGATTCTCGTTGCCGCGGCCGGTGCCCTGCAATAGCTGAAGATAGTCGACAACGATGAAACCGATATCATGCCGCCGCTTCAACCGACGCGCGCGGGTGCGCAGCGCGGCGATGGTCAGGCCCGGCGTATCATCGATGAATAAAGGCAATTCCTGCAACTCTCGCGCCGCGCGCGACAGATTCTGGAAGTCCGCCCGGCTGATCTTGCCCATGCGCAGCGCTTCGCCGCTGATGCCCGACTGTTCGGCCAGAACGCGGGTCGCCAACTGGTCGGCCGACATTTCGAGGCTGAAGAAGGCGGTCTTGGCGCCCATATTCTTTTCCGCCGGGATGCCGTCGGCATTGTCGCGCAACCAGCGCGACGCCGCATTATAGGCGATGTTCGTCGCCAGCGACGTCTTTCCCATGCCCGGCCGACCGGCCAGGATCATCAAGTCCGAATTGTGCAGGCCGCCGATCTTGGCGTTCAGGCTGTTGATCCCGGTCGTGATCCCCGACACATGACCGCCGCTGTTGAGCGCACGCTCCGCCACCTGCACCGCCGCGGTGGAGGCCATGAGGAAGCTCTTGACCGAACCACCCTCGCCCTCGCCCTCCGACACTTTGTAGAGCGCGACTTCGGCCGCCTCTATCTGCTCGCGCGGATTGACGGCTTCGCTGGTGTCCAGCGCATTTTCAACCAGTTCGCGGCCGACATTGACCAGTTCCCTGAGCAACGCCAGATCGTAGATCTGGGTGGCGAAGTCGCGCGCGCCGATCAGCGCCGCGCCATTGCCGGTCAGTTGCGCCAGATAGCCCGCCCCGCCCAGTTCCTTCAATGCCGGGTCCATGTCCAGCATGGGCTTGAGCGTGACCGGATTGGCGATCATGTCCTTGTCGAGCAGGCGCATGATCGCGTCGTAGATGCGGCCGTGCAGCGGCTCGAAAAAATGTTCGGCCTTGATCTTGAGCTGGACATCCTCGGCAATGCGGTTGTCGATCATGATCGCGCCCAGCAGCGCGGCTTCGGCCTCCACGTTGCGCGGCAATTCGGTGCCGCCATTGTCGGCGGGATTGATTTTCAGCAGTTCGACCATGGCCTCTCTTTCCTCTGCCGGCGCACGCCGCGCAAGGGCCAAGGCGGAAACCATCTGTGGATAAGTCGCGCTTGCTTTTCGCCGCGCGCCGCCGCACTGACTATGGGCTTCACCATGGCCGATCCGCGCATCATAGACATCCAGCTGGACCAGCGCACGATCCTGTGGCGCAATGCCGACGTGGAGCAGGAACGGCGCATCGCGATCTTCGACCTGCTTGAGGATAATCACTTCGCGCCGCAGCGGGTCCATGCCGACGGCTATGCCGGCCCGTACAAGGTCGTGCTGCGGGTCGAGGACGGACGGCTGGTGATCGAGATCAACCGGGAGGACGACGCGCCGCTGGAGGCGATCATCCTGGGCCTGGGCCGCTTCCGTCGCCCGATCCGCGAATATTTCGCCATTTGCGACAGCTATTATCAGGCGATCAGCAACGCTTCCCCGCAACAGATCGAGACGGTGGACATGGCCCGGCGCGGCATCCACAATGATGCGGCGGAAGTGCTGAAGGAGCGGCTGGAGGGTAAGATCGACGTCGATTTCGACACGGCGCGGCGGCTCTTCACGCTGATCTGCGTGCTGCATATCAAGGGGTAGAACGATCAGGGTTGTGACTTTGGGGGGCCTGCTGGTCCGCATCGGTGCGGGACTGGCGGTGGTCGCGGCGCTGGCGCTGGCGCTGTGGCTCTATGCGCGCGGCTGGGCGCCCAGCCGTGACCAATATCCGGTGCAGGGCGTCAGCATCAGCGCCAACAATGGTCCGGTCGACTGGGGCACGCTGGCGGCGCAGGGCGCAGACTTCGCCTATATCCGCGCCGCCGACGCCGCCGACCGGCGCGACCCGGCCTTCGCCGCCAATTGGCGCGCGGCGCGCGCAGCGGGCCTGCGCTACGGCGCGCTGCTCGAATTCACTCCTTGTCGCCTCGCCAGCGATCAGGCGACCCGCTACATGACCACGGTGCCGCGCGACAACGCCGCGCTGCCGCCGGTGATCCGCCTCGCCTTCTCCCCCGCCTGCACCGCCCGGCCGAACCGCGACCTGCTGCTGTCGGAACTCAACACGCTGGTCAATCTGATCGAGGGCCATGCCGGCAAGACCGTGCTGCTCAATGTGACTGAGGATTTCGACAAGGCCTATGATATCGGCTCCGGCATCAACCGGACCTTGTGGCTGGACGGCAATTTCTTCCCGCCCGATTATGCGACCAAGCCCTGGGTGATGTGGACAGCCAGCGACATGCGGCATATCGACGGCGTCGATGGCCCGGTCCGGTGGAATGTGGTGACGCCCTGATGCGAGACGAACAACGAGTTGGACAGTTGATTGCGGCTGCGCGGGGCGCGATGGCCCATGCCCATGCGCCCTATAGCCGCTTTGCAGTGGGCGCAGCGGTGCGGCTGACCGATGGCACGATCGTCACTGGCTGCAACTTCGAAAATGCCAGCTATGGCCTGTCGCTCTGCGCCGAAACGGTCGCGCTCGCCAGCGTCAACGCACAAGGTCGTTTCGCTGACGTAACGGAAATCGCGGTGGTCGGTGGCGCCATGGATGCTGGGGAAGAAGCGCTCGTCACACCTTGCGGGCGCTGCCGCCAGATCATGAACGAAGCCGAGCAGATGGCTGGCCGCACGCTGGCCATCTATTGCGCCACGCCCAGCGGCGACCGCATCCTGGACCTTAAGGTCGCAGACCTCCTCCCCCATGCCTTCGGTCCTGCGGACCTGGGCATCGGTCCCATGAAAAAGAGCTGACACGACATGGCCATTCTTTCCGACAAGTGGATTCGCGAACAGGCGCTGAGCACCGGCATGATCGAGCCGTTCGTGGAGAGCCAGCGGCGCGAAGGCTGCATCAGCTATGGCCTGTCCTCTTACGGCTATGACGCGCGGGTGGCGGACGAATTCAAGATCTTCACCAATGTCGACAGTACGATCGTCGATCCGAAGGATTTCGATCCCAAGAATTTCGTCGATCGCCAGACCGACTGCTGCATCATCCCGCCCAACAGCTTCGCGCTGGCCCGCACGGTCGAATATTTCCGCGTGCCGCGCGACGTGCTGGTCATCTGCCTCGGCAAATCCACCTATGCCCGCTGCGGCATCATCGTGAACGTGACGCCGCTGGAACCGGGCTGGGAGGGGCATGTGACGCTGGAATTTTCCAACACGACGCCGCTGCCCGCAAAGATCTACGCCAATGAAGGCGCGTGCCAGTTCCTGTTCCTGCAGGGCAATGAACCATGCGAGGTCAGCTATGCCGACCGCGCGGGCAAATATATGGGGCAGCAGGGCGTGACATTGCCCCGCCTGTGATGCGACACTATGCGCCATGAGCTTCTGGCGCAGCGAATTACGGGGTGCGCGACCCGATATCGGCGCTGACCGGCGGGTCTATGCGATCGGCGACGTGCATGGCCGCGCCGACCTTCTCGACGCGCTGCTGGCGATGATCGCGCGCGACGACGATGTCCGGCTGCCCAAGCCGATCAGCCTGATCCTGCTGGGCGACCTGGTCGATCGCGGCCCTGATTCCCATGCCGTGGTGGAGCGGGTGATGGCGTTGGCGGCATCGGGCGGCGACGTACGCTGCCTCAAGGGCAATCATGAGGAAGCCTTCATCCTGGCGGCACGCGGCGACTTGCGCGCCCTGCCTCTGTTCCGGCGCATGGAGGGCGAAGCGACGCTGGCCAGCTATGGCCTCGACCCCGCGCTGTTCCGGGTGATGACCGATGCCGAACTGGCCGCCTGGATGGAGCGCCATGTGCCGCGCGCGCATGTCGATTTCCTCGACGCCCTGCCCGACAGCATCGCGATCGGCGACTATCTGTTCGTCCATGCCGGCATTCGCCCCGGCGTGCCGGTGGAAGATCAAAGCCCGGCCGACCTGCGCTGGATCAGACAGGAATTCCTGACGCATCGCGGCCGCCATCCCAGCATGGTCGTCCATGGCCATAGCATCAGCACCGATGTGGACGAACAAGCGGGCCGGATCGGCATCGACACCGGCGCCTTCTTTTCGGGACGCCTGACCGCAATCGGCCTGGAAGGCGTCGATCGCTGGATTTTGCAGACCAGGGGGTGATGGCCCCGCATGACTGCATCGGCGTGCGGGGTTCGCGGCGGCGACCGGACGCCCAGCGCTTCTCATAAATCCATGAGAAAGATTTTATATTGCCTGTCCAGTATTCGCGATAGCGGAACCCTAAAGTTTCTTCGTTGGAGACAGCAGAGCGGCAGGAAATGCCGTTACAGCAGGGGAACAGACACATGCATAAACGCCATGCCATGGCGGGGATCGCCCTCGCCATCTGCCTCGTCTCGCCTACGCAACTTCTCGCCGCCGCGACGCCGGACGCCACGCTGACCCAGCGGCATAAATTCGACATCCATGTCCAGCCACTCAGCAGCGCGCTGCGGGAATTGTCGGCCCAGTCGGGCGTCCGCATCCTCTTCCCCTATGACGAGGTCGCCGCGATCCGCAGCCGCCGCATCCAGGGATGGTTGTCGACGCAGGACGCCCTCGCCCGGCTGCTGGCCGGCACCGAACTCACTTCTACCCCGGCCGGCGCGGGCGTGATCGCCCTGGCCGCCCCCGCCAATCGCAGCGCCGCGCGCCGCAGCCCGCTCGCGCTGCAATATGCGCAGGCGAGCCTGCCGGGTACGGGCGCGCAGGCCATGACCATGGCCCCCGCCCCCGAACCGGTCGAGGATGCAACGCCGATCATCGTCACCGGCACGCGCACCACGAACCGCACCGTCGCCGAAAGCCTGGCGCCGATCGACGTGCTGGGCGAAAAGGATCTGGAATCGAGCGGCAAACAGTCGGTACGCGACCTGCTCGGCACGCTGGTCCCCTCGATCAACGTGTCGAACAATGGCGCGGGCGCGAGCTGGGCGGTGCGCACCCTGTCGCTGCGCGGCCTCGGCGGCGACCAGTTGCTGGTGCTGGTAAACGGCAAGCGCCGGCACAATACCGCGACGCTCTTCATCAACGGGTCGGTCCAGAACGGCCAGTCGCCGCCTGACCTCGACCTGATTGCCGGCAACGCGATCCAGCGGATCGAGGTGCTGCGCGATGGCGCATCGGCGCAATATGGCTCCGATGCGATCGCCGGCGTGGTCAACATCATCCTGAAGAACGATACGTCGGGCGGCGCGGCGCTGACCATGGGCAGCACCGCCGACAATGGTGGCTGGCAGGGGCGCTGGCAGGTCGACAAGGGGTTCGCCCTGGGCCAGGACGGCGGCTATGTCCACCTGTCGGCGGACGGCGTGCTGCAGGATAATACGATTACGAAGAGCAGCCCGATCACCGGGCAATTCTATCCGACCGGCGACCCGCGCAACGCCGATCCCGACCGCATCCGCGCCAAATATGGCCAGCCGCAGGTGATCGGCGGCAATCTGGGCTATGATGCGATGATGCCGGTAGGGGACAGCCTGGAACTCTATAGTTTCGGCACCTATTCCAAGCGCCATGCCGCGGGCTGGCTCACCTATCGCACACCGCAGGCCGCCAATAATATTCTGGAAATCTATCCCGAAGGCTATATCCCGCGCATCCACGTCTATGACGAGGATTTCCAGTTTGCGGGCGGCCTGCGCGGCGAAGTGGGCGGCGGCGTGCATTTCGACCTCAGCACCAGCTACGGCCAGGACGAGGTCAAATATGCCCAGACGACGTCGCTCAACCCCTCGCTCGGGCCGGCAAGCCCGACCCATTTCTACCTCGGCAAGCTGCGCTTCGACGAATGGGTCAGCAATCTCGACCTGAGCAAGGAATTCGACATCGGCCTTGCCGGGCCGCTCTCGGTCGCGGTGGGCGGCGAGTATAAGAAGAACAAGTTCGTCATCAGCCCCGGCGATGCGGTGTCCTATATCAACGGCGGCTATATCTTCCCGACGGGCGGCTGGCGTGGCGGCACCTTTGCCAGCGGCATCGGGTCGCAGGGCGTCATCGGCTTCACCCCCGAAGGATCGGGTAGCTGGAGCCGTGACAATTGGAGCGCCTACGGCAATATCGAAGGCAAGATCGTCGAGGGCGTCGAGTTCGGCCTTGCCGGGCGACATGAGGATTATTCCGATTTCGGCACCACCGATACGGGCAAGGCGTCGCTGCGCATAGAACCCGTCAGGGGCATAGCGATCCGTGGCACGGCCAGCACTGGCTTCCGTGCACCCACGCTCCAGCAGCAACATTATAATTCGTCCAGCACGATCGGTGTAGTCATCGACGGGGTCAGCCAGTTGCGTCCCGTAGTCGCGCTGCCGGTCGATAGCGCCGCGGCGCAGGCGCTCGGCGCCGTTGCGCTCAAGCCTGAAAAATCGACCAGCTTCTCGGCGGGGCTGGTGCTGACGCCCCTGCCCAACTTCAACCTCACCGTCGATGCCTATCAGATCAAGGTGAAGGACCGGATATTGCTCAGCGGCACGCTGTCCGGCACGGCTGTCGTCGATATCCTGAACGCCAACGGCTATGCCGGCAATTTCGGCGCGCTCATTTTCTCGAATGCCGCCGATACGCGGACCCGCGGCCTGGATATAGTCGCCACCCATCGCGCCGATCTGGGCGGCATAGGCCATCTGACGAGTTCCTTGTCGGCCAATTTCAACAAGACCATCTTCACCCATATCGATCCGCCGCCGACGGGTGGCAGCGGCGTCTCCTTCGTCGCGCGTGATCGTCAGGGTGACCTCAGCGAAGGCACGCCGCGCAACAAATTCATCGCCAATTTCCTTTGGGAGAATGGACCGATCAACGCCAATCTGCGCGCCACGCGCTTTGGCAAGGTCACCCAGCGCGCGGCGTTGCCGGTGTTGCACACCGCTGACTGGGTGTCCTGCTCGGCCGTGTCGGCGACCTGTACGTCGGGCTATGCCGACGAGGAACTGAAGCCCAAGGTCATTCTCGACCTCGAACTGGGCTACAAGCTGGCCAAGGGCGTCAAGCTGTCGATCGGCGCGAACAATCTGCTCAACACCTATCCCAACAAGCTGAAGCCGGTGAACCGGCTCGCGGGCAGCCTTTACAACGCCTACGCCCCCTATGGCATCAGCGGCGGCTTCTATTATGGCCGGTTCAACCTGGAGTTCTGATATGACGAAGACCAAGGGTGTCAACCGCCGCGAAGCACTCGCGGCGGGCGGGATCGGGCTGCTCGCCGCGGGCAGCGCGACGTCGGTGGCGCAGGGGACGGCAGGCGCCCCGGCGCCGGGGCAGGATACGATCGTCAAGGTCGAAGACTGCACCAATGTCGCCCTCGCCCTGTCGCCCGACGGACGGACGATCGCCTTCGACCTGTTGGGCATCCTCTGGACGATGCCGGTATCAGGCGGGCCGCTGACCCGCTTGACCGGCGACTTTGACGATCTCGCGCAGCCCGACTGGTCGCCCGACGGCAAACGGATTGTCTTCCAATCCTATCGCACCGGCAATTTCCACCTCTGGTCGATCGCAGCGGACGGCGGCGACATGCGCCAGCACACCGATGGCCTGTTGGACGATCGCGAGCCGCGCTGGTCGCCCGACGGCAAGAGCATCGCCTTTTCCAGCGACCGGGCGGACGGCCGCTACGCCATCTACCTGCTCGATGTGGCCAGCGGCCAGGTCACGCCCCTGTCGAAGGGCACGACCAACGACAGCGAACCCGCCTGGTCGCCCGACGGCAAGCGCGTCGCCTATGTCGCGGGGGGCACGAAGCTGGTCACGATCGACATCGCCAGCGGGGTGGTGACGGAGGTGGCGTCGGTGACGCCATCGGCTGATCGCTTCAATCCGTCGGCGATCATGGCCCCTGCCTTCGCGCCCGACGGGACCATCGCCTATACCCGCGTGCAGCCGGGCACAATGACGCTGGTCCATGACGGCAAGGATATCGTCGTCGGCGAAGATCTCTATCCCTTCCGCCCTGCCTTTGCCAAGGACGGCGCGATCCTCTACGGGTCCGGCGGCAAGCTGCGCAGCCTGAAAGGCGGCAAGGCGAGCGTCATCCCCTTCCGGACCGAGGTGCCGGTCACTACGCCCAGCTATCGGAAGAAGGCCCGCGACTTCACCTCCACCACGGCAAAGCCCGTGGTGGGCATCGCCGCGCCAATGCTCTCGCCCGACGGCAAGCATATCGTCTTCGCTGCGCTCAACGACCTCTATCTGATGCCCGTCGGCGGCGCGCCGAAGAAAATCGTCGGCGACGGATTCCACAAATGCGACCCCGCCTGGTCGCCCGACGGCAGGACCATCGCCTATTCCTGCGACCGTGGCGGCACGCTGGACCTGTGGCTGCATGACGTCGCTACGAGCAAGGAAAAGCAGCTCACCAACATTCCCGACAAGGCGGTCGCCTGGGGCAGCTGGTCGCAGGATGGCAAGATGATCGCCTTCCTCGACCAGGACGGCGCGCTCCATACGGTCGATGTCGCGAGCGGCGTGGTCACGAAACGCTTCGACGCTATCTGGGAACCGGGCCGCCCCAGCTTCGGCCCTGGTGGCAAGACCATCGCCTATGCCGCGTTCAAGCCCGTCACCGGCCGCTATCGCGAAGGCGCCAGCCAGATATTGACCGTCGACCTCGCTACCGGCAAGGGCACATATCGCCCTGTGTTCGAGGGCAAGTCGCTCGGCACGCGCGGCCATGACGGCCCGGTGTGGTCGCCCGACGGCACGCGCATGGCCTTCGCCTTCGCCAGCACCCTGTGGGTCGCGCCGGTCGCGCCCGACGGCAGCTTTACCGCCGCGCCGAAGCAGATCACTACCGAAGTCACCGACGCGCCAAGCTGGAGCGGCGACGGCAGAAAATTGCTGTATCTCAGCAACGGCAAGCTGCGCATCGTATCCGCCACCGGCGGCGCAGCGCAGACCGTGCCCTGCCGCCTCAATTGGGCCAATGCCAAGCCTTCGGATCGCACCGTCATACGGGCGGACAAAGTCTGGGATGCTCTCTCGGCCGATTACAAGACTCAAGTCGATGTCGTGCTGGACGGCAACCTGATCACCGCCGTGACGCCGCGCGGCGCGGGCGCATCGGACGCCAACGCCAGGCTGATCGACGCACCCGACCTGACGCTGATGCCGGGCCTGATCGACATGCACACCCACCGGCAGATGGCGGGCTATGGCTATGGCGACCGGATGGGGCGGCTGTGGCTGGCGATGGGCGTGACGGCGACACGGTCGTCCGGTTGCCCCGCCTATCATATGGTCGAGGACCGCGAGGCGATCCAGAGCGGCAAGCGTATCGCCGCACGCCATTACGCCACCGGCGAGGCGATCGACGGCGGGCGCATCTTCTATAATTTCATGCGCCCTGTGACCGAAAAGGGGCAGATGGCGCTGGAGCTGGAGCGCGCGAAGGCGCTCGACTACGACATGTTGAAAACCTATGTCCGCCTGCGCCACGACACGCAGAAGGAGGTGGTTGACGCTTCCCACAAGATGGGGATGCACCTGTCGTCCCATTATCATTATCCCGCCCTGCACAGCGGCATGGATTGCATGGAGCATACCGGCGCGACCAACCGCTACGGCTATTCGCGCACCATCACCTCGCTCGGCGGCGGCTATCATGACGTCAACGACCTGTTCGCCGCGGCCAAGGCGGGGCGCACGCCGACCCTGTTCGCCGCCACGTCCCTGCTGGGACTGGACGACGGCTTTACGCGCGATCCGCGCATCACGACGCTCTATCCCCCATGGGAATATGACAAGCTGCGCGCGCGGGTGAAGGCGATGTCGGGCGACGGCGGCAAGCCGATGCTTGCC
This sequence comes from Sphingomonas bisphenolicum, assembly GCF_024349785.1. Taxonomy (NCBI): domain Bacteria; kingdom Pseudomonadati; phylum Pseudomonadota; class Alphaproteobacteria; order Sphingomonadales; family Sphingomonadaceae; genus Sphingomonas; species Sphingomonas bisphenolicum. Next base: position 3,263,226 of record NZ_AP018817.1, read on the forward strand.
TCGCTGGAACGGCAGGTCGAACAGATCAAGATGACGCTGGCGGCGGGATGGCATCCCTTTTCCGGCACCGACGCGCCGATCGACCTGACCGCGATCAGCCTGCACCTCAACCTGCGCGGCATGGTCAAGTTCGGCATCTCGCCCTATGAAGCGCTGTTGATGACGACGCGCTGGAGCGGCGAATTTCTGGGCGAACCGGTCGGCCGGATCGAGCGCGGGATGCTGGCCGACCTGATCCTGGTGGACGGCGATCCTCTAAAGGATGTCGCCGCCGTTGCGAATGTGCAGCAGGTGATCGCCAACGGCGTCGTCCATACGCCCGAGGCGCTGATGGCGCCCTTCGTCAATGCAAAGCCGCAGGCGGCGGCGAGCAAGATGCTGCCGATGCTGGCGAACGCTCATCAACATTATTGGTGGCATGACCCGGACTATGTCGAAAGCAGCCGTGCCGCATGCTGCGCGGGTCATGCGGTGGCGCATGCCTAGACAATGAGGCGGCGTTCTCTTGCCTGTGCGGGAGAACGCCGCAACTCACCGCCAGCCCTTCGCCTGCGCCGCCTTTTCCCCGGCGGCATCCACCGGTGCGCCGTCGATCAGCGCGTCCACCGTCGCCATGACCCGCGCGTCGGCGGACGAGGCCTGTCGATAGGCGGTTTGAGAACCCGCGCCGGGCAAAGCCTGCTGCACCTGCCAGCCTGTCCCTTCGCGGCAGGCGACGCCCGCAATGGCGCCATCGAAGCTTCGGCACCAGCCGCCGCCCTTGCGCTGGAAGCTCAGGCCGATGTGGATCGGTCCATCCCGCTGCGCAGACGCCAATTGCCCGTCGAGTGCGGTCGCGAGCGCGCCCTGCGCCACCATCACGCCGCCCTGCATGCCGATCGATCCCGGCTCCTCGCCCGACATGCGCCCCAGACCCAGCCCCAGCACAAGGCTGGCGGCGATCGCCCCGCCCATCGCCCAGCCACGCCAGCGGGGCGCTGGGCGCGCCAGAGGCGTCACCGTCGCGCTGTCCTCCAGAACCGCGCGCAAACGATCTGGCACCGGCTCCTGCGCCACAGGCGCATAATGGCCCGCCAGTCGCGCGCGCAACGAACGATGCTGCGCCAGCCGCGCCGCCAGGGCCGGATCGGCGGCCACCGCCCGCTCGACCCGACGCCGGTTCACCTCGTCCAGTTCGCCATCGACCAGCGCGATCAGCATGGCTTCGTCTATGTCCGTCATGCCGCCTCTCCCATCAGTTCCAACAACGCGCCGCGCCCACGCACCAGCCGCGACGTCAATGTGCCCATGGGCACGCCCAGCACCGCTGCCGCTTCCTTGTAGGACAGCCCCTCCACCAGCACGAGCGCGATCGCCTCGCGCTGCTCTTCGGGCAATGCCTGCATCGCACGGTCGACGTCGGACAGCATCATATGCGCCTCCACATCGCGGTCGCCGGCATGACCGACATGCGCACCGGCCTCTTCAGGGGCGAAGGTCTTGGCGGCGCGCTGGCGCGCGCGCGCCTCGTCGATCCACAGGTTGCGCATGATCCGATACATCCAACTGTCCAGACGGGTGCCGGGCTGCCACTGATCGCGCGCCTTCAAGCCACGTTCCAGCGCCGCCTGGCACAGATCGTCGCCATCGGCGCGGTCCCGCGACAGGCTGGCGGCAAAACGCCGCAGCCGGGGCAGGATCGCCAGCAGGTCGCTTTCGAACGACATCGATACTCCGTCACTTGTTCGAGGGATGAAACGCGCCAGCCCATCCGTTTCATCCCGCAGACAGAAGACGGATGGACATTTTTTCGCAATGGTTGATTTTGCAGGCGAGAGGATCGGTGAGACGGACATGAAGCTGACGCGCCCCTGGCTGATCGCGGGGATGATCCTGATCGCGCCCTCTGCGACGCAGGCCCAGTTGCTGCCCGGCGGCGGCGGGCTGGGCACGGTGGGTCAGGTGGTGCCCGACGTGCTCGACCGGATCGGCGGCGCGGTCGATGCGGCCGATCTCGACCGCCTGCCGCCCGCGCGCCTGGCCGACCGGCTGGCGGCGGCGCGCGCCACGCGCCTCACCGATTTACTGCGCCGCCACGGCGATCGCATCGAGCTGGATGACCGGCGCGAACCGGCGCGGCGCGGCGTCATCCTCCTCACCGGCGCGGACGACGCGACGCTCGATGCCTTGCGCGCGACGGGCTATGGCGTGGCTGACGAAAGGGTTGAGGGCATCGACCTGCGCGTCGCCCACCTCACCCCGCCCAAGGGCCGCAGCCTAACCAGGGCGCTGCGCGAGGTGCGCCGGATCGCCCCGCGTGCGCAGGCCAGCGCGGACAATCTCTATTTCCCCAGCGGCGCATCCCTGCCCCTCGCCGCCGCTGCGCTGGCGGGCAGCGGCCGGGTCGATGGGCGGCTGGCTGGGCTGATCGATGGCGGCGTGGCGCGGCATCCGGCGCTTAACGGGCCGATCGAACAGCGCGGCTTCGCACAGGGCGCGCCGCGTGCCAGCACCCATGGCACCGCTGTCGCCTCCCTCATCAGTGGCGACGGCGTGGTGCGGGGCGGAGCGCCCGGCGCGGCGCTGCTGGTCGCGGACGTTTATGGCGACGATCCGGCAGGCGGCGGCGCCTTCGCCATCGTCCGCGCACTCGGCTGGATGGCGGCGCGCGGCGTGCGCGTGGTCACCGTCAGTCTGGTCGGCCCGGCCAATCCGCTGCTCGACGGCGCGATCCGGCTGGCGCAGGACAAGGGCGTGACCGTGGTCGCGGCGGTTGGCAATGACGGCCCCGCCGCCCCGCCGGCCTATCCCGCCTCCTATCCCGGCGTCATCGCCGTGACAGGGATCGACGGGCGCGGCCGGCCCTTGCCCGAAGCGGGCCGCGCGCTGCATATCGATTTCGCCGCGCCCGGCGCAGACATGCAGGCAGCAACCACAAGTGGCGGCAAGGGCGCGGTGCGCGGCACCAGCTTCGCCGCGCCGCTGGTCGCGGGCCGCCTGCTGATGCGTGGCGGCATCGCCGCACTGCGCGCCGAAGCCACCCCGCCGGCCAAGGGGAAGACGCCGGTCATCTGTTGCGATTGCAGAAATAACGAATAATTTTCAAAGGCTTGATATTTTTCTTGGCGGACCGGGATTAAAGCGGCCGCCCCTCCCGTTCTCCCTTCATCGCATTGATACGCCTATGAAGGAGACGAGTGATGAAAGCCAAGTTCCTGATCGCGACCGCCTGCCTTGCTGCATTAACCGCAGCGCCTGCCTCGGCCCAGTTGCTGGGCGGCGGTGGCGGTGGCGGCGGCCTGGGTGGGTCGCTGGGCGGCCTGGGCGGCGGCGGCCTTGGCGGATCGCTCGGCGGCACGCTGGGTGGTTCGGGCAGCCTGGATCGCAGCATCGACCTCGACAATGGTCGGGTCGGCGCGAGCGGATCAAGCCGCGGTCGGGCCGATGGCTCGGCGACCGGTTCGGCGACGCGCAACGGCAAGACCCGCAGCGGCAGCGCCTCGGGGTCGGCCAGCGGATCGGCCGATGGCGGCCTGGCGGTCGACACATTGGGGACCAGCGACGCGCGCAACGCCGTCGGCACGGTGCGCGACCGCGCCGGTGACACGGTGGGAACCGCGCGTGATCGGGCGACTGACACCGCCTCCGCCGCGCGGGATCGCGCCAGCGCGACGGCTGCCAATGCCCGCGACCGGGCAGGCAATGCCGTCAATGCCACCCGCGATCGCGCTTCGGGCGTCGCCAATGGCGCTGGTTCGGCGGCAGGCAGCGCCGCGGGTCAGGCCACGGGCGCACTCGACAATGCGGCGTCGGTCAATGCCAGCGGCCAGCTTTCGGGTGACGCCACCGGCCAGGGTTCGGCAAGCAGCAGCACCCCTACACAGAATCAGGCGGACGATTGACCCCGCACGGGGCTGCACGCGGATAGCGGTCAAGTTCCACGCCGCCGCCCGACGCCCCACCGCCTGACGAACGGGCCGGCTGCCTTTGAGACCGCCGGCCCGTTCCACTTTGCCGATCAGCGCACGTTCAAGCCCAGTTCGCCCAGCAACTGTCCCGCCTGCTCGCGCGATATCGTCGCGCCGCGAAACAGTCCGGCGTTGACCAGCCGCAATCCACCAATGTCAGCCCCGCGCAAGTCCGCGCCATCGAACCGGCATCCGTCCAGCGCCGCGTCGCGCAGGCTGCATCCATCGAACAAGGTGCCGCGAAAATCGCATTTGGCGAGGTCCGCCTGGCTGAAATCGATCGCCTTCAGAACCAGCTTGCGAAAGGAAAAGCCAGTCAGCCGGGCGTTGACCAGCAACGTCTCGGCAAATTGCACGTCCAGCGCGCTCGCCTCGCTCAGGTCCGCGCCGGTCAGCTTGCATCGTTCGAACTGCGCACCGAACAGCTTCGCGCGCCGCAGCACGCCATTGTTGAAATCGCAGGCGAGAAATTCCGCTTCGCGCAGGTCCGCGCCCGTCAATTGCACGAACCCGCCCCGGCAGGATTGCCAGCGCGTCGCGTCCAGCTTCGCCCCGGTAAAGTCGGTGCGGCGGAACTGGCAGCGTTCGAAGATCCAGCGCGATAGGTCCAGCCCAGACAGATCCGCCTCGTCCAGATCGCAATCGATCAAATGATGGGGCAAACCCTTTTTCGCCAGCGGCGCGATGTCGCCCCGGCCCAGCGCCTGTTCACTTAAGGATCGATCGGCAAACAGGTCATCCATGCCCCTGCCTTAACCGCAAGCGGAAGGATGATCCACGCCCCAACGATGAAATGCGATCAAAAAGTGAACATATCTTTTGCCGACACCCAAAACGGAAAAGGCCGGCGTCCTTTCGGACCCCGGCCTTTCCCCCCCCCCATTTACCAGTCCGGGATCAGGCGACCTTGGCCTGCTCCTCCAGAATCTCGTCCGGGTCGCGCAGCACATAGCCACGGCCCCACACCGTCTCGATATAATTGTCGCCACCGCAGGCCAGCGCCAGCTTCTTGCGCAGCTTGCAGATGAACACGTCGATGATCTTGAGTTCCGGCTCGTCCATCCCGCCATAGAGGTGGTTGAGGAACATTTCCTTGGTCAGCGTCGTGCCCTTGCGGAGCGAAAGCAGCTCCAGCATCGCATATTCCTTGCCGGTCAAATGAACGCGGTTGCCGTCCACTTCCACCGTCTTGGCGTCCAGGTTGACGGCCAGCTTGCCAGTGCGGATGACCGACTGGCTATGGCCCTTGGACCGGCGCACCACGGCGTGGATGCGGGCGATCAGCTCTTCGCGATGGAAGGGCTTGGTCACATAATCGTCGGCGCCGAAACCGAAGGAGCGGACCTTGCTGTCCATCTCCGAAATGCCCGACAGGATCAACACCGGGGTCTGCACCTTGGCCGCCCGCAGCTTTTTCAGCACGTCATAGCCGTGCATGTCGGGCAGGTTCAGGTCCAGGCAGATGATGTCGTAATCATAGAGCTTGCCCAGATCGAGGCCTTCTTCGCCCAGATCGGTCGTATAGACGTTGAAGCCTTCGGTCGTGAGCATAAGCTCGATCGCCTTGGCGGTGGTCGGTTCGTCCTCAATCAGCAGCACGCGCATGTGAAGCCCCTTTGCGTCGCAGTCCCGTTCACCCCACCAGAACGGCTTCTGCTCCAAATCATTAACCAAAAAACTTCTGAAGGACAAAGGTTAATTTTTCGCTAACCGGCAGAAATCCGCGAGTCGCACCAAAACGAATCTGTTTACAAAGGGTTGAAGCAGAAACGGCCGACCCGGAGTCAAGATGGATTCACCTGCGAAACGACGCTCAAACGCGTCCAAACGCCCATCATCCTGAACCGAGGACGGAAATTTTTCGCTAACCTTAATGCTGCGGGTTAACAGCCATGATGCTTCGTCAGATAGTCCAGCAGCGCTTCGACCCGCGCGGGGCGCAGGCGCGACGGCGGCGTCACCAGATGCAAGCCGAACGGCGCAGGGCGCCAGTCGATCAATATCTCCTCCACCTCGCCCTTCGCCAGCGCATCGCCGATGATGAAGTCGGGCAACCGGGCGATGCCCACCCCGATGCGCAGCGCGGGCAGCATCGCTTCCCCGCTATTGACGGTGATACGGCTGCGCACCTGCACCACCACATTCTGCTGTCCCGGCCCGGAAAAGCGCCACACGTCGGGCGCCGCGACGTTGGAATAGCAGAGACAGTCGTGGCTCCCGAGGTCAGAGGGATGCTGCGGCCGCCCGCGCGCGTCGAGATAGGCGGGCGAGGCGATCACATGCATCGTCACATCCGCCAGCCGCCGCGCGCGCAGCGAGCTGTCTGGCATGTCGGCAATGCGGATGGTCGCATCCAGCCCCATCTCTACGATGTCGATCTGCGCGTCCGACAAATGCAGGTCGACGTCGACCAACGGATGCTCCTTGGTGAATTGCGCAACCAGCGGCGCGACGCGCAGCAGGCCGAAGGTCATCGGCGCGCCCAGCCGCACCACGCCCGACAATTCCGCCGTTTCGTCACGCGCCGCTTCCTCCGCCGCCTGCCCCTCCGCCAGGATGCGATGGGCATGGTCGGCCAGCCGCTTCCCGCTTTCCGTCAGCGCCAGACGGCGGCTGGTGCGGTTGAACAGGCTGGTGTCCAGATGCTCCTCCAGCCGCGTCACCGCCTTGGACACAGTCGCCTTGGACACGCTCAGCGCCTTGGCCGCATCGGTGAAGCTACGATGCTCGACCACGGCGGCGAACATGGCCCAGGCCTCGAAGTCAGGTAGTCGCATCGGGAAACAATCCGTTTCAAAGCTGCCGGTTTAAGAAACGATCCTGATGGCTAGATTGTCGGAAAGCAAGCGGAAGCATCCGGCTCCGCAACGAAAGGCATCTTGTATGACCACGACCACCACGAGCCGCATCGAGCGCCGCCCGTTCGCGTCGCTCGGCCATGCCGACCATGGCTGGCTGAACGCGCGCCACCATTTTTCCTTCGCCGACTATCATGACGAAGAGCGCATGCACTGGGGGGCGATCCGGGTGTGGAACGATGACGAAATCGGCCCCCGCTCGGGCTTCCCGCCGCATCCGCACAGCGACATGGAAATCATCACCTATGTCCGCACCGGCGCGATCACGCACAAGGACAGCCTGGGCAATCAGGGCCGCACCGAGGCCGGCGACGTGCAGGTCATGTCCGCGGGCACCGGCATCCGCCACGCCGAATATAATCTGGAGGATGAAACCACCACCCTGTTCCAGATCTGGGTCATTCCCCGCGCCCGCGGCGGCCAGCCCAGTTGGGGGGCCAAGCCTTTCCCCAAGGGCGATCGCTCCGGCAAGCTCGTCGTCCTCGCCAGCGGCTATGACGATGACAAGGAAGCGCTGCGCATCCGCGCCGACGCCCGCCTGCTCGGCGGCACGGTCAAGGCCGGGACCAGCGTGACCTATGACAGCGCGGAAGGTCGCCACCTCTATCTGGTTCCCGCGACGGGCCGGATCGAGATTGACGGCCAGCCGTTCGAGGCCCGCGATGGCGCGGCGATCCTGGGCGGCGATCCGATCACCATCACGGCCGTCGAGGACGCCGAAATCGTCCTGGTGGACAGCATCTGACCCTATCGGCCCGTCCAATCCCCTCCCCCCCGGACGGGCCGGGCCGCCCGTATTCCCTATGCGGGCGGCCAACCTTTCCCCATCCTTTCAAGGAGATGCCTCATGGCTAAGGTACTGGTTCTCTATTATTCTTCCTACGGTCATATCGAAACGATGGCGAAGGCCATGGCCGAAGGCGCCATTGCCGCCGGCGCGCAGGTCGATATCAAGCGCGTGCCCGAAACCGCTCCGCTCGAAGTCGCCCAGAACGCGCATTTCAAGCTGGCCCAGGACGCCCCCGTCGCCACCGTCGCGGAGCTGGCCGATTATGACGCGATCATCGTCGGCACCGGCACGCGCTTTGGCCGCATGTCGAGCCAGATGGCGGCCTTCCTCGATCAGGCCGGCGGCCTGTGGGCGCGCGGCGCGCTGAACGGCAAGGTCGGCGGCGCCTTCACCTCGACCGCCAGCCAACATGGCGGACAGGAAGTCACCCTCTTCTCGATCATCACCAACCTGCTGCATTTCGGCATGACCATCGTCGGCCTCGACTATGGCTTTGCGGGTCAGATGGGCGTGGACAAGGTGCGCGGGGGATCGCCCTATGGCGCGACCACCCTGGCCGATAGCGACGGCAGCCGCCAGCCCAGCGAAGAGGAACTGGACGGCGCCCGCTACCAGGGTCGCCGCATCGCGGAGACCGCGATCAAGCTGCACGGCTGATCGCCTGCCGCGCCGTCTGTATGAGGCGGCGCAGCGAGAGCCCTTGGGTCGCATCAAGGCTTGAATCACGCCGTAGGGGCTGGCGCATCGGGACTATGCGCCAGCCCTTTCCTGCCATGCCTATCCCAATGTCTTGGGCGTCACCCAGACCTCGACGGGGATGATGAACTTGCCCGGCGCGGGTTTGCCGACGACGACGCGGTCGGCCGTGACCAATTCGCCATTTTCCAGGTTCAGCGATACCCAAGGCTTGGGCATCCGTTCGAACTTCATTTTCTGGATGGGCTGGCCCGTGGCCGTGTTCATGATTGTGGCAATGACTGACATAGGGGGCGCCCGCTAGCCGTCGCCCCCGCCCCTGTCCAGCGCTTCGCGACGAAAAAATTCGTTCCCATGTCACATCCCGCGCGCGCCTCTCGTCATGTCTGCATCCCCACGCGAAAGGACCGCATCATGACCGACAAGATCAACCCCTATGCCGCCGCGCCGCAACTGATGAAAAGCTGGACCGCACTGTCGACCGCGATCGGAGAGAGCCTGGAACCCAGCCTGATCGAGCTGGTCAAGATTCGTTCATCACAGATTAACGGTTGCGCCAACTGCATCAACATGCACAGCTTTGAAGCCCGCGCGAAGGGCGAGACCGAGCAGCGCATCTACCTCCTCTCCGCGTGGCGCGAAGCCCCCTGCTATACCGACCGGGAACGCGCCGCTCTCGCCTGGACCGAGGCTCTAACCGAAATCGCCAAGGGTCATAGCCATAGCGCCGCGCGCGAGGCGCTCAACTGGGAATTTACCGAGGAGGAGCAGGTGAAGCTTACCTTGATGATCAACATCATCAATGGCTGGAACCGCATCGCGGTCGGCTTCGACCTCTGGTACGATATGCCGATGAGGGCGGCGGCCTGATGGAGCGGGGGACGCAACAGGACGCGGCGGCGCGCTTCGACCCGCTGCGTCCCCGCCTCATCCGCGTCGCCTATCGGATGCTCGGATCGGTCGCCGACGCCGAGGATGTGGTGCAGGAAGCGTTCATCCGCTGGATGGGCGTCGATCGGGCGGCCATCCGCGAACCCGAAGCCTTTCTCCGCCGCACGGTGACGCGGCTTTGCCTCGACCAGTTGAAATCGGCGCGGGTGCGCCGCGAAACCTATGTCGGCCCCTGGCTGCCCGAGCCGCTGGTCGGGGATGACGAGGAGGAAGAGGACGTAACCCTCCCGCTGATGCTGGCGCTGGAACGGCTGTCCCCCTTGGAGCGCGCCGCCTTCCTGCTGCACGACGTCTTCGGCCTCGCCTTCGAGGAGGTCGCCCGCACCATCGACCGCGACGCCGCCGCCTGCCGACAACTCGCCGCGCGCGCACGAACCCACGTCCGTGACGCGCGGCCACGCTTCCAGGTCGAGAAGCAACGCGGCCTGGAGATTGCCGGCGCCTTCTTCACGGCCTCGCGCAGCGGCGACATGACCAGTCTCGGCGCGCTCCTGGCGCAGGATGTCAGTCTGCACAGCGACGGGGGGGGCAAGCGGCCCGCGACGGTGCGCCCGGCGATCGGCTTCGGTCAGGTCATACAGTTGCACAAGGCGCTGACCGTCAACTTCCGCAAGCATGGCTCCACCCTGCTGCGCACCTGCCTCATCAACGGCCTGCCCGGCTTCGTCACGCGGGAGGCCGATGGGGAGGTGCAGACCACGGCACTGGACATCCAGGACGGTCGGGTCACCGCCATCTACATCATGCGCAACCCGGACAAGCTGCGGCACCTGCATTGACGCTTAACGGGGTGCACACCCTGTTCGTAGAGGGCATGGCAGGGCCGATAACGGATAAGAACGGCGGGGACGGGAGAATATTTACATGGTGAGCGCGATCAACGCGACAGGCATCGGCAACGCATGGGGACAGATCAAGAAGTCGCTGGACACGGTTGCCCAGGCGGCGACGCCCCCTGCGCCGAGCGCCACCCCTGCGCCTACGCCGTCCCCCAACACGCCGGACGCGCCGACATCACCCGAAGCCCCTACCCCGCCGACAGTCGTCGCCAACCCGGCCCCGTCCGAGCCGCTAACCTATAGCGCGCCTTCGTCCGGCCCGCGTCAAATGACCGCCGTAGCCGATCCCGCACCCACGGCCGGCCTGAGCGATCGACTGAGCGACGCAGGCTATTACGCCTCTCCCGAAGCAGCCGCCGTCGCCGATCCCGCCGCGACCGCCCAGACGGCGAACGACAGCGAATCACTGACCCAGGCACAACTCATCGCCCAGGCCGCCTATGCCATCGTTGCCCGCGCCGGGACCGACAATCGCATGTCCTTGATCCAGGACGGTTAAAGCAGGAAGCGGCTGGCCGTCGGCGACAGGCGGATCAGCCGGTCGATCGCCAGCGGGATCATTAACGCCGCCAGCAGCAGCCACGGCTTGCCCAAATAGGGGGAGAGATAGTGGATGACGGCGACATGGCAGTACATGACGACCAGCGACGCCCGCCCCACCGCCGCAACAGGCGCGGCAAGGGGTGCGATCAGGGCCGACAGGCGGAACAACAGCAGTGAAGTGGCAATGGCCGAGGCGACCGACAGCAAGGGCCAGCCATAATCTGCGACCTTCATGTTGAGCGTGGGGAGCACGCCCGTCAGCCCGACCGCAGCCATCGCTCCCAGCGGCGCGATCATCCAGCCCCGCCAGCGGACTCGGGGCCACGCCGCTCCTACCCATAACAGCACGAAGGCCATCGGCACGCTCAGCATCCCCAACGGTGACGCTTTCAGCCACCAACCCAGGACATAAGCAAGAACCAGCACCGGAAGCAGCAGCAGCGCCCAGCGCCGATCCAGCACATCGGGCCAGCGGCCTAGCGCGACATTGAACAGGATGCGCGCCATCATCAGACAAGGCACGAACCAGAAGATGGTATAGGGGCCGCGCAACCAGAAGCCGCCCAGCAGGATCGGCACCATATCCTCCGGCCATTGGTGGAAGATGGGCCGACCGCCCTTCAGCGGTTCGATGATCTGGTCGATCAGGATCAGCAGCAGCAGGAAGGCGGCATAGGGCCGCATCTGGCTGACCAGTTGCCGCCGTGTGAACGCGCCGACATCATGCGGCCGCGACAGCATCCCCGACAGCAGGAAGAAGAGCGGCATATGGAAACTGTACATGGCGTCGCGGAGCGGCCCGCGGGTCCAGACATGGCCGATCACCACCGCCAATATGCCCAGCCCGCGCGCCACATCGACCCAATCAAGCCGAAATTGCGCCTGGCGCCGATCATGCCCCCTGTATTCCATCGCCTCCACCGCCTATAGGAAGCGCCGCGTGCGTCAATTCTCCTTCCATTTTCTTCTGTCCCGATCGGAAACTCTTCCTTGGCCCTGCTTACCGACCATGTGCTGTTCATCGATGGCGAAGCCCTCATCCTCGACAAGCCTGCGGGCCTGCCGGTCGATGCGCCGCGCGACGGCTCCATGGCGCTTGAAAATCACCTCGCCTCGCTGACCTTCGGTTTCCAGCGCTGGCCGCTGCCGGTCCACAGGCTGGATCGCGACACCAGCGGCTGCCTGCTGCTGGCCCGCAATCCCAAGGCGCACAAGCGCTTCGCCGCCGCGTTCGAGGCGGGCACGGTGGTCAAACGCTATGTCGCGGTGATCGAAGGCGTGCCGGAAGAAGATGAAGGCACGATCGAACTGGCGCTCAGCAAGATCAGCTCCGCGGCGGAAGGATGGCGCATGATCCCGGCCAAGGCGGGGAAGAACGCCATCACCCACTGGCGCAAGGTCGCGGAAAAGGACGGCCGGTCGCTGATCGCCTTCTCCCCCCAGACCGGGCGCACCCACCAGATCCGCGTCCATGCGCTGCATGGCCTGGGCTTCGGCATCGTGGGCGATCCGGTCTATGGTGACGGGGAAGGAGCCATGCTGTTGCACAGTCGTTTCCTGAGTATGCCGCGCGGCGACAAGCCCGCGGCGGAGGCGACCGCCGCCCTGCCCGCGACCTTCGCTGCGGCGGGCTTCGGCCAGGACTTGCTGGACGATGCCGGGCTTTGAGATTCCCGATGATGCGCTGGAGGAGCGCTTCATCACCGGCGGCGGGCCGGGCGGGCAGAACGTCAACAAGGTGGCGACGACCGTCCAGTTGCGCGTGAACCTGTTCAGGCTGGCCCTGCCACCTTACGCCTATCGCAAGCTCAAGGAACTGGCCGGATCGCGGCTGACCGCCGGCAACGAGATCGTGATCCAGGCGTCCCGCTTCCGCACGCAGGAGGCGAACCGGCAGGACGCGCGCGACCGCCTGAACGAGATGATCGCCAAGGCCCATGTCCGCGACGCCCGGCGCATCGCCACCAAACCGGGCAAGGCCGCGAAGGCGCGGCGGGTCGATGCCAAGAAAGCGCGCAGTTCGGTGAAGCAGGGCCGCGGACGAGTGCAGATGGACTGAGTACAGAATTTAGGGGGGACGTCGACGGCATGAACGGTGGAATGGCGCAGGATCGGAAGGCGGTTTTTTACGGCCTGGGCATTCTGATGCTCCTGGCCTTCGCCGGCATCCTGATCGACCCCGCCCAGGACAAGAGGCAGTTCGCCGCCTTTCTTTTCGTGCGGCAAGATGCGCTTTTCCTCCTGCTTCTGATCCTGCTGCTCCGCTTCGGCCTCTGGCCTGCGTCGGCCGTGCCGCTATGGGCGGAAAAGGCGGGCCGATTCTGGTGGAGCGCTCCTGTCCTTCTGCTCCTCCTCTGCTGGGCCGGCCATCGCCTGGCCTTTGACGGCTATGATCTGACCCGCGACGAACAGATGGGCCTGTTCGACGGATTCATCTATCGCCATGCCCGTCTCGGATGGCCGTTACCTGCCTTCTGGCAGCACAACGCCCTCGCCCTCAATCAGCAATTCATATTGCCGATTGCGGGGTATCGGGCCTGGGTTTCGGACTATCTGCCGGTTCATGCACTGACCCGAAACCTGCTGGGAACGATCGCCGATCCTGCACTCACCAATCCGCTTCTCACCGCCATTGGCGCCACGGCCCTCTGGCGCATCGCCCGCCGCCTTTGGCCGCAGGACGGCAGCGCGCAGACAGCCGCCCTCCTGCTCTACGTCGGGTCGTCCCAGATCGTCGTGATGGGAATGAGCAGCTATGCCATGCCCGGCTATCTGGCCCTCAATCTCATCTGGCTGGCGCTCTTCCTGCGCGGCGGCATAGTGAGTCATGGTGGCGCGCTATGCATCGGCCTGATCGCCACCGGTTGGCATCAGCCGATTTTCCATCCGCTGTTCGTCCTTCCGTTTATCGTCATGCTCGCCTGGCAACGTCGCTGGCGACTCTTTTGCCTCTATGGCCTGACCTATGCCGCGATCGGCCTCGCCTGGCTTGCCTGGCCGCATTTTGCCGCGAGCGCGGCGGGTGGAGCAGCCACGCAGGGCGGGCAGCTGGGCTATGGCGCGCGGATCGCCATGCTCCTGTCCGGCTTTGACGGGATCAGCCTGTGGCTGATGAGCCTCAACCTGCTGCGCTTCGTCGCCTGGCAGCATCTGCTCCTGCTCCCTCTGGCGGTGGCCGGCATACGTTTCGCCTGGCGCGATCCGCTGGCTCTCGCACTGCTCGCTGGACTGCTCCTCCCGATTGCCGCCGCGACGCTGCTGCTTGCCTATCAGGGACACGGATGGGGCTATCGCTACCTCCATGGCGTGATCGGCAATGCCTGCCTGCTGGGGGGCTATGGCTGGTCGGCGCTTCGAAAACGGACCGGAACGCCGGCGCTGTGGACGGCCGCGAACATCGCGAATTTTGTGGCCGTCGTGCCGGTCCACATCGCCCTCGCCGCGACTATCGTGCGTCCTTATGCCACCGTGTCCCGCACTATCGACCGAACGGACAGCGACCTGGCGGTGATCGACGATCTTGCAACGGCCTTTGGCGGCGACCTGGTATCCAATCGCCCCGATCTGGGCAACAGGCCGGTGCGATTGATGGCCAGCCAACTGGATGATCGCGCAATGGCGGCGCTCTGCCGCACGCACAGCATCGCATTCGTCGGCGAGAAGCAGCTTGCCCCAATCCAGCGCGCCATTCCCGCCAAGGAAACAGCGACCGATCGATTTCTGCGCCTGAAAAAGCTCTGCGCCAGCGTCAGGCGCGTTGCACGTCGCCCGCCGGCGTGAACACCATGCGGCTCATCAGCACATAGCTGAATGTCGCCGTGAAGATGATGTTGACCGGATAGGCCAGCCACGGAGCCAGCCCCGCCAAATCGATCAGCGCGGCAAGCGTCGCCGTCCCGAACAAAAGCTGGAGCAGATACACGCCAATATAGCGCCAGATCTGGCTGCGCCATCCGCCGCGGTCGCCGAAGGTGACATGCCGATGCGCCAGAAAACCGACGCACAGCCCCCCGGCCCAGGCCAACACGCTCGCAGCCACATAGTGCAGGCCGCCTGCTATCGCCCCCAGGAACAGCAGATAAGCGATCAGGGTCACCCCGCCGCCAACGATACCGAACCGCATCAACCGCAACAGTCTTGCGTGCATCACAGCGCCCCTCGCAACCGTGCGTGGATGCGTGGCAATACGCGATCGATAATGCGCGAATGGCTCATGTAACGCCACACACCCCACGGTCCCAGCCTCAGCAACTCGCCCATGATTTGCGCCAGCGCGGCTTTGCGACCATGCATCACTTCGGCCAGCAGACAGTTTATGCGCGCCGATGCCGCGGCAATATGGCGGATCGTCTTTGCCTTTGGCCCGGCGATGACCGGCGCGTAGCGAGCGACGACAATCTCCATCTGATTCAGGAAATCAGCCGGCGTCCGACTGCCCAGCATTGTCTGCGACCCGCCATGGATGCGAAAGGCGACGGTCGGTTCGGCGAGGTAGCTGACGCGTCCGCGCATCGCGGCCTTCATATATATGTCCCAGTCAGGGGTGTACCACAGGCTCTCGTCAAGCCCGCCCGCGTCCTTCCAGATGTCCCGGCGCATGACGACAGAGGGCAGCGCCACAAAATTCTGCACCAGCAACCGCTCCATGACGGCCGGCCCCTCCCAACTCGACCGACCTTCCAGCGGGCAACGCCAGCGGCCCAATGTCCGCCCACCCTCGTCGATGATGGTCGCCGCCGTCAGCAGCATAGCGGCATCAGGATCAGCATCCAGCGCAGCCAAAATAGCGGTCAGCCGGTCGGGAAGCCAAAGATCGTCCTGGTGCAACATCGCGACGTGCGGCGCCCGCGCCATCGCCGCGGCCCGATTAGTTTTGGCCGTCCAGGACAGAATGTCAGGCCGATATTCGTACCGCAGGGTCAGTCGGCCGGCATGGCGCGCGGCGATGTCGCGACAGCGCATGGTCGAACTGGAATCGAGCGCGATCACTTCGATCAGGCCGTTGGCGTCGTCCGGCAGGCTCGCCAATGCGGCATCGAGATAGGCATCGCCCTCATGCACGGGCATGATGATGGAAAGACGCGGTATCGGCATCAGCGCAACGGCAGCGGCGGCACCGCTTGCATGCGATAAAAGCGCGATTCATTGCCGCCCAATATCGCCATGAGGAAACCACCCATGACAGTCTGCATACCCATGGTAACGAGCGTCGTGCCCAACACCGCCGGCAGGATGCTATAGGTGGCGCCAAAATCGCGGGCCGTCCATTTCCAGAAGACCGCCGCCAGCACCGCGACGCCCGTTCCGCTGATGGCAAGGCCAGACAGCAGCATCGCCTCCAGCGACAATTTTTCGCCCAGCCGCAATTCCCATGGTCGCGCAGCGCGATAGCCGGCGCGCAAACCATAGAGTTTGCCGGCGAACGCCAGCATACCGCATAAATGCCCGCCGGACACCAGAGCGGCCGCCAGCACGACCCAGTAATTGCCGACCGCGGGGAAGCTTCCCGGCGCCAGCGCCTGCATAAGCGCCATGGCGAAGAGCGTCAGACCGACGCCCAGCGCCACCACGCCTGGCACGCCGAACACCCAGGTCGGGCTCAGCATCATCAGGTAGCGCAGATGCCGCCAGCCATCGCGCCAGGGCCGCAAATGAGGTGCCCGGTCGCGCAGATCGACAGACAAGGTCGCGGGCACCTCGGCCAGACGGAAGCGGCGCAGGCTGGCCTTGATCACCATTTCGCTGGCGAACTCCATGCCGGACCCCGACAGGTCCAGCGAGGCGAAACAGTCCCGCGTAATGGCCCGCAGGCCGCAATGGGCATCGCTGATGCCCGACCGGAAGAAGAGATTGAGGATGCCGGTCAGCACCGGATTGCCGATATAGCGGTTCTTCCAAGGCATGGCGCCGGGCGCAATCCCGCCCCTGAAGCGCGAACCCATGCACAAATCCGCCCCATCCAGCAATTCGCCGATCATCGCCACGCCGTCAGTGAAGTCATAGCTGCCGTCAGCGTCACCCATCAGCAGGTAGCGGCCATAGGCGCCCTCGCAGCCGCCTATCAACGCCGCGCCATAGCCGCGCCGCTCCACTGGCACGACCCGCGCGCCGAGCCCCGTCGCCAGTTGTTGGCTGCCGTCGGTCGATCCATTGTCGGCAATTACGATCTCGCCGAACAGCCCATGCCGCGCTTCGATCAAATCCAGCGCGCGACGCGCGTTGGCGATGCAATGCGGCAGGCTGATCGCCTCGTCCAGGCAGGGCATGACGATCGACACGTCGATCGCGCGAACATCCCCGCGCAGGTGGGACAGACTATGCATGGCGTCTACGAACATCGTCACCCTCGGGATTTCAGGCCTTTGGATGGCGATAGCGGCTTTTGGTTAATGCATTCTTGTCGCGCTCTGGTCGCGATCGAAGGTCGCGCCTATATGGGCGCCATGTACGATTTCGCCCCCACCACCGCCGACAAGCCCACCCTTTATGCCGATTTGCTCTCGGCCGCCGATGCGCTGACCGCATCGGAGCCGGACCCGATCGCCAACATGGCGAACCTGTCCGCCCTGCTCTGGCAGTTCCTGCCCAATCTCAACTGGGCCGGCTTCTATCGCATTGTGGAGGATGAACTCGTCCTTGGCCCGTTCCAGGGCAAGCCCGCCTGTATCCGCATTCCGGTCGGTCGCGGCGTATGCGGTGCGGCCGCAGCAACCCGCGAAACCCGATTGGTGGAGGATGTCCATGCCTTCCCCGGCCATATCGCCTGCGATGCGGCCAGCGCGTCCGAAATCGTTGTCCCGGTGCTGCACGACGGCAAGCTCATCGGCGTGATCGATCTCGACAGCCCGCTTCCCGCCCGCTTCGACTCGGACGATGCCACCGGGCTGGAGGCGCTGGCGGCGCGGATCGCAGCCCGCATTTGCTGATCCATTAACCCTGTTTCTTCACGGCACCTCCGCAGTGCCGCGCTTTCCGCCCCGTTTCGGGACAGGATTTCAAGCCCTGGATCATGGATAGCCAAGGATCGCCATGCTAAACGAAGCGTTAGCATTTTAGGCTGCGCATCCGGTTGGCGCGCCGTAAAAACAGGGAGTGTTAACCATGCGGACTCCAACCTTACTTCTTTTGGGGGCGAGCGTTGCACTGGCAGGCGTCGCCGCGCCGGCTATCGCCGGCGGCGCGAATGGGCCACGCCCCGGCGGTTCGATGCCGCACCCCGGCCCCCGTCCCGGCACGCATATGCCACGCCCCGGTGGCGGCTGGAACGGACACTGGAATAATGGTGGGCATCGCTGGGGACCGCGCCAGAACGGGCGCTGGTTCGCCGGCTGGCGCGCGCCGGGCGGCTGGGGCGGCTATCAGCGTCCGATCTATGGCTATGTCCTGCCGCAATATTGGACCAGCCCCAATTATTATATCGCCAACTATGGCGCCTATGGCCTGCCTGCGCCTGCCTACGGCTATGGCTGGTCGCGCTATTATGACGATGCGGTGATGACCGACCGTTATGGCCGGGTCTACGACTCGCGCAGCGACATCGACTGGAACCGCTACGAAGGCGGCTATGGTCCCGATGGCGATGACAGCTATTATGACGAGCCGCGCCGCGATAATGGCGTTGGTGGCGCTGCCATTGGCGCGGTGGTCGGCGGCGTGGCGGGCAACCGCATCGCCGGGCGCGGCAATCGCACCGCGGGCACGCTGATCGGCGCCGGCGTCGGCGCCGTGGCGGGCATGGCGATCGACAAGGCCGAGGACGGCCCCGGCCGTCATGCGCCACCCCCGTCGCGCCGTCCGGGCGTGGGCTATGACGATGGCTATGGCTATGCTGACGACAGCGTCACCACCCAGAATGATTATGAAGGCCGCTGGACCGGCACCTGGACCACGGATGACGGGCGGCAGGTGAGCGGCACCTATGACGGCCGGTTCGAGGGCGAAGTGCGCGGCGCTGGCGTCGATTATGACGCCCCGCCTTATGCCGGGGCGTCGCATTGGTCGGCGGGTCCGGGCCCGGTGGTGCAGCAGGGCGGCGGCTATATCGCGGGTGGCTATTATTATCCCGCACCGGTGGTGACGACCGTCACGATACAGCCCGCCCAGACGACAACGACTACGACGACCACCTACGTCACCGAAACGGTTCGCCAGCCGGTACGCCGCAGGGCCGTTCGAAGCTGCCGCTGCAGATAAGCGCCTGTCCGGCGAGTCACGACGCCGGACCAGCGCTGGATCGGGGTCGGGCCGCACAGGCCCGACCCCTTTTTTTGCCGATCGAATTTCGGAGAACTGAAGGTGTCGCCCGGTAGTGGTCGGCCCAGATGAAAGTCCTGCCCGACGCATCGCGCCAGACACGCCAGGGTCCGCTGCATGTCATCAGGATCTAAACCTCGACCAGCCCGCGCGTTGGCGTTTGGCGCGGCACCGTTCTGTTTTACCTAGCGCAGCAATGGCGGCAAAATCGGTTCGAAGACCGACAAGACAAAAGCGCATCAGGTTGCAGCGACCGAAACGGATGGCACAACCATCATTGAACGATCGACCTTCGCCGATCTGGCTGTCTATTTACGGAACATGCCCACCAGTTCGACCGACAGCGGCGGTTCGTCGCGCTGCTGGGCGCCGCGAATGGCCTGTGCCTGCTCGTGCGGATCGAAACGCACCCAGCCGCTGCGGCTGAGCTTTTCCAGCGGACGATAGCGGATCTTATATTGCATTCGCTGCGATCCATCGACCCAATAGCCCAGATAGACATAGGGCAGGCCGGCACCGGACGCCCGGGTGATATGATCCAGGATGATGTAATTGCCCAAGCCCGGCCGATGCTCAAGCTGCGTATCGAAGAAGCTGTAGATCATCGACAGGCCGTCGCCCTGACGGTCGGTCAGGCAGGCGCCGATCAGCTTGCCGGGGCGGCCATCGACGCCCGGTTCGCGATATTCGATGATATAGCTGTCGACCGGCGTCTGCTCGACCATGTCGGAGAAGTCCATCTCGTCCATCTCTGTCATGCCGCCGCCGGGATGACGATCGACCAGATAGCGTTGGAGCAGCGCGAACTGCTCCTCGGTGGACCAGGGCTTGCAGGCCGTGACGACCAAGTCGCTGTTGCGACGGATCAGCTTGCGTTGCGTCGCATTGGGCTGAAATTCATGGGCGACGACACGTACCGACACACAGGCTGAACAATCCGCACAGCTTGGCCGATAGGCGACATTCTGGCTGCGACGAAAGCCGATGCGGCCCAGCGCGTCGTTCAGTTCCGCCGCATTGTCCCCGTTCAGCTCGGTAAACACCTTCCGCTCGCTCTTGCCCGGCAGATAGGGGCAAGGGCTGGGGTTGGTGACGAAGAAACGGGGAAAGCGGAAGGCGGCAGTCACGCTCCAGGCTTCCTTTCATGGCGGCGGACGTCAGTCATAACATTGACTATGCCGCCACGATGCCCCTCTGAAAAGGGCGTTTACCACGAAAAATCGCGCCCGCTTCCCGCGGTCACGCAACCTCGATCGGCGCGACCTCATAACCAGCCTCGCCCAGCGCCGCGATCAACCGTTGAAGATGCGCGCGATCGCGCGTCTCGCACTCGACATCCAGGCTCAGCCCCTTGGCCGGCAGGTTGGTGAAGATGCGCTGATGCGCCAGTTCGAGGATGTTGACCGCTTCCTGATCGAAGATGCGGGCGACATGGAACAGTGCGCCGGGCCGATCCTGCAGGATGATCCGCAGCCGCGCCAGACGGCCCGACCGGGCCAGGTCGCGCAGCAGCACATTGGCGAGCAGGCGGGTGTCGATATTGCCGCCGGTCAGCACCAGCCCGACATTGCGCCCGGCGAATTTTTCCCGATAGGTCAGCAGCGCAGCGAGGCCCGCGGCGCCCGCGCCCTCCACAACGGTCTTTTCGATCTGCAACAACAGGCTCAGCGCCTCTTCCAGCCGCCGCTCGGTCACCAGCAGCACATCGTCGGCCAGCCGCTCGACGAAGCGGCGGGTCAGTTCGCCGGGTTGCTTGACGGCGATGCCCTCCGCCAGGGTATCGCCGTCGCAGGCCAGGTCCGCGCCCTTGATAAAGTCGTACATCGACGGATACAGTTCCGCCTGCACGCCGAAAAGCTGGATGTCCGGCTTCATCGCCCGCGCCGCGGTCCCCATGCCCGAAAAAAGGCCGCCGCCGCCGATCGGGATGATGAGCGTGTCGATTTCCGGCGCGTCCTCCAGCATTTCCAGCGCGACCGTGCCCTGCCCGGCCATGATGTCGGGTTCGTCGAACGGATGAACGAAGGTCAGGCCCTGCTCCACCTCCAGCAACCGCGCATGGGCATAGGCGTCATCGAATTTCTCGCCATATTGCACCACGGTCGCGCCATGGCCCTGCGTCTGCGTGATCTTCACCGTAGGCGTGGTGGTGGGCATGACGATGGTGACGGGTACGCCCAGCCGCCTGCCATGATAGGCCAGCCCCTGGGCATGGTTGCCCGCGGACGCTGCAATTACGCCCTTGGCCTTGGCCGCGTCGTCCAGCTGAAGCAGGCGATTGAGCGCGCCGCGTTCCTTATAGGCGGCGGTGAACTGAAGATTTTCGAACTTCAGATACACGTTGCAGCCCAGCATGTTCGACAGCGTCTGGCTGATCAAAGTCGGCGTCTTGACGATCGAACCGGCAATCCGGGTGCGAGCGGCAAGGATGTCATCGACGGTGACGGGCAGCGGCAGGGCGCTTTCGATCTTGGCGAGCGTGTTCATGAGCGGGCACCTAAACGAAAATTGCGGGTTAAGAAACTGGCACTGTCGCAAAACTGGCCCTATGGCAGGGCGCACGCATAAAATGTACGAGGCATATGGCTAATATCGCGTTTATCGGCCTGGGCGTCATGGGCAGCCCCGTGGCAGGACATCTGGCCAAGGCGGGGCATAGCCTGACCGTCTACAATCGCTCCATCGGCAAGGCGAAGACATGGGCGGAAGCCTATGGCGGCGCCGTCGCCATCAGCCCGGCCAAGGCGGCGGAAGAGGCGGACATCGTCATCAGTTGCGTCGGCAATGACGATGACCTGTCGCAGATTACGCTGGGCCGCGAGGGCGCATTCCGCACGATGAAGGAGGGTAGCCTGTTCATCGACCACACGACCGTGTCGGCGCGGATCGCGCGGCAATTGTTCGTGGAAGGCGAAAGCCGCGGCATCCATAGCGTCGACGCGCCGGTATCGGGCGGTCAGGCGGGCGCGGAGAATGGGCGGCTGTCGATCATGTGCGGCGGCAGCGATCCGGCGGTGGCGGCGGCCAAGCTGGTGATGCAGGCCTATGCCGCACGGATCGTCCATGTCGGCGGCGCGGGCGCGGGGCAGACCACCAAGATGGTGAACCAGATCTGCATCGGCGGCGTCTTGCAGGGCCTGTCGGAAGCGCTGCGCTTCGCCCAGGCTGCCGAACTGGATCTGGACGCGGTGTTCGAAGCGATTTCCGGCGGCGCGGCGCAAAGCTGGCAGATGGACAATCGCTGGAAGACGATGGCGCAGGACAGTTTCGACTTCGGCTTTGCCGTCGACTGGATGCGCAAGGATCTGGGACTGGCGCTGGAAGAAGCGCGGGCCAATGGCGCGACGCTGCCGGTGACCGCGATGGTCGATCAATTCTACGCCGACGTGCAGGCGATCGGCGGCAACCGGCAGGACACCAGCGCGCTGGTGCGCCGGATCACCCGCGCATGAAGCCCCTATATCTTGCGGCCATCGTTGCGCTCGCCCTTCCCCTCCCCGCGCTCGCCGCGGGCGTCATCGACAATGTCAACGGCATCGCCATCGATCCCAATGGCAAGGTCGTCCGGTTCGCCGCGCTGATGATCGATGACGATGGCAAGGTCGAAAAGCTGCTGCCGGGCCGTTATCAGGAGCCCAAATATGAGCGGCCCAAAAAGCCGAAAAAGGGGCAGCCCTGGCCTGAACCGCCCAAAGGGCTGGCGTTCAAGCTGGATGCGGGCGGCAAGACGCTGATCCCCGGCCTGATCGACGCGCATGGGCATGTGATGGGCTATGGCCTGTCGCTGATCACGCTCGACCTGTCGGAAACGCGATCGCTGGCGGAGGCGCAGGCCGAGATTCGCGCCTATGCGCAGGCCAATGCCGGGCGCAAGTGGATCATCGGCACCGGCTGGAATCAGGAACAATGGGGTCTGGGGCGCTTCCCCACCGCCGCAGAACTGGACGCGGCGGTCGGCGACATTCCGGTGTGGCTGGAGCGGATCGACGGCCATGCCGGCTGGGCCAACAGCGCGGCGATTCGCGCGGCGGGCATCACCCCCGCGACCAGGGCGCCGATGGGCGGGCGGATCGAAATGGCCGGCGGCAAGCCTTCCGGCGTCTTCGTCGACAAGGCGATGGACCTGATCCAGAAGGTAACACCGCCGCCCGCGCCCAAGGACCGCGACATCGCGCTGGAAAAGGCGCAGCGCGCGCTGCTGGCGGTTGGCATCACCGGCATTGCCGACATGGGCACCAGCATAGAGGATTGGCAGGCGTTCCGCCGCTCGGCCGATCGCGGCGCGCTGCGGGTGCGGATCATGTCCTATGCCTATGGCATCGACAATATGGTACTGATCGCCGGGCCGGAACCGACGCCCTGGCTCTATGACGATCATCTGCGCATGGGCGGCGTGAAGTTGCTGCTCGACGGCGCCTTGGGGTCGCGCGGCGCCTGGCTGCGCGCCGATTATGCCGATGCGCCGGGCCAGCGCGGCTTGCCGATGATCCCCGACACGCAGTTGCGCAATTTCATGAGCCGCGCGGCGATGGACAATTTCCAGGTCGCCGTCCACGCCATCGGCGATGCGGCCAATCATGAATTGCTGAACGCGATCGAGGAACTGAACGACACCTATAAGGGCGACCGGCGCTGGCGGATCGAACATGCGCAGATCGTCATGCCCAGCGACCTGCCGCGCTTCGGGCCGCTGGGCGCGATCGCATCGATGCAGCCGGTCCATGAAGCGTCGGACTGGCGCATGGCGACGGCCCGACTGGGCGAAGCCCGGCTGAATGGCGCCTATGCATGGAAAGCGATGCTGGACAACAAGGTGCCCCTCGCCTTCGGTTCCGACGTGCCGGTGGAAAGCCCCAATCCCTTTGCCGGCATCGCCGTGGCCATGAGCCGCGAGGACGGCAAGGGCGAACCGGCCGGTGGCTGGATGCCCGAACAGCGGGTCGGCTTCGACGCCGCGCTGGACGGTTTCACGCGCCAGGCCGCCTATGCCGGTTTCGCCGACAAGAAATTCGGCAGCCTCGTTCCGGGCCAGCGCGCCGATTTCCTGCTGATCGATCGCGATATCTCGACGGCGCGTCCGGCCGACATCCGCCAGACCCAGGTGCTGGAAACCTGGATCGGCGGCAAGCGCGTCTATATTAAGGGGCAGTAGTTCGACGCGGTCGATTTAGCGAGACTGGGCGGGGTTCCAGACGGTGAAGGTACGCCCCGTCATGGCCTTGGCGACGCCCTGCAGGGTCGCGGCATAGGCGATCATAACATCGACCAGCGCGGCGAATGGGCCGCTCTTGGCCCGCACGCCGATCCAGATGACCAGCGCCGCGCCGAGCGCCCCCGCCAGATAGAGCGCAGGCGACAGCCGCATCGCCAGCGCCCCGGCCGCCACAGCGCCGAGCAGGATGAACAGCCCGCCGAACCAGCGGACGATCTTGCGCGACGCATATTTGAAGCGATCGAGCGCCGCCATCCGCCGCAATTGCGGGCGCAAATGGGCGTGCGTGTGCCAGGCGCGCGCCGCAATCCGCACCTTGCGTCGATATTCATCCTTGCGCGCCGTCACCAGCCGTTCGCGCGCGATCACATCCTTGGCCTTCACCAAACGCTTGCCCGCGAACACGACCGCCATCGACACGGTCAGATCGTCCAGCACGCTATCGGGGAAATCGGGATACAGGCTGCGCCGGATCGAAAAGATCGATCCGTCCGCGCCCAGCACATTGCCGGTGCGCGACTCCTCGTCCTTCAACTTTTCCTCGATCCGCCAGTAGAGCGACCCGACCGAGGCGGTCGCGCTATCCTCCGCGCCGATATAGTGGAGCGAGCCCAGCACGCCACCGACCTGCGGGTCTGCATAGCGGGCGAGCAGATTGTCGATCGCGTCGGCGTCCAGCAGCACGTTGGCGTCGGTAAATATCAGCACATCACCGCGCGCGCGGGCGGCCAGTTGCTTCATCCCATACGCTTTACCGCTACGCCCCGGCCCACGCACCAGCGTCACCATATCATCTTGTGCGGCGATCAGATCGCCGGTGCCGTCCGAGGATCCATCGTCGAACGCCAGTATCGCCAGCTCCGGATGCCGCGCTCTCAGCATCGCCAGATTAGCCAGCTTCTCCGGCATCGCCGCCGCTTCATTATAGGCGCAGAACAGCAGGGACGCGCTGGGTTTCGGCCCCTCGACCGGCGCTTCCGCCACGGTCGGCAAAGCGCGCAGGATCAAGGGATAGAATAAAAACGGCCATGCCACCGCAGCCAGACAAAGCAGCAGAACAACGCCAAGAATAAGGTTGGTCGCCATCGCTCAATAGGCCTTGTGATGGACCAGCACGCCCAGCGTCGCAAAAATGATCCGCAGGTCACGCCACACCGACCAGTCGCTGACATATTCCAGATCCGACTGAAGCCGATCGATCAGATCCTGATGATGATCGGTGGAGCCGCGATGGCCGCGCACCTGCGCCAGGCCGGTCATGCCCGGCTTGATGCAATGCCGTTCCCAATAGCGCGCATCGACCTCCCAATAGAGGCTGTCGCCGGCCTTGGCGGCGGCGGCGTGGGGGCGCGGGCCGACGATGCTCATGTCGCCCTTCAACACATTGAACAATTGCGGCAGTTCGTCGATGCTGGTCTTGCGCAGGAAGGCGCCGACCTTCGTCACCCGGTCGTCGTCGCGCCGGGTCAGCGTCGCGGCCTTATGGTCGCTCGCCTCCGCCCGCATCGAGCGGAACTTGTAGATCGCGAACGGCCGGGCGTCCTTGCCGATGCGTGGCTGGCGGAACAGCGCGGGGCCGGGGCTGGTCAGCCGCACCACCAGCGTCGCCGCGATCAGGATCGGCGACAGCAGGATGGTCGCGACCGTGGCGACGATCAGGTCGAACAGCCGTTTGATCAGTCGATCGCGGAAATGCAGCGGACCGCCCGCCACAATAATGGTCGGTTGGCCGTCAAATTCATCGATCCGTGCCGGCGCAAAGCGCAGCAGTTCGGGCACGACAATCTCTCCCCGCGCCGACAAGGACTTGAGCGCAGCGGACCAGTCGGCCATCCGATCGAGCGGACAGGCGACGATCACCCGCTCCGCCATGCCGACCACGGCGGCGAGCCGTGCCGCCATGTCGGCGTCATGCCGTTCGGGATGAAGGTTCGCCGCATCCGCATCGATGACGTCCATATGCGGGCCGACCGTGATCGATACGCCGTCCAGGATGACGGCCGTCAGATGCGGCACATCGCCCAGCAAGGCGACCGCCAGCCGCGCGACCGCGACACGCACCAACGCCACCGCCACCGCGCTCAATCCCAGGCCGGTAATGAAGGTCAGACGCGACAATTGCTCGGCGATCTTGCCCAGATAGACGATCAGCAGCATCAGCAGCGCCGCCTGCGCCAGCGCCCACAGCGCCCGCACGATCCCCCGCCGCACCCGGTCCAGCGTATTGATGCCATAAGCGCCGCCCTGCACGGCCAGCAATGCGTAGAGCGGCGCGATCATCGCGAACATCACAAGCCCGTGTGGCTTGCCCGGCTCGCCCCACAGCGCGCCCAGCACGAACCAGTTCGCCGCCAGGAATGCTGCGAACAGCCCCGCCATGTCCCCGGCCAGACACAGCGCATAAAGCCGCAACCGAACGATTTCCTTGGAGACTGTCACCGCTGCCCTGCTTATCGCCATGCGCCCCGTTGGCACCGGCGGCCGCGGGTTGCAAGGGGTTCGCGCCCCGCCCCCGTTCGCTTCGAGCGTAGTCGAGAAGCGGCTAGCGTTATGCCCGCGTTTCTCGACAGTCTCGAAATGGACGGAGATGGGCTCGTTACGCCCCGAACAACCGGGTCAGCGATTTGTCCAGCATCAGCAACTGCCACAGCAGCCGTCCGTGATCCGATACGCCGGACCGATGGTCCGCCGCGACCTTCGCCAACATCCGGGTGTCGAACCAGTCGGTCCGCGCCAGCGCCGATCCGCCTGCGATCGCGGTCGCTTCGCCCGCCAAAGCGCCCCGGAACCAGGCGCTGATCGGCGTGACGAACCCCATTTTCTGGCGATAAAGAATGTCCTGCGGCAGGAACGGCTCCATCGCCTTCTTCATGATATATTTGCCGCTATTGCCGCGAATGCGCTGCGCCACGGGCAGCCGCGCGGCAAACTCGACCAAGCGATGGTCCAGCAACGGCTCGCGCGCTTCTAAACTGACGGCCATGCTCATCCGGTCGGTCTTGGTCAGGATATCGCCGGGCAACCAGATGCGGATATCGGCATATTGCGCCCGGTCCAGCGCATCACGCGCGGGGGCATCGGCCATCGCCTTGATATAGCGATCCTCCGCCCGATAGGCGCCCAGGCGGCTTTTCATCTCCTGGCTGAACAATCGCTGGCGCAGGCCATGGGGCGTCACGCCGACCGACGCGGCATAGGCTTCGCCGCCCTCCCCCGCCAGTTCGAGGAAAGTCGACTTGGCGCGCAACGCGCGTGGCGCCCAATCGGCCTTGGGATAATATTTCCCCAGCGTGCCGAACAAAGGCTGACGCACCGACGCAGGGATCAGCGAGCGAAATCGCTCGCCCTGCATCTGGAACCGATGGCGGCGATAGCCCGCAAAGGCTTCGTCCGCGCCGTCGCCCGACAGCGCCACCGTCACCTGCTCGCGCGCCAGTTCGCACACGCGGAAGGTCGGCAGGGCGGACGCATCGGCGAAAGGCTCGTCGAAATGAAAGGCCAGCCGGTCGATCAACCCATAATCGTCGGGCGACACGATCCGGCTGCGATGATCGGTGGCGAAGCGGCGGGCGATGCGATCGGCATAGGCCGTCTCGTCCAACGCCGCGACGTCGAAGCCGATGGTGCAGGTCTTGACCGCCTGGCTCGACGCTTCGGCCATCAGCGCGACCACGCTGCTGCTGTCGACACCGCCCGACAGGAACGCACCCAACGGCACATCGGCGACCATGCGCGATCGCACCGCCTGCCGCATCAGCGCGACCAGTTCTTCCTCCAGCGCTTGCGGCGACGCCTTGCTCCGCTCGGCGAAACTGACGTCCCAATAGCGTTGCGGCTGCGGCAGGGGTCGTCCGCGCACCAGCCGCAAAGTCTCCCCCGCGCCCAGCTTGCGCACGCCCGCAACCAGGCAGGCATCGTCGGGGACATAGCCATAGGCCATATAATCCTCGACCGCCGACAGGTCCGGCGCGCGGCGCAGCAGCGGGTGCGCCAGCAGGCTCTTCAATTCCGACCCGAAGATCAGGCTGCCATCGGACAGCAGTGCATAATGGAGCGGCTTGACGCCCAGCCGGTCGCGCACCAGCCACAATGCCTGCGCCCGCGCGTCGAACAAAGCGAAGGCGAACATGCCGTTGAAGCGCTGCACGCACTCCTCGCCCCATTGGCGATAGCCGTGCAGGATGACTTCGGTGTCGCTATGGGTGCGAAAGACATGGCCCTTCGCCTCCAGTTCGGCGCGCACCTCGGCGAAATTATAGATTTCGCCGTTGAAGACGACCGTCAGGCTTTCGTCCTCGGTCAGCATCGGCTGCGCACCAGCCTCCAGGTCGATGATCGACAGGCGCAAATGGCCCAGCCCCACGCCCGGCGCGGTCCAGATCCCGCTGCCGTCCGGCCCGCGATGCGGCATGACGTCCAGCATCGCGCGTACCCGTGCCGGGTCCACGGGCTTGGCCGTTTCGAGATGGAAGATACCCGCTATGCCGCACATGCGAACTTCCCTAGCGGATGCCGACGCTGTGGTCAGCCAAAAGCTGCACATCGCCAAGATTGGAAAGGAAAGCCGCGATGGCCGCATCGGACGAACGCCCTTCGGCCTCTTCCGCCGACACCAGGATGGCGACGGCGCGCTGGTCCTGCCCGAGCAACCGGGCCTTCATCGTCGCCAGCTTGACCGCGGGCCGGCTGCCGGACAGGGCGCCGTCGCCTACCCGATACACGCTCACGACATGCCGCACCACCGGGCCGGGCGCGGTAATCTGTTCGCCCCGGCCATACGCAGGTGCGCGGGCCGGCGACGACCAGACCCATTCGCTGTCCGGATCGGCCGCCCCCTGGCCGAAGCCCACCAGTTCGCGGCCCTCATCCTGGCGCGCATAGGCGGCGATGGCGAGGTCGACGACTTGTCCCCGCCCATTGCTGTAGCGTCCAATGACGAAATGATCCGCGCCGTCGAACCGTGGCTTCCACGGATAGGCCTGGTGGATGTCGGTCCGGCTCCACCCCGGCACCATGGGCAGAGTCAGCACCGGCGGCAGCGGATCGGCGGCGGCGGCGGTGGCGGCGAGCCAGAGCGGCGCCGCCACGATCATCGTCAGCGCGCCGCCGGCGATTGCTCCGGTACGCGACGGCCTGCGCACTGCGCCTTGCAACGTGCGCGGATCGAACCAGGGATCGCCCGGCTTGCGATCGAAAAAGGGCCACGCCGCCGCCATGACGATCGTCATGACGATCGCAAAGAAGACCCAGCCATAAACGACATGGTCGAAACCCACCGCGGCATCGACGGTGGTAAGATGCGCGACCAGGATGGTGGCGAAAGCTCTGACGCCATTGGCCAGCACCGACAGGCTGAGCGCGCCGGCGAGAAACACCGCGCGACGCGACCAGCTCTTGAAACAGACATTGCAGACCAATACGCCATAGGCGGTCATGGCGATCAGGAATTTCGCGCCCGAACAGGCCTCCGCCACTTCGAAATAGCCGGTCGGCGTGGTGATGAATATCCCCTCCATATGCGCCGGCACGCCCGACAGGTCGAGCAACAGCATGGCGAGGCGCGCCGTCACCAGTTGCAGCGGCGGCACGATCTCCTCGCCGAAGGGCACCATGAAAAAGGCGTAGAAGAGCGGGAAGAGCAGCGCGCGCGCCACCGCCGGGCCGAGCAGCGCGATGGTCGCGCCCTGCAACATCATAATCAGCGCGCCATGCCGCACCATCGCCACGCCCGCCGCCGCGCCCAGCAACCAGGCCAATACACCCGCGCCCAGCCAGACAAGCCCCGGCGCCCAGGCGACGGGCTCCAGTTGCCGCAATCCGGCCAGGCGCTGCTGCACCAGCCAGGCGATGAGGAAGGGAATGAACAGGCAGTGGCCGAAGGTGGAGGCGTTCCACCAGATCGACACCATGCTGCGGACGTCGGCAAAGAACAGCGCGAGAATCGCAAAAGCGACCACGCCCAGCGCGATCAGATGACCGCGCCAGCCGGTCAGGTCGCTCAGCGGCATCCGGTCCATGGGGATCGCCCGTTCGTTCACGCCGCGCACGCGCCTTTAGCGGGCGCGCGAAGTAGCAGATCGGGCAGCGCCGCCAATGTCGTGGACCAGCGATAGCGTTCTTGCGTCCGCGCCCGCGCGGCGAGGCCCAGCCGCTGCGCGCGGGCCGGATCGGCCAGCAGCGCGACGATCTTCGCCGCTTCTTCGGCGGGACTGGCGGCGACCAGAAAATGGAACTCGTCGCTGGCATCGATGCCTTCGGCGGCCTGCGGCGAAGCGACGACCGGCCGCGCCATCGCCATCGCCTCCAGCACCTTGTTCTGGATGCCACGCGCGATGCGCAGCGGCGCGACCACGACATCGGCCGCCGCCAGCCAGCCACGCACATCGGGCACGCCGCCGGTCACGATCACGCCGGGGAGTTGCGCCAGCGCCTCCACCGCTTTGACGGGATTGCGGCCGACGATGGCGAAGCGCGCGCCGGGATGGACGGTGCGAATGGCGGGCAGGCTCTGGCGCGCAAAGCTCTCCACAGCCTCGACATTGGGGCGATAATCCATCTGCCCGGTGAAGACGAGCAGTGGCCCCGCCTCCCGATCGACCGCAGGAAAATCCGCCGCCGGATCGAAATAGTCGAGCGCCACGCCATTTTCGAGTCCGACTACGCGGTCGGCACCCAGGCCGCAGGCGTCGCGGAACAGCGCCGCTTCCGCCTCGCTCACGAAGCTGCTGATGTCCGCCCGCGCCGCGGTCTGCCGCTCGAAGTTCAGCAGCACGCGCCCCTCGCGCCGGTTGATCCAGCCCATCGGCCCCGATCCTTCCGCGCCATAGGTCGCATATTTAGCGGAATCGAAATCGACGAAATCCATCAGGAAACGCACGTCCGCAGGCAGCACGGGCACGAAATGCGCCATCTGCGCCGAATAGGCGACGACGGCGCGGATCGGTCGCTCCGCCAGCGTCTGCGCCACCCAGCGATGCAGGCCGGGATGGTCGAACAGCGACACCAGCAGCGACTGGCGCTTCGCCAGCCCCGTCAGCCCCGCGACCAGCTTCGACCGGTCGCGCGTCAGCACGCACTGGCTGGCTGCGACCTGGCCCATCTCGCTCGCAAAGCCCATGTCGCGGTCATCGTCGGCGAAGCAGCCGACATGGACGGGCGCAATCTCCGCCAACCGCTGGAGAAGGTGATAGGACCGTATCTTGTCACCCCGGTCCGGCGGAAAGGGAATGCGATGGCAGAGGAAAAGGATGTCGCCGATCATCCCAGCCCTCGCGCGATATGCGGCCCGATCAGGTTGGCGATCGATTCGGGCAACTTCTTCCACAATTCGACCTTCCGCCGATATTGCGGCGAAAGCGGATTGACGTCGCGCGTCTCCTTGCCCGGCGCGGTGCGCAGATGATAGCCGAGCGGTTCGCCCTCGAACCCCCATGTCTTCTTCCAGGCGGCAGGCCCGGTGCCGACCTTCGACCGGCCGAAATCGAAGATGGCGCAGCCCCGCTCGCGCGCCGCCCGCATCAGGCTGAAATAGAGAAATTCGTTCGATCGCATCGTCCGTGCACCTTCGCCGGCGCCATGCCAATAAGGCATGCAGGCGCTGCGATGATAGAAGCTGATGACCGCCGACAGCGGCACGCCGTCCTTCGACACCAAAGCGATGTCGGCATCGTCGCCGAACCGGTCCATGATCTGCTCGAACAGCGCGCGCGGGAAGACCGGCGTTCCCAGATTATGGACGCTATGGGCATAAAGCCGGTAGTGGATGTCGCGCAACCGCTTGTCGCGCCCGGTCTCGAAATGCAGGTCGTTCGCTATTCCCTTGCGGATTTCTGCCCGGTGGCGCTTGGGCACGGCCTTCAGTTCCGCCTCGTCATCGGCCGCCAGCGCCCGCGAGAAACCCAGATAGGCGTCCGCCTTCTCCTGCCACACCGGACCGCCAGGCGCTTCCCCGCCGCGCAATTCCAGCGTGTCGCAGCCCAGCCGTTCCGCCAGCGTCCAAGCGGCGTCGGCCAGCGCCGCCCCGGCCTTGCGATGACTGGTCAACAGGCCCCCATCGACGGCAAAACCGCTGCCCACCAGCGCGCGCCCAAACAGCGCCGATCGGATATAGGTCAGCGGCAACAGGCCGACGATCTCGCCGCCGATCAGGCGCGCGACCAGCATCCTGGCCTTCTGTCCGGTGCCCGCTTCCACGCCCATGATCCATCCCGGCCGGTGAAAGGGCGTGGAGTCGGGGTGCGCGCATACCCATGCGTCCAGTTCCGCGACGGTCGTGGCGTCGGACAAGCGCGCTTCATCGACGATGACGCCCAGACCGGTGATAGCATTCATGGAAGTCATTCCCTTGTCACCCCCGCCCGAACCTAACGGTCAGGGTTGAATATTTGATGTGCGATTCAACCGAGACCGCGCGAAATCAGCGGCCCCAAAATGTTGGCGACGGGCAGCGGCAATCGCTTCCAATATTCGATGCGCCGCTGATATTTGGCGCTGTTCGGATTGACGTCGCGCCTGGTCCCGTCGACGGACCAGCTATGATAGACGCGCGGCGCCGGATCGAAACCGAAGCTCTTCTTCCACGCCGCCTGGCCGCTGCCGGCCTTGGAACGGCCGAAATCGAACTGGGTCATGCCACGGTCGCGACCATGGCTCATCAGCCGATAGTACATGAGTTCGTTGGAGCGTAGTCGCCGCGCATCGGCCACGCCGCCGCCCCAATAGGGCATCACCCTCCCCTGGTGATAAAGGGTCAATACCGCCGACACCGGCCGATCGCCGTCGCGCACGACCAGCAGGTCGGCATCCTTGCCAAACTGCTGCAACACCGACTGAAACAGCTTTGCGGGGAAAACCGGCGTGCCGAGATTGCGGACGCTGGCCGCGTACACGCGATAATGGTCGCGCCGCAGTCGCTCGCTGCGCCCTGCCTCCACGCTGAGCGCAGGATTAGCGAGCGCCTTGCGCAATTCGGCGCGATGCTTGCGGGGCACGGCGAGCAGTTCCGCGTCGTCGTCTGCGGCCAAGGGGCGGACGAAACCGACATACTCGCCTTCGCACCGCTGCCACTCGTCGCCCGGCGCAACCCCGCCACGCAATTCCAGCGGCGGCCCGCCCCGCGTGCGCGCCAACCCCTGGGCTGCCGCGGCGAGCGGCGCCACCGCCCGATCATCCGTGACCAGAAGACCACCATCGACCGCAAAGGCGCAGGACACGAGCGCGTCGCCGAACAGCCGGCTCTTCACATGATGGAGCGGCAATATCCCGCGAATCTGGCCGGACGGCGCCACCGCGGCGAGCAATAACGCGCGATGCCCCGTCGCCTGCGTGATCGCGCGCAGCCAGGCGGCTCGATGAAAGGGCGTGCCGGCATCATGGGCCATGACGAAATCGTCGGCGGCCTGCGTCTGACCCGGATCATCGACGTCCAGCATCGTGACGCCGAAATCGGCGGCATTGCAGACCATCATGAGGCGCGCGCCGCTTCCGCATCCGCCAGCGCATCGACGCGAGTCCAGGCGAAATCGCGGGTCAGGCGGCGTAGCTTGGCCGCCATCACCGACAGGTTGCTGTAATGGCGCAGGCGCGACCGCAGCGGCGCATCCGCGACCCGTGGCTGGTCCGGGTCGATTTCCCACGGATGGAAATAAATGATCGCTGGACGGCCGGCCTGTTCGTTGACCTGCCGGATCGCCCAACGCGAAAAGGCGTAGGGTAGCAGGCGGAAAAAGCCGCCCCCGCCGGCCGCCAGCGTGCGCTTGCCCCATTTCGCGGTGGTGACGGGCAGTTCGACCAGATCGGATCCCGCGACCGGCTTCCAGGCGAAACGCGGCGAATCCGGCCAGCCATAATGGTCATGCCGGATCGGCGCGACGCTGGAGGAATAGCGATAGCCTTCTTCGGCCAATATGGGGTGCGCCCAGGGCGTGCGCGGATCGATGGAGAAGCTGGGCGCACGATAGCCGGTGACCGCCTGCCCGCTCGCATCCTCCAGGATAGCGCGCGACTTGCGCAGGTCGGCGCGAAATTCTTCCGGGGTGAAGGTGAAGACGCGGGCATGGTCATAGCCATGGCTGGCGACTTCATGGCCGGCATCCGCAATCCGGCGCATCAACGCGGGATAGCGCTCGGCCACCCAGCCCAGGGTGAAGAAGGTCGCCTTGACGCCGGCCTGCGCGAACAGGTCCAGCACCGCGTCGCTATTGGTTTCGACCCGGTGGGTCAGGCTGTCCCAGTCGGCACGCCGCAGCGTGCGCTCGAACGCGCCGACCTGGAACCAGTCCTCGACATCGACAGACAGGGCGTTCTGCATGATCCTCCAACCTTGTCAGTCATATAAGGCGTCAGGCGGCGACGCCCGCCTGCATATCCGCCATCCGTTCCTCGCGCTCGACCCAGTCGACCAGCAGCGTCAGCACACGGCGCAAGGCCGTATCCTGTTCCTCGGCACGAAACTCCAGCGCCGACAGCCGTTCCTCGATCAAAGTGAAACAGCCCTTGAGCGCTTCGGGATCGATTTCCGGCTGTGCCGGCTGGCCGAAGGGCGCATGGGACTGCACCGCCCGCAGGGATGCGATCTCGGCCCGCAACGCTTCGATCTCGCCCAGCATGTCGGCGCGCAGCGCATCGACATCGACCGCATCGACCGCATCGACCGTAGCGAACGGCTCGGCCACCGCTTCCGCAAAAGGCTCGGCTTCCACAACGGGTTCGGCCTCGACCAACGTCTCGACGTCATCGAACGCCTCGTCGGAGACCGGCGGTTCAGCCTCTATGTCGCTCTCGGCTTCGCTCTGCGCGCGCGCGAAAGGCGCAGCAAAGTCGGCCGGCTCTTCCGGCTCGGCATCGGCCTCGACAGGGTCGATCGCCACTTCGGATTCGA
Organism: Sphingomonas bisphenolicum; assembly: GCF_024349785.1. Classification (NCBI taxonomy): domain Bacteria; kingdom Pseudomonadati; phylum Pseudomonadota; class Alphaproteobacteria; order Sphingomonadales; family Sphingomonadaceae; genus Sphingomonas; species Sphingomonas bisphenolicum. Next base: position 3,298,194 of record NZ_AP018817.1, read on the forward strand.
ACGCAGGCTCCACCGCCCGCGGCGGCGCAAAAGCGGCGAAGGCAGGGCGCGCGAAAGGCGCGACGACTGTGGGAGTCACAGGCTCGTCGGCCACATACGCCTCCTCCTGCTCAACCGACTCGGCAGCGTCGGCGACCGGTTCGATCTCCGTCGTTGTCCAGTCCGGCTGTGCCCAGGCGGCTTCCAGTTCGATCGCGTCATCCTCGACCGGCTCGTCGGCAGCGCGTTCATCGTCAGCGGCATAATAGCCGAACGGCGGCGTTACGGGCTGATCTTCGATCCGCTCCTCCTCGACGCCCTCGTCCGCGATCGCCACCGGTTCCGGCTCGAACGGCACCGGCTCTTCGGCGACATCCAGCACGGACGGCGCAACCGCTGCCGGCGCAACATCGCTGTCCAGACCCATGTCCGCCACGACGGCGTCCACAACCTCTTCGTCGATCACATGCAATTGCTCGATCGCGCCCAGCAGCAGCACCCGGCTGGCCAGCGCGTTCAGACGGCGTGGCACGCCGCCGGTCGCCGCATAAAGCGCGGCGAACGCGTCCTGCGTGAAGGCCGGGTTGCCATTCCAGCCCGCAATCGCCAGGCGATGGAGCATATAGGGTTCGACCTCGTTCGCCATCATCGGTTCCAGATGATGGGTCGCAATGACGCGCTGGCGCAACTGCTCCAGTTCGGGCGACTTGAGAAGGTCGCGAAATTCCGGCTGGCCCAGCAGGAATATCTGCAGCAGCGACTGACCACCCAACTGGAAATTGGACAGCATCCGCAATTCCTCGATCGCGGAAACAGGCAGGTTCTGCGCCTCGTCCACGATCAGCAGGCTGCGCCGCCCGGCCCGCGCCTGAGCATGAAGCATGGCTTCGACCTGTTGCAGAATCGCCGCCTTGGACAGGCCGTCGGTGGAAAGACCGAAACTCTGCGCGGCGAGGCGGAGCATGTCGTCGCCCTCTACCTGCGTCGACACGATCTTGACGGCGGTCAGCCGCGCCGGATCGATGGTCTGCATCAGGTGACCGACCAGCGTCGTCTTGCCCGCACCGATGTCGCCGGTGATGACAATGAAGCCTTCACCCTGCGCCAGGCCGTAGCCCAGATAGGATAATGCCTTGCGATGGGTCGCGCTCTCGAAATAATAATGCGGGTCCGGCGTCAGTTGGAACGGACGGCCCTGCAATCCGTAGAATTGATCGTACATCTCTTCGTCTCCAAGGCGACCGGTTAGAAGCTGTAGCGCAGGCCGACCTGCCCCATCGCGCTGATGATGGTGTCCAGATCATCCGCCTGCACCCCATCCAGGCCAAGCGAGGCAGACGCAGACAGACGGCGCGACAACCCCTTATAATAGCTGGCGAATGACCCATAGTTCAACACATCTGGCCGTCCACCGCTTGCATCGAAATAATTCACGTAGCCAACCAGGTCGATGCTGTCGCGATCGTTGAACATATAGCTTACCGACCCGTTGCCGTACCAGTTCTCGTCCCGCGATCCGCGGATCAATATGGTCTGGCCGCTGGGGGTGATGAACTTGCGCTGCGAATAGCCCGCGCCCACGCCCCAGCCCCACGGCCCGCGACGCAGCGAATATTGCGCCGACACGCCACGATAGCGGAAATTGGCGTCGGTGATGCCCGACAACGCATCGTTGAAGCACTGCCCCCCGCCGGTGGTGGAGAAGGCGCAGCCGGTGATGTCGCCGGTGAACGGGTTGCGCGCCACGTCGAAATTGCTGCCCGACAGGGCGGCCACGTCGGCGGTAATCATGCGGCCGAAACTGTCGATCCCGTCGAAGACGATGATGGCGACGCTGCTGTCGCGGCCCTGCCACAGGAAGCTGCCCTGATAGGTCATCCCGCCATAGCGTTCGCCGACCCGCGCCTGTAACGTCGTGCGACGGCTGGGCCGCCACAAAACACCCGCGTCCCAGATGATGTCGTCGAAATCATAGACCAGCGCGCGCGGCGAGCTTTTGTCGGTAACATAGCGGCCGTTGCGGATCAGCGGCAGGCCGTCCGCACCCAGTTCCGGCGAACGCTGGCTGATCTGGATCTTTTCATAGCCGACGCCGCCGACGGCGGCGAGCGTTGGCGTGATGGGTACGGTCGCATCGACCCGGCCCCACAGATCCTCGAACCGCTGGTCGAGCTGGCTGGCATCTTCGCGGTCATAGCCGCCGCTGGCCGTCAGGCCGATGCCCGGCAACACCGTGTCGGGCGAAAAGCCGACCGATCCGCTCAAACTGTGCGTCCAGCTATCGGCGAAGGAGCCGCCCCCCTGTCCCTGAACGCTGTTCTGGCTCACACTGTCATCGACCCGCGCATAGCCGAGGCGATAGGAGGCGTTGACGTTGAAGTCGCCAAGCTGCGTTGTATAGGATGGGCCGACATAGCCGGACCAGACCTGGCTGGTATAGGTGTCGCGCTGGGTGGACGCGCCCGACAGGCCGTCGGTACGCACCCGCGTGGCAAGGCCGCCGCTCTGGATGGACAGGCCGCGGGCGACATTGACGTTGGCATGGCCAAAGCCGCTCAGCACATCCTGATCGACCGCTTGGCTGCTCCAGCCGAAGCTGTGATTATATTGCAGGTCGACGGCCGCCTCGACCCGCTTGTTCTGCACTTCGGCGGTCAGGCCCGCGGTAACATTGGTGTAGGTCAGCACGTCGCCGCCGCCCTTGAGCGGCCCCATCACGACCTGGTCCACCCCGATATAGGGGACCACATCGACGCGCTTCTCGTCGGACGACGATTGCGCATGGACGGGCATTGCAGCGGCCAGCGCGACGCAGGATGCGCCTGCGATCCAGAGCCGAACGGTCTTCACTGGGCTTCCCCCTTGGCGTAATAGCTGCCGAAACGGCGGCCGCCGCTGTTGAAGCGGACGGCATTGAGCAAAAGCTGCACCTGCGCGCCGCCCCTCAACAGGCCCGCGGCGTCGCGCAGCGCGCTGTCGGGCGTCTTGTCGGCGCGCACGACCAGCAGCGCGATGGCGGCGTGGCTGGCGAGCACGGCGGCGGGCGATGCCGCCAGCAACGGCGGCGAATCAAAGATCACGATGCGGTCGGGCCGGCCATCGGTCAGCCGCTTGAGCAGTTGTTCGGTCCGGGCCGAGGCGAGATATTCGGTGTCGTTGTTGCTGCGCTGCCCGGCGGGCAGCACGGCGAGCGAGGGAATGTCGGTGCGGATCACGCAGTCTTCGATCGCAACCATGGGGTCAGCGAGCGCGTCCATCAGGCCGGGGCCGGCCTCCAGCCCCAGTTGCGCGGGAATGCCGGGTTTGCCGAAATCGGCGTCTACCAGCAGGATCTCGCGATCCTTCTCCGCCGCCAGGCTGAGCGCCAGGTTGATCGCACAGAAGGTCTTGCCATCGCCGCTATGGGCGGAGCAAACGAGGATCCGATTGCCCCGCGGATTATTCTGTAGCTGCGACAGCAGGTCGCGCTTGAGCAGGCGAAATTCCTCGCTCATCGTCGTAACCGCGCTGTCGGGACGCAGGAAGCCGTCCTCGACCAGCTTGATCCGGTCGATCGCCTGCACCGGCCCGGTCCAGGCCGGCGCGCGAAAGGTCGGCGCGGCAGGCGTATCGGCCACGAGGGCCGCAGGCGCCGGCGGCGCAACGGGCGCGGGCGGCAGGTCGGCGGGCACATCGACGGCAGGCGCGCCGCGGCCACGCAATGCGGCGTTGAAATCGTAGATTTCGGTCGCCCGCTCGATCAGCGATCCCCGGCCCTTGATGGAGCTGTGCTGGTTCATCTTCCCTGGCTCCTTCACGCCATACCGCGCTGGACGAATTCGACGACGATCAGCAGCAGGCAGACGGCCGCCAGCCCCCCGCTCGCTCCGGCGAACCATTTCATACGTTGCTTTTCGACTGCCACCTGCGCCGCGCTGACCGTCTGGCTGATCGATCCGGCGACCGGCAGGCCAAGCGCCTTTTCCAGCCGCGCGGCGGTCGGGAAGGTGCCCTTGAGCTGGCCGAGCGCGAAGGCGACGCCGACGCCCGCACCGATGCCCAGGATCAGCACGCCCAGCAGCAGCAGCGGCCGGTTGGGGGCCGACGGCGCCGTCGGGGTGCTGGGCGGCTGGATGACGCGGAACTGGACGGAGCCGGTCTCGGTCTTGACGTCGCCACGCAGGCGGATTTCCTCCCGGTCGGCGGCCAGCTTGTCATATTGCGCCTTGAGCGCGGCATAGTCGCTTTCGATCTTTTCCTGCTCGGATGCGACGCCCGGTTCATTCACCTGTTTGGACATCATGGTGTTGAGGTCGCCCTGCAACTGCGCCTTGCGCGTGCTGAGCGCCTGCACCGTGGCGGCCCGTTCCGCCTGCATCGACTTGATCGACAGATAAGCGGGATTGGGCGTGCTGCCGGCGCCACCCGCGCTGCCGCCGCCACCGCTCTTGCGCAGGGCATCGACTTCGCGCTGGGCCGCAATCACGTCGGGGTGGTTGGCGGTCCACCCACGCGCGCGCATCGACGCCAGATTGGATTGCGCCTGCGCCAGCGGCGATACCCCGCCCGATGCGCCGACGCCCGGCAGAGTCGCCGGCGTGCCCGCGAGTTGGCCGTTCATCGCGCTCAGGGCACTCTGCGCCTGAACGAGTTGCGAATCGATATTGCTGATCTCCGCGCGGGCCGCATCCATACGCTGGCTGATCGAGCCGGCGCCCGGCAACAGGCCGATATAGCGCTGCGCGAATTCGACGCGGCGCTGGTCTGCTGCCTCCAACTGCTTGCCGCGCGCGGCGATCTGCTGGTCGAGGAAGGCCAGGCTCTGCTTGGTCTGGTTGCGATCGCCCGACAGATTCTCTTCCTGGAAGATATCGATCAGCTTCTGCACGACCTGTTGCGCGATGCGCGCATTGGCGCCATCCGACAGGCCCGAATCGGCAGAGATCGCACTGATGTCGATCATGCTGGGATCGGCCTGCGCCATCACCGTGATGTTCTCGCGCAACGTCGTGATCTTGGCGGCAATGTCGCGCGGGCCGGACACGGACTGGGACAGGTCGGTATCGCGTACCACCTTTTCCAGATTCTCAGCGCTCGCCAGCGTGCTGCGCACCCGGTCGAGATCCTGCTGTGACTGGACCTGGGTTATCCCCACCTTGTCCTCCAGCAGCGACTGGGTGTTCACATAGACCCGCGCCTTGGACTGATAGCTGTTGGGGATGAGCGCCACGCCCAGCCAGCCCAGCATGCACAAGCCCCAGGCGACGCCGAGCGCCACCCAGCGGCGGCTCCATATGCCGTGGAGCAGGACCAACAGTTCGTCGTAGAGACCGGCCATGATCAGAACATGCTTTCAGGAATGATGATGACGTCGCCGGGCGACAGCAGCACATTGGCGCGCGTATCCCCCTTCTTCAAAAGGTCGCCCAGGCGGACCTGATATTCCTTCTGCTTGCCCGTATTCTTGTCGAAGCGAACAAGCCGCGCGCGGTTGCCCGCCGCATATTCGGACAGGCCGCCGACGGCGATCATCGCGTCCAGCAGGGTCATGTTCGCACGATAGGGAATCGACGCGGGCTTTTCCGTCGCGCCCACGATCCGTACCTGCTGGCTGAACGTGCCGCTGAAATTGTTGACGATCACCGACACCAGCGGATTTTCGATATATTGGGTCAACGCCAGCTTGATGTCGTCCGACAGCATCTTGGGCGTCTTGCCCACAGCGGGCATGTCCGTGATCAGCGGCGTAGTGATGCGGCCATCGGGGCGCACCTGAACCTTCGCGCCCAGTTCGGGATTGCGCCACACGAAGATGGTGAGGTCGTCGAGCGGACCGATGATATATTCCTCACCCGGCCCTTCCTGCGTCGACACGAAAGAAGCGGGCGGCAATTGCGGTCCGGACGGCGCAGAGGCGCAGCCCGACAAGGCGACGGCGGGTAGCGATACGCCGATCAAAAGCCTGGAAACCGACACAAAACGCATAATCTCACCTCTTTGTGCGGCCATGCACCGGCGGCCGCCAAAGAGGGCAAGGCAACCAGGCAGCACATGGCTTCGAACTTCTTCTTGCCGGGAAAGGGTAAAGATACCGTTAGGAGTTAAGTCCTGAGCAAATCAGCCAAGTAAAAGTTCGCGAGGACTTGGGTGACCAAGAAATGCCGCAGGACTTGCCGACGCGCCATAGGCCCCGGCCAGGAAGATGGCGATCAGGTCACCCTCCCTGACCGGCGGCAGCGCCACTTTGTCGCCCAGACGATCGATCGGCGTGCACAGGCACCCCACCACCGTCACCGGCTGGCCCGTCGAGGCCGCACCGAAGCGGTTGGCGACCGCGATCGGGTAGTTGCGCCGTACGACCGTGCCGAAATTACCGCTGGCGGCCAGTTGGTGATGCAGACCCCCATCGACCACGACGAAGGTTTCGCCCTGGCTGACCTTCACATCGATGACACGGGTCAGATAGACCCCCGCCTCCCCCACCAGCCAGCGCCCCAGTTCGATCGCGAAGGCGCTGCCCTGCAAAATGCCCGGCAAACTGTCCAATGCGCTGTCCAGCGCCACGCCGATCGGGCGGATATCCAGCCGTTCGTCGCCGGGGAAATAGGCCAGGCCAAAGCCCCCGCCCAGATTGACCAGCGGCGGCGACGCGCCGACATCGTCCGACAGCCGCGCCGCCAGCGCAATCGTCGCCGCCTGCGTCTCGATGATCGCCAATGGATCGAGATTCTGGCTGCCGGCGAAAATATGCCAGCCCCGCCAGTCCGCCCCCGCATCGATCATCGCCCGCGCCAGCGCCGCCGCGCGATCGGCATCGACGCCGAACGGCTTGGCCCCGCCGCCCATGCGCATCCCCGATCCCTTGAGGTCGAAGTCCGGGTTGACCCGCACCGCCAGGCGCGGGGTCTTGCCGAGCTTTTCGGCAACAGCCAGCGCGCGGCGCCCTTCTCCCTCCGACTCCAAATTGATGGTCACGCCCGCGAAGATCGCGGCTTCCAATTCGTCGTTGCGCTTGCCCGGTCCTGCAAAACTGATCCGATCCGGCGCCATTCCGGCTGTAAGCGCCATTTCCAGTTCGCCCCCCGAGGCAATATCGAATCCATCCACCTGGCTCCCCATCCGGGCCAGCAGCAGCGCATAGGGGTTGGCCTTGATCGCATAATGGAGATGCAACGCATCGGGCATGGCGGCGCGAAACCTTCGCACCTGCGCTTCGACGACCTTCATATCATAGGCGAAAAGCGGCGTGTCTCCCGCCTCGTCCACCAGGCTGGCTGCGCCGCAGCCGCCGACGATCAACATGCCTTCTTCCTGCGCGAACCAGGCGGGAATCGGCCCCATCAGCTTCATGCGCCATGCTCCTTGGCCAGCGCGACCCGATCGATCTTGCCATTGGGATTGCGGGGGAAATCTGGAAGCACGACGATATCCTTGGGCTGCATGAAATTGGGCAGTTCGGTCTTGAGACGGGCGGCAACCGCCGAGGCGACGAAAATGTCGTCGGCGCGGATCAGCAGCCGCACCGCCTGCCCCAGCCGGTCATCCCGTACCCCCAAAGCCACGGCTTCGGAGACGCCAGGCACGGCGACCGCGGCCTCCTCTATCTCGGTCGGGCTGATCCGGTTGCCCGCCGACTTGATCATCGCATCGTCGCGGCCGACGAAATAGAGCAGGCCCTGGGCATCCCGGCGCACCGTGTCGCCCGACCAGACCGCCATGCCGCCATAGGCCGATATCGCGGGCGCGGGCTTGAACCGCTCGGCCGTCCGCGCCGGGTCGCGCCAATAGCCCTGCGCCACCAGCGGCCCGCAATGGACCAGTTCGCCCGGCTCCTCATCGTCGGTGATGCTGCCGTCCGGGCGAACTACCAGAATCTCCGCAAAGGGGATCGCCCGGCCCATCGAATCGGGATGGCTGCCCACCAGCGCCGGCGGCAGATAGGTGGACCTAAACGCCTCGGTCAGCCCGTACATCGGATAGAGGTCGGCCTGTGGGAACAGCGCGCGCAGCCTGGCGACCAGCGGCCGGGTCAGCGCCCCGCCACTGTTGGTCAGCCGCTTGAGCTTCGCGGCAATCTCCACCGGCCAGTCCAGCTCGGTCAGTTGCACCCAGAGCGGCGGCACCCCGGCCAGCGTCGTGATGTCCCGCCGATCCACCAGCTTCATCACATCGCGCGGCGTGAGATAATCGAGCGGATAGACGCAGCCCCCGGCGTACCAGGTGGAAAGTAGCTGATTTTGTCCATAATCGAAGCTGAAAGGTAGGACGCAGGCGGTGCGATCCGCCTCCGTCAGTTGGAGATAGGCCGCCACCGCCACCGCGCCAAGCCACAGGTTGGCGTGGCTGAGCATCACTCCCTTGGGCCGTCCGGTCGAACCGCTGGTGTAGAGGATCGCCGCCAGATCGTCAGGCGCGGCTGAACAAGGCCCGATCGCCTGGCCGCCGCTCATCGCGCAGGCGGCGTCATCCTCGCGATGCAGTTGGCAATCGGCCGGCACGTCGCCAGGCGACAGGCTTTCGAGTCGCGCCGCCGTCCCGATCAGCAGCATCGCGCCGCTGTCGGCCAGGATATGGGCGACCTGCGCATGTTTGAGCAATGGATTGACCGGCACATGGACCAAACCCGCACGCGGCGCCGCCAACGGCATCAGCGCGGCGACCGGCCCTTTGGCGATCCAGCTTGCGACTCGCGCGCCCTTCTTCAGCCCGAATCCCGCCAGCCAGCCCGCCAGCCGTCCCAGCGTCTCTTCCAGTTCGGCATAGCTGTAGCTGCCGGATCGACCATCCAGCGCCGTCCGCAAGGCGTCGCCGCGCAGCAGCAGATGGTCGATCGGCCGCAACTGCGCGCCGTCGATCATGGGGAAATCCGTGGACACAGGCGGGCTTAACTCCATTTCCAGACTTTTCTCCTATGCCGCCCTATAGTTGGGGCGGAGATAGTCGGTTGGTGGCGCCAAGGGAATATCAGATGCTCGCACAGGCGCGGCAGGCTTTGGCCGGCCGGCTCGATCGCGCGCATGGATTGGCCCTGTTCGACCGGATCGACTGGTTTGCGGCTCTGCATGATCGCTGCTTCCCTGACCAGCCCGTCTCTATCGTGCAGGCGCAGGAGGGCGATGCGCAAGCCTGGCTGTTCCTGCTCGCCCCCGCCCCCCGTCGCGTCAGCGCGCTCGCCAACTGGTACAGCTTCGCCTGGGCGCCCGTCTTCATCGGCGCGCCCGATGCCGCGACCCGGCAGCGGTTGCTGGAAAGCTTGGCCCGGCACCTGATGACGCGCTACGCGCAGATCGATCTCTATCCGCTGGAGGATGCCGCCCCCTTGCTCGCCGCGCTGCGCCGCGCCGGCTGGTTCGCCGTCCAGCGGGCGATGGGCGGGCGCTATCTTTTGGAGTTGGAGGGCTGCTGCTTCGCCGACTATTGGGCGGCGCGGCCGGGCCGGCTGCGCAATCTCGTCAAGCGCAAGGGACGTGGCGACCCCTTCGCCCTGTCGATCGCCACGCGGCTGACCGACGACCTGTGGCGGGACTATATCGACGTGCATGAACGTAGCTGGAAGGAGGCTGAACCCGGCCTCGATTTCCTGCACGACCTGGCCGAGCGGGAAAGCGCGGCGGGGACGTTGCGGCTGGGTTTCGCGCGGTTGGACGGGCGCGCGGTGGCGACCCAATTGTGGACCGTGGAGCGGGACGTCGCCCTGATCCACAAGCTGAGCCATGACAGCGCCTTCGACCATGCTTCCCCCGGCACATTGTTGAGCCATGCGATGTTCAAGCAGGCGATCGACGGGGATCGGGTGCGCATGATCGACTATGGCACCGGCGACAACGGCTACAAGGCCGACTGGATGGACCGGCGCATCCCGCTCCACCGCATCGACGCTTTCAACCCGCGTTTCCCCTCCAGTTGGCTCCCGGCGGCGCGCACCGCCATTTCAGCGCTTGTAGGTTAAGCCGCGTCCCTCTATTTAGCGCGCATCATGCGGGCGCAAAATTCTCAGCCGGTCGACCGGACTCTCGATGTGGACAGCCTGATGCGGGCGCTGTTGCGCGACGTACTCAGCCTGCCGCAAACCCAGGTCGATAGCTTCGACGCGGACACCCCCCTGTTCGGCGCGCTGCCGGAACTGGATTCGATGGCGGTCGCGGGCCTGCTGACCGAGATCGAGGACCGCTTCGACATCCTGATCGAGGATGACGATATCGACGGCGACACGTTCGAGACATTCGGGTCGCTCGTCGCCTTCGCGCAGGCGAAGCTGGCCTGAACCCAGCCCGCCCGCGGCGGAGGCTTATGCCTCCACCAGTTCCTCGAAATCCTGTTCCGCCAGGAATTTCTCGACGTCGAGCGCGGCCATGCAGCCCATGCCCGCCGCGGTCACGGCCTGGCGATAGATTTTATCGGTGACGTCGCCCGCGGCGAACACGCCCGGAATCGCCGTGCGGGTCGTGCCCTTTTCCACCAGCAGATAGCCCTCGTCGGTCGGCAGCTTGCCGGTGAACAGCTCGGTCGCGGGATGATGGCCGATCGCGACGAAGCCGCCGTCGGTCGGCTCATGCGACTTTTCGCCCGTCACCGTATCGATCAGGTCGACCCCGACCAGACCTTCGGGCGTGCCGCCGCCGACGAATCGGTCGACCGCCTTGTTCCACAGCACCTTGATGTTCGGATGGGCGTGCAGCCGCTGTTGCAGGATCTTTTCCGCGCGCAGCGAATCGCGGCGGTGGATCAGGGTGACGTCATGGCTGTGGTTGGTGAGGTAGAGCGCTTCCTCGACCGCGGTGTTGCCGCCGCCGATCACCACCACCTTCTTGCCGCGATAGAAGAAGCCGTCGCAGGTGGCGCAGGCCGACACGCCCTTGCCCTGCAGATGCTCCTCGCCCTCCACGCCCAGCCATTTGGCCTGCGCGCCGGTGCAGATGACCAGCGTGTCGGCGACATAGAGGGTGCCGCCATCGCCGCGCAGGCGGAAGGGACGTTCGGACAGATCGACGTCGACGATCTGGTCATACATCATCTGCGCGCCGACATGCTCGGCCTGCGCCTGCATCTGCTCCATCAGCCACGGCCCCTGGATCACGTCCTTGAAACCGGGATAATTTTCGACATCGGTAGTGATGGTGAGCTGGCCGCCCGGCTGCATTCCCTGCACCACGATCGGCGCCAGACCCGCGCGCGCACCGTAAATGGCGGCGGACAGGCCGGCCGGGCCGGAACCGAGAATGAGCATACGGGTGGAATGGGTGGCGGTCATATCAGGCTTTCAACTGTGATTCGTGTCGGCCAGAGAGATAGGCACCCCCACGCCCCGCGCCAAGCGAAGGATTTGCATGGGGGCGGCGAAGCGGCACTTTGGGGGTGCGCGAGGTGGCGCGCGAAGTTCACAGTGTAACGCACGAAATGGGCCGGAAGCGCTCGCGATGCTTCCCAAAGGCGCTCGCGACGCGTCACTTCCTATCGGGTGATGCGGGCGTGCTTGGGGCGCGGGGATGCGGGGCGTGGTGCGGTGAGAGATGGATGAAGGCTGATCCATACCGAGGGTAGATCAGACGAAATCCTATTTGGGAAGGATGTTGGAGGGGCTGGGATTGGCCGATTTCGGAATGTCCGGTTCAGAGCCGGACAGTAAAGATAGCAGACCTTACTTAGTCACGTTGTAATTTTTTTCCTACCATAGCCATAAACCGTCGCGAAAATAGCGGCGCAAAGCATATCACGAGTGCTAGATGATCGTGTAAACGGCTTGCCCGGCGAAGAATCGGAAATAATCCCGCTTCCGCAATTGCATGATCTACCTCCACGGATCATCATGCTGTGAGCGCGCAGGCGTGAAAGGAGAGAAAATGACGCTTTTTGAACTGGTAAAGCTGGCGCTCGATGAACTGTATGCCGAAGGGTCGGCAATCTATGGCTCGGCTCTTGATGCAGAAATCAAAAAGCGCATGGCCTACCTTTCAATGTGTTATGGCTCGCTCAACAATATGAGTAGGACACCGATAGACTATAAAGATCCGGCAACTCGGTTCGCTTATGTGTACAAATATACGGCCTCTCACGGAGATTACGTCGTTCAGGCCCTTCAATCCGTACCGGTTGCAGTCTTTCCTTCCTCAAACACCAGGCTGTCTTGCATCGGAGGCGGTCCAGGAAGCGATATAGTCGGTGTCATCAAATTCATAGCCGATAGTGGTATCAAGCTTGACAGACTGACTTGCTATCTTGTTGACGGCGAGCAGGCGTGGGCAGACACTTGGACTGAGATTGGTGACGCGCTCAGCGCATCAGTGCCGGTCAATGTGAATTTTCAGCCATTGGATGTGACGCAGCCTTCCACATGGTCGAGCCAAAAAAAGTTTTTGAGCGCCGACCTATTTACGCTGAGTTACTTTGTTTCAGAGGTAATGGCTTTCGACCAAACGGGTGTCGTGACGCAGTTTTGGAAAATGCTCTTTGATGAAGCGAAGTCGGGCGCGAAATTTGTGTACGTCGATAACGGGCATAGCGATTTCAACGAGTATTTTGATTATCAGTGGAGCAAGGCTCGCTCCGACGTCAAATGCCTATACTCTTTTGACAACAATCGGATGCTTCCACGCTTCTCAGAGCAGACAGACAGCGTAGCGATCTACAAGGCAAAGTTTGGCCAATCTCCAAAGGTGCAATCCTATCTCTCGATAAGGATTCTGGAAAAGAGCTAATGACCGATCTCTTCTCCTTTCAATCAGGGCCGGAACAAATTCGATTGCCGGGAGCCGATGTGATGTATTGGCCAAATCTGGGCCTTGCTTCAGACCCAGAACACTACTTGCACCGGCTCTTAAGTGAGACGCCTTGGCGACAAGAAAGCGTTCGGGTTTGGGGAAAAGTACATCAGCAGCCCCGATTGATAGCTTGGTATGGTGATCCTCAAAGTAACTACAGTTACTCCGGAATTAAACTTAGCCCTCTTTCATGGAGTGAATTGATTTTAGAAATACGATCTGTTGTCGAGGATATGGCCGGGGAGGTATTTAATAGCGTCCTTCTTAATTACTACAGAGACGGAAACGACAGCATGGGGTTCCACAGTGACGATGAGAAGGAATTAGGGGCGCGTCCGACCATCGCCTCTGTAAGTCTTGGTGCAGAACGAGCGCTGGCATTCAAGAGCAAGGTTGATGAATCCGCCAAAATAGCCAAGGTTCCTCTTGCATCAGGCAGCTTACTTCTAATGAAAGGTGAAACTCAGCGCCTATACAAACATGGGATCGCAAAGGAGCGAGGGAATATAGGACCAAGGGTCAATCTCACGTTTCGGCGCATAGGCCTCTCCTGACCTTGCTGTTAGCCAAATCAGGTGGGTTCCACGCTGTACGGGTATACGTTCGATCCTACCAGTTCTGGACATTCCAGGGGCAACTGTGATGTTCAGCCGAGTGCGGTGGGTTATCGACTTTGGATCATGGCCATTGGGCGACTGTCCGGTTCGGATCGCGCTTGCGGAGATAGCTGACACTCACGCGGCATAGACAGCCGACCTGAGTCGGATGTCAATTTTTGCGGCGCCGCTGAGTAAGAGGCAGCCTTATCCCGAGATACGGTCGTGATCTGGATGTCTGCATTTCGGCGCAGTGATACCAATGTTAAACGGCTTGGTTTGACGCAACTCCGCCCTTAGCCCCGCTCAATCCAGTACGTTGGGCAAATCCTCAAAGCCCTTGCGCAATGCCGCGCCCCAGCCTTGGGAGATCGTCAGGAACTCCTCATTGTCCGCCTCGATCCGGGTGCGGACGCGGAAGTCGAAGGCGTCGGTCGCGATCACCGTCAGGTCGAGCGGCATGCCGACCGACAGGTTGGAGCGCAGGGTTGAATCCATCGACACCAGCACCGCCTTGGTCGCATCCTCCAGGCTGGTTTCGCGGCTGATGATCCGGTCGAGGATCGGCTTGCCATATTTATGCTCGCCGATCTGGAAGAAGGGCGTGTCCTCCGTCGCCTCGATGAAGTTGCCGGCGGAATAGATGAGGTAGAGGCGCGGCTTGCCGCCCTTGCGCTGGCCCGCAATCATGATCGATGCGCCGGAACCCGATCCGCCCATCTCGATATTCTCGCGATAGCGCTGCTGCATCTTCTGCATCGCGTCGCCCACGATCTGCGCCGCGCGGTGCATGGTATCGCAATTCAGGATGGTTTCGACATCGGGATCGAGCGTCGATTCCTTGATCGCCTTGCTCAGCGTCGCCTTCACCCCCTGGGTGATCGACAGATTGCCCGAGCACATCAGCGTGATCGCGCGCTCGCCCGGCACATGATAGGTGAAGCTTTTCCGGAAGCGCGCGATATTGTCCATGCCCGCATTGGTGCGGGTGTCGGACAGCATGACCAGTCCCTGATCGACGCGCACGGCCACACAATAAGTCACGGCCCGCTGGCCCCCTATATTCTGTCTGTCGCGATTCGCCCTATCATCGGATGCACCATATGACCTGCGATCGCGTATATTAACCCGTCTGTTCGGGCGGCGGGACGCTTTGTTGTTGCTGCCGTTGCAGCTGTCGTTCCTCGACGCCTTCTTCCGCCTGCGCGATACGGACGTCCGCGTCAATCCAGATATCGCCCGCGACGGTCACCGAACCCCGGATCGGCGCGGCGTCATCGGCGTCCAGACCGCTGGCGAGGCGGAGATAGCGTTCGGTGACGCATACCCGGTTAGACGGATCGAATCCGATCCAGCCAAGGCCCGGCACATGGGCTTCGGCCCAGCCATGGGTTTCGTGCAGCGCGCTGCCGTCGCCGGCCAGCAGATAGCCCGATACATAGCGGGCGGGTCGCCCGATCACGCGGGCGGCGGCGATGAATATCTGGGCATGGTCCTGGCAGACGCCCGCACCCAGCGCGAAGGCCTGGGCCGCGCTGGTCGCCGAGCTGGTGACGCCGGCGCGATACTGTACGGCGTCGCTGACCGCGGCCGAAAGCGCATGGAGCTGCGCCAGCGGGCCTTCCCCGGTCGGCGCCGCGCGCGCCATGGCGGCAATGCCGTCCGACGCGCGCGTCAGGGGCGTATCGCGCAGGAAATAGCGCGGGTCGACGCGACTGTCGAGATGACCGACCACGCCATGGCTTTCGCGCGTATCGACCAGCCCCTCCGCCACGATCACGGCATGATCGAGCCGGTCGTGGCGAATCCAGATCGTCTCCATCTCGCCATAGCTGTTGCGGCGAAAGCCGGTAAGCGGCTCGTCATTGACGCTGACCTGCCAGTCCAGCACGCTCTGCGCCGGCGTATCGACCGGCATCAGCTTCAGCCGCATCGCCACCCGCCCCGCGGTGGCCGCGTAGCGATAGACGGTCTGGTGGCGAACCAGCAATTTCATGACGTCCCCCTTACCCGGTATGCGCGTCGGCCGTTCCTTTCCCGATCAGCCGAAATGATAGGCCTGCGCGATTTCCGCGCCCAGCCGGTTGGTCATCGACAGGCCGTGCTGCACCGTTTCATGCAGGCCGAAGCGGAAGATTTCGCCGCTGTCCAACTTCTCCAGCGCGGCGACCATCTCCTGCACCGTATCATGGCAGGCGGCGCGCGCGTCATGCCAGCCCGCCAGCCGGTTGAGCCGATAGGCCAGTTGGTCGTAGCAATAGGCGACGCTGCGCGGGAACAGCCGGTTGAGCATCAGGAAATCGGTGATCTGCCAGGGCGTGTAGGTGCCGCCATAGACATGGTGATAGGCGCGGCTGCCCGACAGCGCGTGCAGCACCGACGTCCATTGATAATGGTCGCGATTGCCGCCGATCACTTCGGTTTCGGGCAGCAGGACATAATATTTGACGTCCAGCAGGCGCAGCGTCATCTGCGCCCGTTCCAGCGCGGAGCCGGCGCGCAAAAAGTCGTGGCCTTCGTTGCGGAGCTGGCCCGAATGGGCGGCGCCGCGGAAGGTCATGACGCGGGTCTTGACCCAGTCGATCAGCGTGGGGAGCTGCTGGCGCGCTTCGCCGACATCATAGCTGTCGAGCTTGCGCCAGCCGTCGTTCAGCGCTTCCCACATGTCCTGCGTCAACATGGTGCGGGCGGACTTGGCGTTGGCGCGCGCCTTGAGCAGGCAGGAGCGGATCGAGCTGGGATTGTCCGCGTCCAGCATCAGGAAGGACACGGCGTCGCTTTCGGTGACGATCGTGCCTTCGGGGAATTGATGCCCGGCGCCGGTGGCGCGGACGACCGACCGCCATTCGTCGCGATGATGCGCGCCGGGCAGGATCGCCATGCGCTGCCCCATGGTCAGCAGCCGCGCGGTCGCCTCCGCCCGCTCCATATAGCGCGCCATCCAGAAGAGATTTTCGGCGGTCCGGCTCAGCATGGGGTGATCTCGATGGGAAGGAAGTGAGAGGGCATCCGCATTAATCCTGCAAGACCCAGGTGTCCTTGACGCCGCCGCCCTGGCTGGAGTTCACGACAAGCGACCCTTCGGTCAGCGCGACGCGGGTCAGGCCGCCGGGGACGAGGCGGATCTGCTTGCCGACCAGGCAATAGGGGCGGAAATCGGCGTGGCGGCCCACCACCGCCGCCGGGCCGAGCGTCGGCACGGTCGACAGATCGAGCGTCGGCTGGGCGATGAACTCGCCAGGATTGGCCCTGATCCGCGCGGCATAGGCGGCGACTTCGTCCTTGGTCGATTTGGGGCCGATCAACATGCCATAGCCGCCCGATCCATGGACTTCCTTGCCCACCAGCTCGTGCAGATTGTCCAGCACATAGGCCATCTCGTCCGGCTTGCCGCACTGCCAGGTCTGGATATTGTCGAGGATCGGCTTCTCGCCCAGATAGAAGCGGATCATCTCCGGCACGTAGATATAGACCGCCTTGTCGTCCGCGATCCCCGCGCCCGGCGCCGACGCCAGCGTGACGCCGCCATTGCGATAGACGTTGAAGATGCCCGGCACGCCCAGCAGGCTATCAGGGCGGAACACCAAGGGATCGATATATTCGTCGTCGATGCGGCGATAGATGACGTCCACCGCCTTCGGCCCCAGCGTGGTCTTCATCCACACCCGGTCTTCGTCGACGAACAGATCGGCCGGCTCGACCAGTTCCACGCCCATCAGATCGGCGAGGAAGCTATGCTCATAATAGGCGCTGTTGAGCGAACCGGGGGTCAGCACGACCACGACCGGATCGCCCTTGCACGCCGGCGGCGCCACTTCCTTCAGGCTTTTGAGCAATTCGGCGGGATAATCGTCCACCGGCGCGACGATGCCCTGGTTGAACAGCTCCGGAAACATGCGCGTCATGATCTCGCGATTTTCGAGCATGTAGGAGACGCCAGAGGGGATGCGGCAATTATCCTCCAGCACCTCGAAGCTGCCCGGCCCGGTGCGCACGATGTCGATGCCCACGATATGGCTATAGACCTTCCCCGGCGGGGTGAAGTCGGCCATTTCCGCCAGATAGGCGCTGTTCTTGTAGATGATGTCGGCGGGCATGATGCCGGCCTTCACGATCTCGCCGCGATGATAGACGTCGTGCAGGAAGGCGTTGAGCGCGCGCGCCCGCTGGCGAATGCCCTTGTCCAGCACACGCCATTCGTTCGCGGTGAAGATGCGCGGCAGCAGGTCGAAGGGGATCAGCCGTTCCGGATCGCCGCCCTCGCCATAGACGGCGAAGGTGATGCCGATGCGGCGGAAGATCGCCTCGGCCTCGTCCATGCGGCGATTGAGTCCGGCAATGCCCGTTCGCTCCACCCATTTCTGCACTTCGTCATAACAGGGGCGTATCGAACCATCCGGCTCAAACATTTCATGGAAGGGCAATTGGACGTTCCTCCCTCGGCCGACAGGGCCGGTTGTGCATTGCAATATTAGTGCGCCGCGCTGTGGCGATTGCAAGGCAAAAATGGCGAGCGGGCAAAAGGTTGCCGTGCCATTCAGGATATATGGTGGAAAAGCCATGGTGTTTCGTTTCTGCGCACGACCATTGACGGTTTCGCGCCGCCGTCCTCAAAAGGACCATGAAGTGGGAGAAAACCGACGATGAGCCGTTTCAACCGGCCCCTGGCCCGCTGGGCGATCGCCGCATCGCTGACCCTGACCGGCTGCGCCGGCGCAGTGCGCGACCAGATATACAAGGCGAACGGGGCGCAGATAGATATCGCGCAATGGACCCATGTCCGGCCGCAGGCACTCCCGGTACGGACGGCGGACGGGCTGGCGCTGACCGGCTATTACTGGCCCGGCGATCCGATGGACCGCGACGTCATCCTCTTCTTCCACGGCCGGGGATCGAACCAGGGTGTCGCGGCCCGCTATGCCGAACATCTGACCGGCCGGGGCGATCATGTCATCGTCGTGTCCTATCGCGGCTTTGGCGGCAATCCGGGCAGCCCGACCCAGGCCGGGCTGATGCGCGACGGTCGCGCCTATATCGAACAGGCCCGCCGGCTGGTGGGATCGAACGCGCGCATCTTCCTGGTCGGCCATTCGCTGGGCGGCGCGGTGGCGCTGCATGTCGCGGCGACGGTGCCGGTCGCGGGCGTCGTCACCCTGTCCACGTTCGACAAGCTGGCCGAATCCGCGCCGGGCGGGGTGAGCGCCCTGCTGCCCGACAAATGGAATAATCTGGACGCCGCGACCAAGATCAAGGCGCCGCTGGTGATGTTTTACGGCACCGCCGACGATCGCGTCGACATGGGCCAGGCCACGGCCCTGTTCGCCGCCGCCGGCCACCCCGTCGACTGGCTGATCGCGTCGGGCGCCGGTCATAATCCCGACATGGCGACACTTGGCCCGCTGGTCAGCGAAGCGATCGAGGCGGTGGATGACGACGCGCTGGACAGCTATCCGGCCAGCTGGGAAGTCCGCCGGAAATGATCGCACAAGATTTGCGCAAACCCCGTTGACCGACCCGTCCTCGCTGCGTATAGCGCCGCCTCACCGCAGGGCGCAGCGCCCGGCGAGGCCCTTTGGGGCGGAGTAGCTCAGCTGGTTAGAGCAGCGGAATCATAATCCGCGTGTCGGGGGTTCAAGTCCCTCCTCCGCTACCATTACAGTCCTTGACCTCACATATCTTTGTTGAAGAAGTTCACCCGAAGAGGCACTTTCGGGCATGAGTATTTATCGACGCCACGAAGTGCTGCCGGAATGGGAACCGATTCCATACACCCTCACAGGCGCAGAAGCTGACGAACAGGAGCTTGGCTTTCACGAGAGAGCGCTCAAGGCAATCGATTGGACGCGGTTGCCGTGGAAGCGCTTCCCATCCGAAGGCATATTCGGGAAAGATAAAGAATGGTTCGAATTCGTGGACGCGGAGTTTTACGCGGTCGTCGATGGAGAAGACCTTATTCTGATCCAGAATATTTGGCACGGATTTCCTGACCCACCAGAATGGGGGCTGGCGACAAAGCCGATGGGGCAAGATGTAGCTTGGAGCAGATGGGGGCATTTCCCCGACCTACCGGCATCATGGAGGGTTCCCAAATAGGCATCCGCTGTCGATGTGAAGCCTATTATTCAAGCATCAAGCCAATAGCGAACCTGCCCGCGACCCGCGAGTTCCCGCCTCAAGCGTTCCGTCAGGTGTCTGCCTTGTTCATGGAAGGCTTGCTCCTCGGCAGCCGAGTTGAACGCGGAAGCTGCCGGATCATCAACCCGCAGCGTCGCGTCATATACAGCCGCCCACTGCCAGAGGTCATCATAGAGAAGATCGCTGATCCCCAAATCTTCTGGTCGGACCTCCCCGACGTGACCAGCCTCATCCCGCCAAAGCGGGGCGCACTCGTAATCTGCCATTAGCTTTATTCGCATGAATCGACACTATCAAATCATGCACGCTGGTCCAATCAGGCTCATCCAACCCCAGCGATCCTGAACGGCAATCGCCGCGTAATGGAGCTTGATGGACTCGGTCCTCCGCTACCAAATATCATCCCAACGATAGACATCGTACTTGCCTCCTGCCGCAAAGCGCGCCAATCAGCGGCGCAAACAGGGCAAAGAGGATAGTAGGCGGATGAGCTATTATGACGTTCTGATCGTGGGCGCGGGCCATGCGGGCGCGCAGGCGGGGATCGCGCTGCGGCAGGCGGGCTTCGAAGGATCGATCGCGATGATCGGCGATGAGCAATATCCGCCCTATGAACGTCCGCCGCTGTCCAAGGAATATTTTGCGGGCGACAAGAGCTTCGACCGCATCCTGATCCGCCCCGCGACCTTCTGGGGCGAACGCCATATCGACATGCTGCTGGGCAAGCGCGTGAAGAATGTCGATCCGGTGGGCAAGTTCGTGACCGCGGGCGACGAGGAGATCGGCTATGGCAAGCTGATCTGGTGCACCGGGGGCAGCCCCCGGATGCTGACCTGCAACGGCGCGGACGCGCGCAATGTCCATGCCGTGCGCCGCCGCGACGATGTCGATGCGATGATGGCCAAGATCGACAGCATCACCCATGTCACCATCATCGGCGGCGGCTATATCGGGCTGGAGGCCGCGGCCGTCCTGTCCAAGTTCGGCAAGACGGTCGTACTGCTCGAAGCGCTGGACCGGGTGCTGGCGCGCGTCGCGGGCGAAGAGCTGTCGCGCTTCTACGAAGCCGAGCATCGCGCCCATGGCGTCGACCTGCGCACCGGCGCACGGATGGACTGTATCGAGGTGACGGACGGCAAGGCCACCGCCGTGCTGATGCAGGATGGCGAGCGGATCGAAACCGACATGGTGATCGTGGGCATCGGCATCATCCCCGAAACCGGCCCGCTGATCGCGGCGGGCGCGGCGGGCGGCAATGGTGTCGATGTCGATGAATTTTGTCGCACCTCGCTGCCCGACATCTATGCCGTGGGCGATTGCGCCGCCCATGCCAACCGCTTCGCCGGCGGCGCGCAGATGCGGCTGGAATCGGTGCAGAACGCCAACGACCAGGCGAAGGTCGCGGTCGCCCATATCATGGGCAAGGAAGAGGCCTATGATGCCGTGCCCTGGTTCTGGTCGAACCAATATGACCTGAAGTTGCAGACGGTGGGGCTATCGACCGGCTTCGATCAGGCGATCCTGCGCGGCGACACGGCCAATCGCAGCTTTTCCGTCGTCTATCTGAAGGGCGGCAAGGTGATCGCGCTCGATTGCGTCAACATGGTCAAGGACTATGTGCAGGGCCGCGCCCATGTGATCGGCGGCGCAGCGCTGGACCTGGCGCAACTGGCCGATGCGAGCGTGCCGTTGAAGGAAGTGGGACTGGCCTGAAGGGCGCGGATTTCGTTCGGGTCCGGGCTGGCGGCGGACGGCGTGCGGGACACGCCGAAAATGGCTGAACTGGGTGGTAAACGGACAGAGCCACTTTCATTTCGTCATCCCAGCGAAGGCTGGCATGACGGAATATGGCTGATTGCAGACCGTTGCTTCGTCCCTACCCCCTGAACATCGCCTTCATCGCCAGGTCCCACGGCCCGCCGCGGTAGTGCCAGGCGGCGAGGCCGGCGATCGTGAAGGCGCGCGGTCGGAAATCCGCCGCCAATTGCGCCGCCAGCGCCTTCGCCACGTCCGGCCTCACCTTGTTCTGGACCGTGACGTGGAGGCGCGGGCGGGCCTGATCCTGCGGGGTCAGCAGGCCGGTGAAGGCATCCGCCAGATCGTCGCGCATCGTCATCAGGCCAGGACTGTCGATGCGATAGGCGACCCCCTGCCCCAGCGACATGACCGCGGCGAGCGTCGCGGCAGGCGCCGGCCCGCGGCACAGCCTTTTCAACCGATCCGCCAGTTCCGGCAACAGCGAGGGCGGCAGATGGTGGAACAGCGTGATATGCGCCGGCAGCATATTGCGATCGGGCGGAAAATGCGCGCGCCGCAGCCCGTCCGCCCAGGCGAAATCCGCCGCGCCCATCAGCGCCGTGACGATGACCGGCGCGCCTCGTTCCGCTATCGTCATGTCTCTTCCTGTCCGCAGCGATCGGGTGTATGATTTATCCTTGGCGTCCTGCACGGCGCAGCGGCGTGAAGCAAGGAGGGGGACATCATGGCCACGTCGCGTAGCGTCACGATCATCGGCGTCATTTTGCTGCTGTGGGGGCTGATGGGCATCGCCGCCTTCACCATG
Organism: Sphingomonas bisphenolicum; assembly: GCF_024349785.1. Classification (NCBI taxonomy): domain Bacteria; kingdom Pseudomonadati; phylum Pseudomonadota; class Alphaproteobacteria; order Sphingomonadales; family Sphingomonadaceae; genus Sphingomonas; species Sphingomonas bisphenolicum. The sequence goes on from NZ_AP018817.1 coordinate 3,320,204, forward strand.
CAATATACAATGGACGTGCATGAACTGGCGCGGACCGACCCCGCCAGCGCGCGCGCCTTCGCGCTGATGCCTGCCTGGGTCTGGATCGTCTATGCCATCGCCGTGGCGACCGGCACCCTGGGCGCCATCGCGTTGCTGCTGCGCAAGGCAATCGCGCCCTTCCTGTGCCTGATCTCGCTGGTCTGCGTGATCGCGCAGTTCGGATATACGTTCCTCGGCACGAACCTGCTGGCGGAAAAGGGCTGGGCGGTCACCGTCCCCTTCCCCGCCCTGATCTTCGCCGTCGCTTTGTTCGCATGGCTCTATGCCCGGTCGCTGGTGGCGAAGGGGGTGTTGCGCTGAGTTAAGCCGCGGGATCAGCGCGCGTTGCCACTCATCGCCTTCAGGGCCTCCCCTGCCGCGCTGATCTGACCGCCGCGCCGCTGCAGTTCGCCGCCACATTGGACGAGCAGTTCCTTGGTCAGGCGTTCGTCGATATCGATCGCCTCGCGCTTCATCAGACTTGCAAGATCGATATCCGACTCCGCGCCGAAAATCTGACCGGCGAAGAAGAGCGAACCCAGCAGGCCGGACATTTTCAGCGTCGCATCCTCGCTCGACGCCAGCGACGCCACCACAATCAGGCAGCGCGCGGAATGACGGATCGCCGGATCATGGGTTTGGGCGTCGGCGTTGAACGGCAGCAACGCCGCGGCGAGCGGCCATAAATTCCGGTAACGCGCCTTCACAATTCGCCGCGCGCGCGGCGAATCTCGAACCATTTGCGCACATTCTCATTATGCTGCTGGTAGGTGTCGGCGAAGATGTGGCCGCCCTTGCCGTCGGCGACGAAATAGAGCGCCTTGGTCTGCGCCGGGTGCAGCACCGCCAGGATCGACAGCCGCCCCGGATTGGCGATCGGCCCCTTGGGCAGGCCGACCATGGCATAGGTATTGTAATCATTGACCGCCGCGATCTCCGACTTGCGGATGCGGCGGCCCAGCGGCTTGCCGCGGGTGATGGGATAGATGATCGTCGGGTCGGCCTGGAGCATCATGTTGGTGCGCAGCCGGTTGCTATAGACGCCCGCGACCATCGGCCGTTCGGACGGCACGCCGGTTTCCTTTTCGACGATGCTGGCCAGGATGATCGCCTCCTTCGGCGATTTGGCGATGGTTTCGGGCGCGCGCTCGGCCCAGAGCTGGGCCAGCGCCTTGTCCATCGCCGCCTGCATCCGTTTGAGGACGGCGGCGCGCGGCTCGCCCTTGTCGAAGGCGTAGCTGTCGGGCAGCACGCTGCCCTCCTCCGGCACCGGGATGCTGCCGGTCAACTGGTCGTTCGCCATCAGCCGTTCATGCACCAGAAGGGAAGGCATGCCTTCGGGAATGGTGATGAGCCGGGTCAGCGTCTTGCCGCCTTGCAGGATGGACAGGATGTCGCTGTTGCTGGCGCCGGCGGGGATGACGAATTCACCCGCCTTGATCGACTTGCCCGCGCCGAACACCTTCGCCCGCGTCAGGAAGGCGTCGGCGGAGCGCACCGCGCCCGCCCGCTTCAGCAGCACCGCCGCGTCGGACAGGGTCGATCCTTCCGGCACCACGATGCTGATATCCTGCGTCGCCGGCCCCTGCTCGCTCCAGCCATAGACGAAGCGGAAGGCGATGGAGGCCGCAACGGCCAGGCCGATCAGAAGGATGACGCCGGCGAGGCGGCGTGTGGGGGTGGATCTAGAACGCCGGGCCATCGCCGTCAGCCCATATCGTCATTGCAAGCGGAGCGAAGCCATCCCGTGACGCGCCCGTGGATGGCTTCCCCCGGCCTTCGCCGGGGTGCGCAATGACGATCCAAAGTCAGATCGCCTTCATGATGAGCGAGGCGTTGGTGCCGCCGAAACCAAAGGAGTTGTTCAGCACCGCGCGCACCTTGCGCTCCTTGGCGACGTGCGGGACCAGGTCCACGCCCTTGCAGCTCTCGCTCGGCTCGTCGAGGTTGAGCGTCGGCGGCACGATCCCGTCGCGCATGGCGAGGATGCAGAAGATGCTCTCCACCGCACCCGCGCCGCCCAGCAGATGGCCGATCGCCGACTTTGTGGAGGACATCGACATGCTGCCCAGATGATCGCCGAACAGCCGCTTGACCGCGCCCAGTTCCAGCTCGTCGCCCAGCGGGGTCGAGGTGCCGTGGGCGTTCACATAGTCGATATCTTCGAGGCTGAGGCCCGACTTTTTGAGCGCCATCTGCATCGAGCGGAAGCCGCCCGAACCTTCCGGATGGGGCGCGGTGACATGATAGGCGTCGCCCGACAGGCCATAGCCGATCACTTCGGCGTAGATTTTCGCGCCGCGCTTCCTGGCATGTTCATATTCTTCGAGCACCACCACGCCCGCGCCTTCGCCCATGACGAAGCCGTCGCGGTTGACGTCATAGGGGCGGCTCGCCTTTTCCGGCGCGTCGTTGAAATTGGTGCTGAGCGCGCGCGCCTGGGCGAAACCGGCGATGCCGATCGGGCAGATCGCGCTTTCCGCGCCGCCCGCCAGCATCACGTCGGCATCGTCCATCGCGATCATGCGCGCGGCGTCGCCGATCGAATGGGCGCCGGTCGAACAGGCGGTGACGACCGCATGGTTCGGCCCCATCAGGCCATATTTGATCGACACCTGGCCGGAGATCAGGTTGATGAGGCGGCCATGAACGAAGTGCGGGGAAACCCGGCTCGGCCCCTTGTTGGCCAATACCAGCGATTCGCTTTCGATGCCCGGCAGGCCGCCGATGCCCGACCCGATCGAGCAACCGGCGCGCAGCCGCTCTTCCTCGGACATATTGTCGAGGCCCGCGTCGCGCAGCGCCTGGCTGGCGGCGGAAATGCCGAACACGATGAACAGGTCGACCTGGCGCTGGATCTTGTGATCGACGTCCAGCCCCGGATCATAGCCATATTCATGGGTTGCCGGCTTCACTTCGCAGGCGATGCGGCATTTATAGTCGGTCGGATCAAAGCGCGTGATCGTGGCTGCGCCCGATTTGGACGCGATGATGTTCTTCCAGCTGGTTTCCACATCCCCGCCGAGCGGGCTGACCATGCCAAGGCCGGTTACGACGACACGACGCATATGCTTGCTCCGAAATATTCCATTTGGCTCCGCGCCGTCCCGTCTAGCCCCTTGCGGCGGACTTGTGAACGGCGCGCCAGATACGAAAAGGCTCCCCGCATTCCGGGGTCACCGGACAGGAGGAGCCATTTCCTAACGCGTAGGGCGGCCCGGCGCGTCGGCGCGGGCCGCAAAACGCCTTACTGCTTGCTGTCGATATAGTCGATCGCATCCTTGACGGTCGCGATCTTCTCGGCAGCGTCGTCGGGGATTTCGACGCCGAATTCTTCTTCGAACGCCATCACCAGTTCGACGATGTCCAGGCTGTCCGCGCCCAGATCGTCGATGAAGCTGGCGTCCTCGGTCACCTTTTCGGCTTCAACGCCCAGATGCTCGACGACGATTTTCTTTACGCGATCCGCGGTCTCACTCATGAGTGGTCCTTCTTACTGGGTATCGTTGGTGGTCTGAACAACCGTTAAGGCAGCCCTAGTGCCAAGCTCCGATAGAGGCAAGAGGCTAGGTCGCCAAGCCCCCACATTGCCTGACGCGACGATCCGGCAACAAAAAATGGCCGATTGCCTCCCGATAACCGTCTGTTTACCAAAATTTCAGCCGCTTATGCGAGGGGTGCAGCATGGCCATCGTCCCTTCTCCCGACCCTTTCGTCACCCGTGCGCGCGTCCGGCTGACGGCGATATTGGTGCTGGCGTCGACAGTGATCGGCCTGCTTTACCTGTTCGCGACCGCGCATGGGACGGTAGATTCGCTGGGCCGACCGCTCGGCACCGATTTCTCCAACGTCTGGACCGCCGGCTGGATGGCCGATCACGGCCGCGCGCCACAGGCGTGGGACTGGCCGACCCATTATGAGGTCCAGAAGCAGGTCCATCATGATCCCGCCATCCCCTTTTACGGCTGGCACTATCCCCCGCCCTTCCTGATCGTCGCGACCCTGCTGGCGCAATTTCCCTATGTCGCGGCGCTGCTGATCTGGCAGGGGATGACGCTGATGCTGGCCCTCGCGCTGGTGCGGCGCATCCTGCCGGACGATCGCGATGCGATGCTGGTGGCGCTGGGCGCGCCCGTCGTGCTGGTGTGCCTGGGCCATGGCCAGAATGCCTTCCTGACCGCCAGCCTGCTGGGCGCGGGCATGCTGCTGCTCGACAAGCGGCCATGGGTTGCGGGAATGCTGCTCGGCGCGCTGGTCTACAAGCCGCAATTCGCCGTGCTGATCCCTGTGCTGATCCTGGCGCGGGGCAATATCCGCGCTTTCGTATCGGCCGGCCTCACCGTCGCGGTGCTCTGCCTGGTGACGCTGGCCATCTGGGGATGGCCGGTGTGGCAGGCCTTCATCGAGTCCCTGCCGCTGACGCAGCATATCATCATAGAGGCCGGCGCGACGGGCTGGGAAAAGATCCAGAGCCCCTTTTCCGCGATCCGCCAATGGGGCGGATCGATCCCCTTCGCCTATGCCGTGCAGGGCGTCGTCACCGCGATCGCCATCGCCGCGGCCGCGATCGCCGCGCGACGCGGATCGATGGCGGTGCGCGGCGCGGCGGCCTTGAGCGCGGCCCTGCTCTGCACCCCCTATGTGCTGGACTATGATTTCGTGCTGCTGGGCGTCGCCATCGCCTTCATGGCGGCGGACATGCGGGCGCGCGGCGCGCTGCGCTGGGAGCCGACATGGCTCGCCTATGCCTGGATCGCGCCGCTGTTCGGCCGGTCGCTGTCGGAACTGACCCATGTGCCGGTGAACCTGATCGCGGCCATGGCGGTATTGGCGCTGGCGCTGCGGCGGGCGGCGGTGCTGGATGGCGCGCTCCCGCCCTGGCTGCGGATCATGACGCGACGGGTCGAAGCGTGAAGCGAATCGTCATAGCGTTGGCCCTCGCCTTGACGGCGGCGCCCCCCGCTGTCGCGCAGGATAGCGCCGCCCATGCCGCCAGTACGCAGCATCGGGCGGCCCGGCGGCTGGGCTTGCCGGCAGAGGCGGTGAACGTCACCCCCGCCGCATGGAATGGCCGGGCGGTGATCTTCGCCGACTATCTGGCCGGCCCGCAGGACGAGGCAGAACGGCAGTTGGTGATGCTGCCCGAACAGGGGAACGGCGCGCCGGTCAGCGTCACCATCGGCGAGCAGGAGGGCGGATCGCCCGATATCGCCGCGATCGGCTTCGCCAATGCGGACCGGGATGCGGCGAGGGAACTGATCGTCATCCTCGCCTGGCACATTCGCCATTATGACGTCAGCGGCACCCTTTACGACATACGCATCCTCGACGACTGGAAGCCCGGCCAGACGGCGCTGACCCCGGTCAAGGCGACCGAGCGGATGTTCGAGCATTATGCCTGCGATTGCGGCCGACGCGACGGGCCGGATCAGGTGGCGAAGGTGAAGACCATCGCGGCGGTGAAGCAGGTGCTGAAACGCGCCGGTTATTAGAAAGGGCCGGAACGCACAGCGCCCGGCCCCCCTTGGTTTCGCGATCGACGACGCGATCAGATCATCGCCATGCCGCCATTGACGTGCAGCGTCTGACCGTTGACGTAGCCGGCCTCCTTGCTCGCCAGATAGACCACCGCCGCGCCGATATCGTCGCCGTCGCCCAGATCGCCGACCGGGATTTTCTGGAGGATCGCGCCCTTCTGCGCATCGTTCAGCGCATCGGTCATGGCCGACCGGATGAAGCCGGGCGCGACGCAGTTGACGGTGATGCCGCGGCTCGCCAGTTCTTGGCCCAGCGACTTGGACATGCCGATGATGCCCGCCTTCGACGCGCAATAGTTGGACTGGCCCGGATTGCCGGTGACGCCGACCACCGAAGTGATGGAAATGATGCGGCCGAAGCGCGCCTTCATCATCGGCTTGGCGGCGGCGCGGACCAGACGGAACGCAGCCTCCAGATTGACCTGGATCACCTGGCTCCATTCCTCGTCCTTCATGCGCAGGATCAGATTGTCGCGGGTGATGCCGGCATTGTTGACGAGGATGTCGAGCCGGCCGCCCAGTGCTTCGACCGCCTGCGGCACCAGCGCATCCACCGAGGCCGGATCGCTGAGGTTGCAGACGATCGTCTTATGGTCGCCGCCAAGTTCGGCGGCGAAGGCCTTCAGCTTCTCCTCATTGCTGCCCGAAAGCGCGAGGGTCGCGCCCTGCGCGGCCAGCGCCCTGGCGATCGACGAGCCGATGCCCCCCGAAGCGCCGGTCACCAGCGCGGTCATGCCTGTTAGGTCGAACATGGATAATCCTTTCATCCATAATGCCCGTCATCCCCTCGGAGGCGGGGATGACGGGAGAGGGTCAAAAAGCCGCCAGCGCCGCCTCGATATCGTCCATCGTCACGATGCTGCGCACGGTCGCATCGGGAGCGATGCGCTTGACCATGGGGCCAAGCACCTTGCCGCCCACTTCCACGAAGTCGGTGACGCCCGCGGTCCACATGGCGGCGACGGATTCGCGCCAGCGGACGCGGCCGGTGACCTGTTCGACCAGGCGAGCCTTGATCTCTTCAGGATCGGCGATCGGCGCGGCCAGCACATTGGCATAGACCGGCAGCAGCGGCGCGGTCAGCGCGGACGCGGCCAGCGCCTGCGCCATCGCATCCGCGGCGGGCTGCATCAGTTCGCAGTGGAATGGCGCGGATACCGGCAGCAGGATGCCGCGCTTGATGCCATGATCCTTGACCATGGCGACGGCCCGCTCGATCGCGCCCTTGTGGCCGGAAATGACGACCTGACTCGGATCATTGTCATTGGCCACGGCGCAGACTTCGCCCTGTGCGGCAGCGTCGCTCAGCGCCTGCGCCTTGTCGATGTCCGCGCCCAGCAGCGCAGCCATCGCGCCCTCGCCCACCGGCACGGCTTCCTGCATGGCGTAGCCGCGGCGCTTGAGCAGCCGCGCCGTGGTGCCGACGTCCAGCGCTTCGGCGGCGCAGAGCGCGCTATATTCGCCGAGCGAATGGCCAGCGACATAGTCGCCCTTTTCGGCCAGCGAAAAACCGCCTTCGGCCTGCATCACGCGCAACGTCGCGATGGCGTTGGCCATGATTGCGGGCTGGGCATTCTCCGTCAGGGTCAGCCGGTCTTCCGGTCCTTCCACCATCAACCGGAACAAATGATGCGACAGGGCGTCATCGACCTCCTGGAACAGCTCCCGCGCGGCCGGGCTGGCGTCGGCCAGCGCCTTGCCCATGCCGACGGACTGGCTGCCCTGCCCTGGAAAAAGAAATGCCCGCATCATTTATCCCCTGACCACAAGGCGCTTAAAAAAGCGCATAAATTCAAACACGATACACTTTGAGACATAAATGTCATTGAGCCGTACATACCCCTGCGGCAGTCAGGGGCCGGACGTATCAACCCCCTTTCGGATCGGGGCAGCGTGGCCGCCCCTTTAACGACGACGGAGTGCAAGGAAAAGGTGCGATATCGCATAAGCTGGATCAGCGGCACGGCGCTCCTCCTGTCCGCCTGCGCGGCGGGGCCGGACTATCGCGCGCCGCAGGGCGCTGCGCTGGGCCTGCCGGCAGCCTATAGCCAGGGCGCCTCCGCCCCGGTCGGCGATGCCGACCTCGCCAGTTGGTGGACGCGGCTGAACGACCCGGCGCTCAGCGGCCTGATCGACCGCGCCATCGCCAATAATCTGGACATCGTCCAGGCGCAGGCCCGGTTGCGGCAGGCGCGGGAATCGCTGCGCCAGGCCAATGCCAGCTTCCTGCCGCAGATCAGCGGATCGGGCAGCGGCGGCAAGAATTACCGCAGTCAGGCGGGCGGCACCCGCGTCGACGACAGCGGCAACGTCATCAGCACGGGCGCCAGCAAATGGTCGAGCACCTATTCGCTGGGCGCCAATGCGAGCTGGCAGATCGACCTGTTCGGCGAACTGTCCCGCACTGCCGAAGCTGCACGGGCGGATCTGGCCGCGTCGGGATATGACCTCGCCAATGTCCGCATGACGATCATATCCGAACTGACGACCAACTATATCCAGGCGCGGCTGGCGCAGGAACAGTTGCGCATCGCGCGCGAAAGCCAGCGCGTCCAGAAGGATAATTTCGACATTGCCAGCTGGCGCTTGCAGGCCGGCCTCGTCTCGTCGCTGGACGAACAGCAGGCCCGCGCGCAACTGGCCCAGACCAGTGCGACCATCCCGCAGATCGAGGCGAGCCTGAAGGGCAGCCTCAACCGCATCGCGGTGCTGACGGGCCAGGCGCCGGGCGACGCGACCCGCGCGCTGGAAACCCCCGCCCCCATTCCCGTCGCGTCGACGCAGATCGCGACCGGCATCCCTGCCGACACGCTGCGCCAGCGGCCCGACGTGCGCAGCGCCGAACGGGCGCTGGCCGCCGCCACCGCGCGGGTCGGCGTCGCGCAGGCGCAGCTTTATCCCTCGCTCGGCATCAGCGGCAATATCGCCACCACGTCCAACGCCTTCAGCGATCTGTTCAGCCTGATCACCGGCGGCGTCTTCGCCAATGTGGCGCAGACGATCTTCGACGGCGGGCGGTTGCAATCGCAGGTGCGGTCGCAAAAGGCCGCGACCGACGCCGCCTTCGCCGCCTATAAACAAAGCGTCCTCACCGCGCTGGAGGATGTCGAGAACGCCATGGCGCAGCTCACCAGCGCCCGCGCGCGCAAGGCGGAATTCGCCGTCGCCTATGACGCATCGAACAACGCCGCGATCCTGGCGCGCAGCCAATATCAGGCGGGCCTGACCGATTTCCAGACGCTGCTGACCAGCGAATCCACCCTATTGAACGCGCGCAACAGCCTGGCTTCCGCGCAATCCGACGAGGTTCTGGCCATCGCCCAGCTTTACAATGCGCTGGGCGGCGGCTGGCAGAGCATGGACGATCGCCCAAATGAGCAATGATGTGACCAAAGACCAGGATCTTGACGACTTTCTGGGCGCGAAGCCCGAAAAGCCGTGGCGCAAATGGGTGATCCGCGGCGGCATCGGCGTCGTCCTGCTGATCGCGATCCTGTTGCTCGCGCGCTGCTTTTCAGGTGACGACAAGCCCAATTATGCGACGCGCGAAGTGCGGCAGGGCGACCTGACCGTCAGCGTGTCGGCCACCGGCAATTTAAAGCCGATCAACCAGGTCGATGTCGGGTCCGAACAGTCCGGCAAGATCACCGCGGTCTATGTCGACGTCAACGATCGCGTGACCAAGGGGCAGAAGCTCGCTGAACTGGACACCCGCCGGCTGGTCGACACGGTGAACCAGAATCGGGCGCAGGTCGCATCGTCTCAGGCCAGTGTCGCGCAGGCGCAGGCGCAGGTCGCCTTGGCCAAGGCGACGCTCGACCGGCAATTGAACGTCTTCAACCTGTCGGGCGGCAAGGTGCCGGCCAAGACCGAAATCGATGCCGCGCGCGCGGACTATCAGTCGGCGCTGGCCACGCTGCGGTCGTCGCAGGCGCAGGTGGACGTGTCGCGCGCGCAACTGTCCACGGCGCAGACCAACCTGTCGATCGCGCAGATCGTGTCGCCGGTGAACGGCGTCGTCCTGTCGCGCGACATCGAACCCGGCCAGACCGTCGCCGCCTCGCTGAACGCGCCGGTGCTGTTCACCCTGGCCGAAGACCTGACGCAGATGGAGGTCGAAGTATCGGTGGACGAAGCCGATGTCGGCCAGGTGAAGGAAGGCCAGAGCGCCACCTTCGCCGTCGACGCCTTCCCCGGCCGCACCTTCCCGGCGAAGGTCACTCGGGTCAATGTCGGGTCGAACAGCTCCACCAGTTCATCCTCCTCCACGACCACCACCACGTCCACGACGGGCACGGTGGTCGCCTATACCGCCGTGCTGTCGGTCGATAATGACGACGAAACGCTGCGCCCCGGCATGACGGCGACCGCGGATATCGTGACGCAGGAGTTGCAGAACGTCCTGCTGGTCCCCAACAGCGCGCTGCGCTTCAAGCCCAGCGCCACGGCGCAGGGCGGCGGCATCACCAGCGTCCTGCCGGGTCCGGGCCGGATGCGCCGTGGCGGCGCCAAGCGCCAGGTCAATTTCGGCGCGGGCAGCAGCCAGACCGTCTATATCGTCGGCGAGGACGGTAATCCCAAGGCGCTGCAGGTAACGGTCGGCGCCAGCGACGGATCGCGCACCGCCGTTACGGGCGGCGCATTGAAGGCAGGAATGCGCGTCATCACCGGCCAGCTCGCGGCCGGCCAGGAAGCCCCGGCGGAGGACCAGAAGGCCGATACGGGTGCCGACACCAGGGCGCCGGACCGCCGCCAGAGCAATCCGTCGGCCGACGGCACGCCCGCCAGCGTCGGCAAGCTCGGCAATTCGGGCGACGCCGCACCCGAAACCGCGCCGGTCGCGCCGACGAACGGCGCGCCGGCAGCACCATCCCAGCCTAGCGGCACCGGCCGCCAGAGTGGAAGCTGACGCGTCATGCCGATCGCTGATCCGATCATCGCCATGCGCGGCGCGACCAAGGTTTATGGCGAAGGCCCGACCGCGTTCCAGGCGTTGAAGGGCATCGACCTCGACATCGCGCAGGGTGATTTCGTCGCCGTCATGGGGCCGTCGGGGTCCGGCAAGTCGACGACGATGAACATATTGGGCTGCCTGGACGTGCCCTCGGGCGGGGAGTTTCTGTTCAAGGGCCGCCATGTCGAAACGCTGGACCGCGACCAGCGCGCGCTGCTGCGCCGCCGCTATCTCGGCTTCGTGTTCCAGGGCTTCAACCTGCTGTCGCGCACCACCGCGCTGGAAAATGTCGAACTGCCCCTGCTCTATCGCGGCGAGGACAAGAAGACCCGCTACGACATGGGCATGGCCGCGCTCGACAAGGTGGGCCTCAAGGACTGGTGGGACCATACGCCGGCCGAACTGTCGGGCGGCCAGCAGCAGCGCGTCGCCATCGCCCGCGCCATCGTCACCCATCCCGACGTGCTGCTGGCGGACGAGCCGACCGGCAATCTCGATTCGGAACGGTCGGTGGAGATCATGGAATTGCTGACCGACCTCAACCGCAACAGCGGCATCACCGTGCTGATGGTGACCCACGAACCCGACATGGCCGCCTTCGCCCGCACCATCGTCCATTTCAAGGACGGCCTGGTCGAGCGGGTGGAACAGAAGGTGGCGGCGTGACGGAGAGAGCGATCGAGCCTTCTCTCCGCGGGGGAGAAGGATATGTAGCCTTAGGCGCGAAGCGACTGAGGCGAAGTTGGAAGAGGGGGATGAAGCCTGCGCCCTCCCCCCTCTCCCAACTACGACCAGGCAGCAAGCTGCCAAGTCTCCTCATCCCTCTCCTCCTAAGGGAGAGGAAGGACCGTCCATGCTAGGCACCACCATCATCCTCGCCTTTCGCGCGATCAACCGGCACAAGCTGCGGTCGTTTCTCACCACGCTGGGCATCATCATCGGCGTCGCCGCGGTCGTCACCATGGTGACGCTGGGCAATGGCGCCACGGCGGCGGTGCGCGAACAGATCAGTTCGCTCGGCGCCAATGTGCTCCAGTTGCGCCCCGGCCAGGGCTTCGGCCGCGGCGGCGGCGGCCCGCGCCCGCCCGATTTCAAGGAACGCGATCTCACCGCGATCGAAAATCAGCTGACCGGCGTGCGCGCCGTCGCCCCGGTGGTGCAGTCGAGCGGCACCGCCATCTATGAAGGCAATAACTGGTCGACCACCGTCTATGGCACCACATCGGCCTATTCCGAGGTGCAGCAGTGGAAGGTCGCGGACGGCCGCCTGTTCCTGGCGGAAGAGGAGGAGGCCGGCCGCCCCGTCTGCATCATCGGCAATACGGTGCGCACCAACCTGTTCCAGGGCGCCGAACCGGTGGGCAAGCGGATGCGGATCAAGGGCGTGTCCTGCCAGGTCGTGGGCGTGCTGGCGACGCGCGGCCAGGGCGGCTTCGGCGACCAGGACGATGTCGTCGTCATGCCGATCAAGTTCGTGCAGCGCCGCTTCACGGGCGACCGCGACATCAGCCAGATCATGGTCGCGGTCGATGACGCCTATGACACCAGCACGGTCCAGTCGAGCCTGGAGGAGCTGATGCGCGAGCGGCGCAAGATCAAGGCGGGCGCCGAGGATAATTTCAACGTCTTCGACACCAAGCAGATCAGCGACACGCTGACCGGCACCACCACCATCCTGACCCAGATCGTCGGCGCGGTGGCGGCAATCTCGCTGCTGGTCGGCGGCATCGGCATCATGAACATCATGCTGGTGTCGGTGACGGAGCGCACGCGGGAAATCGGTATCCGCCTCGCCATCGGCGCGGTCGCGCGCGAGGTGTTGATGCAGTTTCTGGTGGAGGCGATCGTATTGTCCTGCCTGGGCGGCCTGATCGGGCTGTTCCTGGCGCTGATCGCGACGGTCGCCATCGCGCCGCTGATGCAGGTGCCGTTTCTGTTCGACATCAAGGTCAACCTGATCGCCTTCGTCTTTTCGGCGGCGATCGGCGTGGTGTTCGGCTATTTCCCGGCCCGGCGCGCGGCGGCGCTCAACCCGATCGACGCGCTGCGTCACGAGTAGCTGATATATTTTGCGACAAAAGCGGGTGCCGCCCGGCATAGTCCTGCGACACCCGCGCCCTAGTCCCTCTCCATCACCGGAAAGGGACGCCCGTCATGAAACCGATCATCCTCAGCCTGTCCGCCAGCCTGCTGGCACTGGGCGTCACCATCGCCCCCTTCGCGCTCGCGCAGCCGGACAGCGCCGCCCCACTGGTCGAGGGCAAGGACCGGCCGATCCTGTTGCAGCGCATGGTGGTGACGGCGACGCCGCTGCCCTGACAAGCCCCTCCTTATGATCGCCAGCCTCGCAGCCCATGCTGCGAGGCTTTTTCCTTTGGAGCTGCGCGCGCGGCATCCTCCGGAATCGCCGCCCCCTTTTCTGAACAACAGTTCAGCTTAAATTTCAAACTGTTACAATTTCCGACAATCCAGGCCCGCCCGTGACACATCGTCGCGACAAGCACCCCCTATCTCTGTCTTCGACGCCACGGAATGGCGCCCGTCACACGGCAAAGGAGCCAACCATGTTCAAGAAGATCCTCATCGCCCTGGCCACCACCACGCTGGTCGCCAGCCCCATCGTCAGCGCGCAGGCGCAGGCCCAGAGCCATGGCCCGCAGCATCGCCAGGAACAGACCCGCAAGGTCGTGACGCACAAGGCCAATGGCCGCACCGTCGTCAAGAAGCAGACCGTCGTGCGCAAGGACACGCATCGGGACAATGGCCGCCGTTGGGCCAAGGGTCAGCGCTTCGACCACCGCTATGCAACCAACTATCGGGTGGTGAACAATTATCGCGACTATCGCCTGTCGGCTCCGCCGCGCGGCTATCACTGGGTCCGCTCGGGCAATGACGCGGTGCTGATCGCGATCACCAGCGGCATCATCGGCGCCGTCGTCGGCAGCGCGATCCGGTAAGTCTTCCCAAGCCGGAAGGTCGCACGATGCCCCGGGGCTTCTCTCCCCCCGGGGCATTTTTGTCGTCAGACCAGCCCGGTCAGATAATAGACCGCAATCACGACGAAGACGGTCACCGTCTTGATCAGCGTCAGCGCGAATATGTCCTTATAGGCCTGGCGATGGGTGAGGCCCGTCACCGCCAGCAGGGTGATGACCGCGCCATTATGCGGCAGGCTGTCCATGCCGCCCGACGCCATGGAGGCGACGCGATGCAGCACTTCGCGCGGGATGCCCGCCGCATCGCCCGCCGCCGCGAACTGCTCCGCCATTGCCGCCAGCGCGATCGACAGGCCGCCCGACGCCGATCCGGTGATGCCGGCGAGCGAGGTCACGGTGATGGCTTCGTTGACCAGCGGATTGGGGATCGCCCGCAGCGCCTCCTTGACGACCAGAAAGCCCGGCAGCGCCGCGATCACTGCGCCGAACCCATATTCGACCGCCGTGTTCATCCCCGCCAGCAGGGCGCCACCGACCGCCGCCTTCGATCCCTCGGCAAAGCGCTTCGCCACGGTGCGGAAGGCGAAGAGCAGGATCGTGCCGATGCCCAGCAGCAAGGCGCCCTCCACCGCCCAGAGCGCCGAAACCTGCGCGACCTTCACCGCGACCGGTTCCACCATGCCGGGCAGCGACAGCATCACCTCTTCCCCCGCCACCCAGCGCGGGATGGCGAGCGTCAGCAGCAGGTTGCCCACCCCCACCACGACCAGCGGCAGCAGCGCGATCAGCGGATGCACACGCACCTCCCCCTCGATCGCTTCCGGTTCGTTGACCAGCGTTTCGGGCGCGCCATAGCCCTCCCCCGCCGCCAGCATCGCCCGCCGCCGCCAGCCCAGATAGGCAAGGCCACTCACCGCGATAAAAACCGATCCGATCAGCCCCAGCACCGGCGCCGCCCATGTCGTCGTGCCGAAGAAGCTGGTCGGGATGATATTCTGGATCTGCGGCGTGCCGGGCAAGGCGTCCATGGTGAAGGTCAGCGCGCCCAGCCCGATGGTCGCTGGCACCAGCCGCTTGGGGATATCGGCGCGGCGAAACATCTCGGCCGCGAAGGGATAGACGGCGAAGACCGCGACGAACACCGACACGCCGCCATAGGTCAGCAGCGCCGTCACTGCCATGATCGCGGGGATCGCCCGCCCCGCGCCGATGACGCCGATCACCGCCGTGACGATCGCGCGGGAAAAGCCGGAAATCTCGACCAGCTTGCCGAACAGCGCCCCCAGCAGGAAGACCGGAAAATAAAGTTTGAGGAAACTCGCCACCTTTTCCATGAACAGGCCGGAAAAGGCGGCCGGGACCGCGGCAGGATCGGTCAGGAACACCGCCAGCATGGCCAGCAGCGGCGCCATCAGGATGACGCTCATGCCCCGATAGGCGGCGATCATCAACAATAGCAATGACAGGGCGGCGATCGCTACGGCCATATTTTCATTCTCTCCCAAGCAACACCGTTCACCCTGAGCGAAGTCGAAGGGCACCGCTGAACGCAGTGAAGCGCCTTCGCTCCGCTCAGGCAAGGGCTTCGACTTCGCTCAGCCCGAACGGATTGAATTTTCTCTACGCGCCTTGCTTTCCGCCCCCCTTTCCGCCATAGGCCCGCCTTCGCACGAACGCCGGGGTGACTCGGCGCAACTGCGGAGCATGACAGACGACAGCCGGAGGGGCGTTCCACATGGGGTGGGCGTCAGCGATCGGCCAACAGATGAGGTATATCCATGGCTCTTTACGAGCATGTGTTCCTTGCGCGCCAGGATCTGGCACAGGCGCAGGTGGACGCGCTGGCGGAAATCGCCACCAAGATCGTCGAAGATAATCAGGGCAAGGTGACCAAGGTCGAGACCTGGGGCCTGCGCAGCCTGGCGTACAAGATCGCCAAGAACCGCAAGGCGCACTATGTGCAGCTGAACATCGACGCCCCCGGCAATGTGATCGCGGAACTGGAGCGCCAGACCCAGATCAACGAAGACATCATCCGCTACATGACCGTCAAGGTCGACGAGCTGGAAACCGGCCCGTCGGTGATGATGCGCAAGCAGGACCGCCCCGAGCGTGGTGATCGTGGTCCCCGCGGCGATCGTGGTGACCGTGGCCCCCGTGGCGACCGCGAAGATCGTGGCCCGCGCCGCGACCGCGAAGACGCCCCGGCTGCTGAATAAGGAGATCTGAGACATGGCACGCCCGTTTTTCCGCCGCCGCAAGAGCTGCCCCTTCGCCGCCAAGGATGCGCCGAAGATCGATTATAAGGACGTCCGTCTGCTGCAGGGCTTCGTGTCCGAGCGCGGCAAGATCGTCCCCAGCCGCATCACGGCCGTTTCGGCCAAGAAGCAGCGCGAACTGGCCCAGGCCATCAAGCGCGCCCGTCACCTGGGCCTCCTGCCCTACATCGTGAAGTAAGGGAGTAGAAACCCATGGAAATCATCCTGCTCGAACGCATCGAGAAGCTGGGCGCAATCGGCGACGTCGTCACCGTCAAGGACGGTTACGCACGTAACTTCCTGCTGCCCAACAAGAAGGCGCTGCGCTCCAACAACGCCAACAAGAAGGTCTTCGAAGCCAACCGCGCGAAGATCGAGGCCGACAACGCCGCCCGTCGCACGGACGCCGAACAGGCTGCCGAAGGCGTCAACGGCAAGCAGATCGTCCTGATCCGCCAGTCGTCGAACGCCGGCCATCTTTATGGCTCGGTCGCCGTCCGTGACGTCGTCGAAGCGCTGCATGCCGATGGCGTGACCAACGTCACCAAGGCGATGGTCGTGCTGGAACGCCCGATCAAGACGCTCGGCGTCTTCGACGTCAAGGTCGCGCTGCACCCCGAAGTTGCCGTGACGATCACCGTCAACGTCGCGCGTTCGCCGGAAGAAGCCGAACTGCAGTCGCAGGGCGTGGACGTGATGGCCGACCTGTTCGAAAAGGACGAGAGCGGCTTCACCGAAGATTATGATCCCAACGCGGAGCCGGGCGAAATCGCTGCGGTCGCGAGCGACGAAGAAGAGGCGGCTGAAGAAGCCTGAATTCTTCCGACAGGATCGAACGAGAAAGCCGCCCCGCAACGGGCGGCTTTTTTGTTGGGCGCGATTGGCGGTGGATTTGGGTGGGTAGGCGACCGTTGGCTTTTAGGCAGGCGAGAAGATTGTGAGCGTCAGGGTTTGTCAACAACTGGGCGCGGCACCCAGATTGTGCATGATAACCCGGTGCTAGCCTGTTCTCCGTTAGACAGCTGAATACGCTTGAAGCAACCGCCAAGCGGAAACTCCCGGCTAAGCCAGCGGCCCTCGGGGGTGTCTTGCTCGTAAGGACGGACACCTGCGCCTTCCAGAAATGTCCAGAGATGAGCGGCCGTGTCACCAACGCAAATATATTTGTGGCTGTCGTCTGTGTCGGTCACTTCTCCCGCCGCCACCGCATCTTCCAGGCACGCTTCAGTTAGTCCGGGCACCTTTTCAGGAAAGACCGCTGGGGCATCATTGGCGAGTAGCAGGGCAGCGGCAAAGATCAGCATAGGTTTTCAACTCACGCTAGGTCTGGTGATACCAACAGCAGGGGAGCGAACCCGCGCCTTCACCTCCCAGCGCGGATCGCTGCGACGATACCTCTACCAATCCCGTCACGCTGCAGACCCATTTAGCCGGAAAATTGATCGTGCGGCAACGTCCGCTTTCGAGCTAAGCAGTTGGTGATGCGTACGGCCACCAATGGTCGATAGCGGACAAAGAAGGCCGGAGGATCGCTCCCCCGGCCCGTCATTCCGACATGCGCGCGATCAGAATTTATAATTGGCGCTGATCGTGAAGTTGCGCGGGGCGCCGTAGCGATACTGGCTGAAGAAGCCCATCTGGCTGTAATATGTCTTGTCGAACAGATTTTCGACATTCGCCTGCAACTGCAACTGCTCGGTCACTGCATAGCGCGCCATCAGGCTGACCAGCGTATAGCCGTCCTGCTGGAAGCGGAAGGGTGCCGCGGTCACCGGGTTCAGACCTTCCGAATAGGCCTTGCTGCGGAAATTGACGCCGCCGCCGACGGTCAGGCCGGTCAGCGCGCCCGGCAGGTCGTAGGTGGTGAAGATCTTCAGCAACTTGCGCGGCTGGGTCGTGTTCGCGGCGACGCCGTCGCCATCCTCCGCCTTGAACTGGCTGTAGCTGGCGTTGAGGTTCCAGCCCGGCAACGGCTGGCCGGTGGCTTCGATTTCGAAGCCCTTGCTGGTCACCCCCTGCGCCGCGACATAGGTCTGCTGCGGGCCGCTGGGGGTGGTGATGATCTCGCCGATCTGGCCGACATTATCCTGTTCGATGCGGAACAGCGCGACCGAGGTCTGGAGCGCATCGCCGAAAAAGCGGCTCTTCAGGCCGATCTCATAGGCATTGCCGTCGAGCGGATCGAGCAGGTTCAGATTGCGGTCGTACAGATTCTGCGGCTGGAAGATTTTGGTGAAGCTGGCATAGACGCGATGGTCGGGCGTCACGTCATAGAGCGCGCCGACATAGGGGATGAACACATTGTCGTCGCCATAGTCGCTGGGTCCGCTCCAGGCGAAGCCCTTCTGGTTCCAGCTCGACAGGCGACCGCCCAGGATGATTTTGAACGGATCGGCGACGTTCAGGCGGAAAGCGCCATAATAGCCGGTCTGTTCGATCCGCTCCTGCTCGTTCCGGGTCGGCGTCGTACCCCATGTCGGCTCATCGAAATCCGCACCGCCCGAACCGATGACCGGCACGTTGGTCGGCCAGGGGAAAGGCGCCGCATAATTGTCGGTATGGCGTTTCAACACGCTGTGCAGCGCGCCCAGCACCACTTCATGATCGCGCCCGAACAGGCTGACCTCCCCCTTCAACTGCGCATCGAAGCTGTTCTGGATGCTGATGCCCTCGGCCTTGTAGGGATTGCTATATTCGATCGTGCCGGTCGCCTTGTCGACATTACCGTACAGATAGAGAAGCTCGCTCGAATTGGTGGTCCGCAACCGGTTGTAATTGACGGTGATGTTCCACTTGTCGCCAATGTCCTGCCGGATGGTGGCGAAGATATTCTGGTTGGTCGTGTTCCAGTGGGTCCAGTCCGCCGCCGTACTCTGCGACCGGGCCAGATCGGTGGTCGTGCCATCGGTGTAGAAGGTCGGCAGCGCCCCCCAGGTCGCGCCCTTGGGCTTGCTGTCCTGATGGCTCATACCGACGCGGACCAGCGTGCTGTCGGTCAGGTCAGCGTCAACCACGCCGTACAGCACCCACTTCTTCTTTTTCTGGAGGTCGATATAGCTTTCGCCCTCCTCGTAGCGGCCGACCAGCCGCGCGCGGATGCGCCCATAGGCGGTCAGCGCGCCGCCGACATCGGCCGACACGCGCCAGGTGTTCCAGCTGCCAATGCTGGCATTGACATAGCCGGTCAGGTCGGTGGCGTCGGCATGTTTGCGAACCAGATTGACCGAGGCGGACGGATCGCCGGCGCCCGACAGCAGCCCGGTCGCGCCGCGCACGATCTCGACCCGTTCGTAGATCGACACGTCGATGCTGGTTTCGCCATTGCCGCCCGCCAGCGTCCAGGCCGCCGGCACGCCATCGACCTGCGTGTTGCGGATTTCGAAACCGCGCGCGTAGAAATTATTGCGGACATCGTCGACTTCGTTGGCGGACACGCCGACGCTGTTGACGATGACATCCTTGATGCTGATCAGATTCTGATCGAGGATGCGCTGGGCGGTCATGATGCTGACCGACTGCGGCGTTTCCTGCACGGTCAGGCCCAGGCCGGTCGCCGTGTCGATCTTGTTGGGCAGGGTATAGGTGCCGGTGACGACGATCTCGTCCTCCACCGGCGCGGCATCGGCGGGCGCCTGGGCAGCGGCCGGCATGGCGCCGAACGCGGCGAGCGACGCGCTCAGCAGAAAGGAAAATTTGCGGATCATCAAGAGGCCCCCGGCGTGAAATGCGATGCCGCCTTCGCACATCAGGCCAAAACTGAGCCTGCGGCAGCATCCTTGCGGGGAGGCCGATATAATTGTTAATAATGTTTCGCAACATCATTATTAACCGTGCGCTGACTTGGCGCCCTCATTTTGCGATAGCGTCGCATTTGCGTCACACATTATCGATCATTCCCGCGCCTGCGTCGCGTCTCCCAACCCTTTTTCGCCGCCGCCGACCGATCCGCCGCTGTCCGTCCTGCCGACGCCGCGCCACCCTTTCGTCCGCCCTTGCGCGACGATCCACGAGTATCGGGCCTGCCCCGACCGGAACCGGACCTGTTGCCGCCCCCCGATTCCTTGTTGACCGTGGCCCAGGCGCGTCGTTCGGCCTCGTCCTTCGACACGCCGCGATCCTCATAGCCCTCCTCGATATGGTGCGCCTTGCGCTTCTGCTTGTCGGTGTAGCTGCCCTTGTCACCCTGCCGCATGACCCATCTCCTTCGTCGCCCCGCACCGCTTCCAACACGCCGTCCCCATCCCGGTTCACATCGATCCGCTATCGTCACGATGCAGCGGAACGGCCGCTGCCCACGCGCGTTCGACCTGCATGGAAAACCGCACGCTCATCGAACGTCTGGCGCGCCATCTCGCCGCGGCGCATCCGGACGACTGGTCGTCCAGGATCGAGGACGCAGCCAGCATCCTCGCTATGCTGAAGGAACCCGACGCCGCGATGCGGGCGGCTGGTGACACAGGCATATGGAGCGCGATGATCGATGCCGCGCTGCGCGAGCGCTGGGCGATCGCCCAGGCAACCACCGATCCGGCCGCCGCCGACCCGGTCGATTCGGGCGGATCGGACGAAGAAGGCGAGATCAGACTGACATCCGATGCGGTCGGGCATGACCGGGCGGACTGGGTCCATCTGCATCACGGGCAGGAGAAGACTATATGAAGGGGCTGTTGAAGCTGGCGATCGTCACGGGGCTTGGCGCCTTTGCGATCAAGGGATGGCGCGACTGGATGGGTGACGCCGCCGCGCCGGACGATCGCGGCCCGGTAGGATCATCGGGCGTGGTCCGCGACGCCGGACCGCAACAGGGCGTGCCGCCCAGCGACTGGGACAAGGTGGACGAACAGTCCGACGAATCCTTCCCCGCAAGCGACCCGCCGGGCAACTATTGACGCGCTATTACAGGATGGACGCGCTCCATTGCTCCCCCGATGCGCGCCCCCTATGAGACGAACGCAAGGACGGCATCGCCGCCCGCAACAGGGGATATCATATCTATGCCTTCGGGTCTGATCGCGCTGCTCGACGACGTGGCGGGCATCGCCAAGCTGGCGGCCACGTCGCTGGACGATGTAGCCGCCGCAGCCGGTCGGGCGGGCACCAAGGCGGCCGGCGTGGTGATCGACGATGCCGCGGTGACGCCCAAATATGTGATGGGCCTGACCCCCGACCGCGAATTGCCGATCATCTGGAAGATCGCCAAGGGATCGCTGCGCAACAAGCTGCTGTTCCTGCTGCCGGCCGCCCTGCTGCTGAGCGCCTTCGCGCCCTGGCTGCTGCCCCCGCTGCTGATGCTGGGCGGCGCCTTCCTCTGTTTCGAGGCGGTCGAAAAGCTGCTGGAGGCTATACAGGGCGGTCATGACGTCGCCGAGGAAGCGGTGGAGACGCACAGCTCCGTCGAACTGGAAAATCAGAAAGTATCGAGCGCGATCCGCACCGACTTCATCCTGTCGGGCGAAATCATGGCGATTGCGCTGGGCACGGTCGCGGCCGAGCCGGTGTGGGAACAGGCGCTGATCCTGGTCGTCGTCGCCATCCTCATCACTGCGGGCGTCTATGGCGTCGTCGGCCTGATCGTGAAGATGGACGATATCGGCCTGCATCTGGCCAAGAAGCAGGGCGCCGGCACGCAGGCGCTGGGCCGCGCGCTCGTGAAGGCGATGCCGGTGCTGATGGCGATCCTGTCCGTGGTCGGCACCGCGGCCATGCTGTGGGTCGGCGGCGGGCTGATCGTCCATGGCCTGCACGAATTCCACCTCGACCCGATCCCCGGCGCGATCCACCATGTCGCGCAAGGCGCGGCCCAGGCCATCCCCGCGATCGGCGGCCTGCTCGACTGGCTGGTCAACGCCATTGGCGGCGCGATCGTCGGGCTGGTGATCGGCGGGATCGTGGTGGGCGCGCTGCACCTGTTCAAGAAGCACTGAGGGCTTTAGGGGGGACGAATAACTTCACCTCCGTTTGTTTCGAACTTAGTCGAGAAACGTAAAGCGCAGTGCTATCCGCTCCGCGACTTCGCTCGAAGCGAACGGAAACTCTCCCTCTCGGATTGCCCAAAGTGACCCACCCTTCCCCCTGGCGTATCGAGGCCGGCGCGCTGATCGCGCTGGCGCTGCCGATGATCGCGGGCAATATCGCCTGGTCGGCGATCGCCGCCACCGATCTGCTGCTGCTCGGCCGGATCGGGGCGGAGGCGGTCGCCGCCGGCGCTCTGGCCATCAACCTGTTCCATGCGCTGCTGCTGTTCGGCATGGGTCTGGTCACCGCCGCTTCCCCCCTCATTGCAAGCGAACGCGGCCGTCGCCGCCACAGCGTGCGCGACATACGCCGCACCGTCCACCAGACGCTGCGCGCCGCGCTCTTCTTCGTGCTGCCCGCCTGGGCGCTGTTGTGGCAATGCGAGACGATATTGCTGGCGATGGGGCAGGATGCCGATCTGGCGCGTGAGGCCGGCCATTTGATGCACGGGCTGCAATGGGCGCTGCTGCCCTTTCTGGGCTTCACCACGTTGCGCAACTTCATCGCCGCGCTGGAACGGCCGATCTGGGGCCTGATCGTGATGCTGGGCGCGATACCGTTCAACATAGCGATCGGCTGGGCGCTGATTTTCGGCCATCTGGGCTTTCCCGCCTTCGGCCTGTTCGGCGCCGGGCTGGCCAGCACGCTGTCCTCCTGCTTCCTCTTCTTCGGCCTACTCGCCGTCATCTTGGTCGATCGCCGCTTCCGCCGCTATCGCCTGATGGGCCGTTTCTGGACCCGCGATCGCGAACGGCAGCGGCAGGTGTGGGCGCTGGGCTTGCCGATCGCGATCACCCTGGGGTTCGAAACGACCGTGTTCAACGCCTCGGCCTTCCTGATGGGCCTCATCGACCGCGACTCGCTCGCCGCTCATGCCGTCGCGATCCAGATCGCCGCGCTCGTCTTCATGGTGCCCATGGGCATCGGGCAGGCGGCGACGATCCGGGTCGGCATCGCCTATGGCCGGCACGACCGCGCCGGCATCGGCCGGGCCGGCTGGCTGGCGCTGATGATCGGCACCGGCTTCGCCTGCTGCGCCGCCGCCTTGCTGATTCTGGCGCCGCGCACGCTGGTGTCGACCTTTCTTGACCTGTCCAACCCTGCCAATGCGCGCACCGCGACCCTGGCTGTCAGTTTCCTCGCCATCGCCGCCCTGTTCCAGCTGGTCGATGCGGCGCAGGCGGTGGGCGCTGGCGTGCTGCGCGGGGTGCAGGATACGACCGTTCCGATGATCTTCGCGCTGATCGGCTATTGGGTGGTCGGCATCGGCGTCGGCACTTTGCTCGCCTTCCCGCTGGGCATGGAGGGGCTGGGCATCTGGCTGGGCCTCGCCAGTGGGCTGGGCGCGGTGGCCGTGCTGCTGATCAGTCGCTGGACCTTGCGCGAACGGCTGGGGCTGGTGCCCGCCTGAACCATTCGTCGCACCGATTGCACGGGATGGATATGGTGCAACGCACAAAGCAATTGAAAGAATCGCCAAAATCGGTCAGGGAAGCGACATCATGCAAGCTCCGACCGAGATTTTTGAAGCCATCGCGCTCCAGAAGTGCCTGAAGGTGACCTATAACAAGATGGTCGTCACCCTCGCCCCGCACATCCTCTACACCCGTCATGACGAAATGTTCATCGACGCGGTGACGACCGACCGCGACGGCCGCCCGCCGCGCGAGCTTAAGCTCGGCACCTTCAAGCTGGTCGGCCTGTCCGACCTGCAGGTGCTGGACGAGCCGTTCGAGGCGATGCACGGTCTCTACGATCAGAATGACGACAAATATAAGGGCGTGACCCTGTTCGCCGTCGCGCCCGAAAGCGCCGCCGCCTGATCGTCGGATCGGCCGCTGCGGCGATCCGGTCCTATCTGTCGAACACCCGCTCCGACCATGGTTCGCGCGCCTGCCAGCCGCGGCGCTCCAGTTCCGGCGTCGGGCATTGTTCGGCCGGATAGCCGATGCACAGCAGCGCGATCAGCGACCAATGGGCAGGAACGTCCAGCAGGGCGCTGACGGCCTGCGGCTCCAATATCGATACCCAGCCGACACCGATTCCCCGCACCCGCGCCGCCAGCCACAGATTGTGGATCGCCAGCACCGTCGAATAGCGGAGCATTTCGGGCATGGTGGCGATGCCCAGACCATGGCCGGCCGACGGCGCGTCATGGCAGAATATCGCCATCAGTTCGGGCGCGTCGCGCACGCCGTGCAGCTTGAGCGCGCGATATCGGTCGCGCTGCGCATCATCGACATAGCGTTCGGATGCCCTGCCGCTCGCCACATCGATATGGTCGGCCAGCATGGCGCGGACCTGTGGCGAGCGCAGGCGAAGGAACCGCCAGGGCTGGGCATTGCCGACCGACGGCGCCAGACAGGCGCAGCGCAGCAGGTCGCGCATGTCCGCCTCCGGCACCGGGCGCGCTTCGAAATGGCGCACGTCGCGCCGCCAGTGCAGCAGCGTCTCCAGTTCCGCGGCGAAGGCCGGGCCGAAGACCGGCGTCGTTTCCGCCGCAAATCCGTCGCCCGTCCTCACTTCTTCAGTCGATATCCCGTGCGGAACATCCAGCCGATGATGCCGATGCAGACGGCCAGCATGCCCGCGACGAACAGCAGGCTGAACCCGATCGCGACGTCGCCCCGGCCGAAGAAGGTCCAGCGGAAGCCCGAGATCAGATAGACGATCGGGTTGAACAGGGTGATCGTCTGCCAGGGTTCGGCCAGCATCTTGACCGAGTAGAAGGCGCCGCCCAGGAAGGTCATCGGCATGATGAGCAGCAGCGGGATCACCTGCAATTGCTCGAAACTCTGCGCCCAGATGCCCAGGATGAAGCCGAACAGGCAGAAGCTGACCGCGATCAGCACCATGAAGCCGACCATGGCGAACGGGTGCGCGACCGGCACGTCGACGAACAGATGCGCGGTCAGGAAGATGATGCTGCCCACGATCAGCGACTTGGTCGCCGCCGCGCCGACATAGGCGATGATCGTTTCCGTCGCGGACACCGGCGCGGACAGCAGTTCGTAGATGGTGCCGGTGAATTTGGGCATGTAGATGCCGAAACTGGCGTTGAAGATGCTCTCCGTGAACATCGCCATCATGATGAGGCCGGGCACGATGAAGGCGGCATAGGCGATGCCGTCCACCTCCGTCATGCGCGACCCGATTGCCCCGCCGAACACGACGAAATAGAGCGAGGTGGTGATGACCGGCACCAGCAGGCCGGTCAGCAGCGTGCGCCGGAAACGGTGAAGCTCAAACGAATAGATGGCCGCGATGGCGCGCAGATTCTGGAGGCTCATGCGGCCTTCTCCTGATGGACGAGGCTGACGAAAATATCCTCCAGGCTGCTTTGCCTTGTATTCAGATCCTTGTAGCCGATGCCCAGGTCGCCCAGTTTGCGCAGCAGCGACGACACCCCGGTCCGCTCCGCCTGGGTGTCGAAGATATAGTCCAGTTCATGGCCTTCCCCGCCCAGCGTGACGCCCCATTCGGCAAGGTCCGCGGGCACCACGTCGATCGGTTCGGCCAGCACGACCGTCAGCGTCTTCTTGCCCAGCTTCTTCATCAGTGCGGTCTTGTCCTCGACCAGCATCAGTTCGCCCTTATTGATGACGCCCACCCGGTCGGCCATTTCCTCGGCCTCCTCGATATAATGCGTCGTCAGGAT
This sequence comes from Sphingomonas bisphenolicum, assembly GCF_024349785.1. Classification (NCBI taxonomy): domain Bacteria; kingdom Pseudomonadati; phylum Pseudomonadota; class Alphaproteobacteria; order Sphingomonadales; family Sphingomonadaceae; genus Sphingomonas; species Sphingomonas bisphenolicum. Next base: position 3,345,583 of record NZ_AP018817.1, read on the forward strand.
GATGGTGACGCCGGTCTGGCGCAGTTCGCCGATCAGCTTCCACATGTCGCGGCGCAGTTCGACGTCGACGCCCGCGGTCGGCTCGTCCAGGAACAGCACACGCGGTTCGTGGCTCAGCGCCTTGGCGATCATCACGCGCCGCTTCATGCCACCCGACAGTTCCAGTATCTTGGCATGGCGCTTGTCCCAGAGCGACAGGTCGCGCAGCACCTTTTCGACATAGGCGTCGTTGCGGGGCTTGCCGAACAGGCCACGGCTGAAATTCACCGTATCGATGACCCGCTCGAACTGGTCGGTCGACAATTCCTGCGGCACCAGCCCGATCGCGGTGCGCGCGCCGCGATAGTCGCGCACGATGTCGTGCCCGGCCACGGTCACGCTGCCCCCGGTCGCGCGCGCAATGCCGCAGACGATCGAGATCATCGTCGTCTTGCCCGCGCCATTCGGCCCCAGCAGCGCGAAAATCTCGCCTTCCTCGATGGTCAGGTCGACGCCTTTCAGCGCCTCGAAGCCCGACGCATAGCGTTTCGTCAAGCCCTTGATCTCAATGATGGATGCCATGGATGGCTCTGCCCCTTTTGCGTTGCGGCAAAGATAGGGCGGCGGCGCGCCGATGCAACCGAGGCGAAAAACATTGCCGTGGCAACATGACAGGCATAGCGTCCGCATCCCATAAGCGGAGAAGGCCCTATGAAAAAGGCAGTCCTATTTCTCTCGATCGCGCTCATCGTCCTTCCCGACGTCGCGCTGGCCCAGCAACAGCAGGATCGCATGCAAAGGCCGTCGCCTCCGACGACCCGCCCCGCACCACCATCGCGCCCGACTCCGCCCAAGCCCGAAAACCGACCCCAGCCACCCCGTCCCGGCGGTCCGTCGGTACAACCGCTGCGCCCAGGTACGGGTGGCCCGTCCGTCCAGCCTCCCCGCCCCGGCACCGGCGGTCCCCAGATCCAGCCTCCCCGGCCCGGCACGGGCGGCCCGGCGATCCAGCCGCCCCGTCCCGGCAAGCCCCAGCCGCCCCGCCCGGTCAAGCCGCAACCGCCGCATCGCCCCGGCGCCGGCCGGCCGCCGCATTTCAAGCCGATCCACCGGCCGGGCTTCCAATATCCGCATGGCTATCGCTATCGGCGCTGGAGCATCGGCCTGCTGCTGCCCGCCATCTTCCTGTCGTCGCGCTATTATTATGACGACTATGCCTATCTGGGCGTCGGCGCGCCGCCCTATGGCTATCGCTGGGTCCGCTATGGCCCCGACCTGCTGCTGGTCCGCACCCGCACCCGCCGCGTGGTCGATGTGATCTACGGTGCCTTCTACTAAGGCATATGAACGAAAGGGGGCCGCATCATCCGATGCGGCCCCTGGATGCCCTGCGGCTATTCGCCGCGTCGCGAAAAGCGGAAGACGGTGGCAGGCGGAAAATTGCGCACGGTCTGCCCGGCGCGCACCACGTCCAGCCCCAGCGCCTCGATCACGTCGCGGCTGACCGGCGGGCGCATCGAATAGGTGAACTGCACGAAGCTGCCGCCGGGCCGCAGCATCCGGAAGGATTCCGTCAGGATATCGTGATGCATATAACGGTCCATCGCCAGCAGGGGCAGGCCGCTGACCACGGTCTGATAATCGCCCGGCTCGCCCGCGGTCGCGGTCGATACGATCTGCGCGGGCGTCTCCAGGATCGACACATGGGGGAAATGCCGGCGCAACCCGCGCGCGAAGGCGGGATTGATCTCCACCACCTCCAGCTTCTCGGGCGGCAGGCCGGTTTCCAGGATCGCGCGGGTGAACACCCCGGTCCCGCCGCCCAGTTCCAGCACGCGACCGTCCAGCGGATCGATCTGCGCCACCATCAACCGGGCAAGATAGCGGCTGGAAGGCACCACCGACGCGGTCTGGCGCGGTTTCTTCACCCAGGCGGCCAGGAAATCGAGATATTCGGTGGCGCGGGCGCGAAATTCCCCGCCCGGCAGGGCGATCGCCCGACTGCGCTTGGGCTTATGCTGCATAAGCGAAATGCGACCGCTTCATTTCCATCCTGACTCCCTTAGCGAGGACGAGGGGCGGCGTCGATTGACTTTCGCGCGATTCAGCCCGCATCGCGCTGGCCCGACACCATGTCCACCCGCTCCTGCAGCCAGTCGGCGACGGCGCCGATCCGCGCCAGCTTGCGCAGGTCGCCATGCATGACCAGCCAGAAGCTGCGGGTGATCTCGACCCGGTCGGCCATCAACGGCGCCAGTCCGGGGTCGCGCCGCGCTATGAAGTCGGGCAACACGCCGATCCCCGCCCCGTCCGCGATCATCCGCTGCTGCATGATGATGCTGGTCGATCGCAGGGTCGCCTCCAGCCCCGCCTCCACCTCGTCCAGATAATCGAGTTCGGGAGAGAAGATGAACTCCGGCACATAGCCGACCAGCACATGGTCGCGCAGATCCGCCGGGGCGGCGGGCGCACCGGCCCGCGCCAGATAGGCGGGCGCGGCGTAGAGATGCAGCCGATAGTCGCCCAGCCGCCGCACCGTCAGCCGCCCGCGCTGCGGCCGCGCCAGCATCACCGCCATATCGGCTTCGCGGTTGGACGGGTTGAGGAAGCCGGACGCCGTCACCAGGTCCAGCCTGATCCCCGGATGCCGCCGGTTGAAATCCCCCATGCCCGGCGCCAGCACCCAGGTGCCGAAACCTTCCGCCACCGAAAGCCGCACCTGCCCCGCCAGCCGATGCTCCTGCCCCTTCACATCCTCCATCGCCGCCAGCGCCGCGCTTTCCGCGCCCTCGGCATGGTGCAGCAGCGCGTGGCCGCGCGCCGTCAGCGCCCGCTCACCCGCGCCCAGTTCGAACAATTCGGCATCGAGCGCCTTTTCCAGCCGTGCCAGCCGCCGCGCGATGGTGGTCGCATCGATGCCCAGCGCACGGGCGGCGGGCGCCACCTTGCGCGCGCGGGCGACCGCCAGAAATACCCTGAGATCGTCCCAGTCGAACATTACGCGCGCCCATCCTGCAAATTTGCAGCCTGTCCATGCACAACTTCGCCATTGCTTGCAATAACGCGGCATTGCTAGAAGCAGGATGAAAGCGAACCTGCTGCGCAGCGCCCGTCGGCGCGCCGGACAGGTTTGCGGAGTATGGAGAGCATGACCCAGTTCGACCTGACCGAGGACCAGCGCGCCATCCAGGAAATGGCGCAGCGATTCACCGCCGACGCGATCACGCCCCATGCGGCGGAATGGGACGAGAAGCATGTCTTCCCCCGCGACACGATCCGCGCGGCCGCGGACCTCGGCTTTGGCGGCATCTATGTGTCGGAGGAAGCGGGCGGCATCGGCCTTGGCCGGCTGGAATCCGCCCTCATCATGGAAGCGATGGCCTATGGCTGCCCGTCCACCAGCGCCTTCATCTCGATCCATAATATGGGCGCCTGGATGATCGATCGGTTCGGCAGCCAGGCGGTGAAAGACAAATATCTGCCCGATCTCGTACCCATGGCGCGCATGGCGAGCTATTGCCTGACCGAAGCAGGCGCAGGATCGGACGCCGCCGCGCTCAAGACCAAGGCGGTCCGGGACGGCGATCATTATGTCGTGACAGGTTCCAAACAGTTCATCTCCGGCGGCGGCGAGAATGAGGTCTATGTCGTCATGGTCCGCACCGGGGAGGATGGGCCGAAGGGCATCTCTTGCCTCGTCATCGAAAAGGACATGCCCGGCGTCAGCTTCGGCGCGCAGGAACGCAAGCTCGGCTGGCACAGCCAACCCACGGCGCAGGTCAATTTCGACGCCGTGCGTGTGCCGGTGGAAAATCTGGTCGGCCAGGAAGGCGAAGGTTTCCGCATCGCGATGATGGGGCTGGACGGCGGCCGGCTCAATATCGGCGCCTGCTCGCTCGGCGGCGCACAACGCTGCATCGACGAAAGCATAGGCTATACCAAGGATCGCAAGCAGTTCGGCCAGTCCATCGCCGACTTCCAGAACACCCAATTCACCCTGGCCGACATGCAGACCGAATTGGAGGCCGCCCGCACGCTGCTCTATGCCGCCGCGGTCAAGGTGACCGACAATGCGCCCGACAAGACCCGCTTCGCCGCGATGGCGAAACGCTTCGCCACCGACACCGGATCGTCGGTGGTCGATCGCGCGCTGCAACTGCACGGCGGCTATGGCTATCTGATGGACTATCCGATCGAACGCTTCTGGCGCGACCTGCGCGTCCATTCCATCCTGGAAGGCACCAACCAGGTCATGCGCATGATCGTGGCGCGGGATATGTTGCGTTAGAAAATAAGAAATCCGTTCGCCCTGAGCCTGTCGAAGGGCTCGGCCGAACGTAGTGAGGCCTTCGCTCCACTCAGGCGGGGGCTTCGACATTCGAACGAGACAAGCGGCTCGTTCGAACAGCCCGAACGGAGTTGTGATGACCGACCAAGTCCTGACCATCATCGACAACGGCGTCGGCCGCATCCGCCTGAACCGGCCCAGGGCGATCCACGCCCTCACCCCGGAGATGTGCGAAGCGATCAACGACGCGCTGCTGGCGTGGCGCGAGGATGACGCGGTCGTCGCGGTGATGATCGATCATCTGCCCGCCGCCGACGGCGATCCCAAATTGTCGCGCGGCTTCTGCGCCGGCGGCGACATCGCGCTGATCGCCAACAGCGCGAAAGCCGATTGCGTCGAGGCCGAACGCTTCTTCCATGTCGAATATCGGATGAACCATCTGCTGTTCGTCTATCCCAAGCCGATCGTCGCCTTCATCGACGGCATCGTCATGGGCGGCGGCGTGGGCATCTCCCTTCCCGCCCGGTTCCGCGTGGCGACCGAGCGAACGAATTTCGCCATGCCCGAAACCGGCATCGGCCTGTTCCCCGACGTGGGCGGCGGCTGGTATCTGCCGCGCCTGCCCGGCCGCGTCGGCGCCTGGCTGGCCGCGACGGGCGCGCGGATCGACGGTGCGGATTGCGCCGCCGTCGGCATCGCCACCCATTATATCGCATCGGACCGGCTGGATGCGATCAAGGCGCGCATCCTGGCCGACCCGACCGGGCTGGGCGAAATATTGGACGAAAATGGCGAAACCCCGCCGCCATCGAAGCTGGACGCGCACCGCGCCGACATCGACCGGCTGTTCGCCTCCGACAAGGCGGAGGCGATCATCGCCGCGCTGCGGGCGGACGGCGGCGAGTGGTCGGGCAAGCAACTGGCGGTGCTCGCCACCAAATCGCCCCAGACGATCAAGGTGGCGCTGCGCCAGTTGGTCGAGGGCGCGACCAAGACCGACTTCGCCGCCAATATGGCGATGGAATATGGCCTCGCCTGCGCGATCATCCGCCGCCCCGATTTCGTCGAGGGCGTCCGCGCGGTGATTTTCGACAAGGATAATGCGCCGCAATGGAATCCGGCCACGCTGGAGGGGGTGAGCGATGCGATGATCGACGCGATCTTCTTGGCCCTGCCGGCAGAGAAGCAATGGACGCCGCTGCCGGAACTGCGGGGCTAGACGAAAATGCTGTCCTACACCCCTGCCGACATGCCATGGCCGGGTTCGGGCATCCCCTTCTATTTCCTCGATTTTACGATCCGATAGCGAAGTTTTATCGAAAAAATTCCTCATGCGTCACAAGCGCGAAGTTTGAGAAGTTACGGGAGAGTATGATGACCCAGACGATCGCCTTCATCGGCCTTGGCAATATGGGTGGCGGGATGGCCGCCAACCTGCTCAAGAACGGCTATGCCGTGCGCGCCTTCGACCTGTCGGAAGAGGCTTTGGCCAAGGCGGAAGGCCATGGTGCCGTCCGCGCCGCCAGCGCCGCCGACGCGGTGACCGGGGCCGACGCGGTGGTGACGATGCTGCCCGCGGGCAAGCATGTCGAGAGCGTCTATAACGAGCAGGTATTCGGCGTGGCAAAGCCCGGCGCGCTCTTCCTCGACTGTTCGACCATCGACGTCGCCACCGCGCGCCGCGTGATCGACGCGGCCGTCGCCAAAGGCTTCGAGATGGTCGACGCGCCCGTTTCGGGCGGCATCGCGGCGGCCAACGGCGGAACGCTCACCTTCATGGTCGGCGGCGCGGATACGGCCTTCGCCAAGGCCCGGCCGATCCTGTCCGCCATGGGCAAGGCGGTGATCCATGCCGGCGGCGCGGGCAACGGCCAGGGCGCGAAAATCTGCAACAATATGCTGCTGGGCGCGACCATGGTCGCCACCTGCGAGAGTTTCGCCATGGCCAAGAAGCTGGGGCTCGATCCTCAGACCTTCTACGACATCTCCAGCGTGTCGTCGGGCCAGAGCTGGTCGATGACCAGCTACTGCCCCGTCCCCGGCGTCGGCCCGCAATCGCCGTCCGACAATGGCTATCAGGGCGGCTTCGCGGTCGGCCTGATGCTCAAGGACTTGAAACTGGCGACCGAAGCCGCCGCGTCGGTCGGCGCCAGCGTGCCGATGGGCAATGCCGCCGAAGCGCTCTACCAGATGCTCGCCAACCGGGGCGAAGCCGGCCGCGACTTCTCCCTGATGATCGAGATGCTGGAAGGGAAGTGACGCCGTCCGTTCGGGCTGAGCGAAGTCGAAGCCCATCACTGAGCGAAGCGAAGTGTCCTCCCTACGGTCGGACTGACCCTTCGACTTCGCTCAGGGCGAACGGAACTCTACTTCCCCTTGCCCGCCTCCGCCGCGGCGAGCACGCGCAGCACGTTGCCGGACCAGATTTTCTGGATGTCGGCCTCCGAATAGCCCGCCTTCAGCAGCGCATCGGTGATCTTGGGCAGGGCGACCACATCCTCCATGCCCACCACGCCCCCGCCACCGTCCCAGTCGAGGCCGATGCCGACATGATCCGGCCCCACGACCTTCAGCGCGTGCAGCATATGGGCCATGAAATCATCGAAGGTCGGCCGATCGGTATCGGGATAGAGCTTGTCTATCTCCTGCCGCTTGGCCAGCAGTTCGGCGCGCTTCTCCGGCGAGAGCTTGGCGTCCTCGCGCATCTGGCCGTAGAGCGCCTTCAGCGCCTCCTGCCGCTGCGGATTTGGCTTGGACGCGCGCAGATAGGCGCCATAGGCGTTCATCTGGATCACCCCACCCTTGGCCGCCAAGGCTTTCAGATGCGCGTCGTCGACGTTGCGCGGATGGTCGTAGATCGCCTTGCAGCCCGAATGGGTCAGCAGCACCGGCGTGGTGGACAGCGCCAGCAGGTCATCCAGCACCTGGTCCGACGAGTGCGAGGCGTCGGGCACGATGCCCAGCCGGTTCATTTCCTTGAGCAATTCCTTGCCGAGCGGGCTGAGCCCGCCATAGCGCGGCTTCTTCGACGGGTCGGTGGAGCTGTCGGCGAACTGGTTATGCGCGAAATGGGCGAACCCCGACACACGCACGCCCATGTCGTAGAACAGGTCGATCAGCGACACGTCCTCGCCCAGCGGATAGGCGTTCTCGATCGACATATAGACGATCCGCCTGCCCGCCGCCGCGATCGGCGCCGCGTCCTTCGCCTCCAGCGCGAGTTGGAAATTGGCCGGATCGGCGGCGACCATCGACCGGATCGACAGGCCGCGCAGGATCGCGAAGTCGCGCGCCTTGCGGAACCCCTCGATCGTCAGCGGCCCCTGCCCCGTATAGATCGCCCAGAAACCACCATCCAGGCCGCCCTTCTTCATGCGCGGCAAATCGACCTGGGTGAAGTCGCTATGGACGCCATGTTCCTCGTCGATCGACCAACCCGGCAAGTCGAGCGAGGCGGGCGTGTCGAGATGGCTGTCGAGGGTGATGAGCTTCTGATGAAGCTGATACACCTTCTTGGACACATCCTGCGCTTGCGCGGCGACCGGGAGCAGCGCCAGAAGCGCCGCCCGCATCATCCATGCAGCCCGCATCAGATTTCACCCGAGATGGTGAACTGGAAGGTGCGCGGGGACAGCGGCCGGAATGCGCCGTCGCCCGTCACCGACGAAGAGATGAAGGACAATACGTCCTTGTCGAAGATATTGTCGACGTTGAACCGCGCCTTCACGCTCTTGATCGGACCCAGGCTGAAGCCGTCGCCAATGTCCACATAGCCGCTGAACACGGTATAGGCGGGGACACTGGAGCCAGCCGTGTTGGTGAAGGTCGACCAGCGCTTGCTGGTATATTTGCCCGAGATATTGGCGACCAGCCAGCTTGCCGGTTCGATGGTCACGCCCCCGCTGACGATCCACTTGGCGCTGTCGGGGATATATTTGCCCGCCGTGGCATATGTCACCGACGCGACGATGTCGTCCTGAAACTTGGCATGGTTGTAGGTGACGTTGGCATTGGCATAGGCCAGGCCGTTGAGGAAAGCGGGCTTGTAGGTGCCGCTGGCTTCGACGCCATAGGCCTTCACCCGGCCGACATTCTGGTAGAAGGTTTCGGTCGACGCGCCGCCGCCTTCGACGAAGGTCGTGATCGACTGGATGCGGTTCTTGAACTTGGTGTAATAGCCCGCGATAGAGGCATAGACCTGACCCTGGTTGGTGCGGAAGCCCAGCTCCATATTCTTGGAACGCTCCGGATTGGGCTGCGGCACCAGCGCGGAGGTGCCGGTGCGGGTGACGGCATAGATATCGTCCATCCCCTTGGGCAGCGCCATATTCTCGGCATAGGAGGCGAATATCTGGCTGCGCCCGTCCAGCTTGTAAAGCACGCCTGCCATCGGCAGGAACATGTCGCGATAATGGGCGCTGTTGATCTGCGGTCCCCAGCCGGCAACGCCGACGCCGCCGACCACGCGATAATAATCGTCGAAGTCGCGATAGCCGCGCAGGCTGTAGTCGAGCATCAGCCCCTTGAAGCCCACGTCCAGCACCAGCCGGTCGTCCATCAGCTTGAGCGTGTCCTTGAGCGACACCTGCAACGTATCGCGCTGCGAGCGATAGTTGCGGCGCAGATAGACCAGCTCGTCCAGATTGGGTTCGCCGTCGGGCGCGCCATCGACCGTGTTGTAGCGCGCCTGGGTGCGGTGATATTTGTCGACTTCGGCCCACAGCCCGGCCTCGACGATGTTGTTGCCCTGTTCCCAGTGCAGCTTGTTGGCGATGCCGTAGCGATTGCCACCCACGCCCGACCGGCCATATTGCACGCCCTTGGGCGCGGTGACGGCGAGGCCGGCCTGCACCTGTGCGGTGTAGCGGGTCAGCGAATTGGCATAGGTGTCGGGCGACACGCCGTACCCGCCCTTGTCTTCCCAATAAAGGGTCGATTCCGCCCATACCCCGTCGGCGATTCCTGCATGGAAGGTTGCGCCATAGAGGCGATCCTTACGCACGTTGATGGCGAGATTGTAGACGTTGGCGTAGTTGCTGTTGGAATAATAGACGCCCGGCACCGTCGGCGCGAAGCCGGTCGTCGTGTTGGGCACATTCTCCAGATAGGCATAGTCGCGGCCGCACTGGCCGACCAGGTTGGTGCTCGCGCAATTATACTGCGCGCGCGTGAGGGTCGGCGAATCATAGTCGAAAAAGTCGTTCGATACGAATTTGAACCGCGCCCAGCTATCGCCACCCAGATCCGCGTGCAGTTGCGCTTCCCAATGCTCGCGGTCGATCGTGCCGGGGCCGCGCCACAGGTCGCTGTTAAGCTTGGTGCGGCTGACATAGGCCTTGAACGGACCGACCTTGCCGGTGTTCACGCGGATGAAAGTGCGCTTCAGGCTGTCGTCGCCGAAGCTCTGCGACACGAACAGGCCCATCTCGTCCTGCGGTGCGATGCTGTTATACTGCACCACCGGGCCGAGCGTCGAATAGCTGGGCAGGCCGACGTCGCCCGCGCCGACCGAGGCTTCCACCACGCCCAGATTTTCATTGTCGACATAGCGGAAGACCGGACTGCCGCCGAAGGCGTCGCTGCGACCCGTAGGGATGCCGTCGACCACGAAGCCGATCTGGTCGAGATTGAAGGCGCGGGTCTGGACGCTGTTGCCGAACTCGTAGAGGCCGAGCGCCCCGTCGGTCTGAACGTTGAAGCCGGGTAGCTGCTCCAGCATCTTGAGACCCGAAATGCCCGACGGCGCCGACAAAAGCGCCTCGCGAGTCACCGCGACGACATTGCTGATCTTGTCCTCGCCGATCGCTTCGGACGATTGCGAGATGCGGCGGCCGGTGACGGTGATCGTCTCGCTCTCGTCGCCGACCGGTTCCTGCGCATGGGCGGCGTTCAGCGCCCCGGTGGCGCAGGCGAACAGTAGCGCCGCGCGCGCGGAACGACGGATGGACGAGATAACGGACATGCAAGGGCTCCCTGTTTCACAACGAGCCAATCAGGGGGCGCTTTTGCACGCCTCACCTCTCCCCGAACGATGACCGGGGACGCCTGTCTGCACCCGCCGTCGTTTCTACGTTTTCTTGTGAAACGAGACTGTCGGGGAACTCCGCCATAGGCCAATGAGATTTTCTCGGCCTATGGCAGAACAATCAATATGTTACGGATAATTTCAGTGCGGTCGCCCGCCGCAATATATCAGCGCCCCTTCCAGACGCCGGCACGCTTTTCGACGAAGGCGGTCATGCCTTCCTTCTTGTCCTGCGTCGCGGTCAGTATCTGGAACAGGCGACGCTCGGTCAGCAGCCCCTGCGCCAGGCCGGTTTCGAAGGCGATGTTGACCATTTCCTTGTTGATCATCGCCGCCATGGGCGGCAGCGCAGCGATCGCCGCGGCGGCCTTGAGCGCTTCGTCCAGCAATTCGGCTGCCGGGACGATACGGCTCACCAGACCCGAACGTTCGGCTTCGGCGGCGTCCATCATGCGGCCGGTCAGGCACATTTCCATCGCCTTGGCCTTGCCCACCGCGCGGGTCAGCCGCTGCGACCCGCCCATGCCGGGCGCGACGCCCAGCTTGATTTCGGGCTGGCCGAATTTCGCCGTGTCGCCCGCCAGGATGAAGTCGGCCATCATCGCCAGTTCGCAGCCGCCGCCCAGCGCAAAGCCCTGCACCGCCGCGATCCACGGCTTGCGGGTCGCCACCACGCCGGTCTGCCAGCCGGAGAAGAAATCCTCCAGGAAGAAGTCGGCCGCGTCCTTGTCGACCATTTCCTTGATGTCGGCGCCGGCCGCGAACGCCTTTTCGCCGCTGCCGGTCAGCACCGCGCAACGCTGGGTCGGATCGGCGTCATAGGCGCCGAATGCCGCGCTCAGATCCTTCAGCACCTGGCTGTTGAGCGCATTCAGGGCCTGCGGCCGGTTGAGCGTGATCAGCGTCACGGCGTCGCGCTGCTCGACCAGGATCGTCTCGTAAGTCATCGCCATCTCCTTATGTCTTTGGGACCGCTCTATGGGCATGGGCGGCGCTGCACCAGTCCCCGTGCGCCCGCATTTGCGCCGAGCCTATCGGCACAGATGCATGAAGTCGCGATCATAGCTTTTGAGGTGCGCGCCGCCATCGACATAGAGCGTCTGCCCGGTCACGGCGGTCGCCTCGACCAGATAGAGCACCGCCTGCGCGATCTGCTCCGCCTGCGGCAGGCGGGCGAGCGGCATCATCTCCGCCAGACGTTCCATCTGCGCCTCGTCATAGTCGGGCGTCGCGATCGTCAGGCCCGGCGCGACGGCATTGACCCGCACCTTGGGCGCAAGGCTGCCGGCGCTGGTGCGCGTCAGCCCGGCCAATGCCAGCTTGGAGAGCGTATAGGCCAGCTGGTCGGCATGGGGGTGATCGATCCGCTGGTCGAGGATGTTGACGATGCAGCGGTCGCCCACCCCCGCCGGCACGGTGGCGAACGCCTTGGTCAGCAAGGTCGGCGCGGCGCAATTCACCGCATAATGCGTCATCAGGTCGTCGGCCGTGACCGTGTCGAGCCGGTCCTGCCCGAACAGGGCGGCGCTGTTGATCAATATGTCTGGCGGGCGACCGAACCGCTCCGCGACCTTCGCCACCAATTCCTCCGCCCCTTCCGGATCGGCGAAATCGACGACGAAGCCGTCCCATTCCGTGCCCTCCTCCTCGAAGGTCAGGGCCAGATGGGAATCGAGCCGCGTATCGTGGCTGCCATGGATGGCGAGCGAATGACCGGCCTTCGCCAGCGCGGCCGCAATGATGCCGCCCAGCCGTCGATGCCCGCCCGTGACGAGCGCCAGCCGCTTGGGCGCCAGCGGCGCGCCGACCGGCGCGGTGTCGCTGCGCGCCTTACCCAGCGGCCGATAGGCAGGTTCGTCGTCGCCGCTCATGAAGCGATGAGCTTCAGCACTTCCTCCCGCGACTTTTCATCGTCGCGGAACACGCCGAGCATACGGCTGGTCTTCATGATGACATTGGGCGTGCGCACGCCGCGCCCGGTCATACAGCCATGGGTCGCCTCGATCACCACCGCGACGCCCTGGGGTTTCAGATGATCCCAGATGCAGTTGGCGACTTCGGATGTCAGCCGTTCCTGCACCTGCAGCCGGTTGGCATAGGCGTGCAGGACACGGGCCAGCTTGGATATGCCCACGACATAGGCGCCGGGCAGATAGGCGATATGCGCCTTGCCCACGATCGGCGCCATATGATGTTCGCAATGCGACTGGAACGGAATGTCCTTGAGCAGCACGACATCGTCATAGCCGCCCACTTCATGGAAGATGCGCGAGAGATGATAGGCCGGGTCGTCGCCATAGCCGCGGCAATATTCGCGCCAGGCGCGCGCGACGCGTTCGGGCGTTTCCATCAGGCCTTCGCGTTCGGGCGCATCGCCCGACCAGCGAATCAGGGTGCGGATCGCCTCGCTGACTTCGGCCGGAACCGGCTCCTTGCCTTCGCCGACGGTCTCCGCTTCGAGTTCACAAGCCATGAACAGGGCCACTCCTTATGCTGTTGCGACGCATATGGCGGTTGGGGTGCGTGATGGCCAGTGTCTTTCGGACCGCTGGACACAAGATCGCCATGGTGGCAAATCGGGGAATAATCGGGATCGCCACCAGCCAATGCATTACCGCCTGAACATCCATGCGCACTGAACGGATCGCCGCCGTTCTGCTGGCGGCCGGAACATCCACCCGCTTTGGCGAAGACGACAAGCTGATGGCCGACCTGCGCGGCAAGCCGCTCGCCGCCCATGTGCTGGAAACGGTCGCCTCCATGGCCTTTGCCGAATTGATCGCGGTCGTGCGCCCGATCGAGCAGGCCCCTGTCATCCACCGCAAGCTGGACCGGCGCGGCTATACCATCATCGTCAACGACCGGCCCGAAGAAGGCATATCGGGCAGCATCGTCCGCGCGGTCGACTATGTCATGCCCAACATGAAGATACGCGGCATCCTCATCTGCCTGGCCGACATGCCCGACGTGCCGCAGACTCATTATAACCGCATCTGCCTGGCTGCGGAGGACATCAGGTCCGTCGTCGCTTCCACCGACGGCTTCTCCTCTTCCCCGCCCGCCTTCATTGGCCGCAAGCATTTCCCCGAACTGCTGGCGCTGAAGGGCGACCAGGGCGCGCGCGCCTTGCTGAGCCACGGCATCCAGATCGAAACGACGGGCAATGTCCTGCACGATATCGACACACCGGAGGATCTGCCCGGCTGGCGACCGGTGACGCCGCAATAACTACGCCAGATTATTGGTTTACGCGATTTCCAAGTCTAGTTCGACCGGGTCGGATCGGTCATGGGATCGCCCATCTCACGCGGGTCGGGCGCGCGGCTGATCGGCAGCGATCCGGTCTGGCGTTCCAGCATCCGGTGGACCACAGGCGGGTTGGGACCGGCATGGAGCGCATGGATGGCCTGGCTGTTGTCGATGTCCGCCACCGTCCGCCGCTGATTGTGCCGGACATAATCGAGCCAGGTCGACACATGATAGCGCTCCACCCATAAGGCCGGATCGCCCAGGTCGCGCATCAGCGACCAGCCATGCGCGCCGTCGCGGCGGCGGATGCGCCGCCGCTCGCTCATTGCGGACAGGAAGGGCACGATCGATCCGGCCGGGATGCGATATTCGATGGTGACGACCACCGGTCCGCTGCGGGGTTCCACCGGCACCGCCGTATCCGGTTCGCGCCAGCTATTCTGCAGGTCCAGATTATCCTCACCGGCCTGCGGCAGCGGGCGGAGCAGGCCCAGCATGGCGGCCGCGAACTGCGCGCCGGCCGACGCATAGAGCGCCTCCACCACGCCATGATGCTCGGCGATCCAGCCGAACATCCACGCCCCGATCGCCATGCCGCCGAATGCGGTCATCTGATAGAGCGACACCGCCCGCGCCACGACCCAGCGCGGCGCCGACATCTGCACCGACACGTTGAACGTAGCCAGCGCCGTCACCCATCCCATGCCCGCCAGCAGATAGCCCAGCAGCGCCAGCGCCAGCCAACTGCTGGCGCCAGTGATGGCGGTGCCGAGCGCCAGGGTCAGCGCCGCCGACCGCACCATCGTCTCCACCGAGAAGCGCGCCCGCAAATGGCGGGTCGATAAGGCCGCCAGCACGGCGCCGATACCGAACGCGCCGCTGGTCATGCCGAAGGTGAGCGCCCCGCCGCCCAGCACGTCGCGAGCGACCAGCGGCATCAAGGCCGACACCGCACTGGCGCCAATGCCGAAGGCGGCGCCGCGCAGCAGCACCAACTGGATATTGGGCGACATCGCGACATAGCGCACGCCCGCCCCCATCGCGACGCCCAGCCGCTCGCGCGGGAGCAGCTTGGGTGGCAGGTCCGGTCGCCAGCGGAACAGAACCGTCAGCAGGGCGATATAGCTGACCGCATTGGTCAGGAAGGCCGCCGCCGCCCCTGCCGCCGCGACGATCACGCCACCCAGCGCCGGACCGACGCTACGCGCCAGATTGAAGCCCATCGAGTTCATCGCGACCGCGCTCGGCAGGATGGCGCGCGGCACCATGTCGCCGACCGACGCCTGCCAGGCGGGACCGTTGATCGCGGTGGCGCAGCCGATCAGGAAGGTGAAGCCCAGCAGCAGCCAGGGCGTGACCAGCCCGGCCCAGGCGGTCAGCGCCAGCGCGGTCGACACGATCAGCATCGACGCCTGGCAGGCGATCATCACCTTGCGCCGGTCGAGATTGTCGGCGACCGCCCCGGCCCACAGCGACAGCAGCATGATCGGCAAGGTCGTGGCGGCCGGAACCAGCGCGATCAGTTGCGGCGAGGCCGACAGCGAGGTCATCATCCAGGCCGCGCCGACCGACTGGATCAGACCGCCGAAGTTCGACGCAAGGCTGGCGGTCCAGATCGCGCGAAAGATGGGGATGGAGAGCGGCGAAGGCGGTTCTTGAGTCGGGGTTTGCGTCACGCTGTCCATGAAGGGGGATATAGGCCGCAACGCCGAGGGCGCAACGCTCCTAAACGCGCCCGGTGCGCAGCGCCATGGCCCAATCGGCGTGTTCGCGTGCGTCCGCTGCGCGGGCGGCGGCTTCCCAGTCATAGGGGATGGCGACCGGCTCCGCCCGCCATCCGTCCGCCGTCCGATCCACGATCGCGTAGCGGGCATGGGGCGCGCCCGTCTCCACCTTGTGCGGCACAGGATGATCGTCGGCATAGGCCGGCAAGCCCACGCTGCCGGGATTGACGATCATTCCGCCGTCCGGTCGGCGGTGGATGCGGGGAATATGGGTGTGGCCGCATAGGATCAAAGGCGCGGCTACGCCCCCTGCCCGCGACTCCACTTCATCCGCTGTGGCGGCCCGCAACCCGGCGGGTTCGACCGTTTCGAGCCAATAGCAGAGATCTTCGCCGGGCGCGCCATGGACCATCAGCACATCGTCCGCCAGCCACAGGCTTTCCGGCAGCGCCGCGATCCAGTCGCGATGACGGGGTTGCAGGACCGAGTCCGTGTAGCGATCCGACGCGCCCATGCGGTCCTGATGCAGGGTCAGCAATTGCCGCTCATGATTGCCGCGGATCGTGGGCAGGTCGAGCGCCATCAGCCGGTCGGCCGTCTCGCAGGGGAAGAGCGGCCCGGACAGGATGTCCCCCAGGTTGACGATCGCATCCGCGCCGCGCCGCTCGACGTCGGCCAGCACGGCGTCGAGCGCGGCGATATTGCCGTGAATGTCGGAAAGGATGGCGACCCGCATCGCCCCTGAATGGCACAGGGATTCGCACCGCGAAAGGCCGGCGTGCGACAGCAAGTTGGACAGTATCAGCGATGTTTCGCTCCAGCCCCTCCACCTGCCGCTACGGCAGGGCGGCACGGCATATGGCCCATGCATTTACACTTGCACTTTACGTAAACGTAAATACATTTCCCTTCACATCCAGTGCGCCCGAAGGGCAGCCCACGGAGAGGGAAAGACATGGAAGCCTATATTTACGACGCCGTCAGGACGCCCCGTGGCCGGGGCAAGGCCGACGGGTCGCTGCACGAGATCACGCCCATTCAACTGGCGACGCAGGTGCTGGAAGCGGTGCGCGATCGCAGCCAGATCGACACGGCGGACGTTGATGACGTCATCCTGGGCTGCGTCAGCCCGGTCGGCGAACAGGGCGCCGACATCGCCCGCGTCGCAGTGCTGAACGCCAGCTATGCGGAGACCGTACCGGGCGTGCAGATCAACCGCTTCTGCGCTTCGGGGCTGGAGGCGGTGAACATGGCCGCCGCCAAGGTTTATTCGGGCGAGGCGATGTTCGCGATCGGCGGCGGGGTCGAATCCATGAGCCGCGTGCCGATGGCGTCGGACGGCGGTGCCTGGGCGATGGACCCGGCGGTCGCCTACAAGACCTATTTCGCGCCGCAGGGCATCGGCGCCGATGTGATCGCCACCAAGTTCGGCATCAGCCGCGACGATGCGGACGCCTATGCCGTCGAAAGCCAGAAGCGCGCCAAGGCCGCCTGGGACGAAGGCCGGTTCAGAAAGTCGATCGTGCCGGTGAAGGACGTGATTGGCCGCGTGGCGCTGGACCATGACGAACATATGCGCCCCGACGCGACGATGCAGTCGCTGGGCGCTCTGAAGCCCAGCTTCCTGGCCTTGGGCGAAGATATGCCCGGTTTCGATACGGTGGCGCTGCTGCGCTATCCCGCACTGGAGAAGGTCAACCATGTCCATCATGCCGGCAACAGCAGCGGCATCGTCGATGGCGCGGCGGCCGTGCTGGTCGGCAACAAGGATATGGGCGACAAATATGGGCTGAAGCCCCGCGCCCGCATCCGCGCCATGGCCTCGATCGGGTCGGAACCGCTGATCATGCTGACCGGGCCGGAATTCGTCGCGGGCAAGCTGCTGTCGCGCGCCGGCATGACCACGGCCGACATCGACCTGTGGGAACTGAACGAGGCCTTTGCGTCGGTCGTGCTGCGCTACATGCAGGCGATGAACCTCGACCATGACAAGATCAACGTGAATGGCGGCGCGATCGCCTTTGGCCATCCGCTGGGCGCGACCGGGGCGATGGTGCTGGGCACGGCGCTGGACGAGCTGGAACGGACCGGCAAGGGCACGGCGCTCGTCAACCTGTGCGTCGGCGCGGGCATGGGCACCGGCATCATCATCGAGCGTATCTGACCCCCATTTACCGTTCGGGCTGAGCCTGTCGAAGCCCCTTCCTTCTTCAAAGAAAGAGAAGCCCTTCGACAGGCTCAGGGCGAACGGAGAGCAAAGGCAAAGCCATGAACACCATCGCATTCGACATCGACGCCGACGGCATCGCCATTCTGACGATCGACGTCCCCGGCCAGTCGATGAACGTCATCGGCCCGGACTTCCTGGCCGATCTGGACGCCGCGATCACGCGCATCGCGTCCGAAGAGGGCATCAAGGGCGCCGTCATCGCGTCTGGCAAGGATAGCGGCTTCATGGCCGGCATGGACCTGAAATTTTTCGGGGCGATGCTGGCGAAGGCGGGGGATGCCCCCGCCCCGGCGGCGCTGTACGACGATCTGTTCGTGCTGAACGCGCTGTTCCGTCGCCTGGAAAGCAGCGGCAAGCCGATCGCCTGCGCCATCGAAGGCACCTGCGTCGGCGGCGGGTTCGAACTGGCGCTGGCCTGCCATCGCCGCTTCGTGGGCGACAGCCCCAGGACCCAGATGGGCCTGCCCGAAATCCTGATCGGCCTGTTCCCCGGCGGCGGCGGGTCGCAGCGCCTGCCGCGCATCATGGGCGTGCAGGCCGCGTTGATGTATATGCTGCAAGGCAAGCTGTTCCGCCCGGCCGAGGCCGCGATGCTGAAGGTTGTGGACGCGGTCGTGCCGCAGGGCACGGCGGTTCAGGCCGCGCGGGATTGGGTGCAGGCGAACCCGACCGCCGGTACCCAGCCCTGGGACGTCAAGGGCTTCAAGGTGCCCGGTGGCGCGGGCGGCTTCAATCCCGCCTTCGTCCAGACCATGGCGGGCGCGCTGGCGATGACGCTGAAGCAGACCCAGCGCAACATGCACGCGCCGATCGCTTTGCTGTCGGCGGTCTATGAAGGCATCACTTTGCCGATGGACCGGGCGATCCAGATCGAGAGCAAATATTTCGCCAAGGTCGCCGCCGACCGCCAGGCGAGCAACATGATCCGCACCCTGTTCGTCAACAAACAGGCCGCCGAGCGCGGCGCGCGGCGCCCCAAGGGCGAGGCCAAGGCGCCGACGAAGAAGCTCGCCATGCTGGGCGCCGGCATGATGGGCGCGGGCATCGCCACCGTCGCCGCACAGGCGGGGATAGAGGTCGTGCTGTTCGATCGCGACCTGGCCTATGCGCAAAAGGGCAAGGCGCATGTCGAGGAAGTGCTGAAGAAGCGGCTGGGCAAGGGCATGACGCCGGAAAAGCTGGAGCAGACTCTCGCGCGCGTCACGCCGACCACCGATTATGCCGACCTGGCCGGCGCGGATTTCGTCATCGAGGCCGTGTTCGAGGATGTCACGATCAAGGCGGACGTCACCAAACAGGTCGAAGCCGTACTGGGCGCGGACACCATCTTCGGGTCCAACACCTCTACCCTGCCGATCACGAAACTGGCGCAGGCGTGGACGAAACCGGAGAATTTCATCGGCGTCCATTTCTTCTCGCCGGTCGAGAAGATGCCGCTGGTCGAGATCATCCTGGGCGAAAAGACCGGCCCCGCCGCGATCGCCAAGGCGCTGGATTTCGTCAGCCAGATCAAGAAGACCCCGATCGTCGTCCATGACAGCCGCGGCTTCTACACCTCGCGCAGCTTCGGCACCTATGTGCAGGAAGGCGCGGAACTGGTCGGCGAGGGCGTCAATCCCGCGCTGATCGAAAATGCCGGCAAACAACTGGGGATGCCTACTGGCCCGCTGGCCGTCAGCGACGAGGTGTCGATCGAACTGGGCTGGAAGATCATGAGCGCCGCGAAGAAGGAACTGGGCGACGCCTATGTCCCGCAGGAGTCGGACGAGATCATGGTGCAGATGGTCGAGGCCGGCCGCCTGGGCCGCAAGAATGGCAAGGGCTGGTACGACTATCCCGAAAGCGGCAAGAAGCATCTGTCGCCGGTGCTGGGCGAGATGTTTCCACGCGCGGCGCAGCAGCCCGACGTCGAGGCGGTGAAGGAACGGCTGCTCTATCGCCAGTTGATCGAATGCGCCCGCTGTTTCGAGGAAGGCGTGCTGGAAACCCCCGAGGACGGCGATATCGGCGCGATCTTCGGCTGGGGCTTTGCGCCCTATACCGGCGGACCGTTCAGCCATATGGATACGGTCGGCATCGCCCATGTCGTGGCCGTGCTGGACCGGCTGGCGGCGGAACATGGCCCGCGCTTCGCTCCGACGGCGCAGCTTCGCGAGATGGCGGCGAGCGGCGCGACTTTCTATCATCCGGCGCCGGCCAAGGCGGCGGCATGATCCGACTGTAAATCTTAACGACACTCGGCTAGGTCTCCCGGCAACAGGCTGGGAGACCTTTTTCTTATGAGCGATAAACCCACGATATTGGTCACGGGCGGCGCGGGCTATATCGGCAGCCATGCCGTGCTGGCGCTCAAGGATGCCGGCTATGGCGTCGTCGTGATCGATAATCTGGTCACCGGCTTCGACTGGGCCGTGCCCGACGGCGTGCCGCTGGTGCGTGGCGACATTGCCGACCAGCCGCTGGTGGAAGCGGCGCTGCGCGACCATGACGTCAAGGCGATCATGCATTTCGCCGGGTCGGTCGTCGTGCCGGAATCGGTTGAGAATCCGCTGAAATATTATCACAATAACAGCGCCAAGACGCGCGACCTGATTGAAAGCGCGGTGCGGGTGGGCGTGCCGCATTTCATCTTCTCGTCCACCGCCGCCACCTATGGCACGCCGGACGTGGAGGCGGTGCGGGAGGATACGCCGCAACGGCCGATCAATCCCTATGGCATGTCCAAGCTGATGACCGAATATATGCTGCGCGACGTGGCGGCGGCGCATCCGATGAACTTCTGCGCGCTGCGCTATTTCAACGTCGCAGGCGCGGACCCGCAGGGACGCACGGGCCAGTCGACGGCGGGCGCCACCCATCTCATCAAGGTCGCGGTCGAGGCGGCGCTGGGCAAGCGGACAAGCGTCGCCGTCTTCGGCACCGATTTCGACACGCCGGACGGAACGGGTGTGCGCGACTATATCCATGTCAGCGACCTGGCCGCCGCCCATCTGCTGGCGCTGGAAGCGCTGATCGCCGAGCCGGAGCGCAACCATCTGCTCAATTGCGGCTATGGCCGTGGCTTTTCGGTGCTGGAGGTGCTGGACGCGGTCGATCGCGCGACCAACATGCCCGTCCAGCGCGTCATGGCCGGCCGCCGGGCGGGCGACCCGGGCAAGCTGATTTCGGACAATGGCGCCATTCTCAAGACCTTCCCCTGGACGCCGCGCCATGCCGATCTGGACCAGATCGTCGCCCATGCTCTGGCGTGGGAGCGCAAACTGGGTGAGCGCGCATGAGCGAGGCGAGCGTCCGCGCCTTCCTGGCGGAACGGGCGCCCGACGTGGCGATCATCGACCAGGGCGTCAGCACCGCGACCGTGATAGAGGCCGCCGCGGCGCTGGGCGTCGAACCAGCGCGGATCGCCAAGACGCTGTCGCTGCGCGTCGGCGAGACGGTCGTGCTGGTCTGCGCGCGCGGGGACGCGCGGCTCAACAATGGCAAGGCGAAGGCGGCGCTGGGCGCCAAGCCCCGGATGCTGGGCGCGGAGGAGGTCGAGGCGATCACCGGCCATCCGGTCGGCGGGGTCTGCCCCTTCGGCCTCGCCTCTCCCCTGCCCGTCTATTGCGATATGTCGCTCAAGGATTTCGCCACCGTCTTTCCCGCGGCCGGATCGCGCACCACATCGGTCGAACTGACGCCCGATCGACTGGCCGACTTGACCGGAGCGCGGTGGATCGACATCTGCACGCTTCCGCAAGCAGCCGAGTGAAGCCCATGCCGACCGAACATCCTTTCGCCACCGGCGCGCAGGCCGCAGCCGATATCGCCGCGCGCATCGCCACGATCCTGTCCGATGCGATCGCGCAGCGCGGCGTCGCCAGCATCGCCCTGTCGGGCGGCCGTTCGCCCCGGCCGGTGCTCGAAGCGCTCGGCCAGGTCGATCTCGACTGGGATAAGGTCGTGGTGACGCTGGTCGACGAACGCTGGGTCGCGCCCGACAGCGCCGACAGCAATGAGAAGCTGGTGCGCGACGCGCTGCTCAATGGCGCCGCGGCGCAGGCCCGCTTCGTGCCGATGAAAACGCAAGCCGCCGACGCCTATGCAGGGCAGGCCGCGGTCGAGGCGGCTTTCACCGGCCTGCCCTGGCCGCTGGACATCGTCCTGTTGGGCATGGGCGATGACGGGCATACGGCGTCGCTCTTTCCGCAAGGCAGGGAACTGGCCGAGGGGCTGGCGAGCGGGGCGCTGACGATCGCGGCGACGCCCCCGGTCGCCCCGCACCAGCGTATGTCGCTGACGGCGCACGGAATCATGCAGAGCCGCCATATCTTCCTGCAGATCAGCGGGGCCGGCAAGAAAGCGGTCTATGATCGCGCGCTGGCGAGCGGCGCCGTCGAGGAACTGCCGATCCGGCTGGCATTGTTGCAGGACAAGGTGCCGGTCGAGGTTTGGATCGCCGAAGTTTAATGCGAATCCAATCGGTTAATCTCTGACCTCATGCTTGGAAATCAGATAGCGCCACACACCGACCGCATTGATGACCAGCAGCGCGACATTCTGCCAGCCTATCCCCTCGCTGTCCTTGTCGAGAAACCCCCAGCCGATCAGCGCGATCGATGAGGTGACGAACAGCACGAATGCCCATCCGGTTATGCGTCGTCCCAGATTGAGCGAGACGACCAGCGCGGCGATCGTCGCTGCCCCCGCGCCATAATATTGCAAAGCGGTGAGCAGCGTCATGGTCATGCCGATCGAACGCCCCGGCTATCGACATGGTTGCGGCGCGGCTTTAGGCACGCCCCATGATCGCCGACATATCCCCCTTCCACGCCATCGCCATCAGCCGCGAAGCCCATGCGCTCGAAGCGGCGGGCCGGTCCATCCTGCATATGGAGTTCGGCCAGCCATCGACCGGCGCGCCTGCGGAGGCCATCGCCATGGCGCATCATGTGCTGGACACGGAGGCGATGGGCTATTGGGAAAGCATGCCACTTAAGGAGCGGATCGCGCGCCATTATGGCGAACGGCATGGGGTGGCGGTCGATCCCGAACAGATATTGCTGACCTGCGGCGCGTCGCCGGGGCTGGTGCTGGCGCTGACCTGCCTGTTCGCGCCCGGCGCGCGGGTTGCGACGGCGCGGCCGGGCTATGTCGCCTATCGCAATAATTTGAAGGCGCTCTATCTGGAGCCGGTCGAGGTCGCCTGCGGCCCGGCCGAACGTTATCAGATCAGCGCCGACGCGCTGGCTGCGATCGATCCGGCGCCGGACGGCCTGATCCTCGCCAGCCCGGCCAATCCCACCGGCACCATCATCCCGGCGGACGAACTTTCGCGAATCGCGGCGGTCTGTGCAGAGCGTGGCATCCGCATCATCTCGGACGAAATCTATCATGGGCTGAGCTTCGGCGAACCCGCCCGGTCGATGCTGGAGTTCGCGGCCGATGCGGTGATCGTGAACAGCTTCTCCAAATATTACAGCATGGCCGGCTGGCGGCTGGGCTGGATCCTGGTGCCGCCCGCGCTGATCGAGGCCGCGCGGGCGCGGATGGGCAATCTGTTCCTGACGCCGCCGGTGCTGGCCCAGCGCGCCGGGCTGACCGCGTTCGATTGCACCGCCGAACTGGAGGGCCATGTCGCCAGCTATCGCCGCAACCGGCAATTGCTGCTGGACGCCCTGCCCGCGCTGGGCCTGGCCAGCATCGCGCCGCCCGACGGTGCCTTCTACATCTATGCCGATATCAGCCATCTGACCAATGACAGTCTGCGCTTCTGCCAGAAGCTGCTGCGCGAAACCGGCGTGGCGACCGCGCCGGGGATCGATTTCGATCCCGTCGACGGCCATCGCTTCATCCGCTTCAGCTTCGCGGTGTCCACCGACCGGGTCGAGGATGCGATCGCGCGGATGGTGCCATGGTTCCAGGCGCAAGGCGAGAGGTAGCGCCGCCGCTTGGCTGATTTGGGTGGATGGCGGACGGTCGGGTTTAGATATTAATAAGGGCGTTGTCGGACCAAACATCCTCATATCCCTCAGCGACCAGAAACCTCCAGCCCGGAGGCAGGGCTATGAACGGCAATGCCGCCGGACAATGCTCCTCCAAGTGGTAAACATGCAGCGGTCTGAAAAAATCCGGGTCATCAGACCATTCTCCTGACCAGATGAACCATCCCGTCGTCCCACTTTCCGGCGGATGACGAAGGCCATTGAGCGGCAACTCACCTCGCAGGGCGCTCTCGGAAATGCCGACCTTGTATGTCTCGTCAGACGGCATGAATTTTGCGCCATACCGCTGACATATCTCAAGCTGCATTTCATCCATGCGCTAGATTTAGCGGGGTCTACCTATGTCCGCTATGAGGAAGCCAGAAAACTCTTGTGATCGGCAAAAAATGGTCGCTTGCAGTCCTCCCCAATCCCTATCGGCACCGCAGGATCAGCGCGCCGTCCGCTTGTACTGGCGCACCAGCCACAGGCCAGTCAGGACGGCGACCGTCAGCAGGCGCGGCGGGAGTTTTTCGAGCGCATGGGGCACGCTCCAGAACAGCGCGTCGCCCACGCTGATGACGATCAGGACAGCCAGGCCGAACAGCAAGGGCGGCAGGATGTGGCGAACCTTCATGCAACGGCCATAGCATGGCTGCGCACAGCCCGCGATAGTCGGGTCGGTTATGGCAGGACAGCCAGTGGTGCGGGCGGTCGGAATCGAACCGACACTCCTTGCGGAACCGGATTTTGAGTCCGGCGCGTCTACCAGTTTCACCACGCCCGCACGGCTGGTGTCGGCCAGATGACAAAATCCGGCGCGGGCGTCCAGCCGAAAATCGGGCAGAGGCGCAAAAGTCGCTCCATCCCGGTTGACAGCGCCACCCGATACGCCCACATGCCGCGCTTAAATGTAACGTTATATCATAATAGGATTGAACATGACCTCTTGCGACGACCCGCGAAAAATCGGGCTATCCGCGCCGAAGCGGACGGGCTGGCTCGATGGCTTCGCGCTTTGCGCTTCGTCGCTCTGCACGCTCCATTGCCTGGGCCTGCCGCTGCTGTTCGCACTGCTCCCCGCCCTTGCCAGCCGGATCGATCCGGGCGAATCCTTCCACCTCGTCATGCTGGTCCTGGCGGTCCCGACCAGCCTGTTCGCGCTGGCGCAGGGCTGGCGGCGGCACCGCGCGCCCGGCCTGATGCTGCCGGGCGTCGCCGGGCTGGGGCTGATGGCGATCGGGGCGCTGGCGGCGGAGGGCGCGATGGCGGAAGCGGCCTGGACGGTGGCGGGCAGCGCGTTGCTGGCGGGCGCGCACATCCTCAACTGGCGGCGCGGGCGTGGTCAGTTGCGCGCCTGATCCTCGCGCCGGGGCGGCACGAAGCTGAGCTGTGCCAGCCGCCACAGCCGCTCCTCCTCGGCCGGCCAGTGTTCGGCATGGTCGAGAGGCGCCTGCGGCCCGGCATGGCCATGGATTTCGGCGCGGATCAGCCGGCCAGTCTCGCGCAGCCGCACGGTCGCGCCGGGATAGCGCGCCGCCAGCCGCTGGCCCAACGCCTGCGCATCGGGCGACAGGTCCGGGCTGGACAGGGCGCGCGGTGCGCCGTCGATCAGTTCGGCGGTCGAAGAACGCAGCGCCTTCACCCCGTCGCTGATGATGTCGAGCGAGATGATCGCCGCCGCGACCGAATCGGCCCACCACCAGCCCAGCCCCAGGCCGATGATCCCGGCCAGCCCCGCCGCGCCGGTCAGCCAGTTGGCCTTGTTCATCAACGCGTCGGTGTGCAGCAGCTTGTCGGACAGTTTTTCCGCCAGCGGCAATTCCCTGCGGCCGATGATGAGCGGCGGGATCAGCGAATAGACCTGCGCGCCCAGCATCAGCCACCCGAGCCAGATGTCGCGGCCGAAGACATGGACCGACGCGACCGTGGCATGTTCGGCGCGCGCCAGCGTCATCACCGAATCCCACAACAGCAACGCCCCGGTCGCCGCCAGCGCCACCGCGGCGAGGAAGAAGCCAAGGCCATTGACCCGTTCGAAGCCGAAGGGGAAGCGGGCCGAGCGATGGCCGCGCCGTTCCATCCGCGCGGCGACAAGGAAGGCGATCGGCGGGACGAGGCCCAGCGTATCCTCGATCCAGGCGGTCTTCATCGTCTGGCTCTGGCCCATGGTCAGGCCCATCACGGCGACGATGGTGACGGTCCAGAAGATGTTCCAATATTCCAGCCGCTCCGCCTGGCGCAGCGTCTTTACGATCTCGTCGGGCAGGTCGTCGGCGCTGGTCATTGCCCGGCACCCGGATCGGCTACGGCGCGGGCGGCGCTTTCCACCGTCATGATCCAGCGATTTTCGCCGTTGCGCATTGCGGCGTAATAATCGAGGCGCTTGTCCTTTCGGCCCTGCGTCGCGATCGGCGGGCTGAGCGATATACGGGTCATCCACGGGCTTTCCGGATCGAGGGGCGTGAGGACGAGATCGACGTCGCCGCGCTCCAGCGCCTGGAACAAAGGCTCGGTCGCGCCGGGGCGGATCGCGGCCCGCGCCCCGGTCTGGCGCGACAGACGATCGAGCAGGCGGGCGGAGGCGGCACGGCCGAAATCGCCATCGCCCAGCACCAGGCCGACCCGCATCACACCGTGACGGCGGATCGCCTCGCTGCTGCCGGCCGGATCGCGCGGGAGCGCGTCGCACGCGACCAGCAGCATCATGCAGCAAAGGATCAGATTTTTCATTTCGATGGGAAAACGGTCGCCGAACCTGCCGGTTCCTCGATCCCGCCGCCTTATGCCTTTTCGCCGGGGAATGGATTGTCCTTGAGCAGTCCCGCCAGATGCGCCGCATTGCCCGCCACCATTTTCGCCGTCTTGGCGACCATCTCAGGCGTTTCCTTCAAATCCTTGAAGTCGACCGATCCCATCGCTTCGCCCACCCAATAGCAGGCGGCGACGGCGGGAATCGTCCAGCCGACATCGTTGAGCGACTGGAATATCTGCGCCGATGCGGCATGGGCGCCATCCTCATTGCCCACGATCGCCGCGACGGCGACCTTGCCATAGCTGGGCATCCGTCCCAGCTCGTCGGTTTCGGAGAGGAAGGCGTCCATCCGCTCCAGCGCCCGCTTGGCGACGCTGCCCGCCTGCCCCATCCAGATCGGCGTGCCGAGGATGAGGATGTCGGCGGCCAATATCTTCTCGCGGATGGCGGGCCAGTCGTCGCCCTCCCCCTCATCGGATGTCACGCCGGCGAGCACATTGTGGGAGGCGACCCGGATCGTATCGGCCACCTCCACATCCAGCGCCGCAAATTCTTTCGCCAGCACCGCGATCATCGCGTCCGTCGAACTGGGCTGTCCGGTGTCGCGCTTCAACGTGCAGTTGAGCGGCTGGACCTTGAGCATATGTCTCTCCTTTTTTGCGGAAGCAAAGTTCGCTTCAAGCGTTGGGAGAGACCCTATGTTCCACCGTGGGCGGGCCATTATGCGACAGGATGTTGCAGCGCATCGACTTGATCGATAGCCTTCTTGCGTAACGATCCGCGGCCGCTATAAGGGCGCCTTCGTGCAGACATAGACAATCTTCAAACGGAGAAGGACCATCCTTTGACCGAGCCGTCTGCTACGTTCCTGTTATTTGGCGCCACGGGTGACCTGGCCCGCCGGATGATCTTTCCATCGCTCTATAATCTTCTGTCGGACGGTTTGCTGCCCGACGACTTCCTGATCGTGGCCTCCGGCCGGTCGGCAATGGACGACGACGCCTTTCGCCAGGAAGTCGATGCCGCGCTGCACCAGTTCCTGCCCGCCGACCGCTATGATGCGGACCTCGCGGCGCGGTTCGGCACGCTGATCGGCTATCAGCCGGTCGATGCGGGCAATGCCGACCAGTTTGCGGCGCTCGCCCGGCGAATCGACGGACGGCTGGAACGCGGCCTGTCCGTCTATCTGTCCACCCCGCCATCCCTGTTCGCGCCGACCGCGCAGGGCCTGGCGGATGCCGGCCTCATCACGCCCCACACCCGGATCGCGATGGAAAAGCCGATCGGCAAGGACCTGGCCTCGTCCAAAATCGTCAATGACGGGATCGGCGCGCTGTTCGCCGAAGAACAGATTTTCCGCGTCGACCATTATCTGGGCAAGGAAACCGTCCAGAACCTGCTGGCGCTGCGCTTCGGCAACGTCATGTTCGAACCCTTGTGGAACACCACGGCGATCGACCATGTGCAGATCACCGTGGGCGAGACGGTCGGGCTGGAAGGCCGCGTCTCCTATTATGACGGGGTCGGCGCGCTGCGCGACATGGTGCAGAATCACATGCTCCAGATTCTGTCGATCATCGCAATGGAGCCGCCCGCGCGGATGGACCCGACCGCGGTGCGCGACGAAAAGGTGAAGGCGTTGCGGTCGCTGCGGCCGATGACCGCCGAGACGGTCAAGAATCTGAGCGTGCGCGGCCAATATACGCCGGGCGCGGTCGGCGGGCAGATCGTCACCGGCTATGCCGACGAACTGGGCCAGCCGTCCGACACCGAAACCTTCGTGGCGCTGAAAGCCTATATCGACAACTGGCGCTGGCAGGGCGTGCCCTTCTACCTGCGCACCGGGAAACGAATGCCCGCGCGCCAGTCCGAAATCGTGATCCAGTTCAAGCCGGTGCGCCACAGCATCTTCGGCCGCGACGGACAGCATGGTGCCGGCGGCACGGGCCTGGAGCCGAACACATTGGTCATCCGGTTGCAGCCGGAAGAATATATCCGCCTGCAGATCATGACCAAGCGGCCGGGGCTGGAGCGCCAGGTGCAGCTTGAGGAGGTGACGCTGGACGTGTCGCTGACTGCCGCCTTCGCCGGGCAGCGGCGCCGCATCGCCTATGAACGACTGATCCTGGACCTGCTGGCCGGCGACCAGACCCTGTTCGTCCGCCGCGACGAGGTGGAAGCCCAGTGGACATGGATCGATTCGATCATCGACGGGTGGAAGGAGGCCAATGTGAAGCCCGCCGCCTATTCTTCGGGGAACTGGGGTCCGTCTGCGGCCATTGCCCTTATCGAACGTGACGGAGCCAGCTGGCATGACTGACCTACATCCCGTAATCGCCAAGGTGACGGAGCGCATCGTGCAGCGCAGCGCCGCGTCGCGCCTCAAATATCTCGACCTGATCGAGCGCGGACGCGACGCGGGCACCAATCGCGATCAACTGTCCTGCGGCAACCTCGCCCATGGCTTTGCCGCGAGCGGCGAGGACAAGGCCGTGATCCGCACCGGCCGGGCGATGAACATCGGCATCGTGACGTCGTATAACGACATGCTCTCGGCGCATCAGCCCTATGGCCGCTACCCTGAGCAGATCAAGATCGCGGCGCGCGAAGTCGGCGCCACGGCGCAGGTGGCGGGCGGCGTGCCGGCGATGTGCGACGGCGTGACGCAGGGGCAGGCAGGCATGGACCTGTCGCTGTTCAGCCGCGACACCATTGCGCTGTCGACCGCCGTGTCGCTCAGCCATGCGATGTTCGAAGGCGCGCTGCTGCTGGGCATATGCGACAAGATCGTGCCCGGCCTGCTGATCGGCGCGCTGCGTTTCGGGCATCTGCCCACGATCCTGATCCCGGCGGGACCGATGCCCTCGGGCCTGGCCAACAAGGAAAAGGTCCGCATCCGCCAGCTCTACGCCGAAGGCAAGGTCGGCAGGGACGAGCTGCTCGAATCCGAAAGCGCCTCCTATCATGGCGCGGGCACCTGCACCTTCTATGGCACCGCCAACAGCAATCAGATGATGATGGAGATGATGGGCCTGCACATGCCCGGCTCCGCCTTCGTCAATCCGGGCACGAAGCTTCGCAGCGAACTGACCCGCGCGGCGACGCACAGGATCGCTGACATTGGGTGGGCCAAAGACGGGCAGCCAAATGATGACTATCGCCCGCTCGGCCATTGCGTCGATGAAAAGGCGATCGTCAACGCGATCATCGGCCTGATGGCGACGGGCGGCTCCACCAACCATGCGATCCATGTGCCGGCGATCGCGCGGGCGGCGGGCATCCATGTCGACTGGACCGATTTCGCCGAGATTTCCGACGTGGTGCCGTTGCTGGCGCGGGTCTATCCCAATGGTTCGGGCGATGTGAACCATTTCCACGCCGCGGGCGGCATGGCCTATATCATCCGGGAATTGCTGGAAAATGGCCTGCTGCATCGCGACATCCTGACGGTCGCGCGGGCGGACCTGACCGACTATGGCAAGGAACCGGTGCTGGAGGATGAAGCGCTGCAATGGCGCGATGTGCCAGCGTCGCGCGACGAGGCGATGCTGCGCCCGGTGTCCAATCCATTCAGCGCCGATGGCGGGATGCGCCTGCTGGCCGGCAATCTGGGCCGTTGCGTCATGAAGGTCAGCGCCGTTGATCCGGTCCGCTGGACGATCGAGGCGCCCGCCGCCGTGTTCCAGGACCAGGACGATGTGCTGCGCGCCTTCAAGGCGGGCGAACTGGAGCGCGACGTCGTGGTCGTCGTCCGCTTCCAGGGGCCAAAGGCCAACGGGATGCCCGAACTGCACAAGCTGACCCCGGCGCTGGGCGTATTGCAGGATCGCGGGTTCAAGGTCGCATTGCTGACTGACGGGCGCATGTCCGGCGCCTCCGGCAAGGTGCCTGCCGCCATCCACCTGTCACCCGAAGCCTTGGGCGGCGGTCCGATCGGCAAACTGCGCGACGGCGATCTGGTGCGGGTCTGCGCGCAGACCGGCGCGGTCGATGCGCTGGTCGATGCGGCGACATGGGAAGCGCGGGACATTCCTCCCGCCCCGCCCCCGCCCTACGACACCGGCCGCGAACTGTTCGCCCTGTTCCGCCATCACAGCGACCTCGCCGAACAGGGCGCGTCGCCGATCCTGGCGGCGATGGAAAGCGAGATTTGATTTAGACCCGTTCGGCCCCTCGACTTACTCGGGAGAGCCTGTCGAAGCCCTTCTCTTCTCCCAAGAAGAGTTGCCCTTCGACAAGCTCAGGGCGAACGGATGGAGAGTGACATGACCGACATCATAGCCGCCGACATCGGCGGAACCAACGCCCGTTTCGCTCGCGCGTCGCTGGACGCCAAAGGCGTGCCGACGCTTGGCACCGTGCGCAAATATAAGGTCGCCGACTATCCCAGCCTGCAAAGCTGCTGGGCGGCGTTCGCCGAAGACGAGCAGAAGGCAGGCGATGGCGACCTGCCCCGCGCCGCCTCGATCGCCTTCGCCACCGCCATCGGGCGGGACGTCATCAAGCTGACCAACAGCAATTGGGTGATCCGCGCCGATACGCTGGCCGACGACATCGGCGTCGATACCGTCCGCCTCGTCAATGATTTCGAGGCGGTGGGCCATGCCGTGTCGCGCCTGCCGGCCGAGAATCTGCCGCTGCTGTTCGGCGAGGATCGTCCCTTCCCCACCGATGGCGGGGTCACCATCCTTGGCCCCGGCACCGGCCTGGGCGTTGCCATGATCGCCTATGACCAGGGTCGCCCCCATGTCATCGCGACCGAGGGCGGCCATCTCGACTTCGCCCCGCTCGACCCTATCGAGGAGAAAATCCTCTCCTATCTGCGCGACAAATTCCTGCGCGTATCGACCGAGCGGATCGTGTCGGGGCCGGGCCTCAACTATATCTACAAGGCATTGGCGACGATAGGCCATGACCGGGTCGTGCTGATGGAAGACCCCGAACTGTGGCAGGCGGCGCTGGACGGCAGCGACGAATTCGCCCGCCGCGCGCTCGACCGCTTCTGCCTCTGCTACGGATCGGTCGCCGGCGACCTCGCGCTGGCCCATGGCCCGCACAGCGTCGTGCTGGCCGGCGGCCTGACCCAGCGGATGGGCGACTTCCTGCAACAGAGCGGGTTCCACACCCGCTTCAAGGCCAAGGGCCGGTTCGAAAGCCTGATGGCTGGCGTGCCGATCCGCCTGGCCGTCCATGATGAAATCGGCCTGTTCGGGGCCGCCGCAGCCTTTCGGGAGATATGAGAATGAGCAAGCTGACCGTCGAACAGGTGATGGAACTGGCCCCGGTGATCCCGGTGCTGGTGGTCGACCGGGTCGAAGACGCGCTGCCGATCGCGCGCGCGCTGGTGGCGGGCGGCCTGCCCGCGCTGGAAGTGACGCTGCGCACCCCCGCCGCGCTCGACGTGATCCGCGAAATGGCGCAGGTCGAGGGCGCGGTGGTCGGCGCCGGCACCGTGCTGAACCCGGCCCAGCTCGACGCCGCGATGGAGGCCGGCGCGCGCTTCATCGTCAGCCCCGGCCTCACCAAGCCGCTGGGCAAGGCCGCGATCGCAGCGAAAATCCCCTTCCTGCCCGGCACCGCCACGGCGGGCGATATCATGCGCGGCATGGACATGGGCCTGACCCATTTCAAATTCTTCCCCGCCGAAACATCGGGCGGACTGCCGGCATTGAAGGCCCTGGCCGCGCCGCTGCACACAGCCCGCTTCTGCCCGACCGGCGGCATCACGGCGCAAAGCGCGCCGGAATGGCTGGCCCAGCCGTTCATCACATGCGTCGGCGGCAGTTGGGTCGTGCCCAAGGGGCCGGTGGACGCGGCGAAGATCGAGGCGCTGGCGCGCGAAGCCGCGGCCTTGCCCCGGTAACGACGTCGCGCCGAGGCCATTGCGCCTTATCGCGGCCCGCCCTAGATGAAGGCCATGACACCGCGCCGCCTCCTCACCGCCCTGGCCCTGTTCCTGTCCGGTTGCGCGGGGGCGCCGCAAAGCTATCCGTCGCTCGCCAAGCGCCCGGTCGAAAGCGCCCCGGTGGCGAAGATCGCGCCGCCGGTCGCGTCTGTCCCGGCCGATGCGGCCCTTTCGGCCGAGATCACGACCTATGTCGCCCAAGCGGACAAGGGTGCCGCCGCCTTCGACGCCGCCTATGCGCGCGCCGACAGGGCGGTCGGCGCGGCGAAGGGCGCAGGCGTGTCCAGCGATGCCTGGGTCGCGGCGCAGGTCGCGATCAGCGCGCTCGAATCCGCGCGCAACGACAGCGTATCGGCGCTCGCCAGCCTCGATACCCTCTATGTCCAGCGCAGCAACGCCGTGGCCGACGGCAAGGCGACGGGCGGCCTGGAGGATGTCGACGCCGCCCGCAGCGCGGCGCTGGCGCTGGTCGACCAGCAGAATGATCGCATCGACATGATGAAGGCGCGCCTGCCGCAGCCGTAGAGCGGATGGTCTGAGAGCGACCATTTGCGGCCATCAACTGTCGTCATGCCAGCATAGGCTGGGATCTCACTTCTTTTAACGAAGCACTTGAAAGAAAAGAAAGATGTCGTTGAGAGTCACGCGCCTCTCAATGACCTTCGCTGGCATGACGGCGGAGGAAATGGATCTCCACAATCGCCCCAAATCAGCCCCCTACCCCCCCATCGCCCTGACCGCGCCCTTATGCGCCTTGGCGTTATGGACATAATGATCCACCCCCTCGCGCATGTCGATCAGCGCCGCGTCGGGCAGGTCGCGCATATATTTGGCCGGCCGCCCCGCCCACAACTGGCGATGCAGCACGGTCTTGCCGGGCGACAGCAGGGCGCCAGCCGCCAGCATAGCGTCGCTTTCGACCGTGCAGCCGCTCATCACGATCGCACCCAGCCCGACGAAGGCGCGATCCTGCAGCACGCAGCCATGGATCATCGCCATGTGGCCGATCAGTACATCGTCGCCGATGATCGCGGGCCAGCCGTCGGCCGGACGGCCATCGGCGCGGTCGCCGGGGCTGTCGCAATGGATGACCGTGCCGTCCTGCACATTGCTTCGCGCGCCGATCCGCACGCGGTTCACATCGCCGCGGATGACGCAATTATACCAGATGCTGGCGTCCTCGCCGATCTCGACATCGCCGATGATGCGGCATCCCGGCGCGATGAAGGCGCTGGGGTGGATCACCGGCGCCTTGCCGTTGAAGGGAATGATGCTGGCGCCCGGAAAATCAGGCGCGGGATAGTCGGTCGCGGCCATATGGCGTTCCTCTCATGGTCTGATCTTCAACACCGGCAGGATGCTGGCATGATCGTCGGTCCAGGCGGAAAAGCCCCGACGCGGTTCGATCAACTGCCATTTTTCGCGGCCGGACAAGGCCATCAAATGGTCCAGCCGCGCGGGATCGCGTGACAGGGCGATCCAGAGCGACGCCGCATAGTGTCGCCCGTCATCCCGCTTGTCCGGCACATAATGGCGCAATCGCGCATGCCACCCCGCTGCCGCCGCATCCCCGGCGACCACCGGCCGCAGATCGAGATACCGGTTGGAGATATGAATGAGCAGCAGCCCGTTCCGCGCCAGCCGGCGGCCGTAAATGTCCATCGCCTCGCGTGTCAGCAGATGCATCGGAATGGAATCGGAGGAAAAGGCGTCGATCACCAGCAGGTCCGCGCCGCCCGCCTGCTGCCGCGCCAGCGTCATCCGCGCGTCGCCGATGACGATGTCGGCCTGCGGCTGGCAGCGGGACAGGAAGGTGAAGTCCGCCGGATCGCGGGCAATGGCGACCATCGCCGGATCGATCTCGTAGAAACGCCATGTCTGGCCGGGGCGCTTATAGCAGGCGAGCGTCCCGGCGCCGAGGCCGACCACATCGATCCGCGCCTGCGGTCCGAACAGGTCGGGCGCATGGCGCAGCGCCAGGCCCACGCCCGAATCCGGCGCATAATAGCTGGTCGGATCGCGTTCGCGGCCGGGTGTGAGGTTCTGGATGCCGTGCAGGGTGGTGCCGTGAAAGAGGATGCGTTCGCCCGCTCCCCCATCGGCTCCCTTGTTCGTCACGCCATAGACGCCGAAATAGCTGCGCGTCAGCATCCCGCTGGCCGACTGGGACAATTTCTCCCAGCCGCTCAGGCACAGCATCAGATAGACCAGCATCGCCGCCGTCATGAAGCGCTGGCCCAGCGTCAGGATCGCCATTGCGATGATCGTGACGAAGCAGATCGACTTGAGCAGCGGCGGTGTGGCGTCGCCCATCACCAATCCGCCGCCGACCATCGAAAGGGCAAGGCCAAGCAGCAGCATCAGCGCGGCCAGCCAGGTGCGGCGCCCCGCATCTTCCCACAGCAATCCGGGCAGGCGCAGCAGCGCTTCGCGCGCCGGCAGCAGCAAGGCCGCCGCGACCAGCAGGATCGGATATTCGTAAGTCCAGTCGAAGATCAGGGGGGCCAGCAGCGCGCAGAACAGTCCGCCCAGCATACCGCCGACCGACATCAGCAAATAGAAACGGGTCAGATGCACGGGCGCGGGGCGCAGGTCGTACATCCGCGCATGGAGCGCGGTCGCGGCGACGAACAGCACCGCCAGGATGCCGAGCGCGATGAAGACGGGGAAATGGATGCCGCCGGTAAAGGCGATGCACGCGCCGATCAGCAACACCAGCGGCGCGATCAGGATGCAGAGATCGGCCGCGCCGCGCCGCGCCGCGAAAGCGACCGAGAAGCTGAGCAGATAGAGGCCGAGCGGCAGCACCCAGAGCAGCGGCATCGCGACGATGTCGGTGGTGAGGTAGAGGCTGGTGGCCATCATCAGGCCCGACGGCACAGCCGCCAGCGCCAGCCAGTGCAGCATCCTGCGCCCGTCGGGCAGCGGCGCGTCGCTGGCCTCCGCGACGGCTGGCCCCGCACTGTCGAGAGGCAGGCGGCGCGCGCTGGCGTAGACGAGGAAGAAGAGCGCGCCATAGCAGAGCGACCAGAGGAGACTTTGCGCCTTCAATGTCAGCAGCGGCTCGACCAGCAGCGGATAGGCGATCAGCCCGGCGAAACTGCCGAGGTTGGACGCGGCATAGAGCGGATAGGGATCCCCCCCGTCCGCCAATGCGAACCAGCGCTGGAGCAGAGGCGCCTGCGCGGCGACGACGAAGAAGAGCGGCCCGATCGACGCGCCCAGCAGCCATAGCACCCACAGCGCCGGCTCCATGTCCTGCGGCGGTTGCCAGCCCATCAGCCCGATCGGCAGGAAGATGGCGGCGACGAGGAAGAGGCCGAGATGAATCAGCGCCTGTCGCCGCGCCGGGAAACGCCCCAGCATATGGGCATAGGCATAGCCGCCCAGCAGCAGAGCCTGATAGACCAGCATCGCCGAATTCCACACCGATGGCGCGCCACCCAGACGCGGCAGCGCCATGCGGGCGATCATTGGCTGGACCAGGAACAGCAGGAACGAGCCTGCGCAGATCGTCAGGACAAAGCGCGTGCGTGTTCCGATCATCCGTTTTCAACCCCCTTGACGACCTGTTTGCTCTTCATGGCGTAGCAAGTCGCTGCGGTTCAAGCGGAAGTTGCCCGATGCAGAGAGACTTGCCGGGCGATCATCATC
This sequence comes from Sphingomonas bisphenolicum, assembly GCF_024349785.1. Lineage (NCBI taxonomy): Bacteria > Pseudomonadati > Pseudomonadota > Alphaproteobacteria > Sphingomonadales > Sphingomonadaceae > Sphingomonas > Sphingomonas bisphenolicum. The sequence goes on from NZ_AP018817.1 coordinate 3,381,355, forward strand.
GCGCGGGCTTGGGGTCAGCCATTCAGCAGGCGCGCCGCGTGGAGCGCATGATAGGTCAGCACGCCGCTGCACCCTGCCCGCTTGAACGCCATCAGCGTTTCCAGGATCAGTGCGTCGCGGTCGCCAGCGCCGGCGGCGGCGGCATGTTCGATCATCGCATATTCGCCCGACACCTGATAGGCGAAGACCGGCACGGCGAAACGGTCGCGCACCCGCGCGACGATGTCGAGATAGGGCAGGCCCGGCTTCACCATTACGCTGTCCGCCCCTTCGGCCAGGTCGAGCGCGACCTCGCGCAGCGCTTCCTCGCCATTGGCGGGGTCCATCTGGTAATTTTTCTTGTCGCCCTTCAGCAGTCCGCGCGACCCCACCGCATCGCGGAACGGGCCATAGAAGGCGCTGGCATATTTGGCGGCATAGGCCATGATCTGGACATTGGGGTGGCCGCCCTGCTCCAGCGCTGCGCGGATCGCGCCGACGCGGCCGTCCATCATGTCGCTGGGCGCGATGATGTCCGCCCCCGCCGCCGCCTGGTTGAGCGACTGGCCGATCAATATGTCGATCGTGGCGTCGTTCAGCACATAGCCTGTGTCGTCCAGCAGCCCGTCCTGCCCATGGGCGGTATAGGGGTCGAGCGCGACGTCGGTCAGAATGCCGATGTCGGGCACGGCATCCTTGATCGCGCGGATCGCCCGACACATGAGGTTGTCGGGATTGAGCGCTTCGGCCCCGTCGTCGCTGCGCCGGTCCGCCTGCGTATTGGGGAAGAGGGCGAGGCAGGGAATGCCGGCGTCGCGGGCGTCCTTCGCCCGTTCCACCATCAGGTCCACCGACCAGCGCGACACGCCGGGCAGCGCGGCGATCGGCTCTTCCACCCCGGCCCCTTCGGTGACGAACAGCGGCCAGAGGAAATCGCTGGGCGACAGGCGGTTTTCGGCGTGCATCGCCCGGCTCCAGGCCGAGGCGCGGGTGCGGCGCAGGCGCAGCGCCGGATAGGGTGCATAGGTCATGGCGCGGGTGTAGGCGGCGGACGCCGAGGGATCAAGCAGGGCACATCGTCCATGGCGACAGGAAGACTTTGCCGATCGCTTAGACCTTGGTCGAAGCGGCGGAGCCTGATCATGTTTCGTAAACCCTATCGGCGCAGGCTTTTGCCCAGCGACCCATAGGAAAGCCTCATGATCAAAGTCACATCGGACCGCAGCCGCCAGCTTATCATTGCCGAAATGTCGGGGTTTCTCAATCCGGCCGACGTCGAGCGCTTCGACGCCGACAAGGAAGCCGCGGTGCTGGCGATGGGGTTGGGATCGGGCGACTATGTCATCCTGATCAACACCGAAGGCTGCGTCATCCAGTCGCAGGAGGTCGTCGCCGCCTTCACCCGCGTCGTGCTGGACACACGCTTCAAATCGCGAAAGCTGGCGGTCGTGCGGCACGACAATCTGACCCGGTTGCAGACCCGCCGCATCCTGAGCGTGCGCGACGATGCCGAGATATTCGCCTCGGTGGACGAAGCGGAAGCCTGGCTGTTCGATGCCGGCGAGCAGCGCCGCGTCGCCTGAACCCACAGCCCCGATCGAAACTGGCGGGCCACGCAGCCATCGCCTATGAGCGGCCGATGCGCTGCATCCACCATATCGCCCTCATCTGTTCCGACTATGACCGCTCGCGCGCCTTTTATCGCGATATAATCGGCCTGCCCGTCATCCGCGAAGTCTGGCGCGCCGAGCGGCAATCGTGGAAATGCGATCTCGACGCGGGCAATGCGCAGATCGAACTCTTCTCCTTCCCCGCGCCCCTTCCCCGGCCCAGCCGCCCGGAAGCTTGCGGCCTGCGCCACCTGGCCTTCATAATCGCGGACATCGACGTGGAGGTGGCGCGGCTCGACGCGGCCGGGGTGCCATGCGAGCCGATCCGCGTCGACGACCATACCGGCCGGCGCTTCACCTTCTTCGCCGACCCCGACGGCCTGCCGCTCGAACTCTATGAGCAACTGGCGGCATAGCGCTGCTATTTCGCGAACCGCTTGAAGAAACTGTCGTCATTCCACGCCGGCCGTGCCGCCGCATTGGCGACGCGCAGCGTGACCGCGGTCACATAGGCGTTCAGCTTCGCGCTTTCGGCAGGCATGACCGGCTGGTTCAGATCGTCGAACGGCGAATGATAGAGGTTCGCCCGCCATGCCTTTTCCGTGTCGGCTTCCGGCGTGCCCGCCTTGAAGCCATATTTGAAGAACAGCGCGGGAATGCCTTCGCGGATGAAGGCATATTGGTCGGACCGGATGAAGACGTTGCGATCGGGGAAGGGATCGGGCGTGATCGGCAGGGTCATCTGCGCGCTCACCGCCGCCGCATCCTGGCCAAGCGAGCTTTGGTCATAGCCGATCGGCGTCACGCTGGTCAGCGGGAAGATCGGCAGCGCCATGTCGAAATTCAGATCGGCGACGATGCTGGACTGCGGCACCGTCGGTCGCCGTGCGAAATAGCGCGCGCCCAGCAGCCCCTTCTCCTCCGCCGTGACGATCGCGAACAGGATCGACCGCTTCGGCTTGACCTTACCGGCCTTCAACGCCTTCGCGATCTCCAGCAGGCTGGCGACGCCCGACGCATTGTCGAACGCCCCATTATAGATGGCGTCGCCCTTGATCGGCGTGCCGACACCATAGCCATCCAGATGCGCCGACAGCACGACATGTTCCGACCGCAGCTTCGGGTCGCTGCCCGGCAGCACGGCGATCAGGTTGGGCGACGACAGGTCGCGGCGCCTGGCGGCCACCTGCGCCTTGAAACGCAGCGCGAGCGGGAAGCTGGCGACCGCGGCGGAGGCGTCGGCCGCGGCGGCGATCGCAGCGAAATCCTTGTCCGTCCCGGCGAAGAATTGCGCCGACTTGGCCGGGTCGACCTGCGCGCCCAGGAACGGCGTCTGTGTTTCCCGCAGGGTTGCGTCGGCATAATAGAGCGCCGGCGCCCCCGCCAGCGCCACCCGGCGGACCCAGGGAATCTCCACCTGCCTGGGCGTCACCAGCGTGATGAGGCCCAACGCCCCCTGCTCTGCCAGCCAATGCGCGCGTTCTGACCGGGCATGGGACTTGAGCGCGCCGGAGATGGTGGACGGCCCGCCCGACAGCACGACGACGATCTTGCCCTTGAGGTCCAGCCCGGCGAAATCGTCATGCCCCGCTTCGGGCAGGTGCAGGCCATAGCCGGCGAACACCATCGGCGCGTCGATGCGTTCGGGCACCGGGCCGCCGCCCCCCGAAAAGATCAGGTCGCCCGGCACCGCCAACGCCGTTTCGCCCTGCGGCCCGGCCAGCGCGGCGCGGCTCTGGTCCGCCAGGATCACCTGCTCGATAAAGGCGACCGGCTGCTTGTAGCCGTCGATCCCCGCGGGTTTCAGGCCCAATGCCTTGAACTGCGCGATCACATAGTCGGCCGCGCGATCATAGCCCGGCGTGCCGGTGCCGCGCCCTTCCATGCCGTCATTGGCCAGCGCCTGCACATGCGCCCACCAGCGCGCGCCGGCGTCGCCCTCCCCCTCCGCATGAACACGGGCAGCGGCGATCGTCGCAAGCAGGGGAAGAGCGAACAGGGAAAGGCGCATGGACGGGACACTCCATATTTTCAGTCATCTATCATGCCTGAACCGGTCCGACGAACAAGGGGCTTGGAACCGCCACGGACAACGTGTATTGCTCAAACAACACACGTTGAGGAGATTGTGATGCCCCGCCCCTTTCCCCGCTTTGAGATGCCGTTACTCGCGCTGGCCCTGACGGGCATGGCGCTGTCCACCACCGCCTGCTCTCGCACCGACGAGTCGCCCGCCGCCGATGCAGGCGCGCGCAGCACGCAGGACTGGTCGGCGCTCAAGGATTTCACCGAGATCGACGCGACCGGCCCGGACAATGTCGCCGTCACCATCGGCAGCGGCTTTGCGGTGAAGGCGGACGGCGATGCCAGGGCGGTCGCCGACCTCGACATCCGGGTCAAGAACGGCAAGCTGGTGATCGGCCGCAAGTCGAAGGGCGACTGGAACTGGGGTCGCAAGGATGGCGACAAGGGGGCGACGGTCCATGTGACCATGCCCGCCATCACGGCCGCCGCACTGACCGGCGCGGGCGATTTCGACCTGGATAAGGCGCAGGGCGAGCGGCTGGACCTGTCGCTGACCGGAGCGGGCGATTTCCGCATCGGCACGGTGGCGCTCAAGACGCTGAGCGTCGATATTACCGGCGCGGGATCGGTGAAGATTGCGGGCGCCGCCGACGCTGCGAAACTGTCGATCACCGGCGCGGGCGACATTGATGCCGAAGCGCTGAAGGTCGGCACGGCGGACCTGTCGATCCTGGGCGCGGGCGATATCGACATTGCCTCCGACGGGAAGGTCGCTATCAGCATCATGGGTCCGGGCGACGTAACGGTGAAGGGCAAGGCGCAATGCACGACGAGCGGCGTGGGACCGGGCGAAGCGCGCTGCGCACCCTGAGCGCAATCCTGGCTGGTGCGGTGGGCCTGATCCTCGCCGCGCCTGCGGGCGCCGCGACGCGCGGCTATACGATCACCAGCTTCGACGCGATCCGCGTGGATGCGCCGGTCACGGTCATAGTGACCACCGGCGCAGGCGCATCGGCGCGGGCGGAAGGCGACCAGGGGGCGCTCGACCGGCTGAAGGTCGATGTGTCCGGCCGGCTGCTCACCATCGGCATGGACCGGGCGCGGCCGGGCGAAAAAAGCGGCGGCGCGGCGACTTTGCGCCTGTCCACCGCCATGGTGCAGCGGATCGTGCTGACCGGCGGCGGATCGGTGTCGATCGACCGGATGAAGGGCCTGCTGGGGCAGATCGTCCTGGGCGGCAATGGCGATATCACTGTCGCGACGGTCGATCTGGACCAAGTCGAACTGGCGTTGGCGGGCGGCGGCCGCGTGACGATGGCGGGCCGGGCGGGCGTCGCCAATATTCGCGTCAACGGCCCCGGCGCGCTGGCGGCCGAACCCCTTATCGCGCGCCAGGCCAGCGTCACCAACGAAGGACCAGGCAGCATCACCCTGACCGCCGACGTTACCGCGAAGGTGACGACATCGGGATCGGGCGACGTCACCATCACCGGCAAGGCCGCCTGCACCGTCGACAATCGCGGCACCGGCCGCGTGCGATGCGGGGGCGAGAGTTTTTAGAGGGATTGGGATGGGTGGGGAGTGGACGGTCCGCTTCCCGTGTCCATGCCGTAATCAGCTGCCATTGCGCCAATCGCTATATGCAGCTTATTTTTTACGCCGGAGGTGATATGGCGACCGAGCTTCTAGTTGACGGAATGTTGTCGGGAACTGGTATTCGCGACGCCATCAACGGCGGCTATGTCGATCCAAAATCCATTGGGTTGTCAGAGCAACTCGCATGCGGACTAACTTCTTGGCTGGCGCGATACGAAGACGCGCACTTTGCTGGTTTTCCTGATGATCTTGTGGCCGAACTCGACAAAAACGGTATGGCGTTGGCATCAAGGATCAGGGAAGAACTGACCGGCACGACGGTCGGCTACTTCTCCAACGGGCTTATGAGGCGATTGGATTAGGTCCGCTTATCGGCGCTGCAACTGAACCCTTTGACGACAGGGTCTGGTCGCTTCCAGACATACCTATTCCGTCATGCCGGGCCTGCCCCGGCATCCCGCTTCTTTCCGAACGCAGCAACAACTTTTCGCCCTGCCTTACCGCTGCTTCTTGGCGATGGTCGCGGTGAAATCAGGGTCTTTATTCGCCACCCAGTCGACGAATTTGCGCACATTGGGATGGGCCAGCAGGCCCTCGACATTCGTGCCGTGGCGCTGCAATTCGGAATTGGTGAAATTGGCGATCAGCGTCTGCTGGCAGATGCCATGCATGGGAACGACATCGCGCCCGCCCCGGCTCTTGGGAACGGGATGGTGCCAGACGATCGTCTTGCCGGTCGACCGCCCGCACAGCCAGCAGTCTATCACCGGCGCCGGCGCATCCTCCTCGACAGGCACGTCTTCGTAGCGACCATGTTTGGAATGTTTGCGGGCCATCTTCTACCTGCCATCATCTATATGAACGTCTTGGAACTGCGCCGCCCCTCTAAAGGAGCGGGGGCGCCATTACCACAGTTGAACCTGTAAACTGGCCCTTGCCATCCATCGGCGGAAAGACGGGTATGCTGCCCATTCACGAAGGCCTTCCAATGTAGGATTTTGTCTGGTCTATCGTTCTGGATGAATCCGCCGCCCCTCCCCGACAGTCCTGCCGTCGCGCGATCGGCGCATCGCAGTCGCGTGGGCGTAGCGCCAGTGTCGCGCGCGTGTCGCTTGAGTGTGGCCCATGTGGCGCGTCGCAGGGGCGTCACGAGGGCTTCGCGGCAGCCTCACAGTGACTATTGGCCGAATTTGCCCGACGACGGTGTGAACTTCGCCCGTCGTGTCCCGTCGCGTCCTGCCGCTGCATCGCCCGTCACCAATCGACCTTACTTATCGAAAACTTTACCAGAGCGCCGCTAGACACAGCGGACTTGTCCATAGCCGGGTTTTGATGATGCGCTTTTCCTTCGCCCTGCCCCTTCTGACCGCGATCGCGGTGCCGCAACCTGCCTGGGCGCAGGTGGCCGTGGCCGACAGCGGCGATACCGGCTGGATGATCCTGTGCGCGCTGCTGGTGCTGCTGGCCGCGTTGCCGGGGCTGATGTTGCGCCATGCGGGGCAGGTCAATGTGCGCAGCGCCCTGTCGGTGACGGCGCAGGGCGCGGCTGTCGCGGCGGTCGCGGCGCTGACCTGGGGCATTGCGGGCTACAGCATCGCCTATGCGCCGGGCAGCGCCTGGCTGGGCGGCGGCGCGAACCTGCTGCTCGCCAATCTCGCCCAGTTGCGTGACGGGCTGACGGTGCCCGAATCGGCCTTCGTCCTGTTCCAGCTTGCGATTGCGCTGCTCGCCGCCTGCCTGCTGGTGGGCGCAGTGGCGGAGCGGACGCGGATCGGCTGGTGGGTCGCCTTCACCCCGCTCTGGCTGCTGATCGTCTATGCCCCGGTCGCCCATGCGGTGTGGGGCGGCGGCTGGCTGGCCGATATGGGCGTCATGGATTTTGCCGGCGGGCTGGTGCTGCATGGCGTGGCGGGCTTTTCCGCCCTTGCCCTCTCCCTGATCGCGGGCGGGCGGCGCGAACCGTCCGATCCCGGCCACGCCCCGCTGCTGAGCCTGGCGGGCGGCGGGCTGCTGTGGGTCGGCCTGTCCGGCGTGGTCGGCGGCTGGGCGCTGGGCGCGACCGACGACGCCGCGACCGCCATCCTCAATCACCTCTTCGCCGCCTGCGCCGCGGCGCTGACCTGGGGGCTGCTCGACCGGATGCTGAACGCCCGCACCAGCGCGACGGGCATACTGTCCGGCGCACTGGCCGGCATCGCCGCCATAGCGGCCAGCGCCGCGCTGGTGGGCACCGGCGGCGCGATGCTGATCGGCATCATCGCCGCCTGCGTCGCACGCACCGGCGGACGCATCCTCTCCGGCCGGGTCGATGACGGTGCAGGCGTCTTCGCCATCCATGGGCTGGGCGGACTGACCGGCGTGCTGCTGCTGCCGCTGTTCGTCCTGCCGCTGATGGGCGGGGTCGGCTTCGACGCGAATATCTCGGTTGGCGGGGCGTTGACGGCCCAGGCCATCGGCCTGATCGTCGTGGCGCTGTGGGCGATGGTCGGCAGCGCGATCGCCGCGCTGGTCGTGTCGGTCGTCATCGCCATGCGGGTCGGCGCGCAGGAAGAGGCCGACGGCCTCGACGCCAGCCAGCACGGCCAGCAGGGCTGGGACTTCCGTTAAGGCGATGACGCCCCCCTCCTCTTCCGTCGCCCCCTCTTCCGTCGCCGTCGCTATCTTCGCGCATCAGGAAGAACGGCGGATCGGCGCCTGTCTGGCGTCCTTGCCGCTCGATCGGCCGGACACAATCTTCCATGTGCTGGTCAACGGCACGACCGACGCCACGGTCGCGCGGGCGCGGGCAGCGGCGGGCGGCCGGGCCAATGTGATCGTCCATGACATTCAGGCAGGCGGCAAGTCGCGGACCTGGAACCATATGGTGCATGATCTGCTGACCGGGTCCGAGGATGCGGTCGTCTTCCTGGATGGCGATGCCCAGATCGTGGCGGGCTCGATCGATGCGCTGGCCGCCGATCTGGCCGCCCATCCCCGCGCCAATGCCGCGTCGGGGATGCCGATGAACGGGCGGATGGCGGCAACCTATCGCGGCACGCTCCACAGCGAAGGCGGGCTGTTCGGCGATCTCTATGCACTGTCTGGGAATTTCGTGCGGGCTATCCGCGCCCGCGGGCTGCGCCTGCCCGACGACCTGATCGGCGACGACGGGCTGGTGGCGTCCTGGGCGCATACCGGACTGCAAAAGGATATCGCCTGGGATCTCGCCGGGATCGTGCCCTGCGACGATGCGGGCTTCTTGTGCGAGCAGGTCAGCCTGGCCCGACCCCCGACCTGGCGGATGCATTATAAGCGGCTGGTCAACTATTCGGTGCGTTTCTACCAGAACCGGATCGTGTCGGATATCATGACGCGCGAGGGACCGGTTGGCCTCCCCGCGCGTCTTGCAAGCCTCTATTCCGAATGGCTGCCCCGCTTCCGCCCGCGCCCCGGCCTCACCGCCTGGTTCGACCGCAAGGCGCTTAAGAGAATGCGCGACGCGGTTTAACGATCGCGGCCGGCCAGTTCCTTGTTCACGAACAGGGCGACCCCAGTCACCACCGCACCCGACAGCAGATAGATGCCCGACGCGGCCAGGCCGAACTCGGCCGACACGAACAGAGCGACCAGCGGCGCGAAGCCCGCGCCCACCAGCCAGGCCAGGTCCGACGTCAGCGCCGACCCGGTATAGCGGGACGCGGTGCGGAAGTTGGAGGCGACGATGCCCGACGACTGGCCGAAGCTCAGCCCCAGCAGGATGAAGCCCAGCACCATGAAGGCGACTTCGCCCAGATCGCCGCCGTTCAACAGCAGGGGCGCCGCGACCGCGAAGATGGCGATGCCCACGGCCGACCAGCCGATCAAAGTGCGGCGGCCCACCATGTCGGCGACGAAGCCCGACACGATGATCGCCAGCACGCCGACGAACGCGCCGATCACCTCGATCATCAGGAAGCGTTCCAGCGGCTGGTCGGTGTAGAGCGCGATCCAGGACAGCGGGAACACGGTGACCATGTGGAACAGCGCGAAGCTGGCCATCGGCGCGAAAGCGCCGATCACGATGTTGCGCCCTTCGCTGCGGACGGTTTCGACGACCGGCGAAGGCTGTAGCTCGCGCGTTTCGAACAGCCGCTCGAACTCGTGCGTCACCACGATGCGCAGGCGGGCGAACAGCGCCACCACGTTGATCGCGAAGGCGACGAAGAAGGGATAGCGCCAGCCCCAGTCGAGGAAATCGGCGGTCGAGAGGGTGTTGAGGAAGAAGGCGAACAGGCCGGCCGCTACCATCAGCGCCAGCGGCGCGCCGAGTTGCGGCATCATCGCATACCAGCCGCGCTTGTTCTGCGGCGCGTTGAGCGAGAGCAAGGAGGCGAGGCCGTCCCAGGTGCCACCCAGCGCCACGCCCTGCCCGGCGCGGAACAGCGCCAGCAGGAAGGCGGCACCATGGCCGATCGTGTCATAGCCCGGAAGGAAGGCGATGGCCGCCGTCGATCCGCCCAGCAGGAACAGCGCAATGGTGAGTTTCACGCCGCGGCCATAGGCGCGATCGACCGCCATGAAGATGAATGACCCGATCGGACGTGTGATGAAGGCGAGCGCGAAGATGGCGAAGGACCAGAGCGTCCCCATCAGCGGCGACATATAGGGGAAGATATGCGCCGGGAAGACGATGCAGGAGGCGATCGCATAAACGAAGAAGTCGAAAAATTCCGACGTGCGACCGATGATGACGCCGATCGCGATCTCGCCGGGCGCGATCTTCTTGTGCCCATGCGCATGAAGCTGGCGCACGTCGCGTTCCGCCTGGGTCGAATTGGGCGTGGTCGTCGCGGAAGTCATGGGGTAAAACGGACCTTCATGCTGCGGGAACGATCCGTGCCGCACTTCGTTGCACGACGAATCATCCCGGTGATAAATTCACCCATGCCCTATTTTGCAGATGCACAGGGATAGGACAAAAGGTCCAATGTCGCGCGCCGGCCATCCTGATAATGCGGGCCGCATGATAGCCCGTCATTCCGCCACCAAGCGCGCATTTCTGCGCCGAATCGCGCCACTCCTGCTGCTGCCGCTGGGCGGATGCAACTGGGTGGTCCTGTCCCCCGCCGGCGACGTTGCAATGCAGCAACGCGACCTGATCCTCATTTCCACCGCGCTGATGCTGCTGATCATCATTCCGGTGATGGCGATGACGATCTGGTTCGCCTGGAAATATCGGGAGAAAGCGAAGGCGGAGGATTATGATCCCGACTGGGATCATTCGACCAGCCTGGAGCTGCTGATCTGGTCGGCGCCGCTGCTGATCATCATCGCGCTGGGCGCGGTGACGTGGAGCAGCACCCATCTGCTCGACCCCTATCGGCCGATCGAACGCGTCGATCAGGCGCGCAAGGTCGATCCGGCCGCCAAGCGGTTGCAGGTCGAAGTGGTGGCGATGGACTGGAAATGGGTGTTCATCTATCCCGAGCTGGGCATCGCGACGGTGAACGAACTGGCCGCGCCGGTCGACCGGCCGATCGAGTTCAAGATCACCTCGTCCAGCATCATGAACAGCTTCTTCGTACCCGCGCTCGCCGGCCAGATCTACGCCATGCCGGGGATGCAGACGGTGCTGCACGCGGTCGCCAACAAGCCGGGCAATTATGAGGGTTTCTCCGCCAATTATTCGGGCGCCGGCTTCTCCAACATGCGTTTCCGCTTCCACGCGATGGATGAGGCCGGTTTCGACCAGTGGGTCGCCAAGGTGAAAGCCAGCGGCGCGACCCTGGACCGGGCGACCTACATCAAGCTGGAACAGCCCAGCGAAAAGGTGCCGCCTATGTATTTCGGCGGCGTTGAGCCCAAACTGTTCCACGCCGCGCTCAACATGTGCGTGCAGCCGGGCAAGAAGTGCATGGACGCGGTGATGATGACCGACATGCACGGCGGCGCGGGCAAGGAATCGGCACATGACGTCGAAGGGCTGCGCCATGACGGCACGATCGACGTGGGCGGCTATCATCCGGTCGAGCCGGGCAAGAAGGGCGAGATCGCCCAGCCCGCGGGCATGACCCCGGCGGCGGACCGCACCCCGGCCGCGCAGGGCCATCAGGCCCCCGGCCAGCAGGACGGCGATGGGCATGGCGGTGGCCATGCCGGTCATGAAGGCATGTGATCGCCCATGCCCTGCCCCCGTTCTTTCTTTTCTCTCTCGCCTGAAGGCTAGACGCCATGTCCCCCTCCCCCGCCTCTGAAAATAGCGGCATCTGGAAGCTGATATTCGGTCGGCTCGACTGGAGTTCGCTCCCCCTGCACGAGCCGATCGTCGTCGGCACCTTCATCATGGTCATGCTCGGCGGCCTCGTCGTCGTCGCGGGCATCACCAAGTATAAATTATGGGGCATGTTGTGGCGCGACTGGTTCACCACCGTCGACCATAAGCGCATCGGCATCATGTACATGATCCTGGGCCTCATCATGTTCGTGCGCGGCTTTGCCGACGCGGTGATGATGCGCCTGCAGCAGGCGATGGCGTTCAACGGGTCGGAAGGCTATTTGAACGCCCATCATTACGACCAGATTTTCACGGCGCATGGCGTCATCATGATCTTTTTCGTCGCGATGCCGATGATCACCGGGATCATGAACTATATCGTCCCGCTCCAGATCGGCGCGCGCGACGTCAGCTTCCCCTTCCTCAACAATTTCAGTTTCTGGATGACTACGGCGGGTGCCGTCATCGTCATGATGTCGCTGTTCGTGGGCGAATTTGCGCGCACCGGCTGGCTGGCCTATCCGCCGCTGTCGGGCATCGCCTATTCGCCGGGCGTGGGCGTCGACTATTATATCTGGGGCTTGCAGATTGCGGGCATCGGCACGCTGCTGTCGGGCGTCAACCTGATCGCGACCATCGTGAAGATGCGCGCGCCGGGCATGAACATGATGAAGCTGCCGGTCTTCACCTGGACCTCGCTGTGCGCCAACGTGCTGATCGTGGCCGCCTTCCCGGTGCTGACCGCCGTTCTCGCACTGCTGTCGCTCGACCGCTATATCGGCACCGCCTTCTTCACCAACGACATGGGCGGCAACCCCATGATGTATGTGAACCTGATCTGGATCTGGGGTCACCCGGAAGTCTATATCCTCATCCTGCCGCTGTTCGGCGTGTTCAGCGAAGTCACCGCGACCTTCTCGAACAAGCGCCTCTTCGGCTACAGCTCGATGGTCTATGCGACGGTCGTCATCGCGATCCTGTCCTATCTCGTGTGGCTGCACCACTTCTTCACCATGGGATCGGGCGCCAGCGTCAACAGCTTCTTCGGCATCACGACGATGGTCATTTCCATCCCGACCGGCGCGAAGCTCTTCAACTGGCTGTTCACCATGTATCGCGGCCGCATCCGGTTCGACCTGCCGATGATGTGGACCGTCGCCTTCATGCTGACCTTCACCGTCGGCGGGATGACCGGCGTGCTGCTCGCCGTGCCGCCCGCCGACTTCGTGCTGCACAACTCGCTGTTCCTGATCGCGCATTTCCATAATGTGATCATCGGCGGCGTGCTGTTCGGCCTGTTCGCAGCGATCAATTACTGGTGGCCCAAGGCGTTCGGCTTCACGCTGGACACCAAATGGGGCAAGCGCAGCTTCTGGCTGTGGGTCGTGGGCTTCTGGTTCGCCTTCATGCCGCTCTATATCCTCGGCCTGATGGGCGTGACCCGCCGGATGCGCGTGTTCGACGATCCAAGCCTCCAGATCTGGTTCCAGATCGCCGCCTTCGGCGCGCTGATGATCGCCGCCGGCATCGCCTGCATGTTCGTCCAGTTCGCGGTCAGCATCATCAACCGCGAGAAGCTGCGCGACACTACGGGCGATCCGTGGAACGGCCGCACGCTTGAATGGGCGACCAGTTCGCCCCCGCCAGACTATAATTTCGCCTTCACGCCCGTCATCCATGACAATGACGCCTGGGCCGACATGAAGAAGCGCGGCTATCAGCGGCCGCTGTCGGGGTACGAAGCGATCCATATGCCGTCCAACACCGGCACCGGCATCATCATCGCCGGACTGTCCGTCGCCTTCTCGGTCGGCATGATCTGGTACATCTGGTGGCTCGCGGGCCTCAGCTTCGCCGGCATCCTCGCTGTCGCGATCGGCCATACCTTCAACTATAAGCGCGACTTCTACATCCCCAAGGATGTGGTCGAGCGTACCGAGGGCGAGCGCACCGCGCTGCTCGCGACCCAGGGTTAATCCATCATGGCAAGCGCATCTCCGATCGACCCCGCCTTCCTCGACAAGGACGGCAACCCGCTCTTCCATCTGGAACATGAGCCGCATCATCCCGAAGGGTCCAGCACCATGCTGGGCTTCTGGATGTACCTGATGAGCGATTGCCTCATCTTCGCCTGCCTGTTCGCCACCTATGCGGTGCTGGGCGGCAACTATGCGGCGGGACCGGGGCCGAAGGATCTGTTCGATCTGCCGCTGGTGGCGGTGAACACGGCCATGCTGCTCTTCTCCTCCATCACCTATGGCTTCGCCATGCTGGCGATGGAGGAGAACCGGGTCGGCGCGACGCAGGGCTGGCTGGCCGTCACCGGCCTGTTCGGCCTCGCCTTCCTCAGCATCGAAATGTACGAATTCGCGCACCTCATCCATGAGGGCGCGACGCCGATGCGGTCGGGCTTCCTGTCGGCCTTCTTCACGCTGGTCGGCACCCACGGGCTGCACGTCACCTTCGGCTGCATCTGGCTGGTGACGCTGATGGTGCAGGTCGCGAAAAAGGGCCTGATACCCGCCAACCAGCGCCGCCTGATGTGCCTCAGCATGTTCTGGCACTTCCTCGACGTCATCTGGATCGGCGTCTTCACCTTTGTCTATCTGATGGGAATGCTGCGATGAGCGATGCCGCCCACCCCAAACCCGGCCATGACCACCCCGACGCCCATGCGGGCGCGCATGGCAGCATGGGCAGCTACATGATCGGCTTCGGCCTGTCGGTGATCCTGACGGCCATCCCCTTCTGGCTGGTCATGGCCAGCGTCTTCGCCAATCCGCAGGCCACCGCGATCATCATCATGGCCTTCGCCGTCGTGCAGATCGTGGTGCATATGATTTACTTCCTGCACATGAACACCCGTTCCGAAGGCGGCTGGTCGATGATGGCGCTGATCTTCACGCTGGTGCTGGTCGTCATCACCCTGTCCGGGTCGATGTGGGTCATGTATCATCTCAATCATAACATGATGCCCATGTCGCAGCATGACATGAGCCAGATGCCGTGAAAGCCATGGACCCCCGCCCCGAAAAGGCGGGGTTCCCGGTCGGCCTGACGCTGGCCGCGCTGATCCTGTTCGTCGGCCTCATTGCGCTCGGCGTCTGGCAGGTGGAGCGGCTGGCATGGAAGCGCGACCTCATCGCCCGCGTCGATGTCCGCATCCACGCCGCGCCGGTGCCGGCTCCGGCCAGCGCAACCCAGGCCGACGAATATCGCCGCGTCACCGCCACCGGCGCCTTCCTGCATGACAAGGCCGCGCTGGTGCAGGCCGCCACGGTGCGCGGCGCGGGCTATTGGGTTCTGACCCCGCTGCGTCAGGCGAACGGCGTGATTCTCCTCGTCAACCGCGGCTTCGTGCCACCGGAAGCCAAGGCCCGCTACGATCGGCCGCAGGGCGTGGTGCGCGTCACCGGCCTGCTGCGCCTGACCGAACCGGGCGGCGGCTTCCTGCGCAGCAACGATCCCGCCGCCGACCGCTGGTATTCGCGCGACGTCGCCGCCATCACGACCGCACGCAATCTCAGGTCGATAGCGGGCTATTTCATCGACGCGCAGGCCGGCCCTTCGCCCGACGTGCTGCCGGTGGGCGGGCTGACCGTCGTCAGCTTCCCCAACAACCATCTGCAATATGCCATCACCTGGTTCATACTGGCGGCGATGGTCGCCGGGGCCTATAGCCTGGTCATGCGCCAGTCTGGAAAAGATCGCCGGGGATGACTGCACAGCCGGGAAGACGCGCGCGCTGGCTGCCGAGCCGGTGGCCCGCCGACGCAGCCGGGCGCCGCAACATGGCGTTGCTGGTGCAATTGCGCTGGATCGCCATCGCCGGGCAGGTCGCGACGATCCTGTTCGTCCATTTCGGCATGGACATCCACCTGCCGCTGCCATCGATGCTGGTCGTGCCGTGCATCGCAGCGGCGATGAACATCGGCAGCCTGATGGTGCTGCGCAGGCGCACCGACATCACCCATGCCGAGCTGTTCCTGGCGCTGTTGTTCGACGTGTTCGCGCTGACCACCCAACTTTATCTGAGCGGCGGCGCGACCAATCCGTTCGTGTCGCTCTATCTGGTGCAGGTGGCGCTGGGCGCGGTGCTGCTGCATCGCTGGAGCGTATGGGGAATCGTGGCGGTATCGATGCTCTGCGCGGCGATGCTGGCCTTCGTCTACCGTCCGCTCGACCTCAGCGAAACGCTGGAAGGGCATCTGTTCGACCTGCATATTGTCGGCACCTGGATCTGCATCACCATGATCGCGGTGCTGCTGGTGCTGTTCATGACCCGCGTGACCCGCAACCTGCAACAGCGGGAGGCCTATCTGGCGGAACTGCGGCAGCAGGCGGTCGAGGAAGAGCATATCGTACGGATGGGCCTGCTGGCATCGGGCGCGGCGCATGAACTGGGCACGCCTCTCGCCCAGCTCGCCGTGGTGCTGGGCGACTGGCGGCACATGCCGGAGATCAAGACGCACCCCGCACTGGTCGAGGAAGTGGGAGAGATGGAAGCGGCAGTGCAACGCTGCAAGACCATCCTGACCGGCATCCTCATGTCCGCGGGGGAGGCGCGCGGCGAAGCGCCGCAGATCACCAACGTCCGCGATTTCATCGACATCATCGCGCGCGACTGGCGGATCGCCAATCCGGGTATGCCGCTGCGCTGCGATTTCGGCCCGCATGAATATCCGCGCATCATCGCCGATCCGGTGATCCGCCAGGCGGTGACCAACCTGCTGGACAATGCGCGCGAGGCGGGCGCGACCTATATCAACATGATGGTCAGCCGCGACAGCCAGTGGCTGCACATCGCGGTGCGCGACAATGGCCGTGGCTTCGACGCGGCGATGCTGGCCGATGTCGGCAAACCCTATCGGTCGAGCAAGGGCAAGCAGGGCGGCGGCCTCGGCCTCTTCCTGGTGGTCAATGTCGTGCGCAAGCTGGGCGGGCGGGTCGACGCCAGCAATGGTGCGGAGGGCGGCGCGATGATCCTGCTGCGCCTGCCGCTCTCGACGCTGGCGCTGGAGGAGGCGAATGATGACGGATGAACGGCAATTGCTGATCGTCGAGGATGACGAAGGCTTCGCCCGCACGCTCAAACGCTCTTTCGAACGGCGCGGCTACAGCGTGCTGTCGGCCGACAGCCTGGAAACGGTGACCGCGATACTCGCCGACAACCGCCCCGGCTTCGCGGTCGTGGATCTCAAGCTTGGCCCGCAATCGGGCCTGGCCTGCGTCCAGGCGCTCCACGCCCATGATCCGGCGATGCTGATCGTGGTGCTGACGGGCTTCGCCAGCATCGCGACGGCCGTGGAGGCGATCAAGCTGGGCGCCACCAATTATCTCGCCAAGCCTTCCAACACCGACGATATCGAGGCCGCCTTCGCCCGCTCCGGCGGCGACCCCACCGCGCCGCTCGCGCCCCGGCCGACGTCGATCAAGACGCTGGAATGGGAACATATCCACGAGGTGCTCAAGGATAGCGAGTTCAACATCTCCGAAGCCGCGCGGCGGCTGGGTATGCATCGCCGCACCCTCGCCCGCAAGCTGGCCAAGCGTCAGGTAGGTTAAGTTTACTTACCCACTTGCGACAGACCCAGACAGGCTGGATCAAATAGAGAATCTTCGCTGTCGCAGACCATGACAAAGTATCCGCGCCGGACAGATGGTAATGGGCCGCTGTTTTCTTGTCGGAACCAGCAGCGTCGTCTATGACCTGTCCATCCATCCCGGCAGGAGGGGATCATGGCAGGCTTTATCGGCTATTGGCTTACGATCGATCGTGATTCCGGCACGTTCGACATGCAGATCGATTATTATGTTCCCGGCTATGACGATCCGGAAACCGGGGAAGCCTTCTACGAAACAAGCTGGAATTACAATTATTACGACCAGGGCGGGACGATCGGGGGCACCGGCGGCTATGGCTGGGACTCGGGTTCCGCCATCGTCTATCTCGGCTTTCCGGGAGGCGAGGATGCGTCCGACGGCACTCTCTCCTTTTCCGCGATGAACAATTTCAGCGGCGAGTCGGTCTCCATGACCTGGCACATCCTCAATGCCGGCCTTGCCCATGGCGACCAGTTGCTGACCGGTTCCGCCGACATGGACATCATCCTGTCCGGCTATGGCGCCGATGAACTGCGCGGCGGCGATGGCGACGATTTTCTCGACTCTGGCGATGGCAATGACCGGCTGTTCGGCGGCGCGGGCGATGACTGGCTGGACGGGGGGCGCGGCGCCGACCAGATGAGCGGCGGCGACGGCCATGACATTTATTTCGTGAGCAACATCTACGATCAGGTGATCGAGGCGGACGGCGAAGGCATCGATTTCGTCGTGTCGTCGGTCAGCTACACATTGGCGCCCTTCGTCGAAGCGCTGGCGCTCGACGGCCCCGATGCCCGCAACGGCACAGGCAATGAGCAGGATAACCGGATCGACGCCAACGACCTGGCCAACGTGCTGAGCGGTCTGGGGGGCGACGACCTGCTGCTGGGCTATGACGGCGATGACAGGCTGCTGGGCGGCGCCGGCTCGGACCTGCTGGACGGCGGCGCGGGCGACGATCGGCTGGAGGGCGGCGATGGCGATGACCTCTATGTCGTCGACTCAATCAACGACCAGACGATCGAACTGTCCGGCGGCGGCACGGACGAGGTTCTTGTTCTGGATCTGGACGATTACGAGTTGGCGAGCCATGTGGAAAATCTCACCTATCTCGGCGGCGCAGCGCTGTTTCGCGGCAGCGGCAACAGCCTGAACAATCTCCTGAACGGCGGATTGGGCGCGGATATCCTGCGCGGCCTGCAAGGCAGCGACACCCTGCACGGCGACTTGGGCGACGATGTGCTGATGGGTGGAACGGGCGCCGATATGCTTTATGGCGATCAGGGCGTCGACATGGCCAGCTATGCCGAGGCCCTGTCGGCCGTCGCCGCCAACCTCGCCTCCGGCGTCGGAACGCGGGGCGAGGCGATAGGCGACCAATATGACGGGATCGAGGGGCTGATCGGCAGCAGCCACGACGACAAGCTGACCGGAGACGCCGGCGAGAACCAGCTTATGGGCGGCGCGGGCGATGACATAATGTTCGGTGGCGACGGGCGCGACTGGCTGATCGGCGGAGCCGGCGCGGATCTGCTCAACGGCGGCAAGCATGGCGACGTTGTGAGCTATCGCGGATCGGTCGGGGCAGTGCTTGTCAATCTGCAGACCCAGACCGCATCGGGTGGCGACGCCGACGGCGACACGCTCATCAGCTTCAGCCATGCGGAGGGCGGCGACGGCAACGACGTACTGATCGGCGGCGGCGGCCGCAACCAGTTGATCGGCGGCCTGGGGAATGACCGGCTGGAAGGCGCCGCTGGCGACGACATGTTGCGGGGCGGCGCAGGCGCGGATACGCTGCTGGGCGGCGACGGCAACGACATTCTGGACTATAGCGGATCGACCGCCGGCGTGACTGTGAACCTCACCACCGGCGCAGCGGACGGCGGCGATGCGACCGGCGACAGCTTCAGCGGCATGGAAAGGATCACCGGCAGCGACCTTGACGACACTCTGGCTGGCGATGGCCGGACCAATATATTGGTCGGCGGCGCCGGCGACGATATTCTATACGGCGGTGCTGGCAACGACATCATCATCGGCGGCCTTGGCGCGGATGAAATGCACGGCGGCAGCGGGTCGGACCTGTTGAGCTACAGGGGATCGCTCGACTGGGTGACCATCCATCTCGACCTGGGCTGGTCCTATGGCGTGGAAGGGTCCGGCGACAGGTTCATCGGGTTCGAGAATGCGCGCGGGAGCGAGGTCGGGGATGCGCTGTACGGCAATGCCGGCAACAACCATCTCTACGGCGGCGACGGTGGCGACTATCTGGACGGCGGCGGCGGCAAGGACGTCCTCTACGGCGAGGCCGGCGACGACGCCTTCCTGTTCTGGACGGGGTCCGGCCAGGTGCGAATCATGGACTTTACCGCCGGCGACGAGCAGGCCGATGATCGCATCATTCTGACGATGGGCGAGGATTATGACAGTTTCGCCGAAATCATGGCGATCGCGACGACGGATGGCGCCGACACCCGCTTTGATTTTGGGGGTGGACAGTCCCTGATCCTGACCGGCGTCGATAAAGCCGCGCTGGTCAGTTCGGATTTCGTCTTCAGCTAGGGAGGGAGAGGCAATTCCCGCCACGGCATGGCCGGTCAGGGCGTAGCGCGCCAAAAACGAGGGTTCGCATCGTAGAGCATCGTGCGGAAAAGTGGGAACCGCTTTTCCGCTAAAACGAGCGAAGATAAAAAACCAGATCGTACGACTTGCGTCCGATTAAACGCAGCGCGCTTTAGACGGCTGGAGCGGGTGAAGGGAATCGAACCCTCGTCACTTGCTTGGGAAGCAAAAGCTCTACCATTGAGCTACACCCGCCTGCCCGACCGCCCATGGCGCAAGCCATGGGCTGCTGTCAACGGGGATCAGCCATAAGGCGCATCGGCATCGCGCGCCGGAATCGCGCCGCGGCGGCCGATATTCCAGCCGGCGAGACGATGCCCGGCCAGCGCCGCATCGCGCGGGCTGGCGCCGGCCAGCCGGGCATGGAGATAGCCGCCATTGAACGCGTCCCCCGCCCCGCTCGAATCGATGACGTCCAGTTGACGCGGTATCGGCACGATCTCGCCCGCCACCAGACAGCCATCGCCGCCCAGCTTCACGACCACGTCCCGCCCCTCGCCCGCACCCCAGCGCGCCGCCGCGTCGCGGGCGTCGTCGGCTTCGCCCATCTCGACCTCGTCCGCCAGCGTCGGCAGGCCCATGTCGCTGACCGCGATCGCCCGGTCGCGCCAGCGGCGCGCGGTCGCCGCATCATCCCACAGCCGCGCGCGATAATTGCCGTCGAAGGCGATGCGGCCGCCATGGGCACGCACCTGCGCGCACAGGTCCAACAGCGCCTCCCGGCCGGCGTCCGGCAGGATCGCCAGGGTGATGAGCGAAAAATAGAGCAGGTCCGATTGCGCCGCCTGCGCCACCATCGCCGCGCTTTGCGGCAGGTCGAACATCCGCCGCGCCGCCGCCTCGCCGCGCCAGTAATGGAAGCTGCGCTCGCCCGCCGCATCCGTCTCGATCGCGTAGAGGCCGGGCAGCTTGTCCTTTGCCGCGATGACCAGCGACGTGTCCACGCCTTCCGCTTCCCATTGGGCGCACAGTTGCGCGCTCATGGGATCGGTGCCCAGCGCGCTGGCGAGGCGGACAGTGTCGCCCGCGCGCGCCAGATGGATGGCGGTGTTGATGACGTCGCCGCCATAGCGCAGGTTCCAGCCATCCCCATCGCCGCGGCTCAGCTCCAGCATCGCTTCGCCAATGACCGTGATCGTCGCCTTCGTCGCCATGCCCGCTCCCTGTGCAGTAGAGCCGGCGTGGTGCGCAGGGCCGCGTTTCAAGTCAAGAGGGCCTGCCGCGCGACCGCAGGGAACGATTGCGCTGCAGCGCCGTTTTGCCGATGGCAAAGAGAGCACCGTCCACCGGCGCTTGATTCGGGGACAAGATGGTTACCGCCTCCACTGACGAAACAGGCAATCGCTTCGAACTGCTGGTTCAAAGCGTCACCGACTATGCGATCTATATGCTCGACCCGACGGGCGTAATCGTCAGTTGGAACGCGGGC
Organism: Sphingomonas bisphenolicum; assembly: GCF_024349785.1. NCBI lineage: Bacteria > Pseudomonadati > Pseudomonadota > Alphaproteobacteria > Sphingomonadales > Sphingomonadaceae > Sphingomonas > Sphingomonas bisphenolicum. The sequence continues at coordinate 3,402,455 of NZ_AP018817.1, forward strand.
GCGCGCCGCTTCAAGGGCTATGAAGCGGACGAGATCATCGGCCAGCATTTTTCCCGCTTCTACACGCCGGAGGACCTGGCCCGCGGTATCCCCGCAATCGCGCTCCATGCCGCCGAGCATGACGGCCGGTTCGAAGCGGAAGGCTGGCGCGTCCGCAAGGATGGCGGACAATTCTGGGCCAGTGTCGTGATCGATCCGATCCGGGCGCCCGACGGCCGGCTGCTGGGCTTCGCCAAAGTGACGCGCGACCTGACCGAGCGACGCGCCGCGCAGGATGCCTTACGCGCCAGCGAGGAACGCTTCCGGCTGCTGGTGCAGAGCGTGACCGACTACGCCATCTACATGCTCGATCCCGTCGGCACGGTGACGAGCTGGAACATGGGCGCGGAACGATTCAAGGGCTATAAGGCCGAAGAGATATTGGGCCAGAATTTCTCCCGCTTCTACAGCGAGGAAGATCGGCTGGCGGGCCTGCCCTCGCGCGCGCTCCATAGCGCGCAGACCGTGGGCCGGTTCGAGGCGGAAGGCTGGCGCATTCGCAAGGACGGCACGCGTTTCTGGGCCAATGTCGTGATCGACCCGATCCGCACCCCGGACGGCACCTTGCTGGGCTTCGCCAAGATCACCCGCGACCTGACCGAACGACGCGATGCGCAACGCGCCCTCGACGAGGCGCGCGACGCCATCGTCCAGACCCAGAAGATGGACGCGATCGGCAAGCTGACCGGCGGCGTCGCGCATGATTTCAACAATCTGCTGGCGGTGATCGTCGGCAGCCTGGACCTCGCCCGGCAAAGGCTGACGACCGGCGGCGACATCGCCCGTTATCTCGACAACGCCATGACCGCGGCCGAGCGCGGCGCGACCCTGACGCAGCGGATGCTCGCCTTTGCGCGCAAGCAGGAACTCAAGCTGCAAAGCGTCGACTGCGTCATATTGGTGCAGGGCATGGCCGAATTGTTCCGCACCACATTGGGCGCGGCGGTAGCCATAGAGATGCGCTTTCCGCCGGCGCTGGGCGCCGCCCATGCCGATCCATCCCAGTTGGAACTGGCGCTGCTCAACCTGGCGGTCAATGCGCGTGACGCCATGCCGGAAGGCGGGCGGATCATCGTCGACGCGGCGCGAACGACCGTCGCCCCGGACGAGCGCCCCGACCTGGGGGCGGGCGACTATATCCGCCTGTCCGTGATCGACGAGGGCGAGGGCATGGACGCCGCCACGCTGGAGCGCGCCCGCGAACCCTTTTTCACCACCAAGGGCGTGGGCAAGGGCACCGGCCTGGGCCTGTCGATGGTGCATGGCTTCGCCCAGCAATGCGGCGGCTCGCTGACGATCGCCAGCGAGCCCGGCGTCGGAACCAGCGTATCGCTGTGGTTGCCGATGGCGCAGGCCGATGCGGAGGCGCAGCACATCGCCATGGTGGTGGAGGAATTGCATGACCCAGACATGCCGCTGGTCATTCTGGCGGTGGACGATGACGATCTGGTGCTGACGAATACGGCCGGTATGCTGGAGGATCTGGGCCATACCGTGTTCCAGGCGTCGTCCGGCGCCGATGCATTGCGGTTGCTGGCGGGCGGCAGCGTGGACCTGGTCGTCACCGACCATGCAATGCCGGGCATGACCGGCGCGCAGCTCGCCGATGCGATCGAACAGATGCAACCCGGCCTGCCGGTCGTCATCATTACCGGCTTTGCCGAACTGCCGCCGCACGCCACGCATCGCCTGCGTCTCGACAAACCGTTCAGGCAGGCGGAGCTTGCGCGCACCGTCGCGACCGCCATGCGCACCGCGCTCGCATCGGCGATCGTGGCGCGCGAACCCGATCCGCCCCGTACCGACTGTTGATCCATTTTTCGAAAAACCCGGCCGAAATATTGGAAAAGCGGCATTTTTCGTCGCTCTTTACTTGCAACATCGGTGCAGTTCCCTGATGGGGACCATATCTGTTCCCAGCCTGCAGGATCGCATGGACATCTTGACTGCGCCGACCCCGACTTCGCATTTCTTCACATCGTTGCGGACACGGCTGCACTATCTCGACTGGGGCAATCCATCGGCCCCGACGCTGGTCCTGGTGCATGGCGGCTTCGACCATGCGCGCAGTTGGGACTGGACGGCGCGCGCGCTGGCGCGGGACCATCATGTCATCGCGCTGGACCTGCGCGGCCATGGCGACAGCGGCTGGTCGCCCGACGGCTCCTATATGATGGCCAATTTCGTGTACGACCTGGCGCAGCTGGTCGACCTGCTCGACCGGTCGCCCGTGACGATCGTGGGCCATTCGCTCGGCGGCGCGATCAGCCTGCGCTATGCGGGTCTGTTCCCTGAAAAAGTGCGCAAGCTTGTCGCGATCGAAGGTCTGGGTCTGTCGCCCGACCGCCTGAAGCAAAAGGCCGAACAGGCGGCGCCCCAGGTCTGGCGCGAATGGATCGACACGCGCCGCGCCAGCGCACGGCGCACGCCGCGGCGCTATCCCACGATCGAGGCGGCGATCGGCCGGATGCGCGAGCGCAACGAGCATCTGACGGTCGAGCAGGCGCTGCATCTGACCAGCCACGGCGTCAACCGCAACGAAGACGGCAGCTATGGCTGGAAATTCGACCCCTATCTGAAAGGGCTGGCGCCCCAGGCCGGCACCGATGAGGAACTGCCCGACTTCTGGAAGCGGATCAGTTGCCCCACCCTGCTCTGCCTGGGCCAGGATAGCTGGGCATCCAACCCGGAAAAGGACGGCCGCATCCGCCATTTCAGCGACGCCCGGCTGGTCGAGTTCGCCGATGCCGGCCACTGGCTGCACCATGACCAGTTCGAGCGCTTCATCGGCGAGGTTCGCGGCTTCCTAGAGGGTGAAGCCGGCGACAGCCGCACGGTAGTCCGCCTTTAACCCCGCGACGAAATCGGCGGTCGGCTGCACCTTGTCGACCGCGCCGATCCCCTGGCCGCAACCCCATACGTCGCGCCACGCCTTCTTGTCGCCGCCGGTCATCGCCGCGAAATCCATGTCCTTCGCCTTGGGCAGGCTGTCGGGGTCCAGCCCCGACGCGACGATGCTGGGGCGCAGATAATTGCCGTGGACGCCGGTGAACACGTCCGAATAGACGATGTCGGCGGCATGGCTGTCGACGATCATCTGCTTGTAGGCGGGGTCGGCATTGGCCTCCGCCGTGGCGATGAAGGGCGATCCCATATAGGCGAGGTCCGCGCCCATCATCCGCGCGGCGGCGATGGCGCGGCCGGTGGCGATCGATCCCGACAGCGCCAACGGCCCGTCGAACCATTGGCGGATTTCCTGGATCAGCGCGAAGGGCGACAGCGTGCCGGCATGGCCGCCCGCCCCCGCCGCCACCGCGATCAGGCCATCGGCGCCCTTCTCGATCGCCTTGCGCGCGAACATGTCGTTGATGATATCGTGCAGGACGATGCCGCCATAGCTGTGGATCGCCGCATTCACATCCTCGCGCGCGCCGAGCGAAGTGATGACGATCGGCACCCTATATCGGACACACAGCGCCAGATCCTCCTCCAGCCGCGCATTGGTGCGGTGGACGATCAGGTTGACGGCGAAGGGCGCATCGGCGTCGGTCAGTTCCGCCTGCAACTGCTGCAACCACGCCTCGAACATGCCCGACGGCCGCGCATTGAGCGAGGGAAAGGCGCCGACGATCCCTGCGCGGCACTGCGCCATGACCAGCGCCGGTTGCGAGATGATGAACATCGGCGACCCGATCAGCGGCAGCGCAAGGCGGCCTTCCAGCAATGTCGGCAGGGTCATGGAACAGGCGTCTCCTCTATTATCACACCGCGCTAACACCGCTCGACCCTCGGAAAAAGGTCAAAATCAACTGTATTGATGTATTAATACAGCAATGCTATAACGACGCTGCCAGACAGTGTCGGGAGCAGGACGATGTATAGCGAGAGCGATCTACAGGATGCCGTAGCGGCGGGCGCAATCCCAGCGCAGGCGGCGCAGGCGTTGCGCGATCATGTGGCGGGACTGCGCGCCTCGCCGATGGTGGACGAAGAACATTTCCGGCTGCTGACGGGCTTCAACGACATCTTCGTCGCGATCGCCAGCGTCCTGCTGCTGGTGGCGGTTGGCTGGCTCGGCAACAGCCTGCGATTCGGGGCGCCGGACCATCATCCTGCCTTCATGGCCGGCCTGCTGGTGGCTGCCGTCAGTTGGGGCCTGGCCGAATATTTCACCCGGCGCCGCCACATGGCGCTGCCCTCCATCCTTTTGCTGGGCGGTTTCGTCGGCGGCATCGTCTTTGCGGTCGGCGCGCTGGGTGCGCAGATATTCCCCCATGCGGGCGACAGCCTGGCCTCTATGATCGTGTGCGTCGCGGCCGGCGCGGGCGTGCTGGCGGCCTGGGCGCACTGGCGGCGCTTCATGGTGCCGATCACCGTGGCGGTCGGCGCGGCGGCGGCGGCCGGCGTCGGCGTCAGCCTTGTCATGGCCGGCACGCCCGACGATATGACCCTGCCCTTCGCGTTGCTGCTGATCGCGGGCCTCGCCATCTTCGCGCTGGCCATGCGGTGGGACATGAGCGACCGCGCCCGCACCACGCGGCGATCCGACGTCGCCTTCTGGCTGCACCTGGCCGCCGCGCCGATGATCGCGCATTCGCTGTTCCACCTGCTGGGCGTGATGAACGGCGACGAGATCAGCGCCGCGCGCGCCGCGCTGGTGATCGCCCTCTATGTCGCCTTCGGCCTCATCGCGCTGGCGATCGACCGGCGCGCGCTGCTCGTCTCCAGCCTCGCCTATGTCCTTTTCGCCCTGTACGGCCTGTTCCGCCAGGTCGGCGCGGTGGAACTGTCCTGGGCGCTCACGACGCTGGTGATCGGCGCGGCGTTGCTGCTGCTGCTGTCGGCGCTATGGCACCATGCCCGCGCGCTGGTGGTGCATGGCTTGCCGCCACGCCTTTCCGAGCGCCTGCCCTATCTGGATCGCGCCGTCGCGTGACCGCGACCGGCGCCGCTCCCTCTTTTCAGGAGGGAGCAGCCGCAGACCTTCAATCCTCGACGATCCGCAGCAGCTTGCGCTCGACCGGTGCCAGCACGCCCTGCAACTCCTGGCCGCGCTTCAATATCTGGCCGCTTTCCCCGACCAGCGCCCACATGCCCTGGCGATGGCGCAGCGCCGGGCGCTTCTCGATCCGATATTCGGGGCGTTCGGCGGAGCGGCGGAAGGCGCTGAAGATCGCCGCCTCCTGCCCCATGTCCATCGCATAGTCGCGCCAATGGCCGGCCGACACCATGCGGCCGTACAGATCCATGATCCGTTGCAGTTCCAGCCGCTCGAACCCGACCTGGCCGCCCTTCGGCCCCGGCCCCGCTCCTTGATGGGGAAACGGCGTCACATTGGTCATCAGGCCCGGCCGCGCTCCTTGAACAGCGGCGCATCGTCATCGTCGCCCAATGCCGATGGCAATATCGGTCTCTGGCGCTCCGCCATCAGTTCGGCGAGGCGCTTCTGCAACTGTTCGACCTCGCACTGAAGCATCTCCAGCTTCTGCTTTTCAGGATCGAAACAGTCCGAACAGGGCGTGCCATAGGGCATGAAGTCGCGCTGATAGGCGGTCACGTCGACCAGCATCGCCCGCGCGGGAATGCCGACCATGGTCGCGCCTTCCGCCACATCCTTGGTGACCACGGCGTTCGCACCGACGCGGGCGCGCGCGCCGACATTGATCGGCCCCAGCACCTGTGCGCCCGACCCGACGATCACGCCGTCGTTCAGCGTGGGGTGACGCTTGCCGGCGATGCCGTTGGCGGGGTCCGTGCCGCCCAGCGTGACATTCTGGTAAAGCGTTACATCGTCGCCGATCTCGGCCGTCTCGCCGATCACGGTAAAGCCATGGTCGATGAAGAAGCGTTTGCCGATCTTCGCGCCCGGATGGATGTCGTTGCCGGTCAGGAAACGCGACAAATGGTTCACGGCGCGCGCAAGAAAGAACAGCCGCGCGCGATACAGGCGATGGGCGACCCGATGAAAGGCCAGCGACCAGACGCCGGGGTAGAGCAGGATTTCCGCGCGGGACCGCGGCGCCGGATCGCGGGATTTGATCGAATCCAGATAGGAAATGAGGCTGCGCACCATCCAGACGTCCCTGACCGTTCCTAGACTTGTTATGAGCATCCCATATAAGGGGAATTGCCCGGCTTTTCCAGATGGGGCGCTAACCGCGCTTTTTCGCCGCAAATAGAAACTTGCTTGGCGGCACGCGATATACCAATCATGGAGGTAGACAATTCCAGTGAGGGGTAGCGGATGATCGACACTTTTATCGCCCATTTCGGCGAAATCCTGCCTTTCATCCTCGTCGGATTCGGCGCGCAGATCATCGATGGCGCGCTGGGCATGGCTTATGGCGTCATTTCCAGCACCCTGCTGCTGACCCTGGGCGTGTCGCCCAGCCGCGCGTCCGCCAGCGTCCATGTCGCCGAAACCTTCACCACCGGCGTATCGGCGATCAGCCATATCCTGCACCGCAATGTCGACTGGAAACTATTCGCCCGGCTCATCATTCCCGGCGTGATCGGCGGCGTCAGCGGCGCCTATTTTCTGTCCAATATCGACGGCGCGGTGATCAAGCCTTTCGTTCTGGCCTATCTCGCCGCGATCGGCTTCTACCTCATCTGGCGCGGCTTCCATCTGCCGCCCAAGCCCCGCGATCCCAAATGGGTCGCGCCTCTGGGCCTGGTCGGCGGCTTCATGGACGCCAGCGGCGGTGGCGGCTGGGGACCGATCGTGACATCGAACCTGCTGCTGCAGGGGTCCAGCCCGCGCCACACCATCGGCACGGTCAACACGGTCGAATTCATCCTGACCCTGTCGATCAGCCTGACCTTCCTCCTTCATCTGGGCTGGGAAGCCTTCACCACCTATACGCTGGGCCTGCTGATCGGCGGGGTGATCGCCGCGCCCTTCGGCGCGATGCTGGCACGCCGGGTGGCGCCGCGCATCCTCTTCTCGGCGGTGGGCGTCATCCTGACGATCACGTCGCTGTTCGGGGTCGCCAAATATCTTGGATATATCGGCTAAGACGCTTATATTCGGATTTCTGATCGAGGAATCCGATAAATGTCCAGTTATCTGCCCACGCTCAAGCAGCTGCAATATCTGGTTGCGCTCAAGGAGCAGGGCCATTTCGGCAAGGCCGCCGATAGCTGTTTCGTCACCCAGTCGACCCTGTCGGCGGGCATCCGCGAACTGGAATCGCTGATCGGCGTCACCCTGGTCGAGCGCACCCGCCGGGTGGTGCGCTTCACCGCCCTGGGCGATCGCATCGTGGTCAAGGCGCATCGCGTGCTGCGCGAGGCGGAGGAGCTGGCCGCCATCGCCGAGGCGTCGGGCAAGCCGCTGACCGGCGAGTTGCGGATGAGCGTGATCCCGACCATTGCGCCCTTCCTGCTGCCGCGGATGCTGCCCAGGCTGCGCGCCGACCGGCCCGACCTCAAACTCTATCTGCGCGAGGAAACGACCCAGGCGGGGATTGAATCGCTGCGCCACGGCCATGTCGATTGCGTGCTGATGGCGCTGCCCTTCGCCATGGGCGAGGTGGACAGCGAAATCCTGTTCCAGGACCGGCTCTATGTCGCCTTCCCGCATGACGAGCCGCGCGATCCGCCCGAATGGATCGGCCCGGACATGATCGACGAGAGCAAATTGCTGCTGCTGGAGGACGGCCATTGCCTGAAGGACCATGCGCTGGCCGCCTGCAACCGGCCCGACCTGCGCGCCAGCGCGACGATGATGGGAACGTCGCTGCACACGCTGATCCAGATGGTCGATAATGGCCTGGGCATGACGATGATCCCGGAAATGGCGATTGCGAGCGGGATATTGGAGCATACGCAAATTGTCGCGCGGCCGCTGCAGTCGGAACGCGCCTGGCGCGATATCGCGCTGGTGTGGCGCCGGAACAGCCCGCGCGAGAAGGAATTCCACCTGCTGGCCGGCATCTTGCGCGACGCCGCGGCGCTCAATTGCCGGTTGCCCGAAGCGGCTTAAGCCTTCCAGCCCTTCGCCCTGGCCTCATCCTCGGCCCGCGCCGCAACCCATTGAGTTGCGCCGTCGCCAAAATGCTCCTTCTTCCAGAAGGGCGCGTCGGACTTCATCCAATCGATCAGGAAGGCGCAGCTTTCCAGCGCGGCGGTGCGATGGCGCGACGCCGTGCCGACGAAGACGATGCGCGCGCCCGGCGCCAGCCGCCCGAAACGATGGATCACGCTGACGCCCAGCAGCGGCCAGCGCGCCAGCGCCTCGTCCACGATCCGGTCGACCTGCGCCTGCGTCATCGCCGGATAATGTTCCAGCTCCAGCGCGATCAGGCCGCCGTCCCCGCGCACTACGCCGGTAAAGCTCGCCACGCCGCCACCGCCCAGCGCCTCCAGCGCGGCCAGTTCGGCAGCGACATCGAAATCCGCCGCCTGGATGGCAACCCGTTTCATCCGCCCGTCACCGGGGGAAACAGCGCCACTTCGCGCGCGTCGCCGATCAGGCTGTCCAGCGGCACGAAACGCTGATCGATCGCCGCACGCAGCCGCGCCGGATCACTCAAAGCCTGCGCGTAACCCCCGCCCCGGGCGGCCAGCGTCGCGACCAGATCGGCCACGCTGCCATCTGCCGCGGGTCGCGCGACCCGCTCCTCGTCGCGGCCGATGGCTTCGCGCACCCAGGCGAAATAGACGATGGTCAGGTCCGCCATCGCCGGTCAGTCCATATGCTTAATGCCGACGCGCAGATAGTCCCAGCCGGTGACCAGCGTCAGCATCGCCGCGGCCCACAGGGTCACGATGCCCACCGTCTGGACGAAGGGGAATTGCGGCACCGCCCCGGCCAGGATCAATGCGCCCAGCGCGATGATCTGGAACGTCGTCTTCCATTTTGCGAGGCGCGACACCGGCACCGACACCTGCAGCCCGGCCAGAAATTCGCGCAGGCCCGACACTGCGATCTCGCGCAGCAGGATGATCATCGCGGCGGCGATATGGATGCCCGCTATGTCGCGGGTCGCCGCCAGCATCAGGATGACCGCGCCGACCATGATCTTGTCCGCGATCGGGTCCAGAAACACGCCCAGTTTCGACACCGTGCCCTGCGCGCGCGCCAGATAGCCGTCGAAATAATCGGTCACGCCCATCAGGCAATAGAGGGCGAAGGCCAGCGCATAGCCGGTGGTCCAGCGCGCGCCCTGTTCCGCCGGCCACAGCAGAGCGACCAGCAGCGGCACCGTCACGATCCGCGAAAGCGTCAGCAAATTGGGCAGCGTTAGCATCGCCGCGAACTGCCACAGTCCGGCGCGGCATACAAGCAAAGCCGTATCGTCATGCCCAACCCATTGGACACAGACGTCGTCAACCGCTAGACCCCGCCCCGGTCGCTCACGGGAAAGAAGACGCCCCTATCCATGCAAGCCTCTCTCAGGCTCTTGAACAAGCGCCGTTTTCTGCCGCTTTTCATCACCCAGCTCCTTGGTGCGTTCAACGACAATCTGTTCAAGAACGCGATGGTCCTGTTCGTGGTCTATCAGGTCTATAACGACGAGAAATCCGAAACCTGGTTCAGCGCGCTGGCCACGGGCCTGTTCATCCTGCCCTTCTTCCTGTTGTCGGCGATATCGGGCCAGTTGGCCGACCAGCGCGACAAGGCAGTCATCATCCGCTGGGTGAAGGCGGCGGAAATCCTCATCATGGGCGTGGGTGCGGTGGGCCTCGGCCTCATCTGGAGCGGCATTGCGGTCCACACGCTGGCGATCCCGCTGCTGCTGGTCGCGCTGTTCGCCATGGGCATTCATTCGACCTTCTTCGGCCCGATCAAATATGCGATCCTGCCTCAGCATCTGCATGACGACGAAGTGCTGGGCGGCACCGGCCTGGTCGAAGCGGGCACTTATATCGCGATCCTGGCCGGCACGATCCTGGCCGGGGTGATCCCGGTGGAGGTGGCCGCGGTCGGCATCATCATCACGGCGCTGATCGGCTATATCGCGGGGCGGGCAGTGCCCTCGGCGCCGTCATTGCTCGAAAAGCAGCCGATCGACTTCCACATCATCCGCTCGTCGGTCGCGCTGGTGCGCGGGACGATGCATATTCGCCGCCTGTTTCTGGCGATCATGGCGATCAGCCTGTTCTGGGCGGTCGGCTCGATCCTGTTCATCCAGTTCCCGCCGCTGGTGAAGAATGTCCTGACCGCCGACAAGCCGGTCGCAAGCCTGTTCCTGGCCATCTTCTCGATCGGCATCGCGATCGGCTCCGTGGCGATCAACCGGCTGTTGCAGGGCCATGTCTCGGCCAAATATGCGCCCGCGTCGGTGATCGGCATGGGGCTGTGCATCGTCGCCTTTCACATCGTATGCGACCTGTGGACGCCCTCGCCGGACGGGAAGATGCTGTCGCTCGCCGGGTTTCTGGCCCATCCGCTCGCGATTCCCCTGTCGTTCTGCCTGCTCGGCGTCGCGACCTTCGGCGGCATGTTCGTCGTGCCGCTCTACGCCTTCCTGACCACGACGGTCGAAAAATGCGAAGCGGCGCGCACCGTGGCGGCCAATAATATCGTCAATTCGGGCGCGATGGTGGTCGGCTCGCTCTGCGCCATCGGGCTCAGCATCGCCGGCGTATCGGTGGTGATGCAGTTGCTGCTGGTCGCCTTCCTCACCCTGCCCTGCGCGGCGATGGCGTGGAAGCTTCACAAGGCCTGCGACGGCCCTCTATGCCATTGACCGGACGCGCCCGGTCCTCGTCTTAGAAAATGAAGCTGTAGAAGGCCGTGAAGAAGGCCGCGAAGCTCAGGCCGAACAGCTTCCAGTCGCTGTCGTCGTCGCTGAACCGCTTCTTGCGCGCGGGCATATCCTCCACCACGCGCAGCACATGGGCGGGCAGCCGCTGGCGGAACGGATGGCGGGCCGATTCGGTGGTGAGAACGAGGGGTCGGTTTCGCATAGCGATTGGTTAACGCAAAATTTACCATATAGACCAGCGCATATTGTGGTTAATTCCGGCCTGTCCCGGCACGGGACAGGCTTGACTGTATGATATGAATAACACAGTATGACCCAAGACATGCCCGATTCCGCCCCACTCGATCCCTTCGCGCAACCACCGCGCGAGTTCGGCGCGGGTCCGCCCAGCGCCTTCGCACGGCCCACGCCCTGGCGTCGCCGGCTCCAGATCGCCGGATGGGTGATCGCCGCAGGCCTCGCCGTGCTGATGATTCTGGTCGCCTGGCTCGCGGTCACGGCGCCGCTCTCCCGCTCGCTCAAGCCGATCGCGCCGCCCAGCATCAGCCTGACGTCGGCGGACGGCCATCTGATCGCCCGGCGCGGCGCGGTGATCGACACACCGGTGACGATGGCCGAATTGCCCGCCCATGTGCCGCAGGCGTTCATGGCGATCGAGGATCGCCGCTTCATGACCCATTGGGGGGTCGATCCGCGCGGCATCGCGCGGGCCATGTGGCATAATCTCTGGTCGGACGGATCGTCGCAGGGCGGCAGCACGATCACGCAACAACTGGCCAAGGGCGTCTTCCTGTCCAGCGACCGCACCTTCGGCCGCAAGGCGCGCGAGGCGCTGATCGCGGTCTGGCTCGAAGTCTGGCTGACCAAGGACCAGATCATGGAGAGATATCTCTCCAACGTCTATTTCGGCGACAATGTGTATGGCCTGCGCGCCGCCGCGCTGCATTATTTCAATCGCGCGCCCGAACGGCTCACCATCCCGCAGGCCGCGATGCTGGCGGGGCTGTTGAAGGCGCCCTCCCGCCTCGCCCCCACCAGCAACCTGAAGGGCGCGCGCACCCGCGCCGCGCTGGTGACGCAGGCGATGGTCGATGCCGGCTATATCAGCCAGGCGGAACGCAACGCCCTGCCTCCCGCCCGGCTCAACGTCCATGACACGCCCGACGCCACCACCGGCACCTATTTCGCCGACTGGGTGCTTGCCGACGCGCGCGATCGCGCCGGGGCCGTCTATGGCGAACAGAAGATCGAAACCACGCTCGACTGGCGCATCCAGCGGCTGGCCGAAGCCGCGATCCGCCGCGCGCCGCTGGGGGCTGCGCAGGCGGCGCTGGTGGCGATGAAGCCCGATGGCAGTGTCGTCGCCATGGTCGGTGGCAAAAATTACGCCAAGAGCAGCTTCAACCGCGCGGTGCAGGCGAAGCGCCAGCCGGGTTCGACCTTCAAACTGTTCGTCTATCTCGCCGCCTTCCGCGCGGGGATGACGCCCGACGACATGATCGATGACACGCCGATCACCACCGGCACCTACCGCCCCGCCAATCACAGCGGCAAGTATCGCGGCCGCATCACCCTGCGTCAGGCCTTCGCCGCGTCGAGCAACGTCGCGGCGGTGCGGCTGACGCAGAAGGTCGGCGTCGACAATGTCATCAAGGTCGCCCGCGACCTGGGCGTCACCGCGCCACTGACCGAAGATTTGAGCCTCGCGCTCGGCACGTCGGAAATCCCGCTGGTGGAACTGGCGGAGGCCTATGCGGCGGTCGCCGCGGGCGCCTATCCGGTGCTCGCCCATGGCCTGCCGCCCGAGGAACAGGGCTGGTTCGAAAAGCTGATGCAGCGCCAGCGGCAGTTCAGCCAGGACCAGCTCGACATGATCCGCGACCTCCTCTCCTCCGCCGCCAATCGCGGCACCGGCAGCGCGGCGGCGCTGCGCACCAGCACCTTCGGCAAGACCGGCACGACGCAGGACAGCCGCGACGCCATTTTCGTCGGCTATGCCGGGGGCCTCGTGACGGCGGTGTGGATTGGCAATGACGACAACGCCCCCCTGCCCGGCGGCGCGGCCGGCGGCGGCGTGCCCGCGCGCATCTGGCGCAATTTCATGAGCGGCGCGATCAACGAGCCGGTCGAGGATGCCCCCGAAGAAACGCAGGACGCCGATCTCGTCAACGCGATCGCCAATGTGACGGTGGAAACCGGCATCGGCAATGTCGGGCTGGGCGTCGATGAAGGCGGCATGACGGTGAACATCGGCGGCGGCCAGATCCGCCTGCCGATCGACCAGCCTGCCGGGCCGTCAGGCACTCCACCGCCGAGGATCGCGCCGACGCAGCCGGGCGAAGGCGAGGATGGCGGGCCGCAATAAGGATGAAACAGACCACCTTGCCCCCGTCCTGAATATTCCATATCCTGTGGACAGGAAGGTTATCGCATGTCCAAACCAATGACCCTGAATGTGCGCGTGAGCGGTGCGCTGAGCGATTTCGTCTCTACCAATATCGGGGACAGCGGGGCTTATGAAAATGTCAGCGAATATGTTCGCGATCTCATCCGTCGGGACAAGGCACGGGTCGAGGGCGAGCGGCTTGCGCTTCTCAAAACCGAACTGGTCCATGCCTTCGCCGCACCAGAGAGCGACTATCAACCGCTCGATGCCGATATGATTATCGCCCGCAACGCGCGGCCATAGGCGCATGGCCGCCTATCGCGTGCGGCAGGCGGCCGGACGGCGGATCCACGATATCTATCGCTACACCCGTGATAGATGGGACCAGGACCAGGCCGAGAATTATATTCGCGGCCTTTTCGCGCGGTTCGAGGATATCGCTATGCGGGACTGCGTCTGGCGGGATATTCCTGCGGAGTTCGGCGTCGATGGCTTTTTTTGCCGCTATGAACACCATTATATTTATTGGCGCGTCCTGTCGGACGGTGCTGTCGGCATCGTGACGGTGTTGCATGAACGAATGCACCAGATTGATCGCTTCCGGCAGGACCTGACCTGACCATCAGCCCGAAAAGAAAAAGGCCCCCGCAGTGCGGAGGCCCCTTCCTTTGTCTTCGCGATAAGCGAACCGATCACATATGGATCGGCTTGCCCGTTACGGCCATGGCCGCTTCCTTGATCGCTTCGCTGTGCGTCGGGTGCGCGTGGCAGGTATAGGCGATGTCTTCGCTCGACGCGCCGAATTCCATCGCCTGCGCCGCCTGCGCGATCATCGTGCCCGCGGGCACCGCGATGATCCACACGCCCAGCACCTTGTCGGTTTCGGCGTCGGCGATGATCTTCACGAAGCCGTCCGGTTCGTGATTGGTCTTGGCGCGGCTGTTCGCCATCATCGGGAATTTGCCGACCTTGATCGCGCCCTTTTCCTTGGCTTGTTCCTCGGTCAGGCCCACGCCCGCGATTTCCGGCTTGGTGTAGACCACCGACGGGATCACGGCATGGTTCACGATGCCGGTCAGGCCCGCGATATTCTCCGCGACGGCAATGCCTTCGTCCTCGGCCTTGTGCGCCAGCATCGGACCGGGGATCACATCGCCGATCGCCCAGACGCCCGGAACCTTGGTCGCGAAGTCATGATCGGTTTCGATCTGGCTGCGCGCGTTGAGTTCCAGACCGATCTTGTCGAGACCAAGCCCTTCGGTGTTGGGACGGCGGCCGATCGACACGAGGACCACATCGGCCTCGATCGTCTCCGCGTCGCCACCGGCGGCGGGTTCGACGGTCAGGGTCACGCCCTTCTTGCCGACTTCCGCGCCCGTGACCTTCGTACCGAGCTTGTACTCGAAGCCCTGCTTCTTGAAGATCTTGTTGGCTTCCTTGCGGACTTCGCCGTCCATGCCGGGCAGGATCTGGTCGAGATATTCGACCACGGTCACCTTGGCGCCCAGGCGCTTCCAGACGCTGCCCAGTTCCAGCCCGATCACGCCGCCGCCGACGACGACCAGATGGCCGGGCACCTTGTCCAGCTCCAGCGCGCCGGTCGAATCGACGATCTTGCCGCCTGCGTTGTCGACTGCGACGCCGGGCAGCGGCGTGACCGACGAACCGGTGGCGATGACGATATTCTTCGCCGTCACTTTCTCGCCGTTGATCTCGACCGTGTTGGCGCCGGTGAAGCTGGCCAGGCCCTTGAGCCAGGTCACCTTGTTCTTCTTGAACAGGAACTCGATGCCGCCGGTCAGGCCCTTGACCGCGTCGACGCGCTGGCCCTGCAGGGTGGGCAGGTCCAGGCTCATCTTGTCGATCTTGACGCCCAGCTTGGCGAGCGCGCCATTGGCCGCTTCGTCATACAGCTCCGACGCATGCAGCATCGCCTTGGACGGGATGCACCCTACATTGAGGCAGGTGCCGCCCAGCGTCTCGCGGCTTTCGGCGCAGGCGGTCTTGAGGCCAAGCTGCGCCGCGCGGATCGCGGCGACATAGCCACCGGGGCCAGCGCCAATTACCAGGACGTCATAGTCGAAATCGGACATGGAATTTTCCTCTTCCCGTCATGCCAGCGGAGGCTGGCATCTCCCTTTTCTTCTGAAAGAACAAGTGAGACCCCGGCTTTCGCCGGGGTGACGTTAGAATTTAAGTGTTACAGGTCGATCAGCAGGCGGGTCGGATCTTCGATCGCATTCTTGACCGCGACGAGGAAGGTGACCGCTTCGCGACCGTCGACCATGCGGTGGTCGTAGCTGAGCGCCAGATACATCATCGGGCGCGCAACGATCTGGCCGTTGCGGACGACCGGCCGTTCCTCGATGCGGTGCAGGCCCAGAACCGCCGACTGGGGCGGGTTGATGATCGGGCTGGAGAGCAGCGACCCGAACACGCCGCCGTTGGAGATGGTGAAGGTGCCGCCCTTCATATCTTCCATGGTCAGCTTGCCTTCCTTGGCCTTCTTGCCAAAGCCGCCGATGGTCTTTTCGATGTCCGCTACGCTCAGCGCCTCGGCATTGCGGATGACCGGCACGACGAGGCCGGTGGGCGCAGACACGGCGACCGAGATGTCGCAGAAGTCGTTATAGACGATCTCGTCGCCTTCGATCTGTGCGTTCACGCCCGGAATGTCGCGCAGCGCCATGCAGACGGCCTTGGTGAAGAAGCCCATGAAGCCCAGACGGACGCCATGCTTCTTCTCGAACAGGTCCTTATATTTGGCGCGCGCCTCGATGATGTTGGTCATGTCGACGTCGTTATAGGTCGTCAGCAGCGCAGCGGTGTTCTGCGCTTCCTTCAGACGCTTGGCGACGGTCTGACGCAGGCGGGTCATCTTGACCCGCTCCTGCTTGCGGCTGGGGCCGGAGGCGGCCGGAGCGTCGACGGCAGGCGCAGCGGCGGCCGCACCGGCGGCAGCCTTGGCGGTGCCGGCGGCGGCGGCGGCAGTAACGTCGTCCTTGGTCAGGCGGCCGTCCTTGCCGGTGCCCTTGATCTTGCTCGGGTCAAGGCCATGTTCCAGCACCAGGCGGCGAACCGCCGGCGACAGGGTCAAATTGCCGCCCTCTTCGTCATCCGAAGCGGCAGGCGCCGACGCGGCGGGCGCCGGGGCAGCGGCTTCCGCCTTGGCGGCAGGCGCGGCAGCAGCGGCAGGCGCCGGCGCGGCAGCGGCCGAACCGCCTTCGTTCACATAAGCCAGCAGCGCGCCGACCTCGACCGTGTCGCCTTCCTTGGCGATGATGTCGCCCATGACACCGGCGACGGTCGAGGGTACGTCGACCGCGACCTTGTCGGTTTCGAGGGACACGATCGGCTCGTCGACCTTGACGGCTTCACCGGGCTTTTTGAGCCACTGGCCCACGGTTGCTTCGGTAACGGATTCGCCCAGGGTTGGGACTTTGACTTCGGTAGCCATGAGCTTGATCAGCCTTTCTTCTGGCGACGGATTTCTTCACGGACGCTGTGACCCAGCGCATCGGCGACGAGGGCGCCCTGTTCGGACACATGGCGCGACGCCAGCCCCGTGGCGGGCGATGCCGACGCCTTGCGACCGGCATAGCGGGCGCGCTTGGGCGCCTTGCCGGCCTTGGCCAGGGCTTCCTCGATATAGGGTTCGACGAAGAACCATGCGCCATTGTTGCGCGGCTCTTCCTGGCACCAGACGATTTCGTCCAGATTGGTCATGCGCTCGATGCGCTTGGCCAGGGCGTCGGTCGCGAACGGGTAGATCTGTTCGATGCGAACGATCTGCACATCCTTGTCGCCGGCCGCGTCGCGCGCCTCCATCAGGTCGTAGAACACCTTGCCGGAACACAGGACCAGGCGCTTCGTATCCTTGTCGGCCGACCCGTTGGGGTCCGACAGGATGCGCTTGAACTGGGTTTCGCCCAGGAAATCCTCCGCCTTGCTGACCGCCAGCTTATGACGGAGCAGCGACTTGGGCGCCATGATGATGAGCGGCTTGCGGAAGGGCCGCAGCATCTGGCGACGCAGCGCGTGGAAGTAATTGGCCGGGGTCGTGATGTTGGCGACCTGGATATTGCCTTCCGCGCATAGTTGCAGGAAGCGTTCCAGACGCGCCGAACTATGTTCCGGCCCCTGCCCTTCATAGCCGTGCGGCAACAGGCAGACGAGGCCGTTGGAGCGCAGCCACTTGGTTTCGGACGAAGCGATATACTGGTCGAAGATGATCTGCGCGCCGTTGGCGAAATCGCCGAACTGCGCTTCCCAGATTACCAGGCTCTTCGGGTCGGCCAGTGCGAAACCATATTCGAAACCCAGTACGCCATATTCGGACAGCGGCGAATCCAGCACCTCGAACCGGCCATGCGGTACGGTCGACAGCGGGATATATTTATTCTCGCTGTCCTGATCGGTCCAGACCGCGTGACGCTGGCTGAACGTCCCGCGCCCGGAGTCCTGCCCCGACAGGCGGACGCCATAGCCTTCCGACAGCAGCGAACCGAAGGCCAGGGCCTCGCCGGTCGCCCAGTCGAAATTCTCGCCGGACTTGAACATCTCCGCCTTGGCGGCGAGGACGCGCGTCAGCGTCTTGTGGACGTTCAATCCTTCGGGAACGGTGGTCAGCGTCTTGCCGAGGCCGTCGAACAGCTTGGTGCTGATCGCCGAATCCACGCTCTGGCGCGAGGTTTCGGCGTCGGCCGGCTTGTGCAGGCCCGACCAGCGACCGGCAAACCAGTCGGCCTTGTTGGCCTTGTAGCTCTTGGACGCCTCGAACTCTTCTTCCAGATGATTGACGAAATCGCCCGTCACCTTGTTGACATAGTCGTCGTCGACCACGCCTTCATTCTTCAGCCGCGCCGAATAGACGTCGCTGACCGGCGGATGCTGGCGGATTTCCTTGTACATCAGCGGCTGGGTGAAGCCGGGCTCGTCGCCTTCATTATGGCCGAAGCGGCGATAGCACCACATGTCGATCACGATGTCGCGGTGGAAGGTCTGGCGATATTCCATCGCCAGCTTGCACGCGAAGGTCACCGCTTCGGGATCATCGCCATTGACGTGCAGGATCGGCGCCTGGACACCCTTCGCCACATCGGACGGATAGGGCGAGCCGCGCGAAAATTGCGGGCTGGTGGTGAAGCCGATCTGATTGTTGATAATGAAGTGGACGCAGCCGCCGGTATTGTACCCATGCACGCCGGAGAAGCCGAGGCATTCCCAGACGATGCCCTGCCCCGCAAAGGCCGCGTCGCCGTGGATCAGCACGGGCAATACCTGCTCATGCTTTTCCAGATCGTCGCGGAAGGTCTGCTGCGCACGGACCTTGCCCAGCACCACCGGATCGACGGTTTCGAGGTGCGAGGGGTTGGGGACCAGCGACATATGGACCTTGACGCCGTCGAACTCGCGATCGGTGGACGTGCCCAGATGATATTTCACGTCGCCCGATCCGCCCACATCTTCCGGATTGGCGGTGCCGCCGGAAAATTCGTGGAAGATGACGCGGAAGCCCTTAGCCATCACATTGGCCAGTACGTTCAGGCGCCCGCGATGGGCCATGCCGAACACAATCTCGCGCACGCCGGACTGGCCACCATATTTGATGACCGCTTCCAGCGCGGGGATCATGGATTCGCCGCCGTCCAGGCCGAAGCGCTTGGTGCCGACATATTTGCGGCCCAGGAACTTCTCATATTGCTCGCCCTGGATGACCTTGGCCAGGATCGCCTTCTTGCCCTCGGGCGTGAAGATGATTTCCTTGTCCTTGCCTTCCAGCCGGTCCTGCAGAAAGCGGCGTTCCTCCACATCGGCGATGTGCATATATTCCAGGCCGACATTGCCGCAATAATTGGCGCGCAGGATCGCGACGATCTCCGCCACGGTCGCATATTGCAGGCCCAGCGTGCCGCCCAGATAGATTTTTTTCGCGGGGTCAGTCAGGCCGTGATATTCCGGCGTCAGGTCGGCCGGCAGATCGCGCTTGGTCAGCCCCAGCGGATCGAGATTGGCGGCCAGATGGCCACGCACGCGATAAGTGCGGATCAGCATCTGCGCGCGGATGGCGTCGTCGGCAGCGGCGACGGCGTCGACATCCGACACGGCTTTGCCGGCGGACTTGGCGGCGGCCTTCACGGCGACCTGCATCTGGGTGGGGTCCATCGCCCCGGTCAGATCGTCGGTGTCGCTCAGCGGCCAGTTATCGCGCGCCCAGCTTGGCCCGCGTTCAATCTCGAATTCCTGGTTCTCGTAACCCATTGCCTTGTCCCATGCCAGCCGCGTGCAGTCGCGGCGCGGGGAAATCAGCGGCCGGGGTGCAGCCCGGCCGCCTGCATAGATAGGAGCTGTTTAGCCCTTCAACACGTCGACCAGCGTCGAGCCAAGCTCGGACGGGCTGGCGGCGACCTTGATACCGGCCGCTTCCATCGCCGCGATCTTGCTTTCCGCGTCGCCCTTGCCGCCCGACACGATCGCGCCGGCATGGCCCATGCGACGGCCCGGAGGCGCCGTGCGGCCCGCGATGAAGCCGGCCATCGGCTTCTTGCGGCCGCGCTTGGCTTCGTCGATCAGGAACTGGGCGGCCTGTTCTTCCGCATCGCCGCCGATTTCGCCGATCATGATGATCGATTCGGTGGCGTCGTCGGCCAGGAACAGTTCCAGCACGTCGATGAAGTTGGTGCCGTTGACCGGGTCGCCGCCGATGCCGACGGCCGTGGTCTGGCCCAGGCCCGCATTGGTGGTCTGGAACACGGCTTCATAGGTCAGGGTGCCGGAACGCGACACGACGCCGACGCTGCCCTTCGAGAAGATCGAACCGGGCATGATGCCGATCTTGCATTCGCCCGGCGTCAGGACGCCGGGGCAGTTCGGGCCGATCAGGCGCGACTTGCTGCCCGACAAAGCGCGCTTTACGCGGACCATGTCGAGGACAGGGATGCCTTCGGTGATCGCGACGATCAGCGGGATTTCGGCATCGATCGCTTCCAGGATCGAATCGGCCGCAAATGGCGGCGGCACGTAGATGACCGAAGCGTCGGCGCCGGTCTTGCTCTTGGCTTCGGCGACCGTGTCGTACATGGGCAGGCCGATATGGCTGGTGCCGCCCTTGCCGGGGGTCACGCCGGCAACCATCTGGGTGCCGTAGGCCAGGGCCTGTTCGGTGTGGAAGGTGCCGGTGGCACCGGTCATACCCTGCGTGATGACCTTGGTGTTCTTGTTCACCAGAATGGACATGGGTGTCCCTTTATCTGCTGTGGAAGTGGCACTTGGGTCTAAAGCGCCCCGTTCCAGGCTGCGCACTTACCTGGAACGGAACGGTGCAGCTGTTAAAGCTCAGGCGAGCGAGGGATCGATTCCCTTGCACGCTTCCAGCAATTCCTTGACGGCGTCGACCGACACCTGAAGGTTCGCCTTGGCTTCGTCATTCAGTTCGATCTCGACGATCTGCTCGACGCCGTCCTTACCGATGATGACCGGCACGCCGACATAGAGATTGTCGACGCCATATTGACCGGTCAGGTTCGCGGCGCAGGGCAGCAGGCGCTTCTTGTCGCCCAGATAGGCTTCGGCCATCGCGATCGCGCTGGTGGCGGGCGCATAGAAGGCCGAACCGGTCTTGAGCAGCGCGACGATCTCGCCGCCGCCCGAACGGGTACGCGCGACGATGGCGTCGATGCGCTCCTGGGTCGACCGGCCCTGCTTGATCAGGTCGGGAACCGGGATGCCGGCGACGGTCGAATATTCGATCACCGGGACCATCGTGTCGCCATGGCCGCCCAGCACGAAGCTGGTGACGTCCTTGGCCGAAACCTGGAATTCCTCGGCGAGGAAATGGTTGAAGCGCGACGAGTCGAGCACGCCGGCCATGCCGACGACCTTATTGTGCGGCAGGCCCGAAAATTCGCGCAGCGCCCACACCATCGCGTCGAGCGGGTTGGTGATGCAGATGACGAAGGCGTCGGGCGCATTGGCGGCGATGCCCTCGCCCACGGCCTTCATGACCTTGAGGTTGATGCCCAGCAGGTCGTCGCGGCTCATGCCCGGCTTGCGCGCCACGCCGGCGGTGACGATGATCACGTCCGCGCCCGCAATGTCGGCATAATCGTTGGAGCCGGTGATCTTGGCGTCGAAGCCTTCGACCGACGCGCACTGCGACAGGTCGAGCGCCTTGCCCTGCGGCACGCCTTCGACGACGTCGAACAATACAATGTCGCCAAGCCCCTTGAGGGCCGCGAGATGCGCCAACGTGCCGCCGATATTGCCAGCGCCGATGAGCGCGATCTTGTTACGGGCCATATGCAATCATCCTCCAAGTCGTGACTACTGGAATTGCTGGTCCGCCTACGCCCTTCGAACAGGGGTTTCAACCGCCGAAGCCCTGGGAATGCAAATTATCTTTGCAATTCATTCGCAATTGCATTAGATGCGATTCACACCCTGTCGCTGTAGACTTCTACCCTGGTCTTCAGCCTTCCCTGCAGAGGTATCCTGCCGGGCGCCTTTCTCCTCGGAGGCGCCCGGCCTGTTTCCCACCTTAAGATTGCGGCCTGATGAACGGCCCGCGCGCGATCGGACGGGCCGATTCCACCCGGCGACGAACGGACCGACGAGGATGAAGTCATGTTGGGTCCATGACCCGGCGGGCTATTTCGGCCCGTGGCCCAGCGCCAAATAGTCGTCCGACTGCATTTCCATCAGCCGCGACACGGTGCGCTCGAATTCGAAGGCGCCGTCTCCCTCCGGATAGAGGCGCGCCGGTTCGGCATCGGCCGACGCCAGCAATTTCACCTTATATTCGTAGAGCGAGTCGATCAGCGTCACGAAGCGCGCGGCTTCGTTGCGGTTTTCCGGCCCCAGCACGGGAATGCCGACGATGATGACCGTATGATATTTACGCGCGATCGCCAGATAGTCCGGCGCACCGCGCGCTTCCGCACACAGCCGCTTGAACGAGAAGACCGCGACGCCCTTCAGGCTCTTGGGCACATGCAGGGTGCGACCGCCCTGCACGACAATATCCTCCGACGGCACATTGGCACGGTCGGACGGCGGATAGTCGGTCAGCCGGAAGAAGGCCGTGCTGAGCGCCTGCGTCGCTGCGTCGCCATTGGGACAATGCCACAATGTCGCGTCGCCCAGACGGTCGCGCCGATAATCGGTCGGCCCGTTCAGCGTCATCACGTCCAGCTTCATCTTTATGAGGTCGATGAAGGGCAGGAAAAGCTGGCGGTTGAGGCCGTTCTTGTAGAGTTCGTCCGGCTCGCGGTTGGACGTCGTGACGATCGTCACCCGCTTTTCCAGCAATCCGGTGAACAGCCGCGACATGATCGCCGCGTCGGCCATATTGTTGACGACCATCTCGTCGAAGCAGAGCAGGCGCGCCTCGTCGGCCAGCGATTCGACCACTGGCGGGATCGGATCGCCCGTTTCCGACTTGCGCGCGTCGGCCAGCCGGGCATGGACGTCGAGCATGAATTCGTGAAAATGCGCGCGCTTCTTCCGCTGAATCTGCACCGTGTCGAAGAACAGGTCCATCAACATCGATTTGCCGCGCCCGACCCCGCCCCACATGTAGAGACCGCGGGGCGGATCGGGTTGCTTGCGCAGCAGCTTCCACAGCGTCGATCCGCGCGCGGGCACCGCTTGCAGCTCCTGCTGCAACCGATCGAGTCGCTCGGCCGCCGACCGCTGGTCGGCATCGGGCCGCAATTCGCCCGCCTGCACCAGCGCGTCGTAGCGGGCGAGAACGGCGGTCACTTTTTCGCGCGCGCCTTGCGGATCGTGGCGGTCGATGCCGCGACCGGCTCGCCGTCCTGCGTCATCACCATGCGCAGGAACAACATCCGCCCGGTTTCGCGCAGCAGCTCGACTTCGGCGATCAGGTCGGGGCCGACCTTGCCAGCGCCCAGATATTGCATGTTAAGGTCGATGGTCACGCCATTGACATGCTCCTTCAGCCCCATGGCCCACAGCGCGCCGAAAAAGGCATGGTCGGCAAAGGCGGCCAGGAAGCCGCCATGCAGCATGTCGATTCGGTTGCGATGGCCGGGGCGCGTCTCCAGCCCCACCTGCGCCCTGCCCGAACCCAGGTCGCGCATATAGCCGCGCCCGATGGCCTGCAGGAAGGTGTCGGGATGCGGCTCGGCCCAACCGGACCAACCCGCCCATTTCCCTTCGGTCAGCGCAATCCCGCCTGCAACGCCGTCACTGCTCAAGATCAGAGCTGCCGCTCGACCATCATCTTCTTGGTTTCGGCGATCGCCTTGGCCGGGCTGAGGCCCTTGGGGCAGACATTCGCGCAATTCATGATGGTGTGGCAGCGATAAAGGCGGAAGGGATCTTCCAGGTCGTCCAGACGCTCGCCGGTATATTCGTCGCGGCTGTCCGCCAGCCAGCGATAGGCCTGGAGCAGGATCGCCGGACCCAGGAACTTGTCCGAATTCCACCAGTAGGACGGGCAGCTGGTCGAGCAGCAGGCGCACAGGATGCACTCGTAGAGGCCGTCCAGCTTTTCGCGCTCGGCGGGCGACTGGAGCCGCTCCTTGCCCGAGGGCGGCGGCGACACGGTCTTCAGCCAGGGCTGGATCGAATTATACTGGGCGTAGAAATGGGTGAAGTCGGGCACCAGGTCCTTGATGACGTCCATATGCGGCAACGGCGTGATACGCACATCCTTGCCGCTGCATTCGTCGATCGCGGTGGTGCAGGCCAGGCCGTTCTTGCCGTTCATGTTCATCGAACAGCTGCCGCAAATGCCTTCGCGGCACGACCGGCGGAAGGTCAGCGTGGGATCATATTCATTCTTGATCTTCAGCAATGCGTCCAGAACCATCGGGCCGCACGCATCGAGATCGATGTCGAACGTGTCGTAGCGCGGGTTCTGGCCGGAGTCGGGATCGTAGCGATAGACCTTGAAGCTGCGCACATTGGTCGCGCCGGCGGTCGCGGGGTGGGTCACGCCCTTGCCGCTGATCTTGCTGTTCTTGGGCAACGCAAATTCGGCCATCGCTCGTCGAGCCTCTTCGAATAGGTCTGTCTGGTCGGGGTCCGCATAACAAAAAATAAGCAAAGGTCCAGCGTCGTGGACCATGTTTCTGTCCTCAAGCGCTTGTTGCAAATGGCTTGCAAATCATCGGAGGGCCGCTTGCTTCCTCCACCATCCGCGCTAGGGCGGCAAATCTCTAAGGATATAGTCTTGCCGACCGACATCGCCTTTCTCGCTATCGCCGAAGCGCAGCAGCTCTATCACTGGCTGCCCGCCGCGCTGGAACTGGCGCGCCGGCCCGACGTGCGGGTCAGCATATTGTCGCCATCGGACCAGATATTGGCGCTGGTCGCCAGCTATGATCCGCAGGGCCGCCTCGCCTGCATCCGGCTGCGTCGGCCCCCCTCCCGCCCCGACTCGCTGTTCCGCCAGCCGTCCCGCCTCGCGACCCTGCTGCTCAACTATGCGACCATCGCACGCTTCCCGACTCTGGTGACGACCGAGATCAGCAGCGCCTGGCTGCGCCGCGTGCCGGGTTTCGCCTCCCGCCTCATCCTCATCAAACATGGCGCGGGCGACCGGGAGGGCGGCTACAAGAAACGCCATGCCGATTTCGACCTCACCCTGGTCGCGGGCGAAAAGGACCGCCGCCGCATGATCGATCGCGGCCTGTGCACGCCCGAAACGGTCGCGGTCGGCGGCTATCCCAAGTTCGAGCTGAAAGCGCCGCGCCAGCGCTATTTCTACAATGACGACCCGGTGCTGCTCTATAACCCGCATTTCGACCCGAAACTCTCCTCCTGGATAAAGCACGGGCCACAGGTGCTTGCCGCGCTGGAGGCCCTGGTCGGCTGGAACGTCATTATCGCCCCCCATACCAAGCTGGCGCGCACCGCCGCCCCGATCGCCAGCCCCGCGCCGCATATCCGCATCGACATGGGCAGCCGCCATTCGATCGACATGAGCTATACGATGAGCGCGGACGTCTATCTGGGCGACGTATCGAGCCAGGTCTATGAATTCCTGCTCCACCCGCGCCCCTGCATCTTCCTCAATCTCGACCATCGCGACGGCGCGGGCGACGCCTTCGCCCATTGGCGGCTGGGCCAGGTGATCGAGTCCGCCGACGCGCTGCCCGCCGCGCTCGCCCGCGCAACCGACTTGCAACCCGGCTTCGTTGCTGCTCAGGAAGCAGCGATGCAGCAATCGATCGACCTGTCCCCGGCCCCCGCTTCGCAGCGCCAGGCCGACCTCATCCTGAATTTCGCCCACACACACCATCTTGCGACGAGCCAAGCATGACCCAGATCCTCGCCACCACCCTTGGCCCCGTCCGCCTTCTGGGCGACAATCCGACGCCGATCTGGGGCATGGCCAATGCCGAACGCAATCGCCGCATGGCGGAAAGCGCCGCGAAGAACGGCAGCCATCTGGCGGCGGGGCATGAACTGGTCTTCAACCTCCTCTATGCCTTCGACCCGCTGCTGCTGCGGCTGGTGCTCGAAACGCCCGGCACGCTCTTCGCCTGGGGCCGGACGCCGATCGTGGGCCAGGTGCCGCAGGGCAGCGATCCCCTCGCCGCGCCGCATGTCATCGACCTGTCGGACGGCCGCAGGCTCTACAATCGCCAGTTGCGCAAGCTGGAGCAACCGATGGTGCGCGAGCTGACCCCGGCGACCCGGCGGGAGATCGAGCGGCGCAGCTATTTCGGCGCCTATAAGGGCGTCACGGACCTGCTCACCAAATATCTCTGGCCCGAACTGGCGCTGATCCTGACCCGCATCGCCGCGCAGTTGAAGATGACGCCCAACATGGTGTCGGTGATCGGCGTCACCCTCTGCCTGGTCGCGACCTTCCTCTTCGCCGAGGGGATGTACTGGACCGGCTTCCTGAGCGGCTTCATCTTCATGGTGCTGGACACGGTCGACGGCAAACTCGCCCGCTGCACCATCACCTCGTCCAAATGGGGCAATGTGATCGACCATGGCGTCGACCTCGTCCACCCGCCCTTCTGGTGGTATTTCTGGGGCACGGGCCTGGCCTATTGGGGGCTGTCGCTCTCGACCCGCGCCTTCGCGCTGGTGATGGCGGCGGTGATCGCAGGCTATGTGCTGCAACGGCTGATCGAGGGCATGTTCCTCAAGGACTTCAAGATGGACATCCATGTCTGGCGTCCCTTCGACAGCCAGTTCCGCCTCGTCACCGCACGCCGCAACCCGAACATGGTGATCCTGTTCGTGTCGCTGCTCTTCGGCCGCCCCGACATCGGCCTGATCGCGCTGGCCTGGTGGACGGTCCTCTCGCTGGTCGTCCACGCCGTGCGACTGGCCCAGGCCTATGCCGTCAAGCGTTCGGGCCGTCCGATCGTGAGCTGGATGGACGAAGCGGAGGCCGCAGCATGAATGCCACCATCGCAAAATTCGGCTGGCCCGCGACCCTGATCGCGGAATTCGACCACTGGGTCGTGCTGCTCCGTCCTACCCAGCCGACGCTGGGATCGCTGGTGCTGGCGGCGAAGAGCGACGCGACCGCCTTCGGCGACCTGCCGGCGGAGGCCCATGCAGAATTGAAGACCGCCACCGCCACGATCGAGGCGGCGCTCACCAGGGCGGTGGGCTATGCGAAGATCAATTATCTGATGCTGATGATGGTCGACCCCCATGTCCATTTCCACGTCATCCCCCGCTATGAAGGAACGCGCAGCGGCGGCGGCTTGACGGTGGCCGATGCGGGCTGGCCGGGGCAACCGGAACTGGGCGCGGCGGTAAGGCCGGACGGCGCGCTCGACGATTTGCGGGCGTGGTTGCAAGGCTGGTTCGACGGGGCCATGGCGTAGCGCCAGCCCGCCTTCCCGCACAGGCACGCCAGCTAAGCCCGCCGCCCGGCGTCGGGCGACCGGATATGTTCGCGGCGCACGCCCAGACCCAGCAACCGCGCCGGCACTCCCCGCAGCGCAGCGTGCCGGTCCAGCATACGCACCGCCAGGGGTGGCCCGTCCAACCGCGCATCGGGCCGCAGCAACGCGCCGATGATCCGGTCATGCGCGATCTTTTGCACCCGCTGGATCAGCCATGTCGGCCACATTCGCCGCTGCTGGACGACCGCCGCCAGCCCGTCCGCCATGGCGCCCGCGGCCATCTGCGCCGCCATGATATTGGCCGCCGCCACCGCATCCTGGATCGCCAGGTTGATGCCGACCCCGCCCACCGGCGACATGGCGTGCGCCGCATCGCCGATCGCCAGCAATCCCGGCCGGTGCCAGCGCGTCAGCCGGTCGAGCGCCACCGACAGCAATTTCACCTGGTCCCAGTGGGTCAGCGCCTCCGCTGCCGACGCCATCTCGCGATTCAGCGTCGCAATTTCGGCGCGAAAAGCGGGCAGGCCCCGCGCCCGCACCGCATCGGCCTGCCCCTTGGCGAAGACATAGGCGCATTGCCAATATTCGCCCCGGTCGATCTGCACGAACAGCCGCCCCGCCTCGAACACGCCCATCGTCTCGTTGCCCGTTCCCGCGGTCTTGGGCAGGCGGAACCAGAAGACGTCCATCGGTGCGCCCAGATCCTTGCGCGGCAGCGCCGCCGCGTCGCGCAGCACCGACCGGCGGCCATCGGCGGCAATGACATAATCGGCCGCGATCACCTGTCCGTCCGCCATCCGCACCCCGTTCACCCGCTTGTGTGCATCATGGGTCAGGCCGGTCGCCTCGGTCTCCATGCGCAGCGTGAAATCAGGATAGCGCTTCGCTTCTGCCGCCAGGAAGTCGAGAAATTCCCATTGCGGCATCATCGCGATGAACCGGCTCTCCACCGGCAGGCGGCGGAAATCGGCGATCCGCACCGTCTGTCCGCCGATCCGCGCGCGCAACTGGTCGACCCTGTCGTGCGGGCGCCGCAACAGCGCGTCGCGCAGCCCCAGTTCGCGGAACAGTTCCAGCGTCGAAGGATGGACGGTATCGCCCCGAAAATCGCGCAGGAAATCGCCATGCTTTTCCAGCACCGTGGTCGGCACGCCCGCCCGCGCGAACAGCAACCCCGCCATCATCCCCGCAGGCCCGCCACCGACAATGACCAGATGCGACGCCATGGCCGATCTCCCAAAGCGGCATCATAGCATCGTTCGCCCGGCCTATTCCACCGTCACGCTCTTCGCCAGATTGCGCGGCTGATCGACATCCGTCCCCTTCGCCACTGCGACATGGTAAGCCAGCAACTGCACCGGCACCGCATAGACCAAAGGCGCGATCAGCGGATGCACCTTGGGCATCTCGATCGTCGCCATACAGCCCTCGCCCGCCGCCGCAATGCCTTCCGCGTCGGAAATCAGCACCACCTTGCCGCCGCGTGCCTGCACTTCCTGCATATTGCTCACGGTCTTCTCGAACAGCGGGCCACTGGGCGCGATCACGATCACCGGCACCAGTTCGTCGATCAATGCGATCGGCCCATGCTTCATCTCGCCCGCGGCATAGCCCTCGGCATGGATATAGCTGATTTCCTTGAGTTTCAGCGCCCCTTCCAGCGCCATAGGATAGTCCGGCCCGCGGCCCAGATACAGCACGTCCCGCGCCGGCGCGATCAGGTGCGCCATCGCCTCGATCTGCCCGTCGCGGCTCAGTGCCTCGTTCAAGGCCGCAGGCGCCTCGCTCAGGTGCCAGACGATCTGCGCCTCCTCCTGTGGCGTCAGCCGACCCTTGGCCCGCGCCAGATTGGCCGCCAGCGCCGCCAGCACCGCCAACTGGCAGGTGAACGCCTTGGTCGACGCCACGCCGATTTCCGGTCCGGCATGGGTCGGCAACAGCAGGTCCGCCTCGCGCGCCATCGAACTGGTCGGCACGTTCACCACCACCGCGATGATCTGCCCCTCCGCCTTGGCATGGCGCAGCGCGGCCAGCGTATCGGCCGTCTCGCCCGACTGGCTGATGAACAGCGCCAGCCCGCCCGCCTCCAGCACCGGGTCGCGATAGCGGAACTCGCTCGCGACATCGATGTCCACGGCCACGCGCGCGAATTTCTCGAACCAATATTTCGCCACCAGCCCGGCATAATAGCTGGTGCCGCACGCGACGATGGTGATGCGCTTCACCGCGCCCAGGTCGAACTCCATGTCGGGCATGGCGACCTCATTCTCCATCCGGCGCAGATAGGAACGCAGCGTCTGGGCGACCACGACCGGCTGCTCGTAAATCTCCTTCTGCATGAAGTGGCGATGATTGCCCTTGTCGATCATCGCCCCCGACACGCCGGAAATCGTCACCGGCCGCTCGACCGGCCGGTTGTCCTTGTCGAAAATTGCGGCGCCATCCGCCGTGACGACGACCCAGTCGCCTTCCTCCAGATAGGCGATGCGCTGGGTCAGCGGCGCCAGCGCCAGCGCGTCCGACCCCAGATAGGTTTCCCCCTCGCCATAGCCGACCACCAGCGGCGACCCCAGCCGCGCGCCGATCAGCATGTCGGGATGGCTGCGGAACGCGATAGCCAGCGCGAAGGCGCCATGCAGCCGCGGCAACACCTGCGCCACGGCCTCTTGCGGCGACGCGCCCTGCTCCACCAGTTCGCTCACCAGATGGGCGACGACCTCGGTGTCGGTCTGGCTGTCGAAATGCCGGCCCCGCGCCATCAACTCCGCGCGCAGCGACTTGAAATTCTCGATGATGCCGTTGTGGACCAGCGCGACTTCGCTGGTCGCATGGGGGTGGGCGTTGCTGGTGGTCGGCGCGCCATGCGTCGCCCAGCGGGTGTGCGCGATGCCGGTCGTGCCAGGCAGCGGCTCGTCGCGCAATTCGCGCACCAGATTCGCCAGCTTCCCCTCGGCCCGTCGCCGCTCGATCGCGCCGTCATGGATGGTGGCCACGCCCGCGCTGTCATAACCGCGATATTCCAGCCGCTTCAAACCGTCGACCAGCCGTTCCGCCACGTCGTCCTTGCCGATGATGCCGATGATGCCGCACATGTGCCGGAAAGCCTTTCAGAGTGTATAGGGAACGCGGATGCCCGGCATCTCTGCCGGGAAATCCTTTGTATTTCGTGTCACCAGCACGCGGCCGCGCAATTGCGCCGTGGCCAGGATGATCGCGTCCATCGCTTTGAGCCGCCCCCGTTCGCGGCGCAAGGCCGCCGCGCGCTTGCCGACCTCCGCGTCGATCTCGTCCACGCCAAAGCCGGACAGGAGCGTTTCCGCCCGCCACAGCCCGTCGCCCGACCCTTTCGACATCACTTCGATCCATACCGCCCGGCTGATCCACGCCCGCGCGCCATAGTCGGTCGCGCGGTCGATTTCCATACGGGCCGGGGCAAAGCCCGCCAAGGCATCGATGATGATATTGGAATCGAAGCTGAAACCACTCACCGGGACACGGGCTTCTTGGCGCCGGGATATTTGCCCGCCATCATATCGAGATAAATCTGACGCTGGCGATCATCCTCCGCGTCGAACAGGTCGGGAAACTCCGCCCTGGTCTCTTCATAATCATCGTCCCAGGGCCGGGTCGACGACGCCCGCTCGCGCCGCTGCCACGCGACCGCATCGCCGATATCGACCTCGTCCTTCCAGGCGCCAAAGCCGATATCGAGCCATTTCTTGCTGGTGAGCGATTCCGCTTCGGCGCGATAATCGCGCACCGCCTCCCGCAGCACCGCCGCCCGCGACTTGCCCTGCTCGCGCGCCATCTGGTCGAGCCATTTGACATCATCGTCGGGAATGTCGGCCAGGAAACGCATGATGCCATGATATCATATCATGATATCAGGTCAAGTCGCGGCCGGATCGTCACCAGCCAGATATCCGGCGGCGCCAGCATCCGAAACGGCGCGCTGCTCGTCCCCACCCCGCCCGACACGATCATCGTCCGCGCGCCTTCTCGATACAGCCCGCACGCATAGCGTGTCCCATATTTCGACGGCACATAAACGACGCCCAGGAATGGCAGGGCGATCTGCCCGCAATGGGTGTGGCCAGCGAGTGTAAGCGACGCCGCATCGGGTAGTCGCGGAAAAACATCCGGCCCATGCGACAGGATCAGCGGCGCGCCGCCCGCTTGGCGCATCGCCGCCAGCGTGTCGGGCATGTCGATCCGGCGGGTATAGACATCCTTCAACCCGCCGATCGCCAGCGGCCCACGCCGCACCGCGCCGTCCTGCAACAGGGTGACGCCGATCCGCGCGAACGCGGCACGCCAGTCCGGCCCGCTCAGCGCCCGGCGATTGCGCTTGCTGCGGCTGTCATGATTGCCCAGCACCGCCACCACGCCCAGCGGTGCGCGCAACCGGGCGAACGGCGCGATGCTCGCCCGCGCATCATAGGTCGCCCCGCCCTTGTCATCGCCGATATAGTCGCCGCCCAGCAGGATCAGGTCGGGCCTGAGCGCATTGATCTGCGCCACGATCCGGCGCAGCCGATCCGGGCTGTTGTCCGGCCCCGACAAATGCGTGTCGGTCAGCAGCGCGACGGTGACGGGTGCGCGCGGCGCGCCCGCCGGAAAGGGCAGTATGATCTCCGCCCGCCGCACGACCGGCATGGCGCTGGCGTTGTGGAGGAGCCAGCCGACAAAAGCGAGGATCGCCAGCAAAAGGCACAGGCTTCCTGTCAACCACGGGCGGCGGCGGACAAAACTCATCCCTTGGCGGCGGCTTTCCGCGCCAGCATCCGCTCGCGGAAGCGCTTGGCCCAGCCCGGCTTGCCGACCTGATCGGGCCGCACCAGACACAGCGCATCGGCCTCGACCGGCTTGGTCACCACGCTGCCCGCCGCCACGATCGCGCCCGCGCCGATGGTCGCCGGGGCGACCAGCGCGCTGTTCGACCCGATAAACGCGCCCGCGCCGATCTCCGTCCTATATTTGAAGAAACCGTCATAATTGCAGGTGATCGTGCCCGCCCCGATATTGGCGCCCGCGCCCACGCTGGCGTCGCCGATATAGGACAGGTGGTTGACCTTCGCCCCCTCGCCCAGGGTCGCCTTCTTGATCTCGACGAAATTGCCGACCTTGGCCTTCACGCCGATCTCCGCGCCCGGCCGCAGCCGCGCATAAGGACCGATCGCCGCCCCACGCGCGATCGTCGCCCCCTCCAGATTCGAAAAGGCGTGGATCACGACATCGTCCGCCACGGTCACGCCCGGCCCGAACACGACATTCGGCTCCACCACCACGTCGCGGCCCAGCACCGTGTCATGGCTGAAGAATACGGTCTCCGGCGCCACCAGCGTCACGCCCTCGCGCATAGCCTCGGCCCGCCGCCGCGCCTGCCACACGCCTTCCACCCCGGCCAGTTCGATCCGGCTGTTGACCCCCGCCACTTCCCACGCTTCCGTCTCGATCACCGCGCTCGTCCCGCCGGGCAGCATGACGATGTCGGGCAGATAATATTCCCCCGCCGCATTCTGGTTGCCGATCTGGTCGAGCAGCACGAACAGGTCGGTCGACCGCACCGCCATCAGCCCGCTGTTGCACAGCGTCACCGCCCGCTCGCCCTCGCTCGCATCCTTATATTCGACCATCTTCTCGATGATGCCCTGCCCGTCGGCGATGATCCGGCCATAGGCCGCCGCGTCATCGGGCCGAAACCCCAGCACCACCGCGCGCGGCTCGTCGCCCCGGCTCAGCCGATCGAGCATCGCGCGCATCGTGCCCACGCTCACCAGCGGCACGTCGCCATAGAGGATCAGCACGTCGCCCGCGAACCCCGCCAGCGCATCATGCGCCTGGGCGACGGCATGGCCCGTGCCCAGTTGCTGCGCCTGCACCGCGACGATCGCGCCGGTGCCAGCCACCGCCTGCTCGACCTGTTCGCGCCCCGCGCCGACGACCACCACCTGCCGCTGTGGCGACAATGCGCCCGCGCTCGCCAGCAGGTGGAGCAGCATCGGCCGCCCGGCCACGGGGTGCAACACCTTGTGCAGGCTGGATTTCATCCGCGTCCCCTGCCCCGCGGCAAGGATGATGACGGCGAGCGGGCGCGAAGACGAGTCGGGTACAGTCACGATGAAAGCGTCCCTGGCAGGAGGAGGAATCTTGCCGCTCTCTGCCATGTTTGCCTTGCCATTGCCACCGCGCACGCGGCATGGCGGCGGCATGACCAGCCCCCCCATCGATCCCATCCCCTTCGACATCGTCGGCTTCGACCTCGACGGCACCCTGATCGACACCAGCGGCGATCTCGCTGCCGCGGTCAATTACGCGATCGGCACGATCGGCCGTCCGCCCTTTCCCGCCGCATCAATCCACCCCTTCGTCGGCAAGGGCGCGAAAATCATGCTGGCGCGGGCGCTCGACGCATCGGGCGGCTATACCGCGGACACGCTCGACGCGCTCCTGCCGATCCTGCTCGACTATTATGAGCAGAATCTCGCCATCCACTCGGTCCCCTATCCCGGCCTGCTGGACGCGATGGACGCGCTGGCGGAGGCCGGCGTCACACTCGCCATCTGCACCAACAAGGCGGAACGCTTCACCATCCCGCTGATGCGCCAGCTCGGCCTGTCGGACCGCTTCGCCGCGATCGTCGGCGGCGATACGGTCGGCGTCGCCAAGCCTGATCCGGCCCCGATCCGCGAAATGATCGCCCGCGCCGGCGGCGGCCGCGCCCTCTTCGTCGGCGACACGATCAACGACATCGCGGGCGCGCGCAACGCGGGCATCGCCAATGTCGCGGTCGGCTTCGGCTTTCTCGACGGCCCGGTCGAAAATCTGGAGGCCGACGCCGTCATACACCATTTTGACGAACTGGTCCCGCTGCTGCGGCGCTGGCCGGCATGACGCCCCCTGTCATGCCCCTGCGTCTGGAACAGGACGGCCCGGTCGCCCGGCTGCTGATCGACCGGCCCGACAAGCGCAACGCCATGACCCAGGCGATGTGGGAGGCCCTGCCCCGGCTCGTCGGGCAGGCGATGGCCGACGACGCCATCCGCGTCCTCCTCCTCGCCTCCGCCACGCCCGGCCTGTTCTGCGCCGGCGCCGACATCCACGAACTGGCCGCCTGCGCCGGCGACCCCGACTGGCGCGCCGCCAACCAGGCCGCGATCCGCGCCAGCCAATATGCTCTGGCCCATGCCGAAAAGCCGGTGATCGCCGCGATCGACGGCGATGGCGTCGGCGGCGGCTGCGGCCTCGCCATCGCCTGCGACCTGCGCATCGCCTCGCCCGCCGCGCGCCTCGGCATCACCCCGGCGAAACTCGGCATCGTCTATTCGCTGTTCGACACGAAGCTGCTGGTCGACCTGGTCGGCCCCGCCCGCGCCAGGCGCATCCTCTACACCGGCGCGCTCCACAGCGCCGATGAAGCCCTGTCGATCGGCCTGATCGAGGAGATCGCGCCCGATCCCCTCGGCGCGGCGCACGCGCTCGCCCATATCATCGCCGCCAACGCCCAGCACAGCGTCCGCACTTCCAGGGCGATCGTCCGCCGCATCCTCGACGGGCAGGCGGACGACGACGCCACGACATTGGCGCTGTTCCGCGACGCCTTCACCCTGCCCGACTTCGCCGAGGGCGTCGCCGCCTTCCGCGCCAGGCGCCGCCCGGACTTCTGACGCGCCTTTTCCCGCGCCAACGCCAAAAGGCCCGGCGTCAACCGGGCCTTCGTCGCTGGCAGGATAGGCCGGTCGGGATCAGTTGCCCACCACCGGCCGCACATTCTTGCCCGCATCTGCATAGCGCTCGCCGGTCTCGGCGCGGGCGATGGCGGCGCTGACGGGGGCCTGGACATGGGCCAGCGCCTTCGCCTTGCACGCCTGCGCCGCGGCCAGGTCCATCGAGGAACAGACGCGGCTGGCGGCGCGGGCGATACGGCTGCGGAGCTGCTGCTGGTGCGCCGGCTGGGTCAGGTCCAGGTCGCCATGATAGACGGCGCTGTTGCGGCCATTGGAGACGAAGTCTTCGGCGGATGCGACGCCGGCGCTGGCCAGCAGGGCAAGGGACGCAACGGCGGCGGCGAATTTGGATGCAACGAACATGGGCTTATCTCCTCAAAATCTGTTGTGGCCGGCGCACCGCCGCAAAGGGGGGCTGTGCGGGGCGCCGGATGCGAACGGGGGGAGCCAAAGGGTCTTTCAGGGGGTCGGCGTCCTGCCCCGTTCGCCTCATCTTGTTACGCCCCCGTGGCGCGCTACGCCCGTCCGCTTCGACCGATGGCGATCCGCATCGGCCAACGACGCGATCGCCGACCAAGCGCAGACCGGCGCGGACGAACGGCGTGACGAACGACATCCGTGCCGATGCGAACGACATGCGCGGATCATATTGCCGTAGGGGAAAAGGCGAATCGCCCGACCGAAAGCGCCGGACGCGAAAACGCCCCCGGCGCAAGGGAGGGCCGGGGGCGTATCCAGATGCTGTCGGGCACCGGATCGGAGTAAGCTGCAGGACAGAGACGACGCCACGGGCGCTGAACCGTCGCTTAACGGGGCAGGTCCATCACCCGACGCCGCGCTCTGTCGATGCCCCACCATAGCGCCGCAACGCGGGCGATCCCGACCGCTTCGATGATCCGCCCACGCACAGCGCCCGGCGGCATCCGGGACGGACCAACGGCCGGCGCGAGGCGATGAACGACATGGGGAGCGGATACGGAAGAGCGAATGCCGGCATGGGCGCGGGCAACGGGCGGCCGGTGGTGGACCATCCAGGAGGCGGCGTGGACTAACATCGCCTATGCGTCCTTTGTCGCCATCCTGCGCCTCATTTCCGTTTTTCGGAAGCGGTCATTCGCCAGATTTACGCTGCCCGGCTGGCGATGAAAAAGCTACCGGTCGGCCGTCGGCCAATGCCGGCGCTGCCATGGCTTCGCTTTGCAGAAGGTTCAACACCTCTTAAAGGCAGGGCGTCAGGATCTGAATCACAATGAATTATCGCCATTCCTTCCATGCCGGCAATAGCGCCGATGTCGTCAAGCACAGCCTCCTGATCGCCTTGGTGCGGGCCTTGCAGCACAAGCCGGGCGCGCTCACGCTGATCGACACCCATGCTGGCTGCGGCCTGTACGACCTTGGCGGCGACGATGCCCAACGCACCGGTGAGGCGACGCAGGGCGTGCTGCGGGCGTTTGCCGACCCCAACCCCTTGCTGGACGACTACCGTGCCGCCGTGCAGGCAGTGAATGTCGGTGGAGAACCGCAGCTTTACCCCGGCTCGCCGCAGTTTCTGGCACAGCTTTTGCGCCCGCAGGATTGCCTGATCCTCAACGAAAAGCATCCGGAAGACGCTTACACCCTGCGCGGCGTGATGCGCGGCACCAGCTCGGCCATACATGAACGCGACGCCTACGAACTCTGGCTGGCTATGGTGCCGCCCCGCACCGCGCGCGGCGTGGTGGTGGTCGACCCGCCCTACGAGCAGACGGACGAACGCGCGCGCATCACCGCCACCCTCGCCGCCGCTCACCGCAAATGGGCGCATGGCGTGACGGTGATCTGGTATCCGCTGAAAGACCGCGCCACGCATTGGCATTGGAAGAAGCAGTTACGCAAGCTCGGCATCCCGAAATTGCTGCTGGTGGAGCATTGGCTATACGATAGCGAGCAACCCGGCATCTATAACGGCGCGGGCCTCTATATCGTCAATCCGCCTTACGCTTTCACGCAGGCACTGCCGCCATTGTTGGAGGCTCTGCGCCCCGCGTTGGCCCCCGAAGGGCATAAGGGCGAGATTATTTCCGGTTGGTTGGGCGATTAAGATAAGCCTCGTCCCACCCTTCCCCCTGCCCGCGCCTGCCCCCGCCGTCCCGCATCATAATCGCGGCAGCGCCCTCGCATTCCCCCTGACGCGCTCCTATCTTCGGCTCTGGATTCTCTCTCGGAACATTTGTAGAACGGATCGCATGAGCCTTACCCCCATCAAGCAGCAGAGGTTTACCGAATGCTGACTCACATAAGCGTCCGCGGCGCGCGCGAGCATAATCTCAAGGGCGTCGACGTCGATCTCCCCCGCGACAGCCTCATCGTCATCACCGGCCTGTCCGGCTCCGGCAAATCCTCCCTCGCCTTCGACACCATCTATGCGGAGGGGCAGCGCCGCTATGTCGAATCGCTCTCCGCCTATGCACGCCAGTTTCTGGAGATGATGCAGAAGCCCGATGTCGAGCATATCGAGGGCCTTAGCCCCGCCATCTCCATCGAGCAGAAGACCACCAGCCGCAACCCGCGCTCCACCGTCGCCACGGTCACGGAAATCTACGACTATATGCGCCTGCTCTGGGCGCGCGTCGGCATTCCCTACAGCCCCGCCACCGGCCTCCCCATCAGCGCGCAGACCGTCAGCCAGATGGTCGATCGCGTCGCGCTCCTGCCCGAAGGCACGCGCTTCTACCTGCTCGCCCCGGTCGTGCGCGGCCGCAAGGGGGAATATCGCAAGGAACTGGCCGAATGGCAGAAGGCGGGCTACACCCGCGTCCGCATCGACGGCGAAATGATGCTGATCGAGGACGCGCCCGCGCTCGACAAGAAGTACAAGCATGACATCGAAGTCGTGGTCGACCGTCTCGCCGTCACCGACGACATGGCCACCCGCCTCGCCGACAGTTTCGAGCAGGCGCTCAAGCTCGCCGACGGCCTCGCCTATGTCGATCTGGCCGACGGCGTCGTCCCCGGCCGCGAAGACGAAGTGCAATCCACCGACAAGAAGATGAAGGGCGCGGGCATCCCCCTGAACCGCATCGTCTTCAGCGAGAAATTCGCCTGCCCCGTCAGCGGCTTCACCATCCCCGACATCGAGCCGCGCCTCTTCTCCTTCAACGCCCCGCTGGGCGCCTGCCCGGCCTGCGACGGCCTTGGCGAACGGCAGGAGTTCGACCCCGAACTGGTCGTCCCCAACGAGGCGCTCTCGATCAAGAAGGGCGCCGTCGTCCCCTGGGCCAAGTCCAACCCGCCCAGCCCCTATTATATGCAGGTGCTCGGCAGCCTCGCCAAGGAGTTCGGCTTCTCGCTCGACACCCCCTGGGCCGACCTCCCCGGCGAGGTGAAGCTCATCATCCTCCACGGCACCGGCGGCAAGCCGGTCACCCTGCGCTTCCAGGACGGCAAGAAAAGCTACGAGGTCAAGAAGGCGTTCGAGGGCGTCATCGGCAACCTCAACCGCCGGCTCCTGCAGACCGAAAGCGCCTGGATGCGCGAGGAGCTGGCCAAATATCAGACCGCCATGCCCTGCGAGACCTGCCACGGCGCCCGCCTCAAGCCCGAGGCACTCGCGGTCAAGATCGCGGGCGAGGATATCTCCGTCTCCACCCGCCGCTCGGTGGTGGACGCGCTCGCCTTCTTCACCACCCTGCCCGATCATCTGAACGACCAGCAGCAGCAGATCGCCCGCGCCATCCTCAAGGAAATCGTGGAACGCCTGGGCTTCCTCAACAATGTCGGCCTCGATTACCTCAACCTCGACCGCACCAGCGGCACCCTGTCCGGCGGCGAAAGCCAGCGCATCCGCCTCGCCAGCCAGATCGGCAGCGGCCTGTCCGGCGTCCTCTACGTCCTCGACGAACCCTCGATCGGCCTGCACCAGCGCGACAATGACCGGCTGCTCGTCACCCTCAAGCGCCTGCGCGATCTCGGCAACAGCGTCATCGTCGTGGAGCATGATGAGGATGCGATCCGCCACGCCGACTATATCGTGGACATGGGTCCGGGCGCGGGCGTCCATGGCGGCCAGATCGTGGCGCAGGGCACGCTGGCCGAAATCCTGGCGCACAAGGACAGCGTCACCGCGGACTATCTCAACGGCACCCGCCGCATCGAAGTCCCCACCAAGCGCCGCAAGGGATCGGGCAAGAAACTCACCGTCCACAACGCCCGCGCCAACAACCTGACCGGCGTCACCGCGTCGATCCCGCTCGGCACCTTCACCTGCATCACCGGCGTCTCAGGCTCGGGCAAGTCCAGTTTCACGATCGACACGCTCTACGCCGCATCCGCCCGTGCCCTCAACGGCGCCCGCATCGTCGCCGGCCCGCATGACAAGATCACCGGCCTCGACCATTGCGACAAGGTGATCGACATCGACCAGTCGCCCATCGGCCGCACCCCGCGCTCCAACCCGGCCACCTATACCGGCGCCTTCACCAACATCCGCGACTGGTTCGCGGGCCTGCCCGAAAGCCAGGCGCGGGGCTACAAGCCCGGCCGCTTCAGCTTCAACGTCAAGGGCGGCCGCTGCGAAGCCTGCCAGGGCGACGGCGTGCTCAAGATCGAGATGCACTTCCTCCCCGACGTCTACGTCACCTGCGACGTCTGCCACGGCGCGCGCTACAATCGCGAAACGCTGGAGGTGAAGTTCAAGGGGATGAGCATCGCCGACGTGCTAGACATGACGGTCGAGGATGCGGTGGAATTCTTCAAGGCCGTGCCGCCCATCCGCGACAAAATGGCGATGCTCGCCGAAGTGGGACTGGGCTATGTCAAGGTCGGCCAGCAGGCCACGACCCTGTCCGGCGGCGAAGCCCAGCGCGTCAAACTCGCCAAGGAACTCTCCCGCCGCGCGACCGGCAACACGCTCTATATATTGGACGAACCCACCACCGGCCTGCATTTCGAGGATGTCCGCAAACTGCTCGAAGTCCTTCACGCGCTGGTCGACCAGGGCAACAGCGTGGTCGTGATCGAGCATAATCTGGACGTCATCAAGACCGCCGACTGGATCATCGATATGGGACCGGAAGGCGGCGTGAAGGGCGGCGAAGTCGTCGCGGAGGGTACGCCGGAGAAGGTGGTGAAGGAGAAGCGCAGCTTTACCGGGCGGTACTTAGCGCCGTTGCTGGGGCTGGAGGCTTTGGCGGCGGAGTGAGTACGCAAAAAAAGTCACTATCTGTTACCAATAGGCGTGAATCTTGTCTTTCATTCAAGGTTTTCCCTGGGAGAGGCAGTGCGGAACAAAATAATTTAGTACATTCTCAAGCGACGGGTTTCTTCTGGCGCCGCGAGCAACGAACATTTCTCGTTACTAATCTACACAACATTACCGGATGGAATTACGAAATTAATAAACCAATGAGTACCTTGGGCTGGTTACCAGAATGGATTGCACTTCAAGTCTCAGTCGCCTTCGACGAAGGCAGCGAATTTCTTCGCCTTAAGCATGAAACATGGCAAATAGATTTATATGATGAAAATGGAAATCCGAAATGGCTTA
Organism: Sphingomonas bisphenolicum; assembly: GCF_024349785.1. NCBI lineage: Bacteria > Pseudomonadati > Pseudomonadota > Alphaproteobacteria > Sphingomonadales > Sphingomonadaceae > Sphingomonas > Sphingomonas bisphenolicum. Next base: position 3,442,690 of record NZ_AP018817.1, read on the forward strand.
TTCATCCGATTCATGGCACCGACATTGACGTTGGTGTTTTGCCAATTGATAATTTAGATGTCGACGGCAGACTGTATAATGAACCAGTAAATACTCATGACGAATGGATTTCTTTTTCCGGTCGGGTTGGCGATGATGCGTTCGTGCTGGGCTTTCCTAAAGGAATGGATGGTGGAAAGGGATTTCCATTATGGAAACGTGCATCGATTGCCAGCGAAACAAATTTCGATGTCAAAAACCTTCCTTTGATATACATAGATACTGCAACAAGAGAAGGGATGTCAGGATCACCTGTTGTCGTCTTACGTCGAGGATGGATCATGCCTGATGGTGAGGAAGATTTTTCGAAAGCAGTGATTGGTGAAGGCCTTAACTTTCTTGGAGTGTATTCTGGCCGCATAGGCGATGATGAATTGGGTGTACAAATTGGCATAGTTTGGAAACATACGGTAATTGATGAAATTATAACTGGAGGCATCGCCGGAACTTCAGTATTTCCTTGAAATAATTCAGATTTATTACAGATTCGTTATAGTTTTATTGATACTGCGAGTATCACTCTACCTACTCAGCGAATGACCGAATATTTTGCCAGATCCAAGCCATATCGGATCGACCCGCAGACACTACTATTGCTCCAATGCGCCTATTTGATACATTATGCTTATGACCAAGCTCACCCCCATCGAGTCCGAGTTCGCGACGACCGAAGACGCGGAAGCCTATGACGCATGGTTCCGTGCGGAGGTCGAGGCCGCCATGGCATCGGACGAACCCGATATCCCCCATGACGAAGCCATGGCCCGGATGCAGGCCATTATCGACCGCCGCAAAAAGGCGGACGAGCGCAATACGACATAGTGCTGCCGGTCGTCTGGAGAGCCAGCGCTCTACGAAAACTCGAAAACGTCATCGACTATATCGAAATACGGAATCCGGCGGCGGCCGACCGCATAGGCGCTGCGATCCGGTACCCAGCCGATCGCCTGTCCGACCATCCCTATCTTCACCGTCCCGGCCGTGTTCCCGGCACGCGAGAGGCTGTGGTTCATCCCAACTATATCCTCGTCTATCGCGTCATGGCCGACCGGATTCAGATACTTGCGCTCCACCATAGTCGCCAGCAATATCCCTGAAGATATCCGGGGGCCGCATATGAACGACATCATCAATCTCGGGATTTTCTTCGTCTGCCTGGCACTGCCTTTCGTCGCCATGCCCCTCCTCTGGCGGCGCATGAAGCGCGTCCGCAACGAAACCTATCAACACAGGAAGCAGGAACGGCGCGCCCAGCCATGGGAAGAATCTCTTGGCTCGGACGGCGAAGTCCGGCTCGCCCGATCCGGCAGCCCGAATGACGATCTCATCGACCTTGGCAGCAAGGCGCGCGAAACCCGCTGGCCGATCGACAATCCCTGACCTTCCTAAAAATCCTATTCCGCTGTCCTACATGCCCCTTTTCTGTCCATCCTCCCGGCAAACCCCTCAGCCGGAGGCACGCGACTCATGTCCTATCACGACCCCATCCTCCCCACCCCCGCCGCCGCGCCGCAAAGCCGCGTCGACGGCTGGAGCCCCGCGCGCCAGCGCCGCTTTCTCGAAGTCCTCGCCGCGACCGGCGTCATCCGCCTCGCCTGCGAAGCCGTGTTCATCACCACCCGCTCCGCCTACGCGCTGCGCATCCGCCGCGACGGCGCGGCCTTTCGCCTGGGCTGGGACGCGGCGATCCTGATCGCCCGCGCGCGGCTGGCCGATACCTTGCTCGCCCGCGCCATCATGGGGACGGAGGAAACCATCCGCCGCGATCCCGATAATTATGAAATCACCCGCCACCGCCACGACAACCGGCTCGCCATGTCGATGCTCGCCCGGCTCGATCGCATGGCCGATTGCCCGGCCGAAGGGTCCGACGCCGCGCTCGCCCGCGTCGTCGCGCAGGATTTCGCCGCCTATTGCGACATGCTCTGCCCGGAAGCCGACGCCCAGGCCGAAGCCGACCGTCTCGGCCTCCCCCGTACCGGCGCGGAACCGGCCGCACGAACCATGGACGACGCCACCCTCTATGACGGCTCCATGCCCGATACGCCCGCCCCGGTCGACGCGGAAACACCCCTCTCCTCCGGCGCATCGGCAGCCCTCTTCGTCGCCGCGCGCATGGCGCTGCACAAACCGCAAAACCCGCACTTTTCCGTCGATGATGAACGGTGTGAACTTCGCCCTCCGCCGCCCCCAAATCTTACCGATCTCCCGCCGGACGAAGCCGCCCATCGGCTGCGCGGCCTCTGGTGGGACGACCGGCTGGACCGCTGGCGCACCGATTTCCCGCCCCCGCCCGACTTTGACGGCAACGCCAGCGACAGCATCTACGACGTCGATAATTATGAGCGCGACCTGACGGAGGCGGAGGAAGAGGCGATCGCCGCCCAGCAGGAGGCCGAACGCCGCCCCTATGAACAGGCCGCCGCCCTCGCCCGCGACGATTTCTTCGGCTTCGTCCTGGCGCAGGACGCGGGACGCGCGGCGGTGACGGCCGGGGCGGGATGATGGCGGGATGTGCATCATGCCATCAAGGTTGCCTGGGAAAGCGGGAGCGCCCCTCCCTCCGTTCGCCCTGAGCCTGTCGAAGCCTGTCCTGAGCGACTGCCGCAGGCAGGCAGTCGAAGGGGGCCTTTCTTCCTGCGGGGGGACAGGTGCGACAGTGGCCGCCTATCCGCCATCGGGTTCACGCCCCACCCCTATTTGCTATTTAGCCCCCCATGCCCTATGTGGGGGATGCTACAGTCGCAAATCGACGGTTCTCGGCGCTTTGCGGCACCTGTTTCCTTCTTTCCCTGCCCCTTTAGCGATCCGGTGCGACCACACGGGCCGCGCCGCACGAAAGAAGGAACTACCATGAGCATCGTCGGAACCGTCAAATTCTTCAACGCCGACAAGGGCTATGGCTTCATCGCTCCCGATGACGGCAGCCCGGACGCGTTCGTCCACATCACCGCCGTCGAGCGCGCTGGCCTCGCCACGCTGCGCGAAAAGGACCGCGTCTCCTACGATCTGGAGCAGGACCGTCGTGGCAAGATGGCCGCTGTCAATCTTCAGCACGCCGAATAAACGGGGATGGCGGGCGCTCCGGCGCCCGCCTCCTTTTACGGCTGCTGGTCCATATAGACCGAGCCGACCAGCAAGATCGCGATCAGCGCGACCAGCAGCGCGCCGTTGATCCAGCGATGGCGCACGAACAGCAGGGCGATCAGCGCCCCGAACAGCCCCAGCAGCGCCAGCCCCATCCAATAATCGGCATCTGCGCTCAGGGCCGGCCCGGTCGATGGCCGATAGATTTCCAGCGCGATCTGGCCGATGATGCTGCCGATATTGGCGCACAGCACGCCGCCGATCACCAGCCTTTTGTGCCGGTCGTACCAATGATCGAAATCGGGCCATTCCTCCGGTTCGTCGGGAAAGATCAGGGTCGCGGCCAGATAATAGACCCCGACCAGCGCCAGCACCGCCGTCAGCGTCAGATAATTGGCGTCCATCTGCGCCCGCGCCTCGTATGCCGTCAGCCAGAAGCTGGTCAGGTCGAGCAGCACGAACAGCCCCAGCAGCGGCGTCAGCCAGCCGATCCGCACCGCCCTGGCGCCCCGCTTGAGCTTGAGCGCCCTGGAAAAGCCGCCCAGCACCTCGCTGATCGCCAGCCCCAGCAACAGCCCGAAGGCCGCGAACACCAGATCGAATCCCGACATTCGGCTCCCCCGACGCACCGTCCGTCGCAAGCCTAGCAAAAGCGACCGTCTAGGCAATCCGCCTTGGAACCCCCGGCCCCGCCGCCGGTTATCTCCCCGAACCCGCAACAATGGAGCATCCCATGATCCGCACCCTGATCTTCGGCGCCATCGCCGGCTATGTCGGCAAAAAACTCTACGACGAAGGCAAGCTGACCGAATTCAAGAACGACCTAGTCACCCGCTACAACGACGCCAAGACCAGCCTGGCCGACGAACGCACTACGGCGGATACGTCGCCGCTCGTCACGTCGGCCGGCGCGATCAACCGGCCGCTGCCCAACTAACCCACTATCCCCATCCGGCGGCCCAGTCCCCCGCTCGTCGCCGGTCACCGCCCGCTCGCAGCCGCTCCCCCTCTCGCGGCCGCAGCGGGCGGTCTTCTTTTCACCTCGAAATTGTTACCGCCACGCAACCACCGCCGCTGCGCCGGGTTGTTGCAGCCAGCAGGGTAACAAAAGAAGGAGAGACCCCGTGCAAAAACCCATTCTCGCCGTCGCCATGCTGGCGATGCTACCGCTTGGCGCCTGTATGTCTGACAATGGCGGCGGTGGCGGCTATGGCTATGACCGCCCCAGTGACCGCCGCGGCCCGCCCCGTCATCATCGCCGTCCGATCCGCGACAATGACCAGATTTACCGCGACAGTGACGGCCGCTATTATTGCAAGCGCGACGACGGTACCACTGGCACGATTGTCGGCGCGATTGCTGGCGGCGTCTTGGGTAACATCATCGCACCGGGCGGCTCGAAGACGCTGGGCACCATCCTGGGCGGCGCGGGCGGCGCCTTGGCGGGCCGCGCCATCGACAAGAACGACATCAACTGCGAATGACAGGAAAAGGGCGCGGCCATCGCTGGCCGCGCCCTTTTCCCGATCGCTCGCAAGGTCAGAGCTTGCCGGTCAGTTCCGGCACGACCTTGAACAGATCCCCGACCAGGCCGATGTCCGCCACCTGGAAGATAGGCGCATCCTCATCCTTGTTGATGGCGATGATGGTCTTGCTGTCCTTCATGCCCGCCAGATGCTGGATAGCCCCGGAGATACCAACGGCAACATAGACTTCGGGCGCGACGATCTTGCCGGTCTGGCCGACCTGATAGTCATTGGGCACATAGCCCGCATCGACCGCCGCGCGGCTCGCACCAACCGCGGCGCCCAGCTTGTCGGCGAGCGGGAAGATCACTTCCTCAAAGGTCGGCCCATCCTTGAGCGCACGACCGCCCGACACGATGATCTTGGCGCTGGTCAGTTCGGGACGCTCCAGCTTGGCGATCTCGGCGCCGACGAAGCTCGACAGCCCCTTGTCGCCGGTCGAGGCGACGGCTTCCACCGCACCGCTGCCGCCGTCGCGATCCGCCTTTTCGAAGGCCGTGCCGCGGACGGTGATGACCTTCTTGGCGTCCTTGCTCTTGACCGTCGCGATAGCATTGCCGGCATAAATCGGGCGCGTGAACGTGTCCTCGCTCTCGACCGACAGGATGTCGCTGATCTGCATGACATCGAGCAGCGCGGCGACGCGTGGCGCGATATTCTTGCCGTTGCTGGTCGCCGGCGCGACGAAGGCGTCATGATGGCCCATCAGTTCGACGATCAGCGGCGCGACATTTTCCGGCAGCGCATGGCCATAGGCCGCGTCGTCGGCGACATGGACCTTGCCCACGCCCGCGATCTTGGCGGCGGCGGCGGCGACGCCATCGACGCCCTGGCCCGCGACCAGCAGATGCACTTCGCCCAGCTTGGCGGCGGCGGTGATGGCGGAAAGGGTCGCGTCCTTGACGGCGCCGCCCTCATGTTCAACCCAAACAAGTGTCTTGCTCATGCGGCAACTCCCAGCGCTTTCAGCTTGGCAACCAGTTCATCGACGTCGGCGACCTTGACGCCGGCCGAGCGCTTGGGCGGTTCGGCGACCTTGAGCGTCTCCAGCCGCGGGCTGATGTCCACGCCGTAATCGGCGGGGGTCTTCTGCGCCAGGGGCTTGGACTTGGCCTTCATGATGTTGGGCAGCGACGCGTAGCGCGGCTCGTTGAGGCGCAGGTCGGTGGTGATGATCGCCGGGGTCGACAGCTTCACCGTCTCCAGACCGCCATCGACTTCGCGGGTGACCGAGACGCTGCCATCGGCAACCTCGACCTTCGACGCGAACGTACCCTGCGGCAGGTTCAGCAGCGCGGCCAGCATCTGGCCGGTCTGGTTGCTGTCGTCGTCGATCGCCTGCTTGCCCAGGATGATGAGGCCAGCGCCTTCTTCTTCCTGAACCTTGGCGAGCAGCTTGGCCACGCCCAGCGGTTCGACTTCATCATCGGTCTGGATCAGGATCGCCCGGTCCGCGCCCATGGCGAGCGACGTGCGCAGCGTTTCCTGCGCCTTGGCGACGCCGATCGACACCGCGATCACCTCGGTCGCCACGCCCTTTTCCTTCAGGCGGATGGCTTCCTCGATCGCGATTTCGTCGAACGGGTTCATGCTCATCTTGACGTTCGCCAGATCGACGCCCGTCCCGTCCGCTTTCACGCGCGGTTTCACATTATAGTCAATGACCCGCTTCACGGGCACAAGGATCTTCATTTCCAACATCCTCCAGTTTCACGCCATCGCCCGCCAACGCGAACAAGGACGTGGGCGGCCCGTTTCCGGACCACCCACGCCCCATGGCGTATCTCGTTAGGTGGGGTCGTGCCTCAGGCCGCCTTCCTCACTTCCGCCACGATCTTCTTCGCTGCATCGCCCAGGTCGTCCGCGGGGACGATAGCCAGGCCGGACGAAGCCAATATGTCCTTACCCTGCTGGACGTTGGTGCCTTCCAGACGGACGACCAGCGGCACCGACAGGTTCACTTCCTTGGCGGCGGCGACGATGCCATTGGCGATGATGTCGCACTTCATGATGCCGCCGAAGATGTTCACCAGAATGCCCTTCACCGCCGGGTCCTGCAGAATGATCTTGAACGCCGCCGTCACCTTCTCGGTCGTGGCGCCGCCGCCGACGTCCAGGAAGTTTGCGGGGAATTCGCCGTTCAGCTTGATGATGTCCATCGTCGCCATGGCCAGGCCAGCGCCGTTCACCATGCAGCCGATGTTACCGTCCAGCTTGATGTAGGCGAGGTCGTATTTGGACGCTTCGACTTCGGCCGCATCTTCCTCGGTCAGGTCGCGCAGTTCGGCGATATCCTTGTGGCGGAACATGGCGTTGCCGTCGAAACCGACCTTGGCGTCCAGCACCAGCAGATTACCCTGCTCGGTCAGCGCCAGCGGATTGACTTCGATCTGTTCGGCATCGGTGTCGAGGAACGCGGCGTAGAGCGACGAGGCGACCTTGGCCGCCTGCTTGGCGAGATCGCCGGTCAGGCCCAGAGCCGCAGCGATCGAGCGACCGTGGTGCGGCTGGAAGCCGGCAGCCGGATCGACCGAGAAGCTGTGGATCTTTTCCGGGGTCGAATGGGCGACTTCCTCGATGTCCATGCCGCCTTCGGTGGACACGACGAAGGCGATCCGGCTGCTGCCGCGATCGACCAGCAGGGCCAGGTAGAATTCCTTGGCGATGTCGGCGCCGTCGGTGATGTAGAGGCGGTTGACCTGCTTGCCCGCATCACCCGTCTGGATCGTGACCAGCGTATTGCCCAGCATGTCGGTGGCGTGGGCCTTGACCTCATCCAGGTTGAAGGCGAGGCGGACGCCGCCCTTGGCTTCTGCGCTAAGTTCCTTGAACTTGCCCTTGCCGCGGCCACCGGCGTGGATCTGCGACTTCACGACATAAAGCGGTCCGGGCAGCTTCTTGGCGGCTTCGGCGGCTTCCTCGACCGAGAAAGCGGCATAGCCGGCCGCGATCGGCGCGCCATATTTCGCGAGGAGTTCCTTCGCCTGATATTCATGAATATTCATAGGGCCTGCCCTTTTCGCTGAAATCTGATGTCAGCGGCTAAGCACAGCACCAGGCGAGGCGCTAGAAAATTTCGCAAAATGACTTTGCAAAATTGCAAAGCCAATGACGCCAATCCACCCCTTCATCCGCAAAAGCGATCAGACTGTGCAGGCCAGCGCCGATATACTGGTAACCGCAAAAATCTCAGGATCCTGTAAAGCCCGCACCTTGTGCAACAGTTGATCTACGGAGATTTTGCCGCTGTGAGACTTGCGGAGCGAAGCGAGCGACTGGAGCCTTCGCAACTGGGTCAGGCTCAGCCGGTCGACCATCCGTTCCGCCATGCATCCCGCCATGCGTGGCGAAAGGCCAGCCTCCTCAAGCCCCGCCCGAAGACGTGATTCGGGCGACAAGCTGGCGCAGGCGGAAAGGGGGAGAAGGGCGACGACCATCAAGGCGCGGGAAGAAATGAAACGCATCACGCTTTTCATGGCCGCGCCTGGCTGAACAGGGGATAAATGCACCGGTTTTGCAAAGGAAGAATCAGCCATGGATCGGATTTTCGCAGCGATGTCGCACCGGGTCGCCAACTGGGCGGGTCAGCCGTTTGCCTTCGTCCTGGCATTGGGCACCGTCATTCTATGGCTCGCGACCGGCCCGGTCTTCCATTATTCCGATACGTGGCAGTTGGTGATCAACACCGGCACCACCATCATCACGTTTCTGATGGTGTTCCTGATCCAGAATGCGCAAAACCGCGATGGTTCGGCGATTCAGGCGAAGCTGGACGAACTGATCCGGGCGGTCGAAAACGCCCGCAATGATTTCATCGGCATCGAGCATCTGACCGAAGCGGAACTGCAACGGATAAAGACCGTCCTGGAACGGGAATGCGGCGACGACGCGACCCATCGTCTGGCGATCGACAGGCTGATCCAGCGACGCTGACCCGATCGGTCAATGCGCGTGAATGATCAGCCGTTCATTTTCCCGACGATAGGCATCGATCCGATCAGTATAGCTTTGCGCAAGGCTTTCATAAGCGTCTCGCCCCTTGTCCGATCGGCTGGACTGCGCGCGTATCAGCGACATCTGCTGGCGGTGCAGCAGGTAGTTGACGTCCATCTCCATAGTCGCCCTCCTCCCGTCCAAGTTCGAAGAGATTGGTCGATTGGCCAAGGCTGCATACGACTCGCAACATCAGCACTTATAGACTAGCACTGCCGCTACCCGTTGGCGAACCCACTTATCGCGCCGCCGAGGCGGCCGGGCGCGCAATCCAGCGCAAAACCGCATATCCGGATAGAGCGGACAACAAGGATCCCAGGAGTATCCCTCCCTTCGCTTCCTCGACCAGCAGGGGTTGGCCGGGAAAGGCGAGCGCGCCGATGAACAGGCTCATGGTGAAGCCGATGCCGCATAGCATCGCCATGCCATAGACCTGGCTCCAGCTTGCACCGGCCGGGCGCTCCGCAAATCCCAGGCGTACCGCCGCCCAGACCGCACCGAAAATGCCCAGTTGCTTACCCAGGAACAGGCCAAATGCGACGCCCAGCGACAAGGGGGCGAACAGCATCGCCAATGCCTCCCCGCCTAGGCTGAGCCCGGCATTGGCGAACCCGAATAGCGGGACGATCAGATAGGCGCTCCAAGGATGGATGGCATGTTCCAGCCGGTGCAGGGGACTGTCCGCCGCATCGGGGGCGCCTGGTGTGCAGCGCACGGGCACCGTCATCGCCGCCAGCACGCCCGCAACCGTGGCGTGGACGCCCGATAGCAGCATCAGGAACCACAGCAGGGCAAATCCCAGGAGATAAGGGGCCAGCGCCTTCACCCCCGCACGATTGAGGCCGTACATCAGCGCCAGCACGCCCGCAGCGCCCGCCAGCGCCGCCAGATCCAGGCCATGGCTGTAGAAAAGGGCGATGATGGCCACCGCCCCCATATCGTCCACTATGGCGACGGCGGTCAGGAACAGTTTGAGCGAGGCTGGCGCGCGACGGCCCAGCAGCGCCAGCACGCCAATGGCGAAGGCGATGTCAGTTGCCGCCGGAATGGCCCAGCCATTGCCCAGCGCCGGCCGCCCGGCCGTAACCAGTAGATAGACCAGTGCCGGGGCGGCCATGCCTGCGACCGCGGCCAGGATCGGCAGGCGTCGCCTGTCCCAGGTGGACAGGCCGCCATCCAGGAACTCGCGCTTGATCTCCAGCCCGACCACCAGGAAGAAAATGGCCATCAGCCCGTCGTTGATCCAGAGATGCAGCGTCATAGGCCCGATCCGCGACGACAATGTCGGCCCCAGCGGCGCATGGAGCATGTCATGGTAGAGATGCCCGGTCGCGCCCGGCAGATTGGCCAATATCATCGCCGCGCCAGCCGCAATCATCAGCAATATCGCCCCGCCGGTTTCCCCCGTCAGAAAATCGCGCAATGCGGATCGCGGCGGTCGATTCATGCCTGTCTGTCCTTTCGGCTGCACCGGCGAAGGCAAAAACCCATGCCTTCGCCAGGATTTCCAAGGGCTTCTGCGTAAAATATGCAAAAGACTTGGAACGATGTGACGCAAATGGCATCCTCTCTCGCATAGGGGGATGGGGGTCAAGTCGTGGGAGACGTGGTGGCCGCAGGCCTATTGGCTCTGCACAGGGAAATCCTGCTTTTTGCCGTTGTCGGACTTGCGATCGGCGGGCTGGACGATTTGCTGGTCGATCTTCTCTTTCTGGCCCGTCGCTGCTGGCGCAACATCGCCATCTATGCCCGTCACCCGCGCATGAGCACGGCGACCTTGCCCGCTTCGGCAAAACCAGGCCGCATCGCCATATTCATCCCCGCCTGGCGCGAAGCGGAAGTCATCGGTCTCATGTTGCGCTACGCGCTCGCCTGCTGGCCTAACGACGATTACCGGATCTTCGTCGGCCTCTACCCGAACGACCCGGACACGCTCGAAGCGGTCGCGCCCATCGCCGCCGGGGAACCGCGAATCGTCGTGGGGATGAACCCCAAACCGGGACCGAGCACAAAGGCGGACTGCCTCAACATCCTGTGGCGATCCATGCTGGCGGAGGAAGCGCGCACGGGCAGAGCGTTCAAGGCGATCGTGCTGCACGATGCCGAAGACGTGGTCCATGCCGAAGAAATCCGGCTGTTCGACTTCATGATCGACCGCTTCGCCCTGGTCCAGTTGCCGGTCCTGCCACTCCCTGGTCGCGGCACATGGTTAGCGCGCGCGATCGCCAATCATTATGGCGACGAATTTGCCGAAAATCATGGGAAAGCGCTGACGGTGCGCGAAGCGCTCGGCGCGTCGATCCCATCGGCTGGCGTGGCATGCGCTTTCGAGCGGGCGACGCTCGGCCGTCTGTCCGATCCAATCCATGGCGGCCCTTTCGATCCGTCGTCGCTGACGGAGGATTATGAAGCGGGTCTGCGGATCGCCGATATGGGCGGGCGCGGCGTGTTCGTCCGTATGCGCGACCGGAGCGGAGCGCTGGTTGCGACGCGCGAATATTTTCCGGACAGCATCCAGGCCGCCGTCCGGCAGAAGGCCCGCTGGATGGTGGGGATATCGCTGGCGGGTTGGGACCGCATGGGCTGGCATGGCGGTCCCGCCGAATGGTGGATGCGCATCCGCGACCGGCGCGCCACCATGGCCGCGCTCGTCTTGTTCGCCGCCTATCTGGCGTTAATCCTGTGGGGACTGATCGTCGCGCTGGGCCTGTTCCTGCCGCTATCCCTCCCGCCCCGCTCGCCCATCGTCGATGCCCTGCTGTGGCTCAACATGGGCTTGATGGGGTGGCGGGCAGCCATGCGCGCGCTGTTTGTCGGCCGGGCCTATGGCTGGCGCCATGGGTTGATGGCGATACCCCGCACCGTCATCGCCAACTACATCGCCATATTGGCGGCCCGACGAGCTGTCTTCCTTTATGGCAAATCGCTCTTGGGCAAGCCGCTGAGCTGGGACAAGACCCAGCATCGCTTCCCCGACCTGAAGACCGATCCATGAACCGCACCGCCAGCGGACGCCCGTTGCGTTTCTTTGTCATGGTGTTGGTGGGTTGGGTTGCTATCCGTCTGCTGGGCCAGCAAGGCGTCACGCCGCCTGAACGGCAATATGCCGATATCCGTCATATCTCCTCACCAGCGCTTCTGCCGCAAGGGCTGCTCGCCTCCAGCGCCGTGGCGGTCGTGCAACCACCCATCCGACCGACTGCGCTACCGCCGCCGCCGATCGCAACGCAAGCGAGCACAGCGAATATGCAGATATCTGTCGCGCGAGCGCCTGCCGACATCGACAGCGCCATGCCGGTCGATCTGATGGATTTCATCACCTTCACCGTGGCGTTCGCCAACCGCCATTATGCCAGCGACCCGGCCTATATGAGCCGTTTCCAGACGCCGTCAGCCAGCCCGCCTCCTCTCATGGTCGAGCAAAAGACGCAGGATCGATGGCACGCCGCCGCGTGGCTGCTGTGGCGCCAAGGAGGTGCCAGCCCGAGCGGGACGGTGTCGACGGGGCAACTCGGCGGCTCGCAGGCAGGGCTTCGAGTGGATTATGATCTGACGCCGCGCGCCGCCAGCAGAACCGTCGCCTATGGCCGCCTGACCAGCGCGCTCCAGCACCCGGCGGCGCCCGAAGGCGCGATCGGACTGTCGATCCAGCCGGTCCGCGCGGTCCCGATTCGTCTCGCGGTCGAACGGCGCATCGCGCTCGGCACCGGCGCGCGCAACGCCAATGCGGTGATGGTGGTGGGCGGATTTGGCCCGGTGGCGATCGCGCCGGCAGTGGTAGCGGAGGGCTATAGCCAAGCCGGAATAGTGGGCTTCAGGCGGGGAGATGCTTTCATCGACGGTAAATTCTCGCTCTCCACCCCACTGGCGCGATCCCCCATGCGGGTCGGCGCAGCCTTGTCGGGCGGTACCCAACCGGGCATCAACAGGCTGGACATCGGCCCCGAAGTGCAATTCCGCCTGCCCTTGCCGAACGTCGGCGCCCGGATCGCCGTCGAATGGCGCGAACGTATCGCGGGGGACGCCCGTCCGGGATCGGGCCTCGCCATCACTCTCGCCGCCGATTTTTAATCGCCTGACGCCATCGCCGCTTTATATCGCTGCCCGTTGGCGCTACCTCCGGCAGGCATGGATCTTTACCTGCCTATAGCCAATCTGTCGGTCAATGCGCTTGTCATCATCGGCCTGGGCGGTGTCGTCGGGTTGCTGTCCGGCATGTTCGGCGTCGGCGGCGGATTCCTGACGACGCCCTTGCTCATCTTTTACGGCATCCCTCCGACTGTCGCCGCCGCTTCAGCCGCATCGCAAGTGACAGGCGCCAGCGTGTCCGGCGTGTTCACCCATATGTCCCGCGGCACCGTCGATTTCCGCATGGGCGGCGTGCTGATCGCCGGCGGTGTGATCGGCGCTGGCTTGGGCGTCTTCATCTTTCGCCTGCTGCAATATCTGGGCCAGATCGATACCGTCATCGGCATCCTCTATGTGCTGATGCTGGGCGGCATCGGCGCGCTGATGGCCAAGGAATCGATCCAGGCACTGATCGCATTGAAGACCGGCAAACGTCCGCCGGCGCGCAAGCGGCGCCACCATCCCTTGGTGGCGGCGCTGCCGATGCGCTGGCGCTTCTACCGCTCCGGCCTCTATATCTCGCCGCTCGCGCCGCTGCTGCTGGGCATGGCGACCGGAATATTGACGATGTTGCTGGGCGTGGGCGGCGGCTTCATCCTGGTGCCCGCCATGCTCTATCTGCTGGGCATGGCCACGCAGTCGGTGGTCGGCACCTCCCTGTTCCAGATATTGTTCGTGACCATGGCGACGACCATGATGCACGCGATGACGACCAAGGCGGTGGACCTGGTGCTGGCGCTGCTGCTGCTGATTGGCAGTGTGGTCGGCGCGCAGATCGGCACCCGCATCTCCATGTCGATCCGTCCCGAATATCTGCGCATATTGCTGGCCGCGATCGTGCTGCTGGTCGCGGCCCGGATGGCGCTGGGGCTGGGATGGCGACCCGACGAAATCTACACGATCGAGGTGCGCTGATGCGTCGCTGGCCCATCTTGCTCGCCCTGCCCGCCGCGGTGGCGCTGATCGGGGCGGACGAACCGCAACTGGTGCCGGATGTGTCCCAGCGCGAGGTGGAAATCCAGTATAGCTTCACCGGCGCGGACCTGCTGCTGTTCGGCGCGATCGTCTATCCCGACGGGCGGCGCCCCGACAAGCCGGCGGACATCGTCGTCATACTCAAGGGACCGGAACAATCGATCACCATGCGCGAAAAGCAGAAGGTCGCCGGAATATGGGTGAATGCCGACACCGCCCGCTTCCGTTCCGCCCCCAGCTTCTACGCCATGGCCTCGTCGCGTCCGATCGACCGGATCGTGGATGAACGCACCGCCGCCATTTACGAACTGGGCGTCGACAAGCTGCAACTCTCCCCCTCCTCGCTGAATGAAAGCGCGGAACTGTCCCGCTTTCAGTTGGGACTGGTCGATTTGCGAGCGCGATCCGGCCTGTTCGTCGAGCGGCCAGGCACGGTGGAGATCACCGATGGCGTCCTGTATCGCGCACGCCTGCCCTTGTCGGCACGCGTCATCGTGGGCGATTATACGGCCGAGACCTTCCTGGTGCAGGACGGCCGAGTGGTCGCCGCCGCGGTGCGCGACATCACCGTGCGCAAATCCGGCTTCGAACAATTCATGGCTACCGCGGCCGAACATTGGTCCTTCGTCTACGGCCTGGTAGCGATCGCCATGGCCGTGGGCATGGGTTGGGCGGCCGGCGCCATCGCCCGCCGCATCTGACGATCGCCCCATCCTCATTCTTTGGATCCAGCCAATTGCCCAAACCCCATTAGTCCGACTAAAATAAACCGAAATGGATCGAGGGGGATTGGACGATGACGGACGCGGTCATGCAGGCGGGCGATGGCCCATTTCCCAACCTAGCGCAGCGCAGCCATGCCCTGCGCGCATCGCTCTCGCGCGAAATGCATATCCGCAAGATGCCGCGGCTCGACACCCCTGCGCGCGCCGTACAATTCGTGATGATCGTCGATGAGCAGGAGGCGCGGGACAGCGTCCCCGCTCTGCAAGGCCTGTTGCCCTCTAGCGACGCCTCCCCCGATGCGAACGACCGCTTCTTTGCCTGCCGCGTCGGCGCATTGGGGTTTTCCTGGGAACGCCACAGCGAGTTCGTCACCTACAGCTTCATCGCCGACGGCTATGGCGAGCCGTTCGACCTTGCGCCCTTCCTGCCGGTGTCGCACTGGATCGACCAGCTACCGGGGCGGATCATCCGATCGACCCAGATCGCCCTGACCAGGAACGAGCCATCCAACGCGACCATCGCCGCGCATTTCGCTTCCGACGACCTCATCATCTCGGACATCGCGCAAGGACGCGCGCGCATCTGGGGCGATTTCCGGCTGCACGACAATGGGTTCGGCCGACTGCTGATTCAGGATCGAGGACTGGAAGGCGCCGAAGCGTCGCTGTTGGTGCAACGGCTCCAGGAACTGGGCAATTATCGCAAGATCGCCCTGCTTGGCCTGCCCGAAGCGCAGCAGGCGACCCCGGTCCTGGCCAGATTGGAGCAACGCCTGACCGATGTCACCGCACGCGTGGCGGAGCCGCAGGCGGACGCCGACGCCGTGCTGGAGGATATCTCATCGCTCAGCGCCGAACTGGCGCAGATCGTCGCCCGCACTCGCTATCGCATGAGTGCGACCCATGCCTATGCGGAACTCTGCTTCGACCGCATTCGCCGTCTGGATGTCGCGCCGGTGCGCGGCTATCGCTCGCTCGACGATTTCACCGAACGGCGGCTGCTGCCCGCGATGCGGACCTGCGACGCGTTCGGCCGGCGGCTGGAGGATCTGTCGCAGCGCACCGCCTGGACCAGCGCGATGCTGCGGACGCGAGTCGATACCGCCCTGGCGCGCCGCAATCGCGACCTTTTGGCGTCGATGGACCGGCGCACCGGGCTGCAACTGCGCCTGCAGCATACGGTCGAGGGGCTGTCGGTGGTGGCGATCAGCTATTATGCGTTGGGCCTGTGGCATCATCTCAAGGAGGCGATCGAGCATCAGGGCGCCCATCTGCCCGGCTGGATCGACCTGGCCCTGATCCCCGCGATCATCGGCGCGGTTTTCCTGGGCCTGCGCCAGATCAAGAAGGTCAAGCGCCCGCCATCCTTGCGGGACGGCGAGACGCTCGATCATTAGGGTTCATTCGGCGAGCAACTGCACCGGCCCGATCAGGCCGGACGGGCGTAGCGGCGCATCGGGCTTGTAGGTCGGGGCAGCAGTGAAGGTGATCTTCTCCGCTCCGGGTTGCTGGTCGCCGATCAGGCGATTGACCCACAGGTTGGCGACCTTGACCTCCAACTGGTTGTTGCCCGGCTTCACCAGCTTGCCGATGTCCAGGCGATAGGGCGCGAACCAGCTCGTGCCGGCCAGTCTGCCATTGACGCGCACCTCGGCCAGGTCGCCGATCTTGCCGAGATCGATCCACAATGGAGCGCCGGACTTCGCCCCTTTGGGCAAGGCAAAGCGCGTGGCGTAGGTCGCGATTCCGGAGAAATAGCGCACGCCTTTGTCGGCATTGCTTTCGAGCGGCGTCAGGGTCGACATGGCGATGCTGGCGGGCGCGCCTCGACCGGACTGGAAGCTGACGGTCCAGGGACTGGTTAGCGTTGCGACCGAGCGGGTGGCCTTGGCCGCGATGGTGACGGACGACGCCACCGCAGCCTTGCGGAACAGGATGAACAAGGCGTCCTCCGAGCCGACATCCAGCGGAATCACCGTTTCGCCGCCTTCGGTGCGATAGGAGACGGGCGATGTCGTAGCATCGATGGCGCGCCATATTTCGGGCTGCTTGCCGGTCACGCGAAAACGCGCCTCGATATGGCCAGCCTTGGACGTGCGGTTGTTGACGAAATAGAGGTCGCCATCGGCCAGTTTGCGATGGACGAAGCGATAGTCTGCGTCCTGTGCGCCATCGCCGATGCGGAAGTCCGGACCGGTACCAGCGCTTGCGAGCGCCGCTTCGACGTCGCTACTGGCGATCACGCGCCCTTTGCCTTGCGGAGCGCCGCTCCAGAGACGCGTCGTGAGCGCCTTGAACGCGGCGGCGTCATCCTGCAGGCCCGGCGCGCGTTCGGGCGCTTCGCCGATCACGGTCGCCCCCGCATCGACCAACCCGGCGATCCGTTGCAGCGTTGACAGCGTCATCACCCGGCTCGATCCGCCGAGATAGAGCGCGCGGTAACGGGCGTTGCCGGCCACCAGTTCGCCATCGTCCACGCTCATGCGGTTGGCGATGATATCGGCATTCACAAAGTCATAGGCGTAACGGGTCGGCAGATCTACGGGCACGCCATGTTCGAACAGCGAGGTGATCGGCGCGTCCTCGCCGTAGAAATAAGCGAGGTCGGCATGATCGCGCCCCTGCTGCAACAGATAGCCGGTGCGCGCCATATAATCGACCCAGGGCTTGGCCATTTCTGCCCAAGACTCATGCCGATTGAAATATTGGCCGAAGATCATGAGGCTGAGACCCGGGAGTTTGTCGTCGACCGGCTGGTGGACCGAGGTATGGACGATCGGCCGGTTGATGCCCGATGCGAACTCCAGATCGATCACCCGCTTCAGGTCCGACGGCGCAAAGGCCCAGGGCGCGAAGGCCGATGTCATGGACTCCGCCGACACGATATTCTGGCCATAGATATGGGCGACCGACGCCGCCCCCTTCATGTCGCCGATCAGCGTCGGGCGCGGCGCGGCCCCGCGGTTGAAGGTCCACATCGCCGCCATCGGCACATCGGTATGGGACCGCATGGCCAGATCGTCGCCCAGCACCGGGCGACCGTTTTCCAGCGCCTCGCCATAGACGGTCAGACCGTTTTCATGCGCCACCTGTGCCACCGTGCCATAATGGGCGTGGGCCAGAAGGTCGGCGAGTGTCTGGCGATAGTCATGGAGGAAGGCGTCACTGCGCGCAGCGGAGCCGACCACTGCGCCGGTCAGCGTGGGCAGAAACGGCGTCGGGTCATAGCCGCGCCGGGCCTTGAATTCCTCGACCATGCGCGGGGTCCAGTTGGATGCGCCGACCTCGATACTGTCGGTCAGCAGCGCCCGGATGCCTTTCTTGCCGATCCATTCCGCACCCACCGTATCGCGATACATGCCAAGATAGGTTTCAAGATAGCGGCGGACGGCGGCGGCGTCATATTTATCGACCTCCAGGCCGGTCGCTTCGGGCGTGGCGGGATGGTTCATCTTGCCGGTCAGCGAATAGCCCATGCGCAGGATGCGCCAGTCGCTACCCTTGGGTGCGGTCCAGTCGAGCGTGCCGTCGGGACGCAGATGATCGGTGATATCCACGACACTGGCGGGGTCGATAGCCATCGCCGTGGGCACGATACTCTCGCTCAGCCTGTTATAGTCGGGCGCGATGGCGTAGGCGGCCTTCGCTTCATATTGGTCGATCTTCGACTCGGCAGACAGACGCAGGTCGCCGATGCCGAGCGTCGCGCTGGCGGGGCGCCCGAACACGTCGAGCATGATCGCCCCCGGCGCGCCGTCGCCCAGCCCAGGCGACTTGGGTCCATCGTTGGGCGAAAGCACGAGGCGGAAGCGCCGGGCGGTGACGGGCGCGAAGCCGATCGTCGCCGACACTTCGGTCAGGGAAAAGCGGCCGACCGGCTGCCAGCCCTGCACCGTTTCCGCCTCCAGCATCGGGCGATAGACCGGATCGCCAAAAGGCGGCCGGGCATGGGGCACGAACAGGCTGGCGGAACGGATGGTGACGGGCTTGCCATAGTCGAGGATCAGCCCGCCCGGATTAGCGGCGTCGCCCTTGGCGATCTGCCCCACGGTTTCGAGGTCGTTATCGAACAAAGGCGCTGCGGCGAGCGCCGTTCCGTCCGCCTGAAAGACGCGCGGCTGCGACAAAAGGCTGACTTTGATCGGATAGGCAAGGACGCGCGCGTCGGCATAGAAGCTGGGCAGCGCGCCTGTTTCCTCGCCGGCGGCGAGCGGATCGCTGAACTTCGCGCTCTGGAACGCGCCGGTAATGGAGGGCGGCGCGGCCAGCGCTCTCTTCAGGCGCTGGCCGCCGCGCAGGTCGGTTTCGCTCCAGACCAGCTTCTTCATCGCGTCCTGCGGCTTGACCCAGGGACCGCCCGTCTCGCTCCAGCCCGGCGAGGCGGCGATGGCGAATTCCAGACCCTTGGCATCGGCCGTCTGGACAGCGTGACGGAACGCATCCTTCCAGCCGTCGGTCATATAAGGCAGCCGTTCCTTGACGATCTGCGGCGTCATCAGGCTGGCGTCGAAATTCTGTACCCCGCCAATGCCCATGCGGGCCATCCAGTCGAGATCCTTGTCGATCCCGTCCTTGGTCACATTGCCGTTCATCCAATGCCACCAGACGCGCGGGCGCGCCGATTGGGGCGGATTGCGGAAGCCGTCGGCCAGCTCGTCTGCCCAGAGCGGCACGTTGAAGGAGGCGCAGGCCAGCAAGGCGGCGAGGCGAAGAGCTTTACGGGTCATGAGCAATCCTTACGAAAATCAGTGCGTGCCGAGCAGGCCGCGCATGTCCATCCAGGCGAGGAATTCGGGCAGGAGCATCGCCGTCGTCGTCCCCGGCCGACCCGCTCCAAAGCCATGGTCGCCCCGTTCATAGGCATGAAGTTCGACCGGACGCTTCGCCTTGCGCCAGGCTTCGACGATGCCAAAGCCCTGCTTGGCGAACAGGCCGTCATCCATGGCGATGGCGTTGAACATGGGCGGCGCATCCGCGGGCACCGCTATTTCGATCATGGGGCCGTAGATATAGCCGATAAAGGCAGGGCGCAGGTCGCCCTTGCCATCCAGCACCGCGTTCAGCGTTGTTATTGCGCCGGCCGAAAAGCCGATCATGCCGATACGCGCCGGATCGACATGCCAATCCGCGGCGCGGCTACGGATGATGGCCAGCGCTTGCAACGCATCCTGCGTGGCGCGGGGTTCCTTGACCTCCGGCGTCGAACTGGACTGCGCGGCGGCCGAGAAACGCTGCCCCATGACGCCCATGAAAGCCTTGTCGTCGCGCGGCGTTTCGTTGAGGCGATATTTCAGCACGAAGGCGGCGACGCCATGGTCGGCCAGCCAGCGCGCGATATCGCTGCCTTCGCCTGTCATCGACAGCGACAGGAACGCGCCGCCGGGCGCGACCACTACCGCCGCGCCGGTCGACTTGGCGGGATCGGGCAGATAGGGCGTAATGGTCGGGCGCACGACGTTGCGGACCATGATATTGTCGATGCTGTTCGCGCCGATCCGAACATGCATGCTCGACCATTGTTCGTCGTTGCCAGCCTTCACTGCGGGCTGGTCCGGATAGAGCGCGATCGCCCCCTCCTGCCCCTGCGACGGAACCGTTTCCATGCGCACGTCCTGCGCCATCGCGGGCGTGGCGAGCATCAGCGCCAGCGTCATCATAGAACGGATCATCGGGTCATCCTCTTGAGAGCCAGGGTTGTTATGAGGGCGCCCAGCGATCCGCCGTAGAGCAATTTCAGCGCCAGTGCCTGCCCCCAGCCGATAGGCGGTAGAGCGGCAGCATCGGTCGCCCAGGCCAGCAGACCGCCGAGCACCGCGCCACCGATTGCAAAGCCGAACGCGCGCAGGAGGATGGTGCGGACCGATATGGCCAGCCCAAGCCGCTTGCGTGCGATCAAAGACGGGACGAGCGCGCTCATGAGTGCAACGGCGATGCTCTGCGGCACGAAGTCGAGGCCCAGCGCATCGGGTGCGCCCCAGGTGAGCGGGCGCGCAACCATCCCGAAAATGCCGAGGAAGAAGGCCAGGCTGAGGGTCGCGTTGATCGCAAAGCCGATGCCGGCCTCGCCCGCGATCGGCAAGGCCGGCACGGCGCTCATTGGGCGACCTTCGCGTTCAGCAGCCCGCGCATGTCCAGCCAGGCCTGGAATTGCGGCAACACGCCCATGGTCGTCGTACCAGGCTTGCCCGTGCCAAAGCCATGGTCGCCACGTTCATAGGCGTGCAGTTCGACCGGCGCATGGGCGCGGCGCCAGCTTTCGACCAGGCCGTAGGAGGGATTGGGGAACAGGCTGTCGTCATTGGCGATGGCGGCGAACATGGGCGGCGCATCGGCCGGCACCTCGCGCGCCAGCATGGGGCCATAGACATAGCCGATGAAGGATGGGCGATCGCTCCCCTTCCCTTCCAGCGCTGCGTTGAGCACAGTCATCGCACCGGCGGAGAAACCGATCATGCCTACACGCTGCGGATCGACGCCCCATTTGCCGGCGCCGGCGCGCACCAGCTTGAGTGCCGCCAGCGAATCCAGCGTTGCGCGCGGTTCAGTGATTCCCGGCGCGGCAGTCGGATCGCGCAGCGACTCCGCCATGCGCTTGCCCATATAGGCGGACGCTTCGCCGATGTCGGCGGGGGTCTGGTTCAGCCGATATTTCAGGACGAAGGCGGCGATGCCGTGATCGGCGAGCCAGCGCGCGACGCTCCAGCCCTCATGATCCATCGCCAGCAGCATGAAGGCGCCGCCGGGCGCGACCACCACCGCCGCACCGGTCGCCTTGGCGGGATCGGGCAGGACAGGCGTGATGGTCGGCACGGTGACATTGCGCACCGCCAGATCCTTACCGAAACGCACCCAATTTTCGGTCGATCCTTTGGGTGCCTTCATGTCCGGATAGAGCGGAATGGCGTTCGGATCGGCGGGGGCTTCGGCGGGAACCGGCGTCGGCATCTGGGCGATGGCGGGAACCGCGAGTACAAGGGCGACAGCGGCGGCGATACGCTTCATGTCTTTCTCTCCTTAGACCGCATTGCGGCTGGCGATCGCGCCATAGACGGCGGCGCTTGGTTTGGCGGTGCGGGCGAAGGTGACCGGATCGACGCTGTGCAGGCCGAACTTGACCTTATAGCCGAATATCCATTCGAAATTGTCGAGCAACGACCAGTGGCAATAGCCCAGCACCGGCACGCCGTCGTCCATCGCCTTCTTGAGTTCGGCGAGCGCCGCGGGGATGAATGTGGCGCGGATGGTGTCGTCGGTCGTGCCGACGCCATGTTCCGACACCAGGATCGGCACGCCTGTCGCTGCATGGGCGTAGCGGACCGCGCCCGCGAGCGAGGGCGCCCAGACTTCGGTGCCAGACCAATTGACGATCGAACCGGCGGGCGTTGGCAGACGCCCCTTGTCGCCCCAGAGCGCGCGCTCGTAATTCTGAACGCCCATGAAGTCGTCGGCCTTGGCTATGTCCAGCCAGTTGCCGTACAATTCCTTCCGCATCCGGTCGCGCACCGAGTTCCTGCCGACCGCCTGATCATCCATCAATGCAAGAGAGAAGCCGACAGGCAGGTCGGGACGGACCGCCTTGATCGCGGCCTTGCCCGCTTTGTGTGCCGCCTCCAGACCGGCCTGCAACGCTGGTAGATCCTCGACCCCGGCGACATTGGCGGCGACGAATTTCGGCACGCCCAGGCGCTTGGCCGCGGTTTCCAGCGTGAGTTTCTGGATGTCCCACACCTGCGGCGGCAGCATGGGCTTCAAAAGCAGCAGGATATTGGGTTCGTTGAAGGTGATGGCGCTGGCGATCCCCTGCCCCAGCGCGCGCATCGCCTTGTCGCAATAGCGGGCGAACAACTGCGCGCTTTCCGGGTTGGTCCAGCCGCCCTGCGCGCTGAACCAGCGCGGCGCGGTGAAATGGCTGAAGGTCACGATCGGCGCCAGACCGCGCTGGAGGCAACCGTCGATGATCGCCTTGTAATGGGCCAGCATCGCCTGGGAGAAGAGGCCCTTCTCCGGCTCGATCCGCGCCCATTCGATACCGAAGCGATAGGCATTGAGGCCCATGCCCTTGACCAGATCCAGGTCGGTTTCCCACAGTTCGAAACTGTTGCAGCTATCGCCCGATGGTTCGGCGAAGACGGTCGGCTGCTGGTTTTCGATAAACCACAGGTCGCTGGCGATGTTGTTGCCCTCGATCTGGTGCGGCGCGGTGGCGACACCCCAATAGAAGCCCTTGGGGAAGCCGGGGCTGGCGGCCGCCTTGCGCGCGGCCATGGCGGGAGCGGCCATCATGGCCCCGGTGGCGATTCCGGTCGCGAGCAGCGTCCTGCGATCGAGCATCTGTTTCTCCTGATTATGATTTGGTGGTTTCGCGCACGAAAGCGCAGATTTCGTCCGATAGCCGCCGGTCGGCGGTGCCAAGGTGCATGGCCATGCTGTAATGGTTGTGGCCCGAATGGATGAAGGCCCGCGGCATGGCGCCGTGGCGGGTGCGGCGATCCTGCATCAGCCCCAGAAACTCGGCCTGAAAGCGCGGCGGATCGAACTCGGCGCAGGCCAGGAACAGGGGCAGGCTGGTGGAGGCGACCGCATCCAGCGGCATCCGGTCGGGATAGAGCGCCGGGTCGCCATAATAATATGTGTCGCGCTCATCGAGCGGCGTGTAGCCGTAGAGACCTGAGAGCAGGATTGCGGCGCGAATATCGCGGACGCCGGCCAGTTTCAGATAGCCCGCCACATGCACCGAACCGGCGGACGTGCCCATCAGCACGATCCGCTCCGGATCGCCGCCATGTTGCGCCGCATGGGCCTTGAGCCAGGCGACGACGGCCGCGACATCTTCCGATCCGGCAGGCCAGACATTGTCCGGTGCGAGGCGATAGTTGATGACGCCCCCCACAAACCCGGCCTGTGCCGCCATGCGACCGACATTTGCGTTGGGCCAGGCATCGACGCCGCCCTTGTCGCCCTTGAGGAAGCCGCCGCCGTGGACGAAGACGAGGACGGGCGCCAGATTGCTGCCCTGCGGCCGATACAGGTCGAGGCGATGTCGCTCATGCGGGCCATAGGCGATATCCGCGACCGTCACCGGCACCTGCTCGCGCAGGGCGGATTGGTCGGCATCGAACAGGGCGCGACATTGCGCGAGAATGTCCGGGCCAAGGTCGGTGCCCATGGCGGCGATCGATTGTCTGATCTGGTTCATTCCCGCATCCCTGACCGCCACGATTGACAAAAAAGAGGCAGGGCGGCGTCACCTGCGCCGCCCTGCCTTATCGCATCAGAATTTGGCGTCGAAGCTGATACCGACCTGACGGAAGGACTGCGGACCGTAGATGGCGCCGATATTCTGCTCCCCGCTATCGGTGGTATAGGGGAAACTGCTCTGCATCAGCGAGGGCTCGTGCACGTCGAACAGGTTGCGGCCGAACACCGCGACGCTGTAGCGATTATCCTCGGTACGGACGCCGATGCGACCGCCGACCAGCCAGTGCGAACGGAAGGTGGTTTCGCTGTTCGAATTGGCTTCATAGCGGACCCGCGACTTCCAGACCGTATCCGCGGCCAGGAAACCGTTGAAGCGGCTGGTGACAGGCACTTCATATTCGCCAGACAGGGTGAACTTATATTTCGGGGCATAGGCCAATTGGCTGCTGCCGATGTCAGTCCCATCAGTGCCGATAAAGCCCTTCGGATAGGTCGCCTTGGCATAGATGAAGCCGGTGTTCAGCGACAGGCCGTCGAACACCTTGCCGAAGAAGTTGATTTCCGCGCCGCGGGACTTCACGCCATCGATGTTGGTCTGCACGCAGGAGATGACCGCTGTGCTATCGACCGTGCATTGTTGCGCCTGGAAGTTCTTGATCTTCTGATAGAAGACGCTGAGGTCCGCCACCCAGCCGCCGAACAGGGTGCTCTTGAGCCCCGCTTCATAGGCCATCGGAATTTCCGGCAGCACGACGAACGGCTGGAGCGGGGCCGACGGGGTTGCGATCTGGCCCCCTTTGAAGCCGCGCGATGCGGTCGCATAGACCATCGTCCGCTGGTCGAGGTCATATTGCGCGCCCAGACGCCACGAGAATTTCTGAACGTCGAGGACCGTCCTGGTGAACGGATCGGCGGGAATCGCATAGTTATAATAGTCGAGCGACAGGCGGTCGGTGGTGTAGCGACCACCGGCGATCAGGCGCAGGCTGGGCGACAGATGGAAGGTGCCCTGACCGAAGAAGGCGAGCGATTCGTCCTTGATTGCGACGTCGGCACCAGGATTCCGCACGATGGGAATGACGAAGCCGGGGAACGGCACGACCGAGACCGACAGGGTTTCGGGATCGCGCAACTGCTTCTGGTTCGAATAGAAGGCGCCGAGCGTATATTCCAGGAACTGGTCCGCAGGCGAAGACACCCGGAATTCCTGCGTGAACAGGCTGAGCCGACGATTCACGGCGCCATTGCCGACCTGCAGTTCCAGCGGCTCGCCGCGGAACACGTCGGTCGCTGCGCCAAAGCCGGTCTCGTTCGATTTGCGATAGGCGGTGACGGAGGTCAGTGTGAACGGATCGGCTTCATAATCGATCTGAAGCGAACCGCCGTAATTTTCCGAACGACCGACATAGGCACTGCTGGAGCAATAGTTGCGATTGCCCTCGCCCGGCGTCACACCGCAGCTTGCAAGGCGCGCCGTAATGCCTTGGCCATCCTGGAGCAGGCCGCCCAGTGCCGTGCCCGGTCCGCTGGTCTTGACGAAGGTAAAGAAGTCGCCGCCATTTTCAGCCCGGCTCTTGCTATAGTCGCCGATCAGGTTGGCGGTCAGCCGCTCGGTCGGTTCCCAGAGCAGGCGACCGCGCAGACCATAACGGTCATTGTCGTTGTAGTTACCAGTCAGTGTATTGCGGTTGACGCCCTGGCGCAGGTTGGTGACGCCCGACACACGAATGGCCGCGTTCGACGCCAGCGGGATGTTGACCACGCCCTGAATCACCTGATTGCCGAATTTGGAACCGGCAGTGCCGGCATCCGACAATTCGGTGCGGACGCGCGCAGAAAAGCCGTTGGGATCGGGCGCGTTGGTGGTGATATTGAT
This sequence comes from Sphingomonas bisphenolicum, assembly GCF_024349785.1. NCBI lineage: Bacteria > Pseudomonadati > Pseudomonadota > Alphaproteobacteria > Sphingomonadales > Sphingomonadaceae > Sphingomonas > Sphingomonas bisphenolicum. The sequence goes on from NZ_AP018817.1 coordinate 3,468,237, forward strand.
GACACCGGCCGAGGTGGTGAGGCCGAAGAGCGTGCCCTGCGGCCCCTTGAGCACTTCGATCCGCGACACGTCGAACAGGTCGGAGATGTTGGCATTGCCTTGGCTCACCTGATCGACGACGACGCCGACCGAAGCGACCGCGCCGGCCGAGAAAGTCTGGGTCCCGATGCCACGGATCGCGCCGCCGCCGCCGGTATTCTGGCCGGGCGCCTGCTGGATTTCCAGCGACGGCGCGATGCGGCTGAGGTCGTTGACCGTATTGACCTGCTGCCGTTCCAGTTGGGCCTGGTTGGCGACGGTGATGGAAATGGGTACCTCCGTCACCTTCTCGGCCTTGCGCTGAGCGGTGACGATGATGTCCGAATTGGCGTCGGGCGCCGCCTGCTCAGGCGCAGCAGCATCCTGGGCCATGGCGGGCGCCGTCAGCGCGATGACACTGGCACTGGCGAGCGCCGCGATCGAAATGAAGTTACGCATATATATTCCTCCCCTTCTTATGATTGGGTCGTTCAGGCTTATTGTTCGTCGATGATGCGGTTGGTGAGCGTACCGATGGCGCCGATGGCGACTTCCACCTTGTCGCCGGCTTTCATGTAGAGCGGCGGGGTGCGCTTATCGCCGACGCCGCCGGGGGTGCCTGTGGCGATAACGTCGCCGGGGGCGAGCGGCGTGAAGGCGCTGATATATGCGATGACCGTGGGGATATCCCAGATCATGTCGGCGATCGGCTGATCCTGCACCAGTTCGCCGTTGAGGCGGGTCTGGACGCGGAGCGCGCCAAGGTCTTCGATTGCGTCCGCCGTCACCAGCGCGGGGCCGAAACCGCCGGTGCCGGGGAAAGTCTTGCCAGGCGTGAACTGGATATTGTGACGCTGCCAGTCGCGCGCGGACCCGTCGTTGAAGCAGGCATAGCCCGCGACATAGGCCCAGGCGTCGGCGGCGACGACCTTGTGGCACGGCTTGCCGATGACGACCGCCAGTTCGCCCTCATAATCGAAGCGCTCGGTCACGCGGGGCTTCACCAGCGGCTGGCCGTCGGCGACCAGACTGTCGGCATAGCGCACGAAGATCGCGGGATGCGCCTTCTGCTCGCGGCCGGTTTCCTTGACATGTTCGGCATAGTTCAAGCCGACGCACAATATCTTGGCAGGATCGGGGATGACCGGCAGCAGCACGACATCGGCGGCGGCGAAGGACGCGCCGTCGGCCAGCATCGACAGGCTGCCGTCGCTCAGCGCCGCCTTCAGGCTGGGCGTCGCATCGGTCGCCAGTTCCACGATCGTCTCGCCATCCTGGCGACCGAAGCTGGGGGTGCCGTCGGGGCGGCGGAAGCTTACAAATCGGGTCACGTCTCTGTCTCCTCTACCGCGCGGGGCGGCCTTCAATCCTGTCGTTCCGAGCAGCGCGCCGCCAAGCGCGGCGAGCGCGGTGCGGCGGTCAAGCGTCAAGCGGCGCGGCCTCCCAGTCGCGGCGATGACGGAATTTCTCCTCGGCGGCGCGCAGGCCGCCGAAATCCTTGTCGGACATGCCCCACTGGTCGATCCGCTTTTCGGGCCAGGTCCAGTCCTCGGGCGCGCCGGCCTGATAATCGTCGGGCACTTTGTTCACCGCAGTCGAAAATTCGATGACCGGGCCAAAGGGGGCGATGAAATAGGCGAAGACATTGGCGCCCGGGCCATGACGACCCGGACCCCAGGCCGGGGCCATGTCCTGATCGCGCAGGCGACCGATGCCGCGCATCACCGCGTCCAGATCCTCCATCTCGAAGGCGATATGGTTGAGCGACGCGAAGCCTGCGCGCGCGAAGGCGGTCGAATGATGCGAGTCGTTGCAGCGCACGAAGACCATGCCCTTCGTCCGGTCCGACACGCGGAAGCCCAGCGCATCCTGGACCAGATGGCCGGTCGCTTCTGCGTCAGCGCTGTTGAAGACGACATGGGTGAGCTTGACCGGCAGGTCATGCCCCTCGATCGGCGCCACTTCCGCCGCGTCGACCAGGAAGCGCAGCAGTTCACCCTCGGCCAGTTCGACGATGATGCCGTGGCCGCCGCCCAAATCATCAGAAGTGGCGGGCGCGGCGGTCAGGCCCGCTGCGCTGACCGCGCGCTTGAGCTGCTCCAGCCGGTCGGCGGTACAGACGAAGGTGGTCGAGCGGACATAGCTGTCGGCTGATTCCTCCAGTGCCACCAGATAGGGGAAGCTGCCCGATCCGCGCAGATAATGGATATTGCCGACGACGTCCGCCGGCGCCATGCCCCAAATGTCGGTCATGAACGCGGCGGCGTCCGCCGCGCCGGGCATCGCCAGTTCGATGCTGCGTAATTTCATTGCACGTCTCCGTGGGAAAGGCCGGCGGCGAGGATACCGGCGATGGCGCAGGCTTCGTCGCAATCGCCGGTGTCGCCGCTGATCCCGACGGCGCCGATCACCGTTCCTTCCACGTCACGGATCAGCACGCCGCCGGGCGACAAAGCGAGCCGACCACCGGTGGCGGCGACGACGCTCTGAAAGAATAGGGGGTTGGCAGCGGCGCGCACGGCCAGAAGCCGGGTGTCCGCCCCCATGCCCAGCGCGCCTGTGGCCTTGGCCTTCGCTATGTCGAAGCGGAACAGGCTGGCGCCATCCTCGCGCACGGTGGCAACAGGGTGCGCACCCGCGTCCAGCACGACCAGGGCAAGCGGCTGCGCGCCATCGGCGCGGGCCTTGTCCAGCGCTGTGTCGATAATCGTGCGCGCCTGGGCGAGAGTAAGGCTCATGCGGCAATCTCCTGTCGAGGGACGCCGGCGATCAGGGCGGCGCGGCGGGCGATGAGGTCCGACGGCTTGCCGGTGCCGAAGACATAATGGTCGGGCCGGACCAGCACGGCGTCGGCGTTGCGATCGGCCAGCCAGGCGGCGATCGCGCCCTGGTCGTCCAGTCGCGCGAGGTCGATGACGGTCACGTCGGCCCTGTCGATCGGGGTCCGGGTGAAGAGACGCCAGCCGCCGCCCGTCACGTCGTCGAGCAGCCGGTTGCCGACGCGCGGCTGGATGAAGCGTTCGCCAGCGCCCGGCGTATCGCCGGCGATGATGCCGGCGGCGATGGCGGGGATCAGGTCGGCGGCGGTGCCATGTTGCGCACCCTTTGCGGCTTCGCGCATCGCCGCATCGCGCTCGGCGGCCGCCTGCGGGTCAAGCATACAGATATAGCGGCCCGCGCCCACGGCGGCGGCGATGACGGCGCGAACATGGGGATCGCGTTCAGGCTGGTAGCTGTCGAGCAAGGCGTCGGGTGCATGGTCCTTCAGCACTGCTTCCAGTTTCCAGGCGAGGTTCGCGACATCGCGCAGGCCATGGCACATGCCCTGCCCGAAAAAGGGCGGCGTCTGGTGCGCGGCATCGCCGGCCAGGAAGACGCCGCCCATCCGCCACCGCTCGGCGATCAGTCCATGAAAGCGATAGGTCGCCGCGCGCACCACCTTGTGCGGAACCCCGGAGAGATAGGGTGCGACAAGGGCAGCGACCGCATCGGGCGCCATCATCGCCTGATCGTCTTCGCCCGGCAGCAGCATGAATTCCCAGCGGCGGTGATTGCCGCGCCCCGGCACGATCGTCGCCGGGCGTTCGGGATCGCACATCATCACCGACAGCTTTTGCAGGTCGGCGGCGTCAGGGACGCCCCACAGGTCGGGGAAGCGCACCGGGCCATCGACTTCGGCATCGACCACCAGCCAGGGCTCTTCGAAATCCAGATCGTCAAGGCGGACGTCCAGCGCCTTGCGCACCGCGCTGCGCGATCCGTCGCACGCGATGACATAGCGGGCCTGCTCCGCCTGGCCACCCGACAGGCGCAGCGTGACGCCGCTTTCATCCTGTTCCAGCCCTTCAAATGCGATGCCGAGTTGGACAGTTATATTGGGATAATCGGCCAGCGCCTCGCGGAGACGATCCTCCAGTTCGGGCTGGTAGAAGAAATAGTCGTTGGACCAGCTAAACGGGCGCGCCCGGCCGACCGTCCCCATATAGCGGATGACGCCATGGTCGGCGCCGACATGCAGATGGCCTTCGGTGTCGCGCATGTCGCTCGCCACCCGATCGATCACGCCGGCCGACTGGAACAGCCGCATCATTTCATGGTCCAGATGGACCGCGCGGGGCAGCGGATAGGGATGCGCCTCCTGCTCGATCACTAGGACAGACAGGCCGGATTTGCCCAGTAAATTGGCCGCAAAGGCCCCCACCGGCCCGCAGCCGATGATCGCAACGTCGAACATGGTAGCGTCTTTCCGGTCAGGCGGTCACGGGCTGCGCTGCGGGCGATTTATGCATCCGCCCGCCCAGCATGATCATCTTGATATGATTGGCATCCTGCATGATGCGGACATCCTGCGTCGGGTCGCCGTCGATCAGCAGCAGGTCGGCCAGATAACCCGGCTTCACCTGTCCAACTGGCTGTCCCATCAGCTGCCCGCCCAGCATGGTCGCGGCGCTCAATGCCTCGGCCGGGGTGAAGCCATAATAGGTGACGAAATGCTCCAGGTCGCGGGCGTTGCGGCCATGGGGATTGAAGGGAAAGCCATAGTCGCCGCCGGGCAGGATACGTACGCCCCGCGCCTTCAGCTTGGGAACCAGGACTTTCTCCAGTTCCAGACGCTCGGCCGCGCTGGCCTTCATGGAACTCATGTTGATATGCGGCGGCGGCGAGGCTTCCAGCGCGGCGACCGAGACGCCGGGGCCGGGAGCGTAGAAGATGTCGTCCTTCTTTGCCGCCATCGCGTCGATCGCGGCATCGTCGGCGAAGGAGCAATGATAGAGGATGCGCGCACCCGCTTCGAGCGCGAGGGTGATGGCGCGGGGCGAATAGGCGTGGGTGGCGATCCACAGCCCTGCATCCCTGGCGGCTTCGCCAGCCGCCAGCATTTCCGCGTCGGTGTATAGAATGTCGCCCGACGATCCGGGCTTCAGCGCGTCTTCGCCGGAAATGACGAGCTTGAGCGACTTCACCCCTTCCGCTGCGCAATAGGCGACGAAGGCGCGCATCGCGTCGGGACCGCGGCCGTTGAACACGTCTCCGGTTTCGACCCCTTCCTCACCTTCGGGGCTGCGCTCCAGCGTCGAAGGAACGAGACGGGGACCGGGGGTTTCGCCCGCTTCGATCGCGCGGGCCAGTTCGGGCTCGATCTGGTCGCCCAGCGCGCCGGCCGAATAGAGGCTGGTATAGCCATGGTCGAGCAGCACCCGGGCATTGCGCCAGGCGGCGACCTTCAACTCTTCGGGCGGCAGGATGAACTGGTGATAGATTTTCTCGATCGAGCTGCCCCAGGTGAGATGGGTATGGGAATCGACCATGCCGGGCATCAGCGTGCCGCCCTGACCGTCGATCACATTGTCCGCTTCGACCGCGGCGATGGCGGCGATGGCGGCGTTGTCATGCAGGACGGCTGCGATCCTGTCATCTTCTATGACCACCGCTCCGGCGACCGGGGCGCTGCCCGTACCGTCGAAGATAGCGATGTTGCGGATGATGTGCCGCACGATGGTCTCTCCCGAAAGCTCTTGTTGGGACGCTTATGCGTTGCTTTCGAACCAAAGAAAAATAATGATTTTTGCGAACGTCATAGCTTGGAGCTATGAATAAGAACGTCGAGCAGCGCATCGCCCAGTCGGGACAGCCGCCCGCCTGCCAGCATCCGTACGCCGATGCTGCGTGGAAAGGCGGCTTCCTCGATGGTGATGGCGCGCAGTACGCCAATCGACAGTTCGGCTGACGCGACCTGCATCGGCAAGATGGTGACGCGCTGGCTGCCCCGCACCATCGCCTTGGTGGTGAGCAGGGAATCGCAGCGGATTATGTCCTGCGGCACGGGAATGTCGGCGGCCATGAACAGGGCGTCCACCTGCCGGCGGAAAGCGCCGCGCGCTTCGGGCAAGACCCAGCGCATCAGCGCAGTGTCGCGCAACGACAGGCTGGCGGGGAGATGGTCGTTCTGCTTGCCCACGATCAGGGCGAAGGGATCGCGGGAGAAAGTCCGCTCCTCTATGCCCTCCGGCGGTTCGTCGATGCCGGTGGTGACGAAGGCGAGTTCGATGTCGCCGCGATGGAGCATCGCGGCCAGATCATGGTCGGGCCGCTCCACGACATGCAGCGCGAAGCGGCCGATCCGCGCCTCCAGCCGGTGTACCGCGTCGGGCAACAGGCTGACCAGCGCGCCGGGTGTGCCGCCGATCCGCAACGGTCCGACAATGCCGCGGCTGGCGAGTTGCACTTCCGCCTGCACATCGGCGAGAAGGCTGTCCATCGCCTCGGCGCGGCGGAGCAGCGCCTGCCCTTCCGGCGTGAGCCGGATCCCGCTACGCGAGCGTTCGAACAGCGAGACGCCCAGCGACTGCTCCAGTTGCGCGATGGCATTCGACACCGACGGCTGCGAAATGTTGAGCGCACGCGCGCCGCCGCTGATGCTGTTGGCGCGGCACACCGCCAGGAAGGTGCGGATCGCGCGCGGGTCGATCATGCCGGACCACCGCCGATAATCGCCGCATAGGCTGCGGGGTCGACATTGCTGCCGGACAGCAGGACGACACTCGCGCCATCGCACGACGGCGCGAGGTCATGGAGCATCGCCGCCAGCGCGACCGCCCCACCCGGCTCCACCACCAGCTTGAGCGTGGAAAAGGCGAAGCGCATGGCGTCGCGCACCTGATCGTCGCTGACGACGAGGCCGCCGGACAGCAGCGCCCGGTTGATCGGGAAGGTCATCGCGCCGGGACTGGGCGCCATCAGCGCGTCGCAGATGCTGCGGGCGTCCGACGCTATGCTTTCGCGCACGCCGCTGGCGAGCGACCGGGCGGTATCGTCGAAATCGGCGGGTTCTACGGTATATACGGCGATATCAGGCGCACGCGCCTTCACCGCCGTCGCGATGCCAGCGGTCAGGCCGCCGCCGCCGCAACAGACGAGAATCTGGCCGATGATGGCACCCGCCTCCGCCGCCTGGTCGAGGATTTCAAGGCCAGCCGTCCCCTGCCCTGCGATGATGAAAGGATCGTCGAAGGACGGCACGAGCGTCGCGCCCCGGCTGCGTGCCAGTGCGGTGGCGATTTCTTCGCGACTTTCGCTGTGGCGGTCATAGGTGACGACCTCCGCCCCCAGCGCGCGGGTATTGGCCAGTTTGATCGCGGGTGCATCGGCGGGCATCACGATGGTCGCCGGCATGGCGAGCAGTTGGGCCGCAGCGGCTACGCCCTGGGCGTGATTGCCCGACGACCAGGCAACGACGCCGGCCGCCCGCTGCTGCGCATCAAGGCGGGCGAGGCGGTTGTAAGCGCCGCGGAACTTGAACGATCCGGTACGCTGCGCCCCTTCGAACTTCAGCAGGACACGGCGGCCCAGCCGGTCGTTGAGCGCATGATTTTCTAGCAGCGGCGTGCGCACCGCCGCAGGGGCGATGATGCGGACGGCGTCGATGATGGCCTCGATCGTGACGGCGGGCTGTCGGTCCATGCGCTACTCCTGCTTTGGCCCAAGGTTTTAGCTGCGGGCCGGGCCAGGGAGAAGCGGCAACTTAGGATCTATTGCCATCTTGCGAGGACTCGCTTTTCGGCACCCTGTCGGCGCAGGGCCAGACCCCGTCCGGCCGTCATTGCCGTACAGGATGTTCGGGCGCCGCAGCGATTTCCATTGCTATAAGACGGCAGGATGAGCTTCGAGGGCAGCGGCAGGTACAGTGGCATCCGCATGAGCCACCGCCTCCCCGATCAGTATGAGCGCAGGCCGATCTTCTGCAAATGCAGACGCAACGAGCGGCAGCAGATCGAGCCGGGTGCGTAGTCGCCGTTCGTCAGGCAGCGACGCGTCACAAGTGATGAGGACGGGCGTTGCCCCAGGCAATCCTGCCTTGATCAGCGCCTGGCTCAGTTCAGGCGCGGCGTCTCTACCCATGTAGACGGCAAGCGTACAGGCAGGGTCAGCCAATGCGTTCCAATCCAAATCCAATGCCTGCCCTCTACGGCTATGCGCCGTTATGAACTGAACGCGGCGCGCCACCCCCCTCAGCGAAAGGGAGATGCCAGCCGAAGCGGCGACCGCACTGGCGGCAGTTATGCCCGGACAGATGCGCACGCTGGCACCTACAGCGCGCAGAGCGGCTATCTCCTCTGTCGCGCGCGCAAATATCGCGGGGTCGCCTCCCTTCAACCGCACAATCCGCTTCCCTGCCAGCGCAGCAGAAACGAGCATCTCGTCTATCGTTCGCTGGTCCTTGGAATGACGTCCCGAACGTTTTCCTACGCTGACCCGCTCTACGCCCATCGGAATCAGGTCGAGGACGGCCGGGCCGACCAGTGCGTCATAGAAGACGATCTGCGCCGCCGCGATAAGCTTTTCCGCCTTACGGGTCAGAAGGTCCGGGTCGCCCGGCCCGGCACCGACCAGCCAAACCTCACCCGGCGCGATCAAGTCATCGGACAGATCATTCTGCTGCATGGAGCGTCTCCTGGGTGGCTTGATTCAGGATGTTGGCAAGTGCGGGGCGGCAAGAACCGCAATTCGTCCCCGCGCCGAGCGCCTTGCCAATGGCCGGGACGTCCACCAGCGCCTGCTCGCGAATGGCCGCGACGATCTGATTGAGGCCGATATCGAAACAGACGCAGATGGTTGCGCCCTTGTCCGGTTGGCTGCCGGGACCGCGCGCGGCGAGAACCGAGCCACCCACCCCTTCCGCCTCCAGTTGCCGGATAAGCCAGTCGCGCGATGGCAGCAGGCCCGTGCGCGTCACCATCATCACCCCGCCCAGCCGACCTTCACTAATGGTGGCAATGCGACGTGTGCCACGCGACGCATCCATGGCTTCGACCCGGTCTCCCTGCGGCATAAGCCCTTCCAGTCGCGCCGGGTCGCCATTGCCCGCAAGTTCGTACAGCGCCCCGCCCGGCACGGTGATACGCGTTGCCCACAGGCATTGCGGCCGCACCGGCTCATCGCCACGCAGGATCAGGAAGCCCCGCCATTGCGTCGTCACCCGTTCAATGCTGGCGGGCGTAGATTTGAAGCCGGGTTGACCGGAATGCGGATCGACCAGCGGACGGGCCAGCAGTCCGGTTCGCCCGCCGCTCGCATTTTGATCGGTCCAGTGGATAGGCGTGAAAATCTCACCTCGCCTTTGCCCCTCACTCAATGCCACGCGAAAAATGCTTTGACCTTGCGCCGTCCGCACCTGCGCCAGATCGCGGTCGGCGACACCCAGCGCCGCTGCGTCGTCAGGATGGATTTCGACCATCGGCTCTTCGCGATGCCGCGCCAGCTTGGGCGACAGACCCGTGCGACTCATCGTATGCCACTGGTCGCGATACCGTCCGGTGTTGAGCGTCATCGGCCATGCCTTGAGCGGTTCTGCCACAGTCATCTGCCTGGTCAGAACCAGCCGCGCCTTGCCATCGGCTGTCGGAAACCGGCCATCCGCGAAGGGCGTCCCCCCCAGCGAAAGGGCTGCATCGCGTCATAGGCTTCATTGCCCATGGCGGCCTGAGAACGTAGGTTCAACAGTCGCTGCCCGTCATTCTGGTAGGCCGTCAGGCGTGCGTGTTCGCGCCAGATTTCCGCCGGACGATCATAGGCAAAGGCATTGCGCCAGCCCATGCGGCGCGCGACCTCCTTGATGATCCACCAGTCGGGCCGGGCCTCGCCCGGCAATGGCAGAAAGGGACGCTGACGGCTGACGGTACGATCCGAATTCGTCACGGTGCCGTCCTTTTCTCCCCAACCGGCGGCCGGAAGGCGGACATGGGCGTGCGCGCTGGTGTCCGTATCCGCCATTATGTCCGACACGACCACAAACGGGCATGACGCCATCGCTTCGCGCACGCGTCCCGCATCGGGCAGCGATATGGCGGGGTTGGTCGCCATCACCCACAACGCCTTGATCCGGCCTTCATCCATCGCTCGGAACAGGTCCACCGCCTTCAGACCCGGCTTGGTCGCCATGTTCGGCGCCGCCCAGAAGCGGCCGACCCGCGCCACGTTGTCGGGCGCAAAATCCATATGCGCGGCAAGGGTCGAGGCAAGGCCACCGACTTCCCGGCCGCCCATCGCATTGGGCTGACCCGTAATCGAAAAGGGAGCGGCCCCAGCTTTGCCTATGCGGCCGGTAGCGAGATGAACGTTGATGATCGCGTTGACCTGATCGGTGCCGCGGATCGACTGATTGATGCCCTGGCTAAACAATGTGACGGTGCGCGGCGTCGCGGCAAACAGCTCGAAAAATTGCTGCAGCACGGCCGGTGCAAGGTCGCACGTCTTCGCCGTGGTCCACAGGTCATGCCCGGACCGGACATGCTCCCAAAAGTCCTCGGGCATATCTACGTGCCGCTGCATGAATGTGGGATCGGTGCCACCATGCCGGTCACACCAGGCAAGCAGTCCGTTCATCAATGCAACGTCCGTGCCTGGCTTTACCGCCAGATGCAAATCCGCCCCTTCGCACGTTTCCGTGCGGCGCGGATCGATCACCACCAGCTTCGTCCCCCGCGCCGCGCGGGCAGCCTGTATCCGCTGATAGACGATGGGATGGCACCAAGCCGTATTGGAGCCGACCAATATGATCAGGTCCGCCTCGTCCAGGTCCTCATATCGGGCAGGCACCACATCCTCGCCAAATGCGCGGTTATGCCCGGCGACCGCACTGGACATGCAAAGGCGGGAATTGGTGTCGATATTGCCCGAACCGATGAAACCCTTCATCAGCTTGTTCGCGACATAATAGTCCTCGGTCAACAACTGGCCCGAAACGTAGAAGGCGACGCTGTCCGGACCATGACGCGCGATCGTTTCGCGAAAGCGCTTTGCGACCAGATCGAGCGCCTTGTCCCAGCTTGCCCGCTTGCTGCCGATGACAGGATGAAGCAGTCGTCCGGTCAGCGCCACGGTTTCGCCCAGATGCGTGCCCTTCGAGCAGAGCCGCCCGGCATTCGCCGGATGCGCCTCATCCCCCCGAATGGCGACCGAGCGCGGCCCCAGAGGCGTCGCCGCAATGCCGCAGCCGACGCCGCAATAGGCGCAGGTGGTGCGGATCGCTTCGGTCATGCCGCCCGCTTGTCCATCACGGCCGACCGCAGCAGGAAGATGCGGCCTGCATCGATCTTGAGCGGAATCACAGGCACGCAACCCTTGTCCTCGCCCAGCGCCTCTCCCGTCTTCAGCGAAATGTGCCAGCTATGCAGCGGGCAGGTGACGACGCCGCCATGAACAATGCCCTGCGACAACGGGCCATGCTTGTGCGGGCAGCGATTGACCAATGCATGAAAGTCACCCGTCAGCGTGCGAAAGATCGCGATCTCGTCGCCGCCACGCACCGGCAAGGTGCGCGCGTTGCCGGGCGTGATCTGATCCACGGAACCGATGTCGAGCCAATCGCCAATCATCCTACCATCTCCATCGGCCGCACTTCGGCGATATGTTGGTGCAACTCGCCATGCGCGCCGTCAGCGCGTTCAGCCCAAGGGTCATCCTGGCTGAAGCTTTGTGAATACAGGAAACGGCAACGCAGTGCTTCGCGACCAGCACCATCCTCAACGATCCGCTGTTTGACATAGTCGACACCGACGCGCTCGATCCAAGGCGCCGTACGCTCCAGATAGCGGGCTTCCTCGCGATAGAGCTGAATGAAGGCGGCGCAATAATCCATCGCCTCCTGCTCCGTCGTGACCTTGCAGAGTAGGTCGGTGACGCGGACGTGAATCCCGCCATTGCCCCCGACATGCAGTTCATAGCCTGAGTCCACGCACACGACACCGAAGTCCTTGATCGTCGCCTCCGCGCAATTTCGCGGACAGCCCGACGCCGCGATCTTGAACTTGTGGGGCATCCATGACCCCCAGGTCATCCGCTCGATCTTGACGCCAAGGCCGGTCGAATCCTGCGTGCCGAAGCGGCACCATTCCGACCCTACGCAGGTCTTTACCGTCCGCAGCGACTTGCCATAGGCATGGCCGGACACCATCCCCGCGGCGTTCAGATCTGCCCAGACGGCTGGCAGATCCTCCTTCTTGATTCCAAAAATGTCGAGCCGCTGGCCGCCAGTCACCTTGACCATCGGCGCGTTGAATTTTTCAACCACGTCGGCGATCGCACGCAACTCGCGCGGGTTGGTAAGGCCGCCCCACATCCGCGGCACCACGGAATAGGTGCCGTCCTTCTGGATATTGGCGTGCATCCGTTCATTGACGAAACGGCTCCGCTGGTCATCGACATAGTCGCCCGGCAACGCGCAGAGCAGATAATAGTTGAGCGCCGGGCGGCAGGACGAGCAACCATCAGGAGTCGACCAGTGCAGCTTCTGCATCACCTCAGGGATAGAACGCATATCCTGCGCCACGATTTCGCGGCGGACATCGTCATGGCCGAAGCTGGTGCATTTGCACATGGTTTTGGGACCGGACTGGACATCGTCGCCCAGCACCACGGCCATCAGATTTTCCACCAACCCGGTGCAGCTGCCACAACTCGCCGATGCCTTGCATCCCGCACGCACCGCATCCAAGCTACATGCGCCCTGTTCGATGCAGGCCACGACCTGGCCCTTGCTGACGCCGTTGCAGCCGCATATCTCGGCATGGTCCGAGAGCGCCGCAACGGCCGCCTTAGGGTCCAGTGCGCCCCCTCCCGAGGCGAAGGCTTGGCCGAAAATCAGCAGGTCGCGGATATCGGCCACATCCTCCTGCTTCCTGAGCAAGTCGAAATACCAGCCGCCATCCGCGGTATCGCCATACAGCACTGCGCCGACGACCTTGTCGTCCTTCACGACAACGCGCTTATATACGCCGCGAGATGCGTCGCGCAGGACGATATCCTCGCACCCTTCGCCACCAGAGAAATCGCCGGCGGAAAAAACGTCCAGCCCTGCAACCTTGAGCTTGGTCGATGTGACGGAACCTTTATACCCGCTATGCCGGTCGGTCAGTCCATCGGCCAAACTGCGGCACATGTCCCACAGCGGTGCGACGAGACCGTAAACATTGCCGTCATGCTCGACACATTCACCGACCGCCAGAACGTCCGCGTCGCTGGTGACCATATGATCGTCGACCTTGATGCCCCGTCCTACATCCAGGCCCGCTTCTCGCGCCAATGCTACCGAAGGCCGGATTCCGACCGCCATCACGACCAGACTGGCGGGAATGTCGCGGCCATCCTTCAGGCGGACGCCCTCGACCTTGCCTTCGCCATAGATTTCCGCCGTATCGGCGCCCGTCAGCACGGTCTGCCCCCGCCCTTCCAGCGCGCTCTTGAGGAGCCAGGCGGCCGCTTCGTCGAGCTGGCGTTCCATCAGCGTGGGCATGATGTGCAGCACGGTCACATTCATACCGCGCAAAGTCAGGCCATGCGCCGCCTCCAATCCCAACAGTCCGCCGCCGATCACGACGGCGCTGCCTCCCCCGATGCCTTGCCCGCTTGCGCTGCGGCCAGCATCGTGTCGACATCCTTCATGTCGCGAAAGCTGATGACGCCGGGCAGGTCCTTGCCGGGCACAGGAATGATGAACGGATCGGAGCCGGTCGCAATCAACAGCTTGTCATAGCCAATGGTGCGGCCGGCCTGGCTGGTAACGGTCTTGGCGACCCGATCGATCGCAGTTACCGGATCGCCCACGATCAGATCGATTCCATTGTCATCATACCAGGCACGACTGTTGATGATAATGTCATCGAACGTCTTTTCCCCGGCGAGCACCGGCGAAAGCATGATGCGATTATAATTCACATGGGGTTCGGCCCCGAAGATGGTGACGCGATAACGTCCCGCATCTCGTGCCAGCAATTCCTCCACCGCGCGGCAGCCGGCCATGCCGTTACCCACGACCACCAGATGCTCCCGGACATCGTCCATCGGGACGAGGACATTATCCTCGCTGCTCGTCACCGGCCCCAAACCGTCTTGCAATTCCATCCCCATGACTCCAGAAAACAAAAAAGCCGCCATTCTGGCCTCGGTTAAAAACCGAAGTCAGAATGGCGGCTTTGCCATCATATGTGCCTAGCTGGTTCGTCGCTGAACCGGATCGGCTATGTGAAGAAGGACATCCTTGTCCTTTGCAGCGCAGCATATGGCAAATCAGCCGAGGGCTCAAGTGATTCCTCGAACGCTTTGCAAATCAAATGGCCCAATCGGCCTGCAACCACAGCTTATCGGTATTGGTGGCCAGGGTGCTCGCATCATAATGCGCATAGCGGATCGACAGCATCGCCTTCCTCACCTTCGCAGATGCGAGAATGTCGATTTCATTGCCATAATGCTGATTCAGGCGATCGGCGTCGAAACGATGCCAACTCGCGCCCAGCGCAACCCCAATCAGCGGCCCCATCTGCTTCCAGCCATAGCTGCCCCCGACATAAAGATCGCGCACGCCATTGCCCGGCGTCGTCAGAAACTTGCCGGCCCATCCCTGAAACTTGAAATTGGTCCCAAGCGGCGTTTGAAAACTGGTGAAAGGCAGACCATCGCTGGCCCCAAGCACTTCATAGCCGCCGTTCAGCTTCCAGCCTTTCATTTCCAGCGTAGCGTCGGCCAGCCAGTAATCAGCATCATAGGCATTCGGATTGGCGTGATAATCAGACTGGCGCGCATAGCTGAGCTGGTAGCCGATCTTCATCGTCTTCGACAGGGCCCCGCCGCCTGCCAGCCGCACGCCGTAGGTCTGGCTCGAAAGGCGGAAAGCCTGCACTGCGGCCTCATCCTGATCCACCAGATAGGCAAAGCCCGTGATCGTTCCGATGGGCGCGGCGTAAGACAGGTTCGCGAATATATTGTCGCCGCTTACGGCCTGCTGCCGTGCGCCAATCCCGTCCACGCCCCAGATCGTGCGCACGCTCCACGCATAGGCGACATCCAGTTTCAGGCCCTTGATGGGCACCAGTTCCGCGCGCACCGCGTCGAACGTCTGCGCATTGTCGCGAAAGCCGACATTGCCGACGAACCGTTCATCATCCAGCGCGATCTTCTGTCGCCCGGCGGTCAATGTGATCGCCTTGCTCCTATATTGCAGTTGCGCGACATAGAGGGCGATATTCTGCGGGTCGGCCACCAGCGGGCGGATCGCTGCGCCATTCAACCCGTCATAATAATGGTCCACCACTGCCAGCGTCCCTTGTCCCACGACTGTCGCGCTGATCGCGCCGCTCGTGGCGGTCAGTCCGGCCCGAGCCCGGATTGTGAGGGCATCGGCCTCTTTGGACAGGCCGTCCTGATCCACATGCTCATAGCGAAGCCGCGCTTCGGCGACAGGTTTCAGCGTGATGTCCTGGGCGCAGGCCGGCGCCGCGACGGCCAGCACGGCCGCCGATGCAAGAAGATATTTCATGGAAGTCCCCCCTTCGGACTGGATGCAATGGAAGACGGCGGCCTGCGATGGGCCGCCGTCCATGCTCTACAGTCAGATACGCGCGCCGCTGGTCCAGGTGGCGCGCCACCTGGCCTTCACCAGGGTAAGGCTCAGCACCGCGATCACCGCAAACCCCGCGAAGATCAGGAAGCCTGACGAAAAGCTGCCCGTCAGTTGCTTGGCTATGCCCAGCGAACTTGCGAGATAAAAGCCGCCGATACCCCCGGCCATGCCGACGAGCCCCGTCATCACGCCGATTTCGGATTGAAATCGCTGCGGCACCAACTGGAATACCGAGCCGTTGCCCGTGCCGAGCGCCAGCATGGCAAGGACAAAACAGCCAAGCGCGCCCACCAGCGTCGTTGCGAAAGCGACACCCGCCAGCGCCAGCGCGGCGACGATATAGACCATCGTCAACGTCTTCACGCCCCCGATCCGGTCGGCGAGCGCGCCGCCCAACGGACGGACCAGCGATCCTGCAAAAACGCAACCGGCGGTGCAATATCCTGCGACGATCGGGGTCAGGCCGAACTGGTCCGTAAAATATATCGGCAAGGATGCGGCCAGGCCAACGAAGCCGCCAAAGGTGACGGCATAAAAGGCCATCAGCCACCACGCATCAGCATTTCCAAGCGGCTGGAAATAGTCGATCAGCTTCTTGGGGGCGGGCGGGTTCGGCGCGTCCTTGGCCATGACCATATAGGCCGCGAAGACGATCGAGAGGGGGATACAGGCAAGTCCCAGGACCGCGTTCCAGCCGAAAGCCTTGGCCAGCATCGGCGCGAACAGCGATGCCAGAACCGTGCCCGAATTCCCCATTCCGGCAAGACCCATGGCTTTGCCCTGATGCTCGGGCGGATACCAGCGGCTGGCAAGCGGCAGCGCGATTGCGAAACTGGCCCCTGCAAAGCCCAGAATAACGCCCAGCATCAGCGTCCCGCCGAAGCTGTTGACACCCATCGCCCAGGCGCTGAACAAACCGACGATGACGATGATCTGGCTGATCGCACCCGACCGCTTCGGCCCGATCCGGTCCACCAGCAGGCCATTGAACACGCGCAGCAACGCGCCCGCAAGGGTCGGCGTGGCGACCATCAGGCCCTTTTCCGCCGGAGTCAGCATCAATGTCTTGGAGATCATGGGCGCCAGCGGCCCCAGCAGCACCCACACCATGAAGGCAAGGTCGAAATAC
Organism: Sphingomonas bisphenolicum; assembly: GCF_024349785.1. Lineage (NCBI taxonomy): Bacteria > Pseudomonadati > Pseudomonadota > Alphaproteobacteria > Sphingomonadales > Sphingomonadaceae > Sphingomonas > Sphingomonas bisphenolicum. The sequence continues at coordinate 3,484,778 of NZ_AP018817.1, forward strand.
AGAAAGGCAGCGATCAAGGTCGGCGTGTGGCCGGCCTTCCAGAAGCTTGTCGCGACGGCGGGCGGCGCGCCTCCTTCTTCACGATCCCAATAAGCGGTAGCCATATGACGCTCCCCAATATGCGGAAAATGGACACGAAAAAAGCCGCAGGCCGGACGTCACCCATTGGATGAATCCGGTCAGCGGCTTTGCTGCGAGATATGATGAGAATGGCGATCCCATCATTGGGACGGCGCATCCTGATAAGCGCGCTTCGTCGCGCGACGGCTATCTTATCTCGTGATTCGCGCCATGTTGCAAGGCACAAAATTCCACGTCAATTCAGCGTGGCGCTCCGAAGCCGGCCAAAAATTCGTCGATCTTTTCCGGGTCGAACACACGCCCATCGAAAAATCGATCCGGCCCCAGCGTCAATTCGCCCCGCCGTGATCCTACCGCCAATGGCAGATCCACCGCCCCTTCCAGCTTCATACTGGCGCCCGGCATGGCGACATCGCTTTCGGCGAGTGCACGGCGAAATATGTCCGGTCGGAACACCGCGCCTGCCTTTGCGGCATTGTCGGGCGAATGCTCGACCATCTTCCAGCGCACAAGCTGAGAATATATCCAAAGGGCCTGGCTGCGCCACGGGAAAAACGTTGCTTCGCGTGCGAAAAGCATGAAGTCAGGATGGGCGATTGGCGCCTCCCCCGAACGCGCGACAATCTGGCCGCTCAATGCGCGACCGATCAACTCCGCCGGTTGATCGACATAGCGTGGATTGGCGAGCAAGGCAGCCAATGCCGAGTGATTGGCCGGATTATCGCACCAGACAGCCGCGCGCGCCAACGCCCGCAACAGGCGGTCGACCGTTTCTGCATTGTCTTCCAGCCAGGCTTCGCGAAAAGCTAGTATCTTTTCTATCCCGCGCTGCCAGATGCGTTCGCCGATCGCCACCGTTTCCGCCAGGCCTTCTTCGACGGCCGCGCTACCCCAGGGTTCCCCCGCGATGAAGCCGTCAATCTCGCCCGCGCGCAGTGCTTCGACCGTCAACGATGGGGGCAGCACGCGCAACACCACATCCCGGTCCGGATCGATGCCCGCACTTGCCAGCCAATAACGCAACATCATGGAATGACTGGAAAAGCGATGGACCACGCCGATGATCGGCTTACGCCGCCAAAGGCCGATCGCCGCTGCGAAATCATGCGCCGTGCCCAATGGATCGGCCAGCCGCGCCGCCACGCTCTGGTCGAGCGCCTGGGCAAAATCGGTCGCCATCACCAGCATATTGCCGTTGACGTTGAGCTTGTAAGGAGCGGCCAAGGCGGCGGGCTGCTGGCTCAGCCCCAAAGTCACCGCAATGGCCAAGGGCGCCAGCATTTGCGCGGCATGGACCTGTCCGAATACCAGGCGGTCGCGAAGTGTCGCCCAACTGGTCGTCCGCACAAGCTCCAAATCCAGGCCTTCGGCTTCGGCAAATCCCATGTCGCGCGCGGCGACCAGCACGGCGGCGTCATTCAAAGGCAGGAAGGCGATCTTCACTGTCGTCGTCATATGCCCCCTCCCAGAAGGTCGCTCGCGGTAATCAGCGCCTGCGCCACGTCGACAATCTTCTTCCCCTGGTTCATTGCTCCCGATCGCAGCAGCGCATAGGCGTCTTGTTCCGAGAGATTGCGCTGGTTCATCAGGATCGACTTGGCCCGATCAATAATTTTCCTCTCGGAAAGCGCCGTGCGGGCCTCGTTCAGTTCGGCCTGCATCTTGGCGAAGGCGTTGAAGCGCCGGACCGCAAGTTCCAGCACAGGCTTCACGCGCTCCTTGCGTAAACCGTCAACCACATAGGCGGAAACGCCCGCATCTATTGCGGCACCGATCATGGCCTCGTCCGATTGATCGACGAACATGGCGATAGGACGGGCCAAGGCGCGGCTGACGATCAGCATCTCCTCCAGAGTGTCGCGGCTGGGACTGCCAAGATCCATCAGCACGACATCAGGGGCCATACGTTCCAATCGTGCGACAAAGGCGCCGCGGGGCGGAACGATGTGAATGTCGTCATAGCCGGCGTCTCGCAGACCTTGCTCCAGCACGGTCGCGCGCAACCCGCTGTCGTCGATAATGACAATTCGCATCAGCGCCCCTTTACCAGCGACTATAGCATCGTTTGGACCGCTTGCATCAACCCAAGCGATTATTCGAACCATCCGTGCGAAACAGGCCGACGAAGCGTTGCCTATGACTGGAAGACGGATTTGCGGCCCAAAGGCCCGCGGCGCCGACAGTTGATGACTTCGTCCAATGTCGCGGGCATGACGGCTGAAGTCCGCAGGCCGCCATCCGAAAGTTCAGGTTTTGCGGTAGTTTGAGAGAAAACTGGCTGGGGCGGCAGGATTCGAACCTGCGAATGGCGGCATCAAAAGCCGCTGCCTTACCACTTGGCGACGCCCCAGCAGGGCCGATCATCTCGGCGCGGATCGCCATATAACGCGTCATCGGCGAAAGGAAAGCCTAGTCATGATAGTTTCGTGACGCCAATATGCGCTTTGTCTCTTTGCCGGATCACACCCCTTCATGTCGGTTTCCAGTTCCCCCGCCTCGCCCGCCCCGATCTCGCCTGCGTCCCCTCTCTTCCTGCGCGAGGACGAGATCAGGCGAGGGATAGAGATGCTGTATTTCGGCTATTCGGCGCTCACCCGATCGATCGATGAGGGGCTGGCTGCGCAGGGCCTGGGCCGGGCGCATCATCGCGCACTCTACTTCATCTCGCGCCAGCCGGACCTGACCGTCAAAGACCTGCTGCGGCTGCTGGCGATCACCAAGCAATCCCTGGGCCGGGTGCTGAGCGATCTGGTGGAGCGCGGCTATATCGAGACGCGGGTGGGTGCGAGCGATCGCAGGCAGAAATTGCTGCGGCTCAGCCCGTCGGGCAAGGCGCTGGAGGCGGAACTGTTCCGCGCGCTGCGCGAAAAGATGGCGACCGCTTATGCTCAGGCGGGACAGGGATCGGTCACCGGATTCTGGCGCGTGCTGGAAGGGCTGATCCCCGAAGCCGACCGGTCGATGGTATTCGGCCTGCGCGGCGGATAGTGTATGCGGGCGAAACCTTCTGCCGCTTCCTGCGCTTATGGGGCTCCATTCAATGGCAAGAGGAGCCACGATGCGCACTTCCCTTATCGCCGCCGCCGCGCTGCTGACCGTCGCCGGCCTGTCCGCCTGCTCGGAAAAGGCGCAGGACAATCTGGACAATGCCGGATCGGCGATCGGCAATGATGTGAGTTCGGCGGTAGACCGTGCCGGCGCGAAGATCGATAACGGCCTTGATGACGCCGGCCGCGCGATCGATCATGGTGCGGACAAGATCGGCGCGGCGACCGACAAGGCCGCAGCCGATGCCAAGCGCGAAGCCGGCGAGACGAAGCGCGACGTCGGCGCCTCGCTGGAAAAGGCGGGCAGCGATCTGCGGAACGAGTGAGCGGGCCTGACGCCCCTGTCGCTTAAAAGACGACGTTTCGGACGAACCGCACCGGCCCTGCTTCGTGATTGACGAAGATATAGGGCCGATCGCTGGTGAAGATGAGAAAGTCGCCGGCCACCACTATTTGGGGATCGGCGCCTTCTCTCTCGACCGTCAACACGCCTTCCATGACATAGAGCATCTCGTGCCAGTCGGCCGCATCCGCTTCGGCAGGATAGGTTTCGCCCGCGGCCAGCGACCAGGTCCATAGTTCGGCTTCTCGCGCGGCGGGGACGGTGCCGAGCAAGGTGGCGCGGCTGTCGGGGCTTTGCCCCCGCCACGCCAAGCTGTCGATCCGGCTGTTGTCGCGCATGTCGGGCGGGCGAACAAGGCGCGAAAAGCTGACGTCCAGCGCCTGGGCCAACCGGTCCAGCGTCGACAGGCTGACATTCGCTTCCCCGCTTTCGATGCCGGAAATCATGCGGCGGCTCACACCCGCCTGCGCCGCCAAACCATCTTGGCTGAAGCCGCGCTCGGTACGCAGCGCGCGGACATTGCCCGCAACATGGGCGAGGACATCCGGGCGCCGCTCCTGCGTCGGCATATCTTGACTGTGCAATATATTGCTCATAGGGCAATGTGCATTATGTTGCACAATGATCCTTCCGACAAGCCTGCAGAAAGCCGAATGATGATCGGCCGCCCCGAACTCGCGTTGATCGGGGTGACGATACTGTGGGGCGGTACTTTCCTGATCGTGCATCAGGCGATGCGCGAAAGCGGGCCGCTCTTCTTCGTGGGCCTGCGCTTTGCGACCGCCGCCCTGCTGACGCTGCCGCTCGCCCTGCCGGTGCTGCGCGGGCTGACGCGGCGCGAACTGGTGGCGGGACTGGTGATCGGGCTGGGCATTTTCGTGGGCTATTCGCTCCAGACCTGGGGCTTGCAGACGATCAGCAGCAGCACGTCGGCCTTCATCACCGCCGCTTATGTGCCGCTGGTGCCGATATTGCAGTGGGTGATCCTGCGGCGGCGGCCCAGACTGACGAGTTGGGCCGGGGTCGCGCTGGCCTTTATCGGGCTGCTGCTGATCGCCGCGCCCAAGGATGGACTGGCTCTGGGGACCGGCGAATTGCTGACCTTGCTCAGCACCGTGGCGATCGCGCTGGAGATCATCTTCATCAGCCTGTGGGCCGGGCGCGTGAATGTTGCGCGGGTGACGGTGGTGCAACTGGCGGTGACCGCCCTGCTCGCCTTCGCGTGCATGGGGCCGGCGGGCGAGAGCGTGCCGCCCTTTTCCTGGTCAGTCGTTTTGAGCGCCTGCGGCCTGGGGGCGATGACGGCGCTGATACAGTTGGTCATGAACTGGGCGCAGCGGACGGTGTCGCCGACGCGGGCGACCCTGATCTACGCCGGCGAGCCGGTCTGGGCCGGGATCATCGGCCGGGTCGCGGGCGAAAGGCTGCCGCCGACGGCGCTGGTCGGCGGACTGCTGATCGTCGCAGCGGTGATCGTCAGCGAGATACGCTTTGGTCGAAAGGCCGATTAGCTCCGTCGAAACACCGGCGCGCGTTTTTCGAAGAAGGCGGCAAAGGCTTCCTGCGCCTCGGGCGAGGCAAGCGTTTCGCGGAACAGGCGTGCTTCCTCTTCGATCCGGGCATTGAGCGCGGTGGGATCGCCCTTCATCAAACGGCGGGTGGCGGCCAGCGCCTGTGGCGGCTTGGCCATCAGCGCCGCCGCCTTGGCGCGGGCATGGTCGAACAGACCCGCGGCCGGGACAATCGCAGTGACGAGGCCGGCGCGGTCGGCGCCGTCTGCATCCATCGGTTCGCCCAGCAACAGCATCGCCGCCGCCTTGGCATGGCCCATGACCGCGGGCGCGAGCAGGCTGGAGCCGGCTTCGGGCACGATCCCCAGATTGACGAAGGGCATGACAAAGCGCGCATCGGGCGCGGCATAGACGAGGTCGCAGTGGAAGAGCATGGTCGTGCCAACGCCCACCGCCAGCCCCTGCACCGCCGCGACCAGCGGCTTGTCGAAGGCGGCGATGGCGCGGATGAAGTCGAAGGCGGCGGCCCCGCCCTCCGGCCCGGCGGTGAAATCCTTCAGGTCGTTGCCCGCGCAAAAGGCGTCGCCCCGACCTGCGATCAGCACGGCGCCGATGTCGGCGCGGGCCGATGCGTCGGCCAGTGCGGCGGTCATGGCGCGATACATCGCCGCGGTCAGCGCATTCTTCTTGTCCGGGCGATCGATGTGGATTTCGATCACGCCTGCCTCGTCCACGATCGCGATATGGTCGCTCATGGTCAGAGTCTCCCTGTCCTGTCTAACTTGTGCCGGCCCAAGGCGAAGTTGTTGGCGCATCCCATGGCCCGCGTCTATCCCCCCGCCTATTCTATCGCCTGACCGAAGCTGATGATGAACCGCCTGCGCCAAGCCCTGGACCCGTTTCTGCTACTCCTGCTTGCGACCGTCGCCCTAGCGTCGCTGCTGCCGGCACGCGGCGAGGGCGCGCGCATCGCCGGGATCGTCGCGGACGCGGGGATCGTGCTGCTTTTTTTCCTGCATGGCGCAAAATTGTCGCGCGAGGCGATCTGGAGCGGTGCCAAGGCGTGGAAATTGCACCTGGCGACGCTGGGGACGACCTTCGTCGCCTTCCCGTTGCTGGGATTGCTGGTCGGCCGATTCGGCTTCGTGCCGCAGGATATGCGCGCGGGTCTGCTGTTTCTGGCGCTGCTGCCGTCGACGGTGCAATCGTCCATCGCCTTCACCGCGATCGCGCGGGGCAATGTGGCTGCCGCGGTGGTCAGCGCCTCCTTCTCCAACCTGCTGGGCATCTTTCTGACGCCGCTGTTGGTCGCGCTGCTCATGCAGAGGGGCGGTAGCGGGAGCCTGATCTCGCTGTCTTCGGTCGAGGGGATCGTGCTGCAACTGTTGCTGCCCTTCGTCGTGGGGCATCTGTTGCGACCGTGGATCGGCGGCTTCGTGACGCGGCACAAGATGATGCTGGGACGGGTCGATCGCGGATCGATCCTGCTGGTGGTCTATGCCGCCTTTTCGGCCGCGGTGGTCGAGGGGCTATGGTCCAGAGTGTCGAGCGAGGAACTGCTGGTGCTGGCGGGGCTGTGCATCGCGATGCTGGTCGTCATCCTGCTCTTCACGCTGATGCTGGGGCGGATGCTGGGCCTGTCTCGGGAAGATGCGATCGTGCTGCAGTTCTGCGGGTCCAAGAAAAGCCTGGCGTCGGGCGTGCCGATCGCGGGCGTGTTGTTCCCGGCGGCGGCGGTCGGACCGATCCTGCTGCCGATCATGGTCTTCCACCAAATCCAGTTGATGGCCTGCGCCATGCTGGCGCGGCGGTACGGGGCGCAAGCGGATGCCAAAAGCGACGGCGAGTCGGACAGCTGAATCGATTTGGGATGGCGTTCCGCACGGTTACATTATACAATCGTAAAATTATGAATTGACGCTAGGGAATCCTGACAAAGTGGCGGGGCAGATCGACAGGATGGTGGACCCGGACTCCGGATGGAGCCTGCCCGCATGGACCTATAGCGATCCTGAATTTTTCGCGGTCGAGGTGGAGCGCATCTTTCGCCCGGCCTGGCAGATCGTCTGCCACCAGAGCGACATTCCCACCCCCGGCGATTTCCACACGCTCGATATGATCGGCGAGAGCGTGATCGTGATCCGCGGCGACGATGGGGCGGTGCGCGCCTTTACCAATGTCTGCCGCCATCGCGGCGCGCGGATCGTGGATGGCGCCAGCGGCTGCGCGAAGAAGCTGGTCTGCCCCTATCATGGCTGGACCTATGAGACGGACGGGCGGCTGACCGGCGTGCCGATGAAGGCCAGCTATGGCGCGGCTTTCGCGATGGCGGATCATGGCCTGATGCCGGTCGAGGTGGAAAGCTGGCAGGGTTTCCTGTTCGTGCGGCTGGCCAATGATGGCGGGCCGTCGGTGGCGCAGATGATGGCGCCCTATATGGACGAGGTAGCCGCCTATCGCTTCGAGGACATGCGGGCGCTGGGGCGGGTGACGCTGCGGCCACGGCCGGTGAACTGGAAGAATATCGGCGACAATTATTCGGACGGGCTGCATATCGCGGTCGCGCATCCGGGCCTCAAGCGGCTGATGGGCGATGGCTATGGCGTGGAGGCATCGCGCCACGCAGACAAGATGTGGGGACCGATATTGGACCGGCCGTCGGCCAACCTGTCCGAGCGGGCTTATCAGCACTTCCTGCCGGACGTGCCACATCTGCCGCCGGAACGGCAGCGGCTGTGGACCTATTATAAGCTGTGGCCCAATTTCGCGTTCGACATCTATCCCGACCAAGTGGATTTCATGGCCTGGCTGCCGGTGTCGCCGACGCAGACGCTGATCCGCGAGATTAGTTACGCCCTGCCCGATACGCGGCGGGAGATGAAGGCGGCGCGCTATCTCAACTGGCGGATCAACCGGCAGGTCAATGCCGAGGATACGGAACTGGTCGCGCGGGTGCAGGCGGGGATGGCGTCGGCCAGCTTCACCGTCGGGCCATTGAGCGAGCGGGAAGTGGCGCTGCGGCATTTTTGCGGGCGGGTGCGCGATGTGATCCCGCAGGCGCGGCTGCATCGCGCGCCGGGGATGGGGTGGAGTAATAAAGCATGACCAAATCCTACGACGCCGTCATCATCGGGGGCGGGCATAATGGGCTGGTCTGCGCCTTCTATCTGGCGCGGGCGGGCTATAAGGTTCGCATATTGGAGCGCCGCGCCGTCGTCGGCGGGGCGGCGGTGACCGAGGAGTTTTATCCCGGCTTTCGCAACTCGACCGCCAGCTATACGGTCAGTCTGCTCAATCCCAAGGTCATCCGCGACATGCAACTGACCGATCATGGCTATCGCGTGATCGAGCGGCCGATCAGCAATTTCCTGCCGCAGCCCGATGGCGGCTATCTGAAACTGGGCGGCGGGCTGGAAAAGACGCAGGCGGAATTCGCCAAGTTCAGCGCGCGGGATGCCGAGGCGCTGCCCGCTTATTATGCGGCGCTGGAGGTGGTGGCGGACGTGCTGCGCGACCTGGTGCTGAAAAGCCCGCCCAATGTCGGCGAAGGGCTGACCATGATCGTCGAGGCGCTGAAGCAAGGACGGCGCGTCGCGGGACTGGGGCTGGAGCAGCAGCGCGACGTGCTGGACCTGTTCACCAAGTCGGCGCGTAGCTTCCTCGACGGCTGGTTCGAGAGCGACGCGGTAAAGGCGGCGTTCGGCTTCGACGCGGTGGTCGGCAATTACGCCAGCCCCGATACGCCGGGCAGCGCCTATGTGCTGTTGCACCATGTGTTCGGCGAGGTGAACGGCAAGAAGGGCGCATGGGGCCACAGCGTCGGCGGCATGGGCGCGATCACGCAGATCATGGCTAAAGTCGTGACCGCCATGGGGGTGGAGATCAGCCTGGAGGCCCCGGTCGAGACGGTGCTGGTGGATGGCGGGCGCGCGGTCGGCGTACGGCTGGAGAGCGGCGAGGAAGTGATGGGCGGCGCGGTGATCGCCAATGTCGGGCCGAAGCTGCTCTATGAGCGGATGATGGACCCAAGCGACCTGCCGGCCGATTTCACCAAACGGGTCAAGGCGTTCAAGGCGGGATCGGGGACGTTCCGCATGAATGTGGCGCTGAGCGCCCTGCCCGACTTCACCTGCCTTCCGGGCGTGGGGGAGCATCACCAGTCGGGGATCATCATCGCGCCGACGCTGGACTATATGGACCGCGCCTTCATGGACGCAAAGCGGGACGGCTGGTCGAAGGCGCCGATCGTGGAGATGCTGATCCCGTCGACCATCGACGATACGCTCGCACCCGCAGGTTGCCATGTGGCGAGCCTGTTCTGCCAGCAATTCGCGCCGGAGCTTCCCGTTGGGCGGAGCTGGGACGAGGAGCGCGAGACGGCGGCGGACGATATCATCGCGACGGTGGAGGCGCAGGCGCCGGGCTTCGCCAGGAGCGTGATCGCGCGGCAGATTCATTCGCCACTGGATCTGGAACGGAAATTCGGGCTGGTCGGCGGCGACATCATGCATGGCAATCTGACCTTGGACCAGATGTGGGCGGCGCGCCCGGTATTGGGCCATGGCGCCTATCGCGGGCCGGTGAAGGGCCTCTATATGTGCGGCGCGGGGACGCATCCGGGCGGCGGCGTGACCGGCGCGCCCGGGCATAATGCCGCGCGCGAGGTGATGAAGGACAAGGCGATCTTCGGGAAATGGCGCGGGCGGGGATAAGCCCGCCATCGACGCCTTGCCCTCCCCCGCCGCCTTCCCTAAAGCACCGGTTCATGCCCGACATCTTCATACCCGATGCGACACCCGAGCTGACAGGCCGGGCGTTGTTTCCGCACAAGCATCTTCTGTCCATCGCGGACCTCAAGCCGTGGGAAATCCGCTTCCTGCTGGATGAGGCGGAACATTGGGCGCAGGCGAACAAGGGCCGGGCGCGCAAGCATGACGGGCGATTGGCGGGGATGACGCAGATCAACGCCTTTTTCGAGAACAGCACGCGGACGTTGCTGTCGTTCGAGATTGCGGGGAAGCGGCTGGGCGCGGATGTCGTCAACATGCATGCGGGCCAGTCGAGCGTGAAGAAGGGCGAGACGCTGATCGACACCGCCATGACGCTGAACGCGATGGCGGCCGATGTCATCGTGATCCGCCATGCCAGTTCGGGCGCGGTGCGGCTGATCGCGGACAAGGTGGACTGCCCGGTGCTGAACGCGGGCGATGGCTGGCACCAGCATCCCACACAGGCGCTGCTCGATGCGCTGACGATCCGGCGACGCAAGGGCGGGTTCGAGGGGCTGGTGGTCGCGATCTGCGGCGATGTGCTGCACAGCCGGGTGGCGCGATCGAACATGCTGTGCCTGGCCGCGCTAGGCGCGCAGGTGCGCGCGGTCGCGCCGCCGACTTTGCTGCCGCCCGAGGTGGAGATGCTGGGGGCGACGCCCTTCACCCGGATGGATGAGGGGCTGGAGGGGGCCGACGTGGTGATGATGCTGCGACTCCAGAATGAGCGGATGGACGGAGCGTTCATCCCCTCCCCGCGCGAATATCATGCGCTCTACGGGCTGACGCCGGAACGGCTGGCGCTGGCCAAGCCGGACGCTCTGGTGATGCATCCGGGGCCGATGAACCGGGGCGTGGAGATCAGCAGTTCGGTCGCCGATCATCCCGAGCGCTCCGCCATCACCGAGCAGGTGGCGATGGGCGTGGCGGTGCGCATGGCCTGCCTGGACGTGCTAACGCGCGGGGCGCGGGGAACGGAGGGGTGGGTATGAGCCTTCCATCCTTTGACGGCATTTGGTTTGAGGAAATGACAGCGTGAGCAGGATCGCCATTATCAACGGCAGACTGGCCGATCCTGCCGGCGATGCGCTGACGCCCGGCATCGTGCTGATCGCGGGCGACCGGATCGTCGCGGCGGGCGATGTCGCGGTGCCGGACGACGCGCAGCGGATCGATGCGCAGGGGCTGGTGGTCGCGCCCGGCCTGATCGATCTGGGCGTCTTTGCGACCGACAAGCCGGCCTTCCATTTCGGCGGGATCACGCGCGCGGCGCTGATGCCCGACCAGCGCGCGCCACTGGACGAGGTCGGCCTGATCCGGGAAGCGACCCGCGCGGGCAAGCCCGATTTCTGGGTCCATCCGATCGCCGCGGCGACGCGCGGGCTGCTTGGCCAGGAAATGGCCGAAATGGGCCTGATGCAGATGGCGGGGGCCAAGGCGGTCGGCACCGGACGGCAATGGATCGCCGATTCGGGCGTGATGCTGCGCGTGCTGTCCTATGCCAGCGGCCTGGGCCTGACCGTCATCGCCCATGCCGAAGATGGCGGGTTGACCGCCAAGGCGGTGGCAACCAGCGGCGAGACGGCGACCCGCCTCGGCCTCCCCCACGCCCCGGCCTGCGCCGAGGCACTGGCGATCGCGCGCGACATCATGCTGGCGCGCGAAACCGGCGCGGCGATCCATTTCCGGCTGGTGACGACCAAGGCGGGATTCGACCTGATCCGCGCGGCCAAGACGGAAGGGCTGAAGGTCACATGCGGCATCAGCCCGGCCTATCTGTTCCTGAACGACCAGGCGGCGACCGACTTCCGCACCTTTGCACGGCTGTCGCCACCGCTGCGCGACGAGCGCGACCGGCAGGCCTGCCTCGCGGCGGTCGCCGACGGGACGATCGACGTCATCACCTCCAGCCACGATCCGCGCGGGCCGGAGGACAAGCGCCTGCCCTTCGCCGATGCGTCGCCGGGCATGGCGGGGGCGGAGACGCTGCTGGCGCTATCGCTCAACCTGGTCCGCGACGGGCAGGTGACGATCAACCGGCTGATGACGCTGCTGTCGGCCAATCCGGCGAAGATTTTGGGCGTCGATGCGGGCGGCTTTGCGGCCGGGAGCGCGGCGGACCTGATCTTCGTCGATCCCGACGCACCCTGGATCGTCGATTCGGCGAAGATGGCGGCCGCGGCGGGGAACACACCGTTCGACCGGCTGCCGGTGCAGGGGCGGGCGCGGCGGATCATGAAGGGCGGCGTGTTTCTGTAGACAGCAGGGTGGAGGGAACCGCCCGACCGCTCGCGCGCTTGCCTTGCATGACCGGCAGGGGATGTGGATGACGCAGAAAGTCGCGCAGCAGGTGCATGTCGATGCGCCATGGAAGATACCGCCGCGAGCGTGGTGGGAAATTCTCAAACGGGTGCATGGCGCGCTGTCGGGCAATCATGTCGGACTGCTGGCCGCGGGCGTCGCCTATTATGCCTTCCTGTCAATCGCGCCGCTGCTGGCCGCGGTCGTGCTGACCTATGGCCTGTTCGGCGATCCGGCGATGGTGCAGCGGCATATGCAGGCGATCATCTCCGTCGTGCCCGCCGATGCCGCGTCACTGATCAACGACCAGTTGCTGGGCGTGGTCAGCACGCGCAAGCCCGCGATCGGATTCGGCCTGCTGCTGGCGCTGGCGATCGCCGTCTATGGCGCGACGCGGGCGGCGTCCGCGATCATGGAGGCGCTCAATATCGTCTATGGGCAGAAGGAAGGGCGCAACATCTTCCGCTTCTATCGCACGTCGATGGGGATCACCTTTTCCGCGGTGCTGGTCGTGGTCGTGGGCGTGTTCACCGCAACGATCATCGGCCTGTTGCAGGATTTCCTGACCAATTGGGGACCGGGCGTGCTGTTCGCGATCAAGGCGACGACATGGGTGTGCGCGGGATTGCTGGCCAGCATCATCTTCGGCCTGATCTATCGCTTCGGCCCCAACCGGCGCCATGCGCAATGGCAGTGGCTGACCGTGGGATCGGTGTCGGCGACGCTGTTCTGGCTGGTCGCGACGCTGGGCGTGTCCTTCTACGTGTCCACCTTCGGCAATTACAACAAGACCTATGGATCGCTGGGCGCAGTGGTGGTGCTGCAACTCTGGCTGTTCGTATCGGCCTATATCGTGTTGCTGGGCGCGCAGATCAACGCGGAAGCCGAGCGCCAGACCAGCGCCGACACCAGCGTCGCGCCGCAAGACGCAAAAGCGGCATAATCGCGCTTGCCCTCCCTGTCATGCCACGCTAAAGCGCCCTCCTTCGCTGGCTAGGGCCAGTGCAGGAGTGTAGCTCAGTTGGTAGAGCGTCGGTCTCCAAAACCGAATGCCGTGGGTTCGAGTCCCTCCACTCCTGCCAAGCGAACTGGCTGCGGACCCTTGAAAATTCGGGGGTTCGCGGCTAAGTGCGCCGAAGCGATTTCGAGGTGGCCGGCGACGGGCACCGTCAAGAAATCGCGGCCGCACAGGCCGGTGAATTTGGTCGCGGAGCATGTGGCCGCACCCCCGGACGCCAGACAGGGCGGGATCGGGAGGGCGGACTGTTGCTTCGCGAATTGGTGTTGGTTCGAGACGTGCAGAGGCAGGCGATGGCGAAGGTTTCCCCCGGCGAATTCGTCAATCAGGTGCAGACCGAGGCGAAGAAGATCGTATGGCCTACCGGCCGCGAAACCATGATGACCGGCGTGATGGTCGTCATCATGACGACGCTGCTGGGCCTGTTCTTCTTCGGCATCGACACCTTCTTCGGCGCGATCGTCCAGTGGTTGCTGGGCGTCGCCGCAGGCCGGGCCTGAGCTTTGTCGGCGCGATTTCGGAGTAAATCGCCCGAGTTTTTGTTGGCGCGATTTTCAAGTAAATCGCTAGAGCCGGGCCTGATTGGGATTTTGAAAGGGTAACATGGCGCGCTGGTACATCATCCACGCCTATTCGGGCTTCGAAAACAAGGTCAAGGAATCGATCCTGTCCGAAGCCGAGCGCATGGGCCTCTCCCAGCTGGTCGAACAGGTGGAAGTGCCTGTCGAGACGGTGACCGAGGTCAAGCGCGGCAAGAAGGTCCAGGTCGAGCGCAAGTTCATGCCCGGCTACGTCCTCGCCAAGCTGGCGATGAACGACGACATCTATCATCTGGTCAAGAACACGCCCAAGGTGACGGGCTTCCTGGGTTCGATGGGCAAGCCGCAGGCGATCAGCGAAACCGAAGCCGCCCGCTATTTCGGCGCCCGCAAGGAAGCCGAAGCCGCGCCCAAGCACAAGGTCAGCGTCGATTACGAGATCGGCGACAGCGTCAAGGTGCTCGACGGCCCCTTCGCCAGCTTCAACGGCGTGGTCGAGGAACTGGATTTCGAGAAGAACCGGGTCAAGGTGTCGGTGTCGATCTTCGGTCGCGCTACCCCGGTCGAACTGGATTTCGAGCAGGTCGAACTGTCGAAGTAAGAATTTGGTGGCCTTGCTCCGGCAGGGACGCGAACAGAAATTTCCGGGCGACCGGAAATGTTGTGCGGGAGGAGGCTTCGGCTTCCGGTTGAACCGCTAAACTTGAACCGGGCGCGCCTTGCAGGTGCGTCCAGCAACAGAGTGAGTGACAATGGCCAAGAAGATTACGGGCTATATCAAGCTCCAGGTGCCCGCTGGAGCCGCCAACCCCTCGCCGCCGATCGGTCCGGCGCTGGGTCAGCGCGGTGTGAACATCATGGAATTCTGCAAGGCGTTCAACGCCTCGACGGACAAGATGGAAAAGGGCACTCCGCTGCCGACCATCATCACCGTCTATGCGGACCGCAGCTTCACCTTCACGACGAAGCAGCCGCCGGCCACCTACCTGATCAAGAAGGCGATCAACCTGAAGTCGGGTTCCAAGGAACCGGGCAAGATCGTCGCCGGCAAGATCACGCGCGCCCAACTCGCTGAAATCGCGCAGGCCAAGATGGTCGACCTCAACGCGAACGACATCGACGCTGCAACGAAGATCATCGAAGGCTCCGCTCGCGCGATGGGCCTCGACGTGGTGGAGGGCTAAGACCATGGCAAAGCTGACCAAGAAGGCGAAGGCTCTGGCCACCGCAGTTGACCGTGAAAAGCTGCACGGCGTCGATGAAGCGCTGGGCCTGATCAAGACCCACGCGACCGCCAAGTTCGACGAATCGGTCGAAATCGCGATCAACCTGGGCGTCGATCCGCGTCACGCCGACCAGATGGTCCGTGGCGTCGTCACCCTGCCCGCCGGCACCGGCAAGGACGTCCGCGTCGCCGTGTTCGCCCGCAACGACAAGGCCCAGCAGGCGCTCGACGCCGGCGCCGACATCGTGGGCGCCGAAGACCTGCTGGAATCGATCCAGGCCGGCAACATCGATTTCCAGCGCGTTATCGCGACGCCGGACATGATGGGCCTGGTCGGTCGCCTGGGTAAGGTGCTTGGCCCCAAGGGTCTGATGCCGAACCCCAAGCTGGGCACCGTGACGCCGAACGTCGCCGAAGCCGTGAAGGCCGCCAAGGGTGGTCAGATCGAATTCCGCGTCGAAAAGGCCGGCATCATCCACGCCGGCCTTGGCAAGTCGAGCTTCTCGGCCGAAGATCTTCGCAAGAATTTCGACGCTTTCGTCGATGCGATCGTCAAGGCGAAGCCGTCGGGTTCGAAGGGCAAATATGTCCGCAAGATCGCCCTGTCGTCTTCGATGGGCCCGGGCGTCAAGGTCGATGTGGCGGAAGTCGCCTCGGTCTGATTTTTGCGCTATATAGTTAAGGCAAGCCTCCTTCCTCGGGAACGCGGGAAGGAGGCTTTCTTATTTGGGGGATGGGCGAAATGCTCGTCCCCTTGGCCGTTCCACGGAATGGCGGTTGGGCTACCAACCTGAACGGGTGCGAAATGACCTGACGCACCGGCTGATCGCGCACAGGCGACAGCGAGAAAGGTTATGTTGATTCCGTCGGAAGAAGGCGGGTCGCTTTATCCGATGGAAAACAATAATATGACATTCGACACTCTCCACCCCCTCCTCGCCCAGGCGCTGACCACCAAGGGCTATGAAGCGCTGACCCCGGTCCAGGCCGAAGTCACGCAGGAGGAAGCGCATGGCCGCGACCTGATCGTGTCGGCGCAGACCGGTTCGGGCAAGACCGTCGCCTTTGGCCTGGCCATGGCGAGCGAGCTGCTCGGAGACGCCGATCGCCTGCCCCCGCCCGCCTGGCCGCTGGCGCTGGTGATCGCGCCGACGCGCGAACTGGCGTTGCAGGTCAGCCGCGAGCTGGAATGGCTCTATGCCGGCGCCCGCGCTCGCATCGCCACATGCGTCGGCGGCATGGACGCCGCCAAGGAACGACGCGCCCTGGCGCAGGGCGCGCATATCGTGGTCGGCACGCCGGGCCGCCTGCGGGACCATCTGGAGCGCGGCGCGCTCGACCTGTCGGCGCTCAAGACCGCCGTCTTGGACGAAGCCGACGAGATGCTCGACATGGGTTTCCGCGAGGATCTGGAAGGCATTCTCGACGCCACGCCCGATGGCCGCCGCACCCTGCTGTTTTCGGCGACCATGCCCAAGCCGATCGTGCAGCTCGCGCGGCGCTACCAGAAGGATGCGTTCCAGATCACGTCGGCCGCCGGTGAGCGCGGCCATGGCGACATCAGCTATCAGGCGATGACCGTGGCCCCTGCCGACATCGAAAATGCCGTGGTGAACTTGCTGCGCTATCATGAGGCGGAGACGGCGATCCTGTTTTGCGCCACGCGCGACAATGTCCGCCATCTGCACGCCAGCCTGACCGAACGTGGCTTCGCCGCCGTGGCGTTGTCGGGCGAACATAGCCAGAATGAGCGCAACCATGCGTTGCAGGCGCTGCGCGACAAGCGGGCGCGGGTGTGCGTGGCGACCGACGTCGCGGCGCGCGGCATCGACCTGCCCTCGCTGACGCTGGTCGTCCATGTCGAACTGCCGCGAGATGCGGAAACGATGCAGCACCGGTCGGGCCGCACCGGGCGAGCGGGCAAGAAGGGCACCGCCGTGCTGATCGTGCCTTATCCCCGCCGCCGCCGCGTCGAATCGATGCTGCGCGGGGCCAAGATCCCGGTCGAATGGACGACGGCGCCCAGCAAGGAAGCGATCGCCCAGCAGGATGCCGAGCGACTGCGCGCGCAGTTGCTGGCGCCGGTGGAACTGGAAGAGTCCGACTGGGCGCTGGGCGCCGAGCTTCTGGAAGCCAAGAGCGCCAAGGAAATCGCCGCGATGCTGGTGAAGAGCGCGCGTGCCGCCATGCCCGCGCCCGAAGAGCTGCTGGACGCCAGCGAAGCGCCGGCGCGCCGCGACGGGCCGCGTCCGGGCTTCGAGGACACCCAGTGGTTCCGCATGGACATCGGCCGGCGGCAGAATGCCGATCCGCGCTGGATCCTGCCGCTGATCTGCCGTCGCGGCCATGTGTCGCGCGGCGATATCGGCGCGATCCGCATCACCACCAACGAGACAATGTTCGAAATCCCCAAGGCGATCGCAGCCAAGTTCATCGCCGCGGTCAAGCGGTCTGGCGAAGCGGGTGACGAAGGCGCGGATGTCGCCTTCGAGCCCGTCGATGGCGCCCCGCGCGAGGAAGCGCGGGAGAATCGCCGCCAGTTGCGGCCGTCCAACGACGCACGGCCCAACCGCAGCGGTCCGCCGCGTGGCGGTCCGGGTGGCGGGCGTCCGCACAGCCCGCGCCCGTTCAAGGGCGCCGGCGCCGGTGGCCCGCGCAAGGGGCCGCCCCGCCCGCGCGGTTGATGGACAGGCCAAGATAGGAAAAGCCCCGTTCGGTACGAAACCGGACGGGGCTTTTCCTTATCCCGCGCCGCAGAGCGTCAACATGCGCCCGGCCAGTTCGCGTTCGCCCATCACGATATGGGGCACGCCCAGCGATTCGAGATATTCGACCTCCGCGTCCGAATGGGCGCGGGCGATGACCTGCAGCCGGTCGTTCAGATGCCGGGCATGTTCGTGGATCGCCCCGCCCTCAAAGCCTTCGGGGACGGCGATCAGCAGGTGCCGCGCCTCCCCTATGCCGGCGGCGATCAGATATTTATCCTCCAGCGCGTTGCCGCGCACGACCGGCAGGCCGGCTTCCTTCGCCTCCGCCACTTTTTCGGCGTCATCCTCGATGATGGTGAAGTCGATCCGGCGCTGGGCCAGCCGTTCGGCGATCAGCTTGCCCACGCGGCCATAGCCGACGAGGATGACATGGCCCATGCGGGGCGCGGCGGCCGCAGCGGCGCGCGCGTCCTCCTCATCCTGCTCCTCCTGCTTGCGCGCGCGCACCACCAGCGAGAAGAGGATCGGGTTGAGGAAGATCGATACGATCGCCCCGGCCAGGATCAGGTCGCGCGCGTCGGCCGGGAGGACGCCGAGGCCGGTGCCGAGCGAGGCGAGAATGAAGGAAAATTCGCCGATCTGCGCCAGGCTGACCGCGATGGTGAGCGCGGTGTCGTTGGGATAGCGGAACAGGCGGACGATGGCATAGGCGGCGATCGATTTGCCCACGACGATGATCGCAACGGTGGCCAGCAGCGGCAGCGGCTGTTCCCACAGGACGGCGGGATTGAACAACATGCCCACCGACACGAAGAACAGCACGGCGAAGGCGTCGCGCAGGGGGAGCGTTTCCTCCGTCGCGCGGCGGCTCAGGGGCGTTTCGCCCAGGATCATGCCGGCGAAGAAGGCGCCCAGCGCGAACGACACGTCGAACGCATAGGCAGCACCGAACGCGACGCCCAGCGCGATCGCGAGGACGGCGAGGCGGAACAGTTCGCGCGATCCGGTGTGGACGACCCAGTGCAGCGCCCAGGGGATGACCCGGCGGCCCACCACCAGCATCAGCGCGACGAAGCCCGCGACCTTGAGCAGGGTGCCGACCAGCGGCGCGATCAACGCTCCCGCGCCCCCACCCGCGTCGGCGCTGTTGATGACGTTGGCGAGCGCGGGCAGCAGGACGAGCGCCAGCACCATCACCAGATCCTCCACGATCAGCCAGCCGACCGCGACCCGGCCCCGCCGGGTTTCGACCAGATCGGCCCCCTGGAGGGCGCGCAGCAGCACCACGGTGCTGGCGACCGAGAGCGCGAGGCCGAACACGATCCCGCCCATCAGCGGCCATCCCATCAAGTGGGAGAGGCCCATGCCAAGCAGAGTCGCGACCGCGATCTGCACCAGCGCACCGGGGACCGCGATATATTTGACCGACAGAAGATCCTTGAGCGAGAAATGCAGGCCGACGCCGAACATCAACAGGATGACGCCGATTTCGGCCAGTTCGTTGGCCAGGCCCGCATCGGCGACGAAGCCGGGGGTGAAGGGGCCGACCATGATGCCGGCGACGAGGTAGCCGACCAGCGGCGAGAGTTTGAGGCGATGGGCGATGGCGCCCATGATGAAGGCGACGACGAGGCCGGCGACGATAGTGCCGATCAGGGGCGTGTGATGGGGCATGGAAGCCTTTCGAAACGCTGCTGCCGACGGCGCGATATGGGCCGCGCCGTCGTACAGTCTAACATGATTATTCTACGACGGTCATCATCACCGCGGACAGACCTGCGGCGGCGACGGCTAGACCGGACATGACGGCGGGCATGAACCACCAGGGCGGGCGGCGACCGGTGCGCCGGGCTTTCCTGCGAGCCATGGGATGCTCCTTCTTCCGACGAATGCCCGCAAGGTGCGGGCGGAGAAGCGAATCGTCAGGAAGGGGCAGGCGGCGCGCGGGCGCGACGGGTGCGCGACGGGGTAAAGGACCGAGGGTTCTGGATGAAACGGACCGTCGGCGCGATCGGCACGGCATGACGGCCGGCCAGCAGGATGATGGCGAGGGCGATGGCCAGAATCAGCGGCGGCGCGCCGTCGCCATCGGGGCGCAGTGCTGCGACGACCTGCCCGCTGGCCTGGGTACGCGCCTTCAATACGACGTCGGCAGTGGCGGGATTGAAGGCGGAGCCGGTGGCCCGGCTGAGCGGCGGCCCCAACGGCGCCAGGGCGGACAGCAATGTGACCAGAATCAGCGTCCATAAGGCGATCAGGACGGGCAGGCGCAGGGTTGCGCCCTTTCCGTTCCATTCCTGCCCGATGGCGTGCCGCATATATAGTCGCTATCCCTTGTTCGCCGCCAAGATAGGCATGGTGACGCGGGAAAACCACCCCCGTCCTGCGCCGCCATCGGTTGACAGGCGCGAGTCATTCCACTAACGGGCCACATTCCCGCGCGGGTCGGCTAAGGCGTCATGTCTTTGGTGAGCTGCGTAAAGCAGATTTGAACGAGAAGAGACAAGCCATGTTCGCTATCGTGCGCACAGGCGGCAAGCAGTATCGCGTCGCCGCCGGAGACAAGATCGTCGTTGAAAAGATGGCTGGCGAAGCCGGCGACCAGGTGACGCTGGGCGATGTCCTGCTGGCCGGCGAAGGCGGCGACCTGAAGGACGTAGCCAAGCTGACCGTTGCGGCGGAAATCATCGCGCAGGCGAAGGGCGAGAAGGTCATCGTCTTCAAGAAGCGTCGCCGTCACAATTATCGCCGCAAGAACGGCCACCGCCAGAATCACACGATCCTGCGGATCCTGTCGATCGGCGGCGAAAGCAAGAAGGCCGACAAGGCCGCTGCCAAGACCCAAGACGCAGCGCCGGCTGCTGCCGAAGCCTGATCGCTTCCGGCCAGATATTCCAGGAGTTTAGACAATGGCACATAAAAAAGCTGGCGGTTCGTCGCGCAACGGTCGCGATTCTGAGTCGAAGCGCCTTGGCGTGAAGAAGTTCGGCGGTCAGGAAGTGATCGGCGGCAACATCATCATTCGCCAGCGCGGCACGCGCGTCTATCCGGGCCGCAATGTCGGCATCGGCAAGGACCACACGCTGTTCGCGCTGAACGAAGGCCGCGTGGTATTCCACACCGGCAAGCTCGGCCGCAAATATGTGTCGGTCGACGCACTG
Organism: Sphingomonas bisphenolicum; assembly: GCF_024349785.1. Classification (NCBI taxonomy): domain Bacteria; kingdom Pseudomonadati; phylum Pseudomonadota; class Alphaproteobacteria; order Sphingomonadales; family Sphingomonadaceae; genus Sphingomonas; species Sphingomonas bisphenolicum. The sequence goes on from NZ_AP018817.1 coordinate 3,505,481, forward strand.
GCCCAGGCGGCCGAATAACGGACGATCGATGACGGATCGTCCCCCGCAAAAGGGGCGATCCTCCCGGTCGGAGCCTGCACGGGCATCCGCCGGTTTCGAGGGAAACAAGGGGCGCTCCTTCCATGGGAGCGCCCCTTTTTCCGTTGCCCGTTCTTTGCCGGAACGGTGCTGACAGACAAGGGGGCATTTCTCTTCCGATTTCCCTCCAAGCCTCTGGAACTCCACGTCTTCTCGCGCGTCTTGCGGGCGGGGATTCATCCAGAACCGCGCGTCGCGAAGTCGTCATGATTGGCGGCTAAGGGCGCAGACAAGAGGAGAGACGAGAATGTTTGCCCGTACCCCCCGCCTGCTCCTGCGTCCGGGCTGGATGGAAGATGCCGCCACGCTGGCCCAGACGATCAACGACCCGGCGATCCTGCGCAACCTGTCGCGCGCGCCCAGCCCCTATGGCCCGGACGATGCAGAGGCGTTTCTGGCCCTGCCGCAGCATCCGCAACTGCCCCGCCTGCTGGCCTTCACCCGCACCCAGGGCGCGCCGCGCCTGGTCGGCGGCTGCGGCGTCCATCTGGACGAGGATGGCACGCCCGAACTCGGCTATTGGATCGCCCGTCCCTATTGGGGCCTGGGCTTCGCGACCGAGGCCGCGCGCGCCGTGCTGGGCATGGCGCGGGCCAATGGCGTGCGCGACATCCGCGCCGGTCATTTCGCCGACAATCGCGCGTCGGGCAACGTCCTGCGCAAGCTGGGCTTCCGCTTCAGCGGACGGACCGCGCAACGCTACAGCCTGGGCCGCGACGCCATGGTCGATTGCCTGTTGTTCGAGGAAGGCGATGCCGGACGGCAGAGCAACGACCCGGCGATAGACCTGTATCGCGATGCGGTCGTGCCGATGGCGGCCTGATTGGGCGCCTCCCTTTACAGGGGAGGCGCTTTCGGTCGATCGAACACCCGCGTCGGCTTTCCGCCCAGTTCGGTGTCGGTCAGCATCTGGAAACCCAGTTTCTCGGCGACCTTGATCGAGGCCATATTGCCAGGATCGATGATGCAGCGCAGCGATGGCGCTTCGAGATGGGAGTCGCTCCAGATGAGGATCGCCTGCATCGCCTCGGTGGCGATCCCCCTGCCCCAGGCTTGCGGACCGAGCACCCAGCCGGCTTCCGGCACGCCCTCCAGTTCGGCAAGACCCCGCTGCGCGCTGAGCAGTCCGGCTTCGCCCAGGAAAGCGCCGCTGTCGCGCGCCTCGATCACCCACATGCCGTAACCGAGCAAAGGCCACATGCCGGCATAGCGCAGGATACGAAACCAGACGGCCTGGCTGTCGAGCGGGACGCCGCCGATATGGCGCACGACGTCCGGATCGGCCCAGAGGGTCCGGCAGGCGCCATAGTCGTCCACCCGATGGGGGCGCAGGACCAGACGGGCGGTTTCGAGTGTGGGGGCATCGGTCATGCGCCGATAAGAGCCCCCTGCGCGCGTCCGGTCAAGCGGTCGAAGGCAATGCGCCGTCAGGCCGCGCATGGGCGTAGGGGCTGTCGGCGAGAGCGATGAGCGCGCGGTCGTCGATCGCCCACGGATGGAAGCCGGGCAGGAAATAGCCCAGCCACGGCCGCACGACCCGGCGTACGATACCGGGCCGCACCAGCGCATAGCGCAGCAGCCGGCCCCAGGCGCGCCGCCCGGTAATGCCGTCCTGCCGCAACAGGTCCATCATCCCGCGAGCGCGGTGGTGGAGGAAATGCCTGGTCACGACCAGCATCATCGCCGTCTTGACCCACCAGCGTTTGAAGCGGCTCCAGTCCCGCGTGGCATGGACCCAGGTGTCGTGCGCCACGCCCTTATGCTCGATCTCCTCGATCGCGTGCCAGCGCCACAGCGCCGCGCTCTCCGGGTCGGCGCCGTCCAGATGGCGCGGGTCGCGAAGCAGCTCATGGGCGAGGATGGCGGTGAAATGCTCCAGCGCCATGGTCGCGGCCAGGCTGGCGATCGGCGGGCGCTGTTTGGCCAAGTCCAGCACCATCGTCACGTCGGCGTCGAGGCGCGACACGTCATAGCCATGGTCGGTCACCTGCCGGTTGAAGGCGATATGTTCGCGGCTGTGGACGACTTCCTGTTTGGTGAAGGCGGCGATCTCGCCCGCCAGCCTGTCGGGCACGCCGTCGCGGAAGGCGCGGACGCTCTCGATGAAAAAGGCTTCGCCGCGCGGGAAGGTGATCGACAGCGCATTGAAGAAAGCCGTGGCGATCGGGTCGCCGTTCAGCCAATGTCGCGCTGTTGCACGATCTCGCCCGAAACGGCGGTCGCGCGGCGTGATGGTGAGGTCGGTCGGGGTCATGGGAATGTCTCCGGTCGTTACTTACATTGATGTAAATAAGAGTTGCTTACAATCATGTCAATAAAGCGCGCGCGCCTCAGCCCGGATGAAAGCCGCCTCGTCGCCGTGGAGGCGGCCCGCGATTTGCTTATCGAAGCGGGGCCGCAGGCGGTGACGCTGAAAGCCGTGGCCGGGCGGGTCGGGCGGACGCACGCCAATCTGCTGCACCATTTCGGATCGGCGGCGGGATTGCAGAAGGCGCTGGCGGCGCATCTGGCCGACACGATCACCGCCAAGATCGGCGAGGCGGTGGATGCGGCGCGGCGCGGCGAGGTCAGCCCGCGCACGATCGTCGACATGACGTTCGACGCGTTCGATCGGGAAGGCGCGGGCGCGCTGGCGAGCTGGATGCTGGCGTCGGGCAATGAGGATGCGCTGGACCCGGTGGTGGAGGCGATCCACCGGCTGGTCGACAAACTGGCGGCGAGCGCGCTGACCCCGCATCTGGCCGAACTGATCCGGGACAATACGCTGATGCTGGTGCTGCTGGCGCTGGGCGATTCGCAGCTGGGCGGCGCGATGGCCGCCGCGCTTGCCCTGCCGCGCGAAAAAGCGCGCGAAATCGCCACGCGCAGCCTGACTTTCGCGCTGATGCAGGAGGCTGCTGCCATAGCGGCGCAGGCCAAGGTTTAACTTTTCCCCTTTTGCGGTTATGGGCCGCCCATGCATTTTCTCGATCAAGCCAAAATCTATATCAAATCCGGCTGGGGCGGCCCCGGCGCGGTCAGTTTTCGCCGCGAAAAATATGAGGAATATGGCGGTCCCGACGGCGGCAATGGCGGCAAGGGCGGCGACATCATCTTCGAAGCGGTGCAGGGTCTCAACACCCTGATCGACTTCCGCTACACGCAGCATTTCAAGGCGCAGCGCGGCACGCCCGGCATGGGCAAGAACCGTTATGGCGCGGGCGGCAAGGATCTGATCATCAAGGTGCCGGTCGGCACGCAGATCCTGTCCGACCCCAAGCCGATCGAAGGCAGCGAGGACGAGGACGGCAATTGCGACTATGAGGACCAGGACGTCCTGGCCGACTTCACTGAGGTCGGGCAGCGCGTCACCTTCCTGCGTGGCGGCGACGGCGGCCGGGGCAACATGTCCTACAAGACCAGCACCAATCGCGCGCCGCGCCAGCATGGCACGGGCTGGCCTGGCCAGGAAATGTGGGTGTGGCTGCGGCTGAAGCTGCTGGCCGATGTCGGGCTGGTGGGGATGCCGAATGCGGGCAAGTCTACGCTCATCAATCAGGTGACCAACACCAAGGCGAAGGTCGGCGCCTATGCCTTCACCACCACCAAGCCGCAACTGGGCGTGGTGTTGCATCGCGACCGTGAGTTCGTGCTGGCGGACATTCCCGGCCTGATCGCGGGCGCGGCGGAAGGGGTCGGCATCGGCGATCGCTTCCTGGGGCATATCGAGCGTTGCCGCGTCCTGCTGCACCTGATCGACGCGACGACCGACGATCCGGTCGAGGCGTTCCATATCGTCACCGAGGAACTGGCCGCTTATGGCGAGGGGCTGGACGAGAAGCCGCAGATCGTCGTGCTCAACAAGGGCGACCTGCTGGGGCAGGAGCTGATGGAGGATATTGCCGACCAGCTGCGTGAAGAGGCGGGGGTCGAGGACGTGTTCATCATCTCCGGCGCGACCGGCGAGGGCGTGGGCGCGCTGCTCGACGCGGTGCTGCTGGTAATGGACGAGGATGCGCGCGAGGCGTCCGAAGATAGCGGGGAAGAAAGCGACGGGACATGGTCGCCGATCTGACGGCGCTATAGCCCTACCTCCCTTTGGTTCGAGCTTGTCGAGAACCATGCGCGAGGGTTCTCGACAAGCTCGAACCGAACGGATGTTGTTTTAGACCGCCATGAACGCCCTCTCCGGTTTCCCCCCCGCCCTCGTCCGCCGCCTGGTCGTCAAGATCGGCTCCGCGCTGCTGGTCGATCCGGCGGGCGCGGTGCGGGTGGACTGGTTGCGCACGCTGGTCGCCGATGTCGCGGTGCGTCGCGCGGCGGGGCAGCAGGTCATCATCGTGTCGTCGGGCGCGATCGCGCTGGGCGCGCGGCGGCTGAAGCTGCCCAAGGGCGGGCGCGGGTCGCTGGAGGATGCGCAGGCGGCGGCGGCGACGGGGCAGATCGCCCTCTCGCAATGCTGGGCCAGCCTGCTCGACGAAAAGGGCATCACCGCCGCACAGATGCTGGTGACGCTGGACGACCTGGAAAATCGCCGCCGTTACCTCAACGCCTCGGCCACGCTGGAGCGGCTGATGGCGCTCAATGTCGTGCCGGTGGTCAATGAGAATGACAGCGTGGCGACGGCCGAAATCCGCTTCGGCGACAATGACCGGCTGGCGGCGCGCATCGGACAGGCGGCACGGGCTGACGCGGTTGTGCTGCTTTCCGATGTCGACGGGCTTTACACCGCCAACCCGCACGCCGATGCCGGCGCCATGCTGATAGAGACGATAGAGACGATCGACGCGCGGATCGCGGCTATGGCCGATGACGGATCGGCGTCGGGCATGGGATCGGGCGGCATGGTGTCGAAAATCCAGGCCGCGCGGATCGCGACCGGCGCGGGCGCGCATCTGGCGATCATTTCGGGCAAGGTGGACGCGCCGTTGTCCCACTGGGCCGGTGGCGGCAAGGGATCGATCTTCCTCGCCGCGCAAGGAAAAGGCGCGCGCAAGGGCTGGCTGGCCGGACGGCTGACCACGCGCGGGCGGATCATCGTCGATGCAGGCGCGGAAAAGGCGCTGACTAAAGGCAACAGCCTGCTGCCCGCCGGGGTCGCGCGCGTCGAGGGCGTGTTCGATCGCGGCGACGTGGTCGACATCGTCGCGCAGGACGGTCGGGTGATTGCGCGCGGGTTGATCGAATATGACAGCGAGGCCGCGGTGAAGATCGCAGGCAGGCGCAGCGAGGATATCGCTGCGCTGCTGGGCGAAATGCCGCGGTCCGTACTGGTCCATCGCGACCATATGGCGATGGTCTGAGCGACATGCAGCAGATGCGGATTGCCATGACCGGCGCGACGGGCTTCGTCGGCGCCGAAACGCTGGAGCAGGCGTTGGCGGATGGATTGCGCATCAATGCGCTGACTCGCCGGGCGCAGCCGCCGCGCGCGAAACTGAAATGGGTGCATGGGTCGCTGGAGGATGGCGCCGCGCTCGATACGCTGGTGCGCGACGCCGATGCGGTGATCCACATTGCCGGCGTGGTGAACGCGCCCGACCGCGACGGTTTCGAGGCGGGCAATGCGCGCGGCACCATGGCGGTGGTCGATGCGATGCGGAAGCGCGGGATCAAAAGGCTGGTGCATGTGTCGTCGCTGGCGGCGCGGGAGCCGGGCCTGTCCGACTATGGATGGTCCAAGGAACTGGCCGAGAAGCATGTGAAGGCGAGCGGGCTGGATTGGACGATCGTCCGCCCGCCAGCGATTTACGGGCCGGGCGACAAGGAGATGCTGGAGCTTTTCCGCATGGCCAAGCGCGGCATCATGCTGCTGCCGCCGGGCGGGCGGTTGTCGGTGATCCATGTGCGCGATCTGGCGGCGCTGCTGCTGTCCTTGACGCAGGAGCGTGAAAACAGCCTGACGCGCACCTATGAGGTGGATGACGGCACGCCGGGCGGCTGGGATCATCAGGATTTCGGGGCCGCGATCGGCCGGGCGGTCGGGCGGACGGTGCGGACCTTCGCCACGCCGGAATGGCTGCTGAACATCGCGGCGCGGACCGACCGGATGGTGCGGGGCCGCAATGCCAAATTGACGCCGGATCGGGTCGATTATTTCTGCCATCCCGACTGGGTAGTGGGCAAGCGCAAGCAGCCGCCCAAGCGGCTATGGTTACCACAGGTGAAGACGCAGGACGGGCTACAGGCGACGGCGGCGGCCTATCGGGAAAAGGGCTGGCTGTAACCGCTCAACGGAGGTTACTGGTTTTCCGCCGCCGGCTTTTTGGCGCGCTGTTCCGCCAGAAATTCGCTGATCGCCTGACCGCTGGCGTTGAGCAGCGGATAGGTGCGGGCGTCCGACAGCCAGTCGGGGCGGCGCGCGCCGCTGCCGTAGAATGTGTCGTAGACCAGACTGAAGGCGAGGAAGAGCAGGGTTGCGCCGATCAGGCCCTTCACCGCGCCAAAGCCCGCGCCCAGCACCCGGTCGACCGGCCCCAGCACCGACTGGCGAGTGCGGCGGCCGATGGCGTGGGCGATCAGCTTGCCCGCGCCGAAGGTCACGCCAAACACCAGCACCAGCGCCAGGATCGCCGCGCCGCTGGCGGTGCCGACGAAAGGGGTCAGCACTTCGGCGACCGAGGCATGGAACAGGCGGATGCAGAAGATCGCCAGCACCCAGGCGATGAGCGAGAGGGTTTCGAGTACGAAACCACGCATGAGGCCGAGCACGGCGCAACCGCCGATGGCGAGCAGGACGGATATGTCGATGGCGTTCATTGCGCCTGTGGCTATCCGTGTCCCAGCATCTGGTCAACAAGCTGCGCGAGGGTGCGAAAACCGCTGACCGCGATTCCCTTCACCCCGTCCGCCGCGGCGGCGGGGATGAAGGCGCGGTTGAAGCCGAGCTTGGCGGCTTCGCGCAGGCGCAGCGGGGCATGGGCAACGGGGCGGATTTCGCTCGACAGCGCGATCTCGCCGAACAGGATGACGTCCGACGGCAACGGCTTCTCCGACAAAGCCGACACCAGAGCGGCGGCGACGGCGAGGTCCGCGGCAGGATCGGACAGGCGATAGCCGCCCGCGACGTTCAGATAGACTTCGCAGGTCGAGAAGCTGAGGCCACAGCGCGCCTCCAGCACGGCCAGCACCATGGCGAGCCGCCCGCTGTCCCAGCCGACCACCGCGCGCCGGGGGGTCGCGCCGCTCGACAGGCGCACGACCAGCGCCTGGATTTCGACCAGCACCGGCCGCGTGCCTTCCAGTGCGGGGAATACGGTCGCGCCCGTCACCGTCTCGTCGCGCTGGGTCAGGAACAGGGCGGACGGATTGGCGACCTCCTCCAGTCCTTCGGCGACCATGGCGAAGACGCCGATCTCGTCGGTGCCGCCGAAGCGATTCTTGATCGCGCGCAGAATGCGATATTGGTGGCTGCGCTCGCCCTCGAACGCCAGCACGGTATCGACCATATGTTCCAGCACGCGCGGGCCAGCGATGCTGCCGTCCTTGGTCACATGGCCGACGAGAATGAGGGCAGTGCCGCGTTGCTTGGCGAATTTGATCAGTTCCTGCGACGAGGCGCGGACCTGGCTGACGGTGCCCGGCGCGCCCTCGATCAGGTCGCTATGCATCGTCTGGATCGAATCGATCACCAGCAGGGCGGGCGGCGGCCCTTCGCTCAGGGTCGTCAGTATGTCGCGCACCGACGTCGCGCTGGCGAGCATGACCGGCGCATTGCCCAGGCCCAGCCGCTGCGCGCGCAAGCGGACCTGGTCGGTCGCTTCCTCGCCGCTAATATAGGCGACGGACAGCCCGCGCGCGGCGACCCGCGCGGCCGCTTGCAGCAGAAGCGTCGATTTGCCGATGCCCGGATCGCCGCCGATCAGCGTCGCGGAACCCGCGACGATGCCGCCGCCCAGCGCCCGGTCGAACTCGGCGATGCCGGTGCTGGTGCGCGGGGGCAGTTCGACCTTGCTGTCGAGGCCGATCAGCGTGATCGCCCGGCCGCCATTTTGCAGGTCGTGGCGCGAGGAGAAGACGGTTTCGGCCGCTTCCTCGACGATGCTGTTCCACTCGCCGCAATCCTCGCACTGGCCCTGCCAGCGGGCCGCGACGGTGCCGCATTGCTGACAGACGAATTTGCGCTTTGCCTTGGCCATGGGGTCGATATGGCGGGCAAGTGCGAACAATGCAAGAACATCGATTGCGTCGCTGGAAACATCCGGCGCGCTGGCGCATTGTTACGGCCATGAAAACTATCCGCGTCGCCAGCTATAATATCCGCAAGGCCATCGGCACAGACCGGCGACGGATGCCCGAACGGGTGCTGGAGGTGCTGGCGGAGGTCGATGCCGACATCGTCGCCTTGCAGGAGGCCGACCGGCGTTTCGGCGTGCGGTCGGCAGCCATCCCGCTGCGGCTGATGGACAGCCAGAGCGATTATAAATCGGTGCCGCTGAACGTGCAGGCCGATTCGATGGGCTGGCACGGCAATGCGCTGCTAGTGCGCAAGAACGCCGAACTGGGCGCACATGACGTGCTGCACCTGCCCTATCTGGAGCCGCGCGGCGCGACCATGGCGGAGGTGACGACGGGCGGCGCGAGCCTGCGCGTGTTCGGGATGCATCTCGACCTGTCGGGCCTGTGGCGACGCAAGCAGGCCGCCGCGGTGATCCATGCCGCGGCGCAGGGCGCGGCGATGCCGACGATCTTGATGGGCGATCTCAACGAATGGAGCGCCGGGCGAGGCTGCCTGGCCGATTTTGCGCGCCATTACAGCTTTGCGCCCTGCGGCCGGAGCTTCCATGCACGGCGGCCGGTGGCGCGGCTCGACCGGATCATGCATTGCGGCAAGCTGACGCTCAAGGATTGCGGGGTGCATGAAAGCGCCGCGGCAAGGAAGGCGTCGGACCATCTGCCGATCTGGGCCGAGTTTGCGGTTGGGTAGCCGCTGCCTCCGTTGTTTTGGCTTGTCAGCCTCGACAAGTCCGCCGCGCTCTGCGACGCTTGCCCCATGAAGGAGCGGGAATTGCGCCTGGCGCTGGTCTGCTATGGCGGCATCAGCCTGGCGATCTACATGCATGGCATCACCAAGGAGGTGTGGCATCTGGCCCGCGCCAGCCGCGCCTTCCATGAGGGCGCACCGGGCGGCGGCGGCAGCGAGACGGTCTATGCCCAGGTGCTGGCAGCGATGGAGGCGGCCAGCGGCGTGCGACTGCGCGTCATGCCGGACATCATCGCGGGCGCCAGCGCGGGCGGGATCAACGGCATCTTCCTGGCGCAGGCGATCGAGACGGGCCAGTCGCTGGAGCCCCTGACACGCATGTGGCTGGACAATGCCGACGTCGACCGGCTGCTGGATCCCGATGCGCGGCCGGCCCGCGCCATGACCAAATTCTGGGCCACGCCCCTGGTCTGGATGGCGGCGCGGCGGCCGGGCGACGCGGTGGAGCGCACCGTGGCCCCGGACACGCGCGAGGAAGTGCGGATGAAACTCTCCCGCTTCATCCGGTCGCGCTGGTTCGAGCCACCCTTTGGCGGAGAGATATTCTCCACCATGTTGATCGACGCCTTCGACGCAATGGCGGCGACCGGCAACGGTCCGCCGCTGCTACCCGACGGACATCCGCTGGACCTGTTCGTCACCGTCACCGATTTCGAGGGGCATCCGCAAAGCCTGAACCTCAACAGCCCGCCGCAGGTGATCGAGACCGAGCATCGGCTGTCGATCGGCTTCAAGGCGCGCGGACGCGGGGAGCGACCGTTCGCCGATCCGGCCGAACTGGTGTTCGCGGCGCGCGCGACCGCCAGCTTCCCCGGCGCCTTCCCGCCCTTCACCGTGCGCGAACTGGACCGGGTGTTGAAGCGCCGCCATCGCGCCTGGCCGACTCGCGACGCCTTTCTGGGCCGCGCCCTGCCCCGCCATGCCGCACGCGGGACGGCCGAGGATGCGGTGCTGATCGACGGATCGGTGCTGGCCAATGCGCCCTTCGCCCAGGCGATCGGCGCGCTGCGCAACCGGCCCTCGCGCCGTGAAGTCGACCGACGCTTCGTCTATATCGATCCCAAGCCGGGGCACCGATCCATCCGCCTGAACAAGGAAGGCGAGCAGCAGGAGGCGCCGACCGGGGCGGACACGCCCCTGCCCGGCTTCTTCCGCACCATTTTCGGCGCGCTGTCGGACATTCCGCGCGAACAGCCGATCCGCGACAATCTGGAGGCGATCGACCGGCACAGCACGCGCATCCGGCGGATGCGGCGGATATTGGACGCGCTGCGTCCCGGCATCGAGACGGAGGTGGAGAGCGCGATCGGCAAGATGCTGTTCCTGGACCGGCCGACGCCCGCGCGCCTGTCCGCCTGGCGCGCCAAGGCGCAGCAGCGGGCGGCGAGCGCGGCGGGCTTTGCCTATCCGGCCTATGGGCACCTGAAATTGTCGGGCATCGTCGAATCGCTCTGCGCGCTGCTGTTCCGCCTGAGCGGCGAAGACAGCGCCATGATGCGCGAAAGCTATCGCCAGGCGATCTGGGCCGATATCCGCAAGGATGGCGCCGACCAGTTGAGCGCGGAGAGCGGTTCGGCCTCCGCCCCGGTCGCCTTCTTCCGCGCCCACGACCTGGCCTTTCGCATCCGCCGCCTGCGCTATCTGGCGCGGCGGTTGGCCGACACGCTGGAACTGGACGCGCAGGCCGACGATCCTGCGGTGCAGGGGATGCACGACGCCATCTATGGCGCGCTGACGCTCTATGCCGAATGCGAGGATAGCGACTTCCATGGCGCCGACGTCGCCGCGGCGGCCAAGGCGGTGTCGACCGATGCCGCCGCCGCGCTGGCGGCGGTGGCACAGGCGCGGGGGTTGAAGGCGCGGGACGAGGCGGCCGACCAGATGCTGGCGGACGCCTTCGCGGCGCTGCCCAAGACGGGGCGCCGGACGATGCTGCTCGCCTATCTGGGCTTTCCCTTCACCGATATCGCCACCCTACCGTTGCTCCAGGGTGACACTCTGGATGAATATGATCCGGTGAAAGTCGACCGGATTTCGCCGGAAGATTGTGGCGCGATACGCGGCGGTGGCGCGGCCGCCACACTCAAGGGCATTGAATTCAACAACTTCGGCGCGTTCTTTAGCAGGGTCTATCGCGAGAATGACTATCTGTGGGGCCGATTGCACGGCGCCGAGCGGCTTCTGGACATCGTGATTTCGGCAATGCCCGCAGCAAGCCGTCTTTCGCCCGACGCTCTGGCCGACTATAGGCGGGCCGCGTTTCTGGCGATCCTGGACGAAGAAGAGTCGCGGCTGCCCCATGTAGCCGATTTGATCGCCAGCTTGCGGGAGGAGATCGGGTGAGCGGGCGTTTGGGTCTGGTTCCTGTGGTGCTGATGCTGGCCCTGGCGGCCGGCTGTCGCGGCTCGTCCGCCGACAGTGCACAGGCCGACAATGGCGCTGCGCCGCCAGTCGCCACCGTCGCCACGATCGAGCCGGATCCCGCCCCGCTGCTGCCCGCGGCCGAACCGGTGGCGAAGCCGGTGAAGGCATCGCCGCTCGTGACGGTCCGCGCTCAGCCTGCGCCGCGCAACACGCTGGACCTGCCGCCGTCCGACGATGGCGGGTCGGCGCTGCCCTTCCCGCAGGAAGTCACGGCCTTCATGGTGGACCGCGACGGGTGCGACCATTTCCGCGGCGAAGAACCCTATGACGCCGAACGACGCGCCTATATCGCCGAAAATATCGCCGAATTGTGCAGCGGCACCGACGCGAAGCTGGCGATGCTGCGGCGGCGCTATGCAGGCGATCGATCTGTGACGGCGGCCTTGCGGGGCTATGAGGACCGGATCGAGGGCGTCTCCAACTATTGAATGCTCAATCCGCCAGCGCGTCGATCGCATGGGCGAGGTCGATGTCGCGTTGTGACAGGCCGCCCGCGTCATGGGTGGTGAGAAGAATGTCCACCCGGTTATAGACGTTCGACCATTCGGGATGATGATCCGCCTTTTCGGCCAGGATCGCGACCCGCGTCATGAAGCCGAAGGCGCCGACGAAATCGATGAAGGTGAAGCGGCGCGATATCCCTTCCGGCTCCGCCACGCTGGTCCATTGCGGCAGGTCAGCCAGCGCGACGGCGCGATCCTCTTCGCTCAGTTTGCCAATCATGTCCCTATCCTCATGAAATGCCTTGGGGCCTGAAATGCCTTAGGTTATGTGGCAGGCATGTCGCACCCCGGTCAACCGCTCCGCTTCGCCCCGACCCCCCAGGAGATCGAGACGCTCGCGCTGGAGGCGCTCAGCCGCCTGCCCGACCCGTTCAACGCGCATCTGTCCGATGTCGTGCTGTTCGTGGAGGAGTTCGCGCCAGCCGACATTTTGAAGGAGATGGAGATTGACGACCCTTTCGGCCTGACCGGTCTGTATAGCGGCCGTCCGGTGGGCCAGGAGGCGCAGACCGGGGACGTGCCCCCGACCGTCCATCTGTTCCGCCGCCCGCTGCTCGACGAATGGGTCGAAACCGGCGTGCCGCTCGACGCGCTCATCACCCATGTCGTGGTGCATGAGATCGGCCATCATTTCGGCCTGTCCGACATCGATATGCATGTGCTGGAGGATATGGTCGCCTCATGAGCGGGGCGGCGCTGCGCCTGCACGGGCTGGCCTGCCTGCGCGGGGGGCGGATGCTGTTCCGGGACGTGAACCTGGCGCTGGCGCCGGGCGGCGGGGCGCTGCTGACCGGCCCCAATGGCGTGGGCAAGTCCAGCCTGTTGCGAGTCATTGCCGGGCTGCTGCCGGCCTTTGCCGGCACGGTGGAGCGAACCGGCGGGATCGCGCTGACCGACGAGCGTCTGGCGCTGGACGCCGACCTGCCGCTGCGCCCAGCGCTCGATTTCTGGGCTAGGCTGGATCGGGCCGACGGCCACGCGGTGGCGGCGGCGCTGGACGCGATGGCGCTGACGGCGCTGGCCGAGGTGCCGGTGCGGATGCTGTCGACCGGGCAACGCAAGCGCGCGATGCTGGCGAGGGTGATCGCCAGCGGGGCCGCGATCTGGCTGCTCGACGAGCCGGGCAACGGGCTGGACACGGCGTCCACGGCGTTGCTGGGCGCGGCGGTGGCGACGCATCTGGCGGCAGGCGGGATCGTAGTCGCAGCCTCCCACCAGCCGCTGCCGATCGACGCGCCGGTGCTGATCGCGCTGGGCGACTATCAGGCGGAGCCGGCATGAGGCTGCTCTGGCTGCTCGCCGCGCGGGATTTGCGCCAGGCCTGGGCGTCGGCGGGGCTGTGGCTGCCGGTCGCGTTCCTGTTGCTGGTCGCCAGCCTCTACCCCTTTGCGGTCGGGCCGGATGCCGCGCTGCTGGGGCGCACCGGCGGCGGGATGCTGTGGATCGCAGCCCTGCTCGCCAGCCTGTTGCCGGTCGACCGGCTGGTCGCGCCGGACCGGGACAGCGGCGTGCTGGACCAGATCGCGCTGCGCGGCATCGGCGAGGAAATGGTGGTGATCGCCCGGCTGGCGGCGCATTGGCTGGGCTTCGGCCCGCCGCTGATGATCGCCACCCTGCCCGCCGCGGCGCTGCTGAAGCTGGACGGGGCGACGATCATGCAACTGGAGATCGGGCTGTTGATCGGCACGCCCGCGCTGGCGGCGCTGGGGCTGCTGGTGGCGACGCTGACCGCCGGGCTGCGATCGAGCGGCGCGCTCGCGGGATTGCTGGCGCTGCCGCTGGCGGTGCCGCTGCTGATCTTCGGCGCAGGGACGCTGGGCGACGACAGCGGCGCGGCGTTGAAGTTCCTGGGCGCGGCGTCGCTGCTTCTGGTCGCGATCACGCCCTTCGCCGGCGGGGCGGCGATCAGGGCCGGGCGGGAATAGGCATTTCGCGACGCGGCCTCCGTTCATTGACGAACGGCGGCGAATCTGGCAGTTTCCCTTACGGCAGCCGAGAAAACATCGGCGCCAGGAGAGGATGCCCATGAACCGAATTCAAACGAATTCCGGAAATCTTTTTCATGCGCTTTTGATGCGATGCCTGGCGGACCAGCATCAGCCCACCGACGAGGAGATCGACCTTGTCGCCGGCAAGATCTGGCATGAGAGCCGCGGATCGGCGACCGGCCAGCCCTGGCTGGATGTGGCGCGGGGCAGCGATGCGCACCGGCAGATGGTCGATGCGGCCATGATGGCGCTCACCCCTTGCGCGCGGGAGCCGGTCCCGCTGCGATAGCCGCGGCGACCTCCCTGCCGAGCGGCCCAATGCCCTCTCCTTTTGACCGGGACGCGGACACGCGCCGCCGTCCCCTCCTCCCTTCCGCCCGCTCGACATCCCCCTGCCCTTGCGCCAAAGGCGGCGGATGTTCGGTATCGTCGCATCCATTCTGTTCGTCCTGATCTGGTCCACCGGCTTCATCGTCGCGCGGGCGGTGGTGCCGCATGGGGCGCCAGAACTGATCCTGGCGGTGCGGCTGACCGCGACGACGCTGCTGCTGGGCGGGTGCGCGCTCTATGCGCGGCAGGCGTGGCCGCGGGGGCGACGGCTGGGATTGCACCTGGCGGCAGGGGCGATGCTGCATGGCCTGTACCTGACCGTAAGCTGGTGGGCCGTGAGCCGGGGGATGCCGGCCGGGATCATGTCGCTGCTGGGCGCGACCCAGCCGCTGATGGTCGCGGTGGCGAGCGTCGCACTTTTGGGCGAACGCTTGCCGGGGCGGAGTTGGGCGGGCCTCGCCATCGCGATCGGCGGGGTGGTGTGCGTGTTGTTGCCGGCACTGGAGCGCAGCGGCGCCGGCGCGATCGGTCTGGTGCCGGTGGTGGCGGGTGTGATCGCGGTCATCGCCATGACCGGCGGAACGCTGATCCAGCGCGGCGCGATCGCCGGTGATCCGATCCTGATGTCGGGCGCGGCACAGAATCTGGGCGGCGCGCTGGTGGCGATCGCCGCAACGCTGATCGTTGGGGAATGGCGCTGGGACAATGACCCGCTATTGTGGATCGGCCTTGGCTGGTCGGTGCTGGGGCTGTCGGCAGCGGGGCTGTCGCTGCTCGTGTGGCTGGTGCGGCATCAGGGGCCGACGCGCATGTCTATGCTGTTGCTGCTGGTGCCGCCGCTGGCCGCCATCGAGGCATGGCTGCTGTTCGGCGAGCGGCTGGGGCCGGTGCAGCTTGTCGGGTTCGCGCTGGCGCTGGGCGGCGTGCTGCTCGGGCGGTCGCAGGGAAAGAAGATGACTGGGGTGGTGGAGCCGGCTTGATCTGCACGGGCTTGGACTAGCCCGTCACCGAACCGTCATCTTCTGCAACATCGCTGTCATGATCGCGCGATAAGGGACGACATGAGCAAGCGCCCGCCTTCCCTCCCCGCCCAGGCCAATGACATGCGAATGCAGATGGCGCTGCGGCAGATCGATTTCGGCGCTGCGCCGCGCGCGGCAGCGGTGCCCGCGCCCAAGCCGCAGACGGCCGAAGATGCGCTAGCGCTCAAGCGGCGCGACTGGCTGCTGGCGGTGCAGGAGCGGCAGCGGGCGTTGTCGCCCTATGCTTCGGGTCTGCTGACCGCGGAAAATCTGTCGGGCGAGGATTTCCTGCACAGCTTCTACGCGCCGGGTCGGCCGGTGCTGATCAAGGGTGCGATGGCCGGATGGCCGGCGCTGGAGCGCTGGACGCCCGACTATCTGGCCGAGACGGTCGGCGACGCCGAGATCGAATATCAGGGCGGGCGATCACGTGCGCAGGATTATGAGCTGAAGAAGGATAGGCACCGCAAGCGCGCGCCCTTCCGCCAGTTCATCGCTCTGGCGCGGGCGGGTGGCAACGACGCCTATCTGACCGCGTCGAACAGCGCCGCCAATGCGCCGGCGCTGGCGCCGCTGGCGGCGGACCTGGGGCATCTCGACGCCTATCTGACGCGCGCGCCGGGGATGCTGTGGATCGGCGGCGAAGGCACGTTCACGCCGCTGCACTTCGACCTGACCAACAATCTGCTGGCACAGGTGACGGGGACCAAGCGCGTGATCCTGATCCCGCCGTCGCAAACGCAGCGGCTGGCGCACAAGTCGCATGTCTTCAGCGAGGTGCGCGACGTCACCGACCCTGCCCGGCTGGCGCTCCATCCGCAGGCGCGCGACGTGCTACGCTATGAGGTGCTGCTGACGCCGGGCGACCTGCTATTCGTGCCCATAGGCTGGTGGCATCAGGTGCGGTCGGAAAGCTTCGCGACCATGCTGACTTATACCGGCTTCCATTGGGAGAATGCCGGGCATGAGAGCTATCCGGCGGGGTGATGTCCATCGGCATTGCGAAGGGATTTCAGCCCTCGCGCAATTGCTCGTGGTGGCGGATCACCTCGTCGATGATGAAGCGCAGGAATTTTTCGGTGAAATCGGGGTCGAGCTTCGCGTCGAGCGCCAACTGGCGCAGGCGGGTGATCTGGCGCTCTTCCCGGCCGGGGTCGGCGGGGGGCAGGTCGTGAGTCGCCTTATATTCGCCCACGGCCTGCGTGACCTTGAACCGTTCGGCCAGCATGAACACCAGCGCCGCGTCGATATTGTCGATGCTTTCGCGATAGCGGTTCAAAGTCTCGTCCACTTGGGCCTCCGGTTCCAGATGGCGCGCTTTTTGCCGCATCCGGCGCGTCGCGCAAGCTATTCCCGCTTGCCTTTCACATTTTGCGCCGCCACATGAGCGCGGTCATGACAGCACCCGCCCCCGGTAACGTCCACCCGATCGGCCGCGCCACAGCCGCGCCTTCGCTCGCCCCCATCATGGCGCTCGTCGCCGACGGCATGAACCAGGTCAATGCCGTGATCCTGGACCGGATGCAGTCGCGCATCCCGCTGATCCCGGAACTGGCCGGCCACCTGATCGCGGGCGGCGGCAAGCGATTGCGGCCGATGCTGACCTTGGCCTGCGCCGATCTGGTCGGCTACGCCGGGTCGCGCCATTACAAATTGTCCGCCGCCGTGGAGTTCATCCACACCGCCACGCTGCTGCACGACGATGTGGTCGATGGATCGGGGCTGCGTCGCGGGCGCAAGACCGCCAACATCATCTGGGGCAACAGCGCCAGCGTGCTGGTGGGCGACTTCCTCTTCTCCCGCTCGTTCGAGCTGATGGTCGAGGCGGAGTCGCTCAAGGTCTTGAAGATTCTGGCCAATGCGTCGGCGGTGATCGCGGAGGGCGAGGTCAACCAATTGACCGCGCAGCGCAAGATCGACACCAGCGAAGAACAATATCTCGACATCATCGGCGCCAAGACCGCCGCTTTGTTCGCCGCCGCCTGCCGCATTTCTGCCGTGGTCGCCGACCGTGACGAGGCGGAGGAGCAGGCGCTGGACGTCTATGGCCGCAATCTGGGCATCGCCTTCCAGTTGATCGACGATGCGATCGATTATGAATCGGACGGCGCGACCATGGGCAAGGATGCGGGCGACGATTTCCGCGACGGCAAGGTGACCCTGCCGGTCATCCTGGCCTATGCGCGTGGGGATGAGGCGGATCGCGCTTTCTGGAAGGCGGCGATCGCGGGCCACAAGATCAGCGACGAAGACCTGGCCCATGCAACCGGCCTGCTCCGCCAGACCGGGGCGATCGCCGACACGCTGGCGCGCGCGCGCCATTATGGCCAGCGCGCGATCGACGCGCTGGGGCGGTTCGATGCCGGCAAGGCCAAGGCGGCCCTTACCGAAGCGGTCGAGTTCGCTATAGCGCGGGCCTATTGAGGAGACGGGCGGCGTCGCTCGTTTCCTAGCCCGTTCGGGCTGAGCCTGTCGCAGCCCATTTCTTTCATCCCAAAGAAGAGAAGCCCTTCGACAGGCTCAGGGCAAACGGGAACGATAACAAGGCCCGTCACTGCATGATCCTCTCCCCCGAAACCATCGCCTTCCTCATGGCCGCAGCAACGATGGCAGGCTGTATCGACGCGATGGCGGGCGGCGGCGGGCTCATCACCCTGCCCGCGCTGATGGCCGCCGGGATACCGCCGGTGCAGGCGGTGGCGACCAACAAGCTGCAAAGCTGTTTCGGCACGTTCGGCGCCTGTATCGCCTATGCCCGGCGCGGGCATATGGACCTCAAAACCTACAAGGCGCCGATCGCCGCCGCCTTTATCGGGTCGGTGGGCGGCGCATGGCTGTTGCAGCGGGTCGATCCGTCGATCCTGGCCGGGCTGATGCCTGCGCTGCTGATCGCGATGGCCGCCTATTTCACCTTCTCGCCCAAGCTGGGCGACGCCGATCGCCATGCGCGGGTCGGCATGGCGGGCCTGACGGGCCTTGTCGGCGTAGTCGGCTTCTATGACGGCTTTTTCGGGCCGGGCGCGGGCGCCTTCTACACCACCATATTGCTGGCGCTGGGCGGCCTGTCGATCCTGCGCGCCACGGCCCAGACCAAGGCGGCGAATTTCGCGAGCAATGTCGCCGGGCTGCTGACGATGCTGGCGGGCGGGCATGTGCTGTGGGTCGCGGGACTGGCCATGGCGGTCGGCAGCATCACCGGCGGCCAGATCGGGTCGCATCTGGCGATGCGCTTCGGGTCGCGGCTGATCAAGCCGCTGCTGATCGTCATGTCGCTGGCGCTGACCGCCAAGATGCTACTGGACCCGAAAAACCCGATCCATATCTATCTGTTCGGGTAACAGCCCTTGCGTCACCCGCTTCTCGACAGGCTCGAAGCGAACGGAAATTATTCTGCCTGCAAGAGCGTCGCCACACGACGGTGCAGTTCGTCCACGGCGAAGGGCTTGGTCAGCACTTCCATGCCATGTTCGATATGGCCGTGGTTCAGCACGGCGTTTTCGGCATAGCCGGTGACGAACAATATTCGCAAGTCGGGGCGCAGCATGCGGGCGGCGTCGGCGACCTGGCGGCCATTGAGGCCACCGGGCAGGCCGACATCGGTGATGAGCAGGTCGATCCGACCACGGGATTCCAGAATGCGCAGGCCCGACGGACCATCCGCCGCCTCCAGGCAATGATAGCCCAGGTCGCCGAGCGCATCGACGATCAGCATCCGCACCGACGGTTCGTCGTCGATCACCAGCACCGTCTCGCCCGCTTCCGCCTCGACCGCCGGTTCGGCGATGTCGGGCGCATCCACATCCTCCTCGCCGCGATGGCGGGGCAGGTAGATGCACACCATCGTGCCGTCGCCCGGTTCGGAATAGATGCGGACATGGCCGTTGCTCTGGCGCGCGAAGCCATAGACCATGGATAGGCCGAGGCCCGTGCCCTGCCCGATCGGCTTTGTGGTGAAGAACGGATCGAACACCCGATCCAAAATCGCCTTGTCGATGCCGGTCCCGGTATCGCTGGTGCAGACGGTGACATATTGGCCGGGCGTCAGGCCATGCTCGCGCGCGGTGCGATCGTCCAGCCAGCGATTGCCCGTCTCGATCGTGATCTTGCCGCCAACCGGCATCGCGTCGCGGGCGTTGATGCAGAGGTTGAGCAGCGCATTTTCAAGCTGGTTCGCGTCGACCAGGGCGGGCCACAGGCCGGAGGCGGCGATCGTCTGCACCTCGATCTGCGGACCGACGGTGCGCCGGACCAGTTCGGAAAAATCGCCGAGCAGCCGGTTGATGACGGTCGGTTTGGGGGTGAGCGTCTGGCGGCGGGAGAAGGCGAGCAGGCGATGTGTGAGCGCCGCGGCGCGGCGGGTCGCGCCCTGCCCGGCGGTCAGATATTTGTCGATATCCCCCGTGCGGCCCTGCGCCAGCCGGACGCCGATCATTTCGAACGCGCCGGAAATGCCGGCCAGAAGATTGTTGAAATCATGGGCGAGGCCGCCGGTCAGTTGCCCGACCGCCTCCATCTTTTGCGCCTGGCGCAGCGCGCTTTCCGCCTCTTCCCGCTCGGCCAGCGCCTGTTCGATCCGCAATTCCAGCGTTTCGTTGAGGTCGTGCAGCGCCTTTTGCGCCTTCACCTGTGCGCTGATGTCCTTGAACAGGACCGCGACCTGCCGGTTTTCGAACGGGCCGACCCGGAAGGAAGAGACGTCGAGATAATGGCCGGTCTTTTCCAGTTCGCGCTGAAAGCGGATCGGCTTGCCCGTCCGCAGGACGCCGCCATAAAGTTCGACCCAGCCATCGGCCTCGTCCGGCACCATTTCGCGCAGCTTCTGGCCCACCACATTGGGGATGCCGGCATTGCGTTCATAGGCGGGATTCGCCTCGACATGGATATAGTCGCTCAACGGACCATGGGGACCATCGAAAAATTCGATGATGCAGAAGCCGTCCTCCATCGTTTCGAACAGGATGCGATAGCGTTCCGCATCCCCGATCAGGCTGTCCATTGCGCTTGTCGTCCCTTCGTCTGCGCCGCGTCCATGTTCGCGGCAGACGAATATGGATCAATTCCTTTGGCCGCGGAACGTGCAGCAAGGCAACTGTTTCCATGGGCGCTTGCTTTTTGCGCGGCTTGCGATTTGCCGCAATCGGGGCGAGAGGAGGCGCGATGAGCGACCTGCCGATCCACGCTGTCCTGCCCGACCTGCTCGCCGCCTTGCGGACGGGCAGCAATGCGGTGCTGGTGGCGCCGCCGGGCGCGGGCAAGACGACGGCGGTCGCGCCGGCGCTGCTGGGCGAGCCATGGTGCACGGGCCAGGTGCTGCTGCTCTCGCCGCGCCGACTGGCCGCGCGGGCGGCGGCGGAGCGCATCGCCGAGATGATGGGCGAGCAGCCAGGCGGCACGGTCGGCTATGCGACGCGGATGGACAGCAAAGTGTCGGCGCGGACGCGCCTGCTGGTGCTGACCGAGGGTATCTTCGTGCGGCGGATACAGGACGACCCGGAACTGGCGGGCGTGTCGGCGGTGTTGTTCGACGAAGTGCATGAGCGCAGCCTGGACAGCGATTTTGGACTGGCATTGGCGCTGGATGCACAAAGCGCGTTGCGGCCCGACCTGCGGGTCGTGCCGATGTCCGCGACGCTGGACGGCGCGCGCTTTGCGAGCCTGCTTGCCAATGCCGAACGATCCGCGCCGGTGATCGAGAGCGAGGGCCGCATCCAGCCACTGGACCTGCGTCATATCGGACGCGCGGCGGAAAAGAAGATCGAGGATGAAATGGCGGCGGCGATCCGCCGGGCATTGGCAGAGGAGGCCGAGGGCGACCTGCTCGCCTTCCTGCCCGGCGTGCGCGAGATCGAGCGGACGGCGGAGCGGATAGAGGGCATCGCCGAGGTGCATATGCTGCATGGGTCGCTCGATCCCGGCGCGCAGCGGGCAGCGATAAGGCGCTCCCGCTCAGGCGCGCGAAAGGTCATTCTTGCAACCAGCATTGCGGAAACCAGCCTGACGATCGACGGTGTGCGGATCGTGGTGGACTCTGGCCTCGCGCGGCGGCCGCGATACGACCGGGCGGCCGGGGTGACGCGGCTGGTAACGGAACGGGCCAGTCAGGCGTCGGCGACCCAACGCGCCGGTCGCGCGGCGCGGCAGCGGCCCGGCGTCGCCTATCGCCTGTGGGAAGCGGCGGCGAGCGCGGGGATGCCGCCCTTCGACCCGCCCGAGATATTGGAAAGCGACCTGTCCAGCCTGCTGCTCGATTGCGCGCTGTGGGGGGTCAGCGATCCGGGAGCCTTGCGATGGCTCGACCCGCCGCCCGCCGCAGCGGTGGAAGAAGCCCGCAGGCGGCTGACCGTGCTGGAGGCGCTGGACGAGGACGGACGCACCACGCCGCATGGCAAGGCGCTGGCGACGCTGCCGCTGTCCCCGCGCATCGCCCATATGCTGGTGCGCGCGGGCGAGATGGGGCTGGCGGATGTCGCGGCCGAAGTCGCCGTGCTGCTAGGCGAGCGCGGCGTGGGCGGGCAGGACACCGACCTGACCCTGCGGCGACAGCGCTGGCGGCGCGAAAGCGGCAAGCGGGCCGACGCAGCGCGGGGCTTGGCGCGGCGGTGGGCGCGGCTGGTGCAGCGCGCGCCGGGCAATGGCGACGGCGACCATGCGGTCGGCCTGTGCCTCGCCCTCGCCTTCCCCGATCGCGTCGCCAAGCGCCGCTCCGCCGACGGCGCGGACTGGGCGAGCGTGGGCGGGCGCGGATTTCGGCTTGATCCCCTGTCGCCGCTGGCGCGCGAGGCGTGGCTGGCGGTGGGCGAGGTGCAGGGCAGCGCGGCGGGCGCGCGCATCCTGTCCGCCGCGCCGATCGGCGAGAGCGAGGTGATCGCCCTGTTCGGCGCGCGGATAGCCGAGCATCGCACGGTCAGGTTCCGCCCGGCCAATGGCGGGATCGAGGCGTTGCGCGAGCGACGGCTGGGCGCGGTGCGGCTGTCGTCGGGTTCCGACGACCGGCCCGACCCGGATGCCGTGGTCGCGGCGCTGGTCGATGGCGTGCGGCAGGGCGGGATCGACCTCCTCCCCTGGTCGGAAGCGGCGCAATCGCTGCGGATGCGGGCTGGCTTTGCCGGGGTAGAGGCAATGTCCGATACCGCTTTGATCGCGACACTGGACGATTGGTTGCCGGCGCTCCTGACGGGCAAGCGGAGATTGTCAGACATCGATCGCTCGCAGCTATCTGGCGTGCTGGAGGGGCTGATCGGCTGGGACGGCAAGAGCCAGCTCGACCGGCTCGCCCCGCCCGATTTCCGCTCGCCCGCCGGCAGTAGCCATGCGATCGACTATGCCGCCGAGGGCGGGCCGCGGGTGGAGTTGCGGGTGCAGGCGCTGTTCGGGCTGGCCGAGCATCCGACGGTGGGCAGCCAGCGCATTCCGCTGGTCCTGTCGCTCACATCGCCTGCCGGACGGCCGATCCAGACGACGCGCGACCTGCCCGGCTTCTGGGCGGGCAACTGGCGCGACGTCGCCAAGGAAATGCGCGGCCGCTATCCACGTCATCCCTGGCCCGACGACCCGGCCGGAGCCAGCGCCACATTGCGCACCAAAAATGCCGACGCCAGAGGACATGCCTCCCGGAAGTCTTGACTTGGGCGCGGCCGCTGGTGCAACGCAGCATGACGTATTACCGGAGTCTTTCGCGATGAGCGCGCGCATTTACCAGATCCAGAAGAACGCCCTCCAGTCCGGCAAGGCGCTGACCCATAAATGGGTGCTGGAATATGCGCCCGCCGAAGCCAAGCAGGCCGATCCGCTGACCGGCTGGGCCGGTTCGGGCGACACCAAGCAGCAATTGAAGCTGAGCTTCCCCTCGCAGGAGGCCGCGATCGCCTATGCAGACAAGCAGGGCGTCGCCTATACCGTCATCGCAACGCCGCCCAAGACGCTGAAATTGCAGGCCTACGCCGACAATTTCCGGTAGGCGCCCGCTTTCGCTGCTTCATATTCGGGCGCGATGCTGCCCGATTGACGCCTTATTCGCTTGCCAAAGAGCGGATCAGAGCCTCATCCGATTGCATCGGATAATGCTCTGATTATTTTTGCTTACCGCATTTTGCGAGTCGTCGGCTGTTCCAGCCGACTTCAAAATGCTTTGGGCGGCAAATGCCGCGCTTTGACGGAAAGATTTTCACGATAATGACGGATCGCAACGCAATTTTCGACAGCATCGCGACACAGATCGCGCCCTTCAACAAGAAGGGCGTCGACCTGACCGAAGCCACCACCTTTGCCGGCGACCTGGAATGGGACAGCCTGACGGTGATGGATTTCGTCGCGGCGATCGAGGATGAGTTCGACATCATCATCACCATGAACATGCAGGCCGAGATCGAAACCGTCGGCCAGTTGGTGGACGCGGTCGCCAAGTTGAAGACCGCCTGACTTTGAAACGCCGTTCGTCCTGAGTGGCCGCAACGCGGCGTATCGAAGGACCGGAACCGGGCGCGAGGTGCTTCGATATGGGCCTTCGACACGCTCAGTCCCTACTCAGCACGAACGGGTTGAGGGATTCTGATATGACCGACGCTGCCGCCACCGCGAACGATGCGCATACCCCGGCCGAAACGCCCGCTCCGCGCGACCTGTTTTCCAAATTCGACGCCCTGATCGCCGAGCGCGAGGCGCTGCTGGCGACGGGCGTGCGCGATCCCTTCGCCATCGTGATGGACGAGGTGAAGTCGCCGACCCAGGCCGTCATCAAGGGCAAGGACACGATCCTGCTCGGCACCTATAATTATATGGGCATGACGTTCGACCCGGACGTGGTCGCGGCCGGCAAGAAGGCGCTGGACGAATTCGGCGCCGGCACCACCGGCAGCCGCGTGCTGAACGGCACCTATCAGGGCCATGCCGAAGTCGAGACGGCGCTGCGCGAATTTTATGGCACCAGCGGCGCGATGGTCTTTTCGACCGGATACCAGGCCAATCTGGGCGTGATTTCGACGCTGGCGGGCAAGGGCGACTATGTCATCCTGGACGCCGACAGCCATGCGTCCATCTATGACGGTTGTTTCCTGGGCGACGCGGAGATCGTCCGCTTTCGCCACAACAGCGTCGAGGATCTGGGCAAACGCCTGGCCCGCCTGCCCGCCGACGCACTGAAGCTGGTGGTGCTGGAAGGCGTCTATTCGATGCTGGGCGACGTCGCCCCCCTGCCCGAGATGGTGGCGGCCGTGCGCCAGCATCCCAACTGCATGATCCTGGTGGACGAAGCCCATGGCATGGGCTTTTTTGGCAAACATGGCCGGGGCGTCTATGAGGAACAGGGCGTCGAGGCCGATGTCGATTTCGTCGTCGGCACCTTCTCCAAATCGGTCGGCACGGTCGGCGGCTTCTGCGTCTCCAACCATCCCAAGTTCGAGATTTTGCGCCTCGTCTGCCGCCCCTATGTCTTCACCGCCTCGCTGCCGCCCAGCGTCGTGGCGACCGCGGCGACGAGCATACGCAAGCTGATGCATGCGAGCGACAAGCGCGCCCATCTGTGGAAGAACAGCCAGCGGCTGCACAAGGGGCTGACCGACCTCGGCTTCACCCTGGGCACCAAGACGCCGCAGTCGGCGATCATCGCCGTGATCCTGACCGACCAGACCCAGGCGGTCGCGATGTGGCAGACGCTGCTGGAACTGGGCCTCTACGTCAACATGGCACGCCCGCCCGCGACCCCGGCCGGCACCTTCCTGCTGCGTTGCTCGCTGTGCGCCGAACATAGCGACGAACAGGTCGAACAGATCATCGGCATGTTCAAAGCCGCAGGCAAAGCGACCGGAGCGATCGGCTGATCGCCGGCAGTCGCGGCGCCAAAGCGCCCGATCGAGGCGTTTGCACGACGGAATGACGTCATTTTACGGAACTTTTTACCCGCGATATTTCGCGGTTAATGTTGTTCGTCTAGTGTAACGGTCCATGGCCGACAGCGACCATCAGTTTGAACGGGATCCGGAAGGGTGGGCCAGAAGCTGGCGCGCGCTGACGCGGCGCGTCCTGCCGCTGCTACTGGCCGCCTTGCTGATCGGATCGCTGGGCGCGCTGCTCTACAGCGCCAGCAACGCGTCGCAGGACCATGCGCAGGCGCTTGCCGAACAGCAGAGCAGCTTCGAGGTAATCGCGCTGGCGCGCGGTTTCGAGGCGCGCATGGCCCGCGCCGAAGTGACGCTGGCGCGCTATGTCATCAGCCTCGATCCCGACACAGGACGGCTGTTTCAGGATCAGTGGCGCGGCGCCGCCAGCCAGTTGAAGGCGCTGACCTACGCCACGCGCCGGTCGGGCTGGCAGCATGGCAATGTCGAAGCGCTGCATTATGCCTTCATCCAACGCGGCAAGACGCTGAGCGAGATCGGCCTGCGCACCACCTACGACCAGAAAATGGCGGCGCTGGGCCGCTTTCACCAGGCCGGAAAGAGCCAGGATCTGCGCCGTATCACCGCCCTGCTCGACCTGGTCATCAAGGCGGAGAATGACCGGCTGCGCGAACGCAGCCTGGCGGTGACTCTGGCGGGCGACCGCAGCGAATGGGTGGGCAAGACGTCGCGGCTGGTCGGGCTGGCGATGCTGGTGTGCATATTGTTCGGCGTCTGGTTCGCCAACACGGCCTTTCGCGAACGACGGACGGCGCGGCGGCTGGCGGAGGCGGAAACAGAGCGGGCCGACCGGCTGGAGGCGGCGGTCGCAGCGCGCACGGCCGAGCTGTCCGACGCTTATGACCAGTTGAAGCGGGAATCGGCGGAGCGGGCCGCGGCCGAACATGATCTGCGCCAGATGCAGAAGATGGACGCGGTGGGCCAGTTGACCGGCGGCATCGCCCATGATTTCAACAATATGCTGGCGGTCGTGGTCGGCGGACTGGAACTGGCCAAGCGCAAGTTCCGGCTGAAGCCCGAAGAGGCCAGCCGGCATCTGGACAATGCGATGGAGGGCGCCAATCGCGCGTCCGCGCTGACGCGCCGGTTGCTGGCCTTCGCCCGATCCGAACCCTTGCTGCCCAGCGCGGTCGATCCCGATGCGCTGTTGTCGGGCATGGCCGACCTGATCGACCGCACCATCGGTGACCAGATCACCGTCCGCTTCGCCCAGGGGGCGAGCGACTGGCGCATTTTCGTCGACCAGCATCAGATGGAAAATGCGATCCTGAACCTGTGCGTCAACGCGCGCGATGCCATGGATGGACGCGGGCAACTGACGCTGGCGACCGGCCAGACGGCGCTGGCGGCGGGCGAGATCGGCGAATGCGCGGCGGGCGACTATGTCACCGTGACCGTTATCGACGATGGATGCGGCATGACGCCCGATGTGCTGGCGCGCGTGTTCGAACCCTTCTTCACCACCAAGCCGGTGGGCAAGGGCACGGGCCTGGGCCTCAGCCAGATTTTCGGCTTCGTCCGCCAATGCCGCGGCGAGGTGCGCATCGAATCGGCGCCGGGCGAGGGTAGCAGCGTGCATCTCTACCTGCCGCGGTCCGTCGTGGAGGGCGAAGTCGCCAATGCCGAGGTCAGCTTCGCGCGCGCGCCGGTCGAACAGCCGCCGACCCGCATCCTGGTGGTGGAGGACGATCCGCGCGTACTGAACCAGACGATGGCGGCGCTTAGCGAGCTGGGCCACCTGCCGATCGCCTGCGACCATCCGGCCAAAGCGGCGAAATTGCTGGCCAATAATGGCGACGTCGGCCTGATCATCAGCGACGTGCTGATGCCCGACATGACCGGGCCGGAAATGGTGAAGGCGCTGCCGGCCCGTTTCCGCCACCTGCCCGTGCTGTTCGTCACGGGCTATGCCGGCGACGCCAATGACAGCGCCGATTTCGAGGGGCATCTGGTGCTGCGCAAGCCCTACACGCTGATGGCGCTGGGGCAGGCATTGGCGACGACGCTCGGCGGGCAAGCGCTTTACGGGCAATCCCTCAGCGAATCGCACCACCCCGGAACAGCCGCGGCAGCAGAGTGAGCGCGCCCAGCAGCGGCCAGCGCCGTTGCCAGGGTTTGATCGCGATCTGCGTACCGGCATGGCGATTGATCTTCCACGCCAGATAATCGATGCCGCCGGCATAGGTGAAGCTGGCCTTGGCCAGGCGGATCACGGACAGCCGTTTGCCGCGGCGCTGGAGACCGCGCCAGCGCGCGGGCGCGTCCGCCGGCGAGGACGGCAGGCCATCGGCCAGCGCGGCCTCCCCTACGCGGCGATAGCGTTCCGGATCGGCATCGACGATCGAGAGCGAGCGGCCCTTTTTCTCGGCACGCAGCTCCGCATTATAGGTGAGGGTGAAGCCGGTCCGCCACAAGACGAGCGCATCGCCCTGC
Organism: Sphingomonas bisphenolicum; assembly: GCF_024349785.1. Lineage (NCBI taxonomy): Bacteria > Pseudomonadati > Pseudomonadota > Alphaproteobacteria > Sphingomonadales > Sphingomonadaceae > Sphingomonas > Sphingomonas bisphenolicum. The sequence continues at coordinate 3,533,114 of NZ_AP018817.1, forward strand.
CCCTCCGCCATCGGCCGCGCCAGCGCGAGCAGGGTCGGCGCAGCCTGCGCAACCGCGGCCACGGCCCGCTGGCGAGCGAGATCGTCGGCGGCCCAGAGCAGGCGCGAAGGCTGGGCGAAGCGCGCCCAGACCGAGACATTGTCGGCCTCCATGCCGTTCAACCGGGCGAAGTCGGCTTCGGACAGGACCGCATATTTGGCGATCAGGCCCTGATGCTCGAAGGGAAAGACATTGGGCGGGATCAGGCGATTGGCACGCGCCAGCCAGCTTTGGCCATAGGCGGCGGGATAGTCCGACACGATCAGGTAGAAATCGAGCATCAGCCCTTCGAGATTTTGCTCGCGCAGGCAGGAGCCGTAGAAAAGAACAGCGCGGGCGGCCTGCGGATATTTCGCCGCGAGCGCCCCCGCCATCGCCGCCGCGCGGGGATCGGCCGGGGCGCTCAGTTCCGCGGTGACGAGGGGAAGAAGCTGGCTGGGCATTGGACCGTTCAAAAAGGCTTTGACCCGTGTCTAGAGCCATCCCTTACGAAAGAGCAATGACAGGTTGTTCGCGGGCATGTCGACAAGGCGATCAAGGCCCAGGCCCTGCGCGTCCGCCGCCGCGACCACGTCCTCCACCGATCGCAGCCCCCAGCGCGGATCGCGGGCCTTGAGCGAGGCATCGAAGGCAAGGTTGCTGGGTGCGGTGTCGACGCCCGCGCGCGCATAGGGACCGTAGAGATAGAGGAAGCCGCCGGGCGACAGCGCCTCCCCTGCCCCCTTGAGCAATCCCAGCGTCGCTTGCCACGGGGCGATGTGGATCATGTTGATGCAGAGGATCGCATCGGCCTGGGCGTTCGGCCATTCGCCCGTCGCGTCCAGCCGGATCGGTGGACGGAGATTGGACAGGTCCGCTTCGGCGCGCCATGCGGCGATCGAGGCGAGCGCGGCGGGATCGGGATCGCTCGGCTGCCAGTCGAGCGAGGGGAAGGCGACAGCGAAGTGGACAGCATGTTCGCCGCTCCCGCTCGCCACCTCCAGCACCAGACCGGAGGACGGGAGCTGGTCGCGCAAGACCGCGACGATGGCGTCGCGGTTGCGCTCGGTCGCGGGCGCGTAGCGTTTATCCGCGACGGCGGGGCCGGAACCGGGTTCCCACGGCTCCGGCCTGTCGATCATTCGGCAGCGACCGCCAGCGCAGGGTCGGTCCAGGTGAGGACCGGCTTGCGCGCCGCGAGGGTTTCGTCGAGCCGCCGGCGCGGCGCGTGATAGGGCGCACCCTTGAGCGCTTCGTCCCCCGCCTTGGCGCGTTCGGCGAGGCTGCGCAGCGCCAGGATGAACTGGTCCAGCGCCGCCTTGCTTTCGGTTTCGGTCGGTTCGACCAGCATCGCGCCATGGACGACCAGCGGGAAATACATGGTCATCGGGTGGAAGCCTTCGTCGATCAGCCCCTTGGCGATGTCGAGCGTGGTGAAGCCCTCGGCCAGCCCCTTGTCGCTGAACAGCGCCTCATGCATGCAGGGGCCGCTGTCGCCGAAGGGGGCGTCCAGCACATCGTCCAGACTGCGCAATATATAGTTGGCGTTGAGGACGGCGTCCTCCGCCACCTGGCGCAGGCCGTCCGCGCCGTGGGACAGGATATAGGCCAGCGCGCGGGTGAACATGCCCATCTGCCCATGGAAGGCCGACATGCGGCCGAAGCTCTGCGGCATTTCCTCACCGACATTCTCCTCCTCGATCAGGTGGATCGAGCCGTCCGCCATGCGCGCGGTATAGGGGAGCGGGCCGAAGGGCGAGAGCGCTTCGGACAGGACGACCGGGCCGGACCCGGGGCCGCCGCCGCCATGGGGGGTGGAGAAGGTCTTGTGCAGGTTGATATGCATGGCGTCGACGCCCAGATCGCCGGGGCGGACCCGGCCGACGATGGCGTTGAAGTTCGCGCCGTCGCAATAGACGAAGGCTCCGGCGGCGTGGACCGCGTCGGAAATAGTCTTCATGTCGCGTTCGAACAGGCCGCAGGTGTTGGGATTGGTGATCATCACCGCTGCGACGTCGGGGCCGAGGCGGGCCTTGAGCGCTTCCAGGTCCACGCGGCCTTCGGGGGTCGCGGGGATGTCCTCCACCTTGTATCCGCAGAAGGCGGCGGTGGCGGGGTTGGTGCCGTGCGCGCTTTCGGGGACCAGCACGACCTGACGCGCATCACCGCGCGCTTCCAGCGCGGCGCGAATGCAGAGCAGGCCGCACAGTTCGCCATGGGCGCCCGCCTTGGGCGTCATGGCCACGCCGTGCATGCCGGTCAGCTTGATGAGCCATACTGCCAGTTCGTTGATGAGGCCCAGCGCGCCCTGCACGGTGGATTGGGGCGCGAGCGGGTGGAGGTCGGCGAAACCGGGCATCCGCGCGACCTTTTCATTGAGCCGCGGGTTGTGCTTCATGGTGCAGGAACCGAGCGGGAACAGGCCAAGGTCGATAGCGTAGTTCTGGCGCGACAGACGGGTGTAATGGCGCACCGTTTCCTGTTCCGACAGGCCCGGCAGGCCGATGGCGTCGGTGCGGGCGAGTTTGCCGAGGCGGCTGGCGACACTGGGTGCTGGCGCGAAATCGACGCCGGTCGTAGCGGTCGAGCCGATCTCGAAGATCAGCGCCTCTTCCAGCATCAGGGCGCGATTGCCGGTGGCGGTTGCGGGGGCCATATGGGCTTCCTTGACGGGTTCGGGCGCGGTGGGGCGACCTTCCTTGAGCATCGTCATGCCAGTTCCTCCTCCAGCGCTGCGGCAAGGCTTTCGATATCCTCCGCCGTGACGGTCTCCGTGACGGCGACGACAAGGCCGTTGCCGATCGCAGGCGTCTGCGGGAAGAGGCGGCCGAGCGAGACCCCGGCCAGCACGCCCTTGTCGGCCAGAGTGCGCACGACGTCGCGGGCGTCCTTCGACAGGATCAGGGTAAATTCGTTGAAGAAGCTGTCGTTGAGCAGCGTGACGCCCGGCACCTGGCTCAGGCGATCGGCGGCCTGCGCGGCCAGGCCATGATTCAGCGTTGCCAGTTCACGCAGGCCGCGTTCGCCCAGCAGGGTCATGTGGATGCTGAAGGCCAGCGCACAGAGACCCGAATTGGTGCAGATGTTCGACGTCGCCTTCTCGCGCCGGATATGCTGTTCGCGGGTGGAGAGGGTCAGCACGAAACCGCGCTTGCCCGCCGCGTCCACCGTCTCGCCACACAGGCGGCCGGGCATCTGGCGGACATATTTCTGCTTGCAGGCGAAGAGGCCGAGATAGGGGCCGCCGAACTGGAGGCCGACGCCGATCGACTGGCCTTCGCCCACGACGATGTCCGCGCCCATATGGCCCGGCGCCTTGATCGCCCCCAGGGCGACGGGTTCGGTGACCACCGCGACCAGCAGCGCACCGGCTGCATGGGCGGCCTCGGCAAGCGGGGCCAGGTCGGCGATGCGGCCGAGAATGTCCGGATATTGGACCACGACGCAGCTCGTATCCTTGTCGATACTCGCGATCAGCGCGTCGATGTCGGTCGCGGCGTCCAATGCCGGGGCTTCATGCGCCAATGCGTCGCCGGTGAATTTCGCCATCGTCCTGGCGACCGAGACATAATGAGGGTGCAGGCCGGACGACAGGATCGCCTTGCCGCGCTTGGTGATCCGGCGGGCCATGCCGATCGCTTCCCAGCAGGCGGTCGAGCCGTCATACATGGAAGCGTTGGCGACGTCGCAGCCCAGCAGGCGCGCGACCTGCGTCTGGAATTCGAACAGCACCTGCAACGTGCCCTGCGCGATTTCCGGCTGATAGGGCGTGTAGGCGGTCAGAAACTCGCCGCGCTGGATCAGATGATCGACGCTGGCGGGGACATGATGCCTGTACGCGCCAGCGCCCAGGAAGAAGGGCGCCTCCCCCGCCGACAGATTTTTCCGCGCCAGCGCCGCCATATGACGCTCGACCGCCAGTTCGCTGGCATGATCCGGAAGGCCGGCGATGGTGCCGGTCAGGCGGGCTTCAGCGGGCACGTCCACGAAGAGGTCGTCGATCGACGCCGCGCCGATGACGGACAGCATCTCCTGCCGGTCGGTGTCGGTAAGGGGTAGGTAGCGCATTCTGCTTCTCCCCCCTCCTTTTTAGGGAGGGGTAAGGGGTGGGTCCGCCGCGCCAGCGGCGGCTCTTTAGGATAGGATTGAGGCTCCCTACGGTCGCCACCCACCCCGTTTTGCAGGTGAACAGCGCCCCGCGCTGTTCAGGTCAAGCCGGGGGCTTGACCGACCTGAAACGCCCCTCCCTTGAAAGGGAGGGGCTTATGTTGTGGGTTAGAGGCTCGCCACGAACTTCTTGTACGCCGCTTCGGTCATCAGGCCTTCCAGTTCGCTGGTGTCGGCGATGCGCAGCTTGAAGAACCAGCCATCCTCTTCGGCGTCGCTGTTCACCAGCGCGGGTTCATCCTCCAGCGCGCTGTTGGATTCGACCACTTCGCCCGAGATCGGCGCATAGACGTCCGATGCGGCCTTGACCGATTCCACGACGGCGGCGTCGTCGCCCTTGTCGAAATTGGTGCCTTCGGCGGGCAGTTCGACGAATACGATGTCGCCCAACTGTTCCTGCGCATAGTCGGTGATGCCGACGGTGGCGATTTCGCCCTCGACATCGATCCATTCATGTTCGTCGGTGAAATAACGGCTCATGGATATACTCCCGTCGGTAAAGTGGATCAGGCCTTGCGGCGATAGTGATGCGGAACGAACGGCATCGGCGCAACCACCGCGGCGATGCGCTTGCCCCGTACTTCGATTTCCAGCGCCTCGCCGATCACGGCATGGGGCAGGCTGACCCAGCCCATGGCGATCGGTGCGCCCACGGACGGCGCGAAGCCGCCGGAGGTAACTTCGCCCACCAGCACGTCGCCAGCATAGATTTGCGCGCCTTCGCGGGCCGGCAGGCGGCCTTCGATGGTCAGGCCCACCCGCCTGGAGCCCGGCCCGTCGGCCAGTTCCTTCGTCACGCGGGCATGACCGATGAAACCGCCTTCTTCGCGGCGGCGCTTCGGAATGGCAAAGCCCAGGTCCGCGCCGATCGTGCTGACCGCAGGCGACAGGTCATGGCCGTAGAGCGGCAGGCCGGCTTCCAGCCGCAGCGAATCGCGCGCGCCCAGGCCGATCGGCTTCACCTGCGGCAGCGCGCACAGCGCATCAGCGAGCAGGATGACGTCGTCGGCGGGGACGCTGATCTCGAACCCGTCCTCGCCGGTATAGCCCGACCGGCTGATCCACAGCGGGATGCCGCGCCAGGTGAAGGGTCCGGACTGCATGAACAACAGGTCGGCGGTTTGCGGGATGAGCGTGGCGAGCGCCTCGCCCGCTTCCGGCCCCTGGAGCGCCAGCAGCGCCTGATCGGCCATGTGGTTCATCACCACGGCGTCGGGCAGATGTTCGATCATCCAGCCGATATCGTCATATTTTGTCGCGCCGTTGACGACCATGTAGATGGCCGCGCCGTCGAAAGCGCCATCCCCCAGGCGCGACACCATGAGATCGTCGAGGATGCCGCCCTCCTGATCGAGCAGCATCGAATAGCGCTGGCGAAAGGGCTTCAGCCCCTTGATATCGCTGGGCAACAGATATTCCAGCGCGTCATCGACGTTTTCGCCGGAAAAACTGAGCTGGCCCATATGGCTGACGTCGAACAGGCCGGCATGTTCGCGGGTCCAGGCATGTTCCGCCATGATGCCTTCATATTGGATCGGCATATGATAGCCGGCGAAGCCGACCATGCGCGCGCCACGGGCACGGTGCCAGGCATCGAGCGGCAGGGCCTCCAGCGGCAGTTCCTCTGCGATTGTGGCGATATCGTCATTGCCGGACATGAAGCGTCCTTTCCGTGCGGGGTTGATGGCGACCGATGCAAAGGCCCGGAGTCGGACCTGTCCTATCTGCCACCCCCTCTGTCACGGAACCTGAGAGCTTTGACCAGCGGCCTTGCGGCCACATGGCTTACCCCTTCGGTGGGACAGTCATGCGACTGTCCGCTTTCCAGAGTGCCTTGCGCGCGATGCGGTCCTTTGACCTGAGAGATTCCGGGGCGGTTGCTCCTTCGGTGACGGGGTGGCCTCCAAGGCTTCCCATGCTCTCCCGCATCATGCCCGACGAACGAATCCGCCGGAGACGTGTCCGCATTGCGTCAATCGCAGGGGCGCGTCAATCGGCCAGCGCCATCGCCCCATAGATTTCCGCATGGCGCTTTTCGGCGTAACGGTCGGTCATGCCGGCGATGAAGTCGGCGATGTGGCGGCTGCGGGTGGGTTCCTGCCCGACGCAGTCGTCACGCCATTCGGGCGGCATGAGCGCGGGATCGGCCTGATAGGCGCGGAACAGGTCGGTGACGATGACGCGCGCCCGGTCGGCGGCGGCGAGCTGTTCGGGATGATGATAGAGGGTGGCGTACATGAAACGCTTGAGGTCGCGCTCCTGCGCCGCAAGGTCCGGCGAGAAAGCGACCAGGGTGCGGCCGAGCGCGCGGACATCCTCGACCGTCTCCACGCCCGATGCGGCGATGTTGGCGCGGGTCGATTCGATCAGGTCGGTGGCCATCACACCGATCTGCTCGCGCACCAGCTCGCGCAGCAGCCGGTCCTCCGCCACGTCGGGATAGCGGGCGCGCACCCGGTCCCAGCAGCCGCGCACGAACGGCACTTCCATCAACTGGTCAAGCGTCAGCAACCCGGCGCGCAAACCATCGTCGATATCGTGATTGTCATAGGCGATGTCGTCGGAAATCGCCGCCAGTTGCGCCTCCAGCGAGGCATGGCTGGTCAGGTCGAGCGGGAAGAGCGCGTCCAGCTCCCGCATCGCCCAGCCGGGATGGACGATCGGGCCATTATGCTTGGCCAGCCCTTCCAGCATTTCCCAGCTCAGGTTGAGACCGGCAAAGCGCGGATAAGGGCTTTCCAGCAGCATCAGCGTGCGCAGCGTATGGGCGTTGTGGTCGAAGCCGCCATGATCGTCGAGCGCGACCTCCAGCGCATCTTCACCGGCATGACCAAAGGGCGGATGACCGATGTCGTGGGCGAGGCACAGCGCTTCGGTCAGATCCTCGTTCAGCCCCAAGGTGCGCGCGGTGGTGCGGCCGATCTGCGCAACCTCCAGACTGTGGGTCAGGCGGACGCGGAAATGATCGCCGTCGGGCGAGACGAACACCTGCGTCTTGTGCCGCAGGCGACGGAAGGCGATGGAATGGATGATGCGATCGCGGTCGCGCTGGAAGACGTCGCGCGGCCCGCGCATCTCGCCGCCCGCTTCGGGATGGAGGCGGCCCTGGCTGGCGGAGGGATGGCAGGCATAGGAGGCGAGGATCGTCATGCCCGCCCTCTTAGAGCCTTCTCCAGCCGGCCGAAACAGCCGACTGCAAAATGCTCATTCGGCCCCCAGCTTCTCCACGACCTCCCCCGCTTCGCTTTTCCAGGCGAAGGCATCGGCGCCGTCGGCCTTCAGATTGGCCTCCAGTTCCTTGGCGCGGGTGAAGCTGGCGAAGGGACCGACCAGCAGGCGATTGGTCCGCCCCCAGCCGGCGCTCCATCCGTCCTGGCGGGACAGGATCGTATATTTCTTGCGCAGCCCCTTCATGGTGAAGCCCAGCGCCGATTTGCTCTGCCCCACGCCGACCTGCAGCCAGTTGCGCGACGGATTGTCGGCCAGGCGCTTCTTCTCTTCGGCCTCCTTCTTCGCCTTGGCGTCGGCTTCCGCCTTGGCTTTGGCGAGGGCGTCCTTCTTCGCCTTGTCCGTGGCGGCCTTGGCCGCGGCCTGCCGCTCGGCGCGGCGGGCGGCCTGGATCGCGGCGATTTCCGTGAGGTCGACGGCGGCGACGGTCGGCTGGCGCTCGGCTTCGGGGACGTCGATCGCGCGAATGATGTCCGCCAGCGTGCGGGTGGCGACCGGATCGGGTTGCGGGACAGAAGGCGGCGGCACGGCCGTGAGCGGCTGGACGGTTGCGGCGGGCGATGTGGTGGCGGTTGCAGCGGCGGGCGGAGCTGAACCCGCAGGTTCAGGCGGCGGCGATGCCTGCGCCAGCGCGATCGCATTGAGCTGCGATCCCGCGTTGGAGGGCGGCGTGGCGGCCGGCGGCGCACGATCGATCGAATCGAAGCCGGGGGCGGGCGGCCCTTGCACCGCGCCATTGGGCGTAGCGGCGGCGGGCGATGCGGCCGCCTGACGCACGGGCGACGGTTCGGACGGCGTTTGCTCCGCCGACGCGGGTGCCGTGGACGACGGCAAGGGCTGGACCACCGGGGCCGGCAGCGGCGCGCTCGGTTGCTGCGCGGGCGGCGGGGTCGGCGTGGATCGCAGCGCAGACTGGACGGGCGCGGATTGGACCGGCGCGGATTGGGCCGGCTGGGGCTGGAGCGCTCTGGGCGGGATCGTCTGGGGCGGGGTCGTCCGGGCTTGGGCCAGTTGCGGCTGGGCGGGACGACGAGCGGCGGCCAGTCCCTCGGCGCGGGCGATACGGGCGGCCTCGCGCTGCTGGCGGCGCTGTTCGGACCGGCTGAGCGGTTTGGTCTTCGCCGGGCTGGCGGAGGCGACGGCGACCGGCGCGCTGGCGGCCACCGCGATGCCCGGTGCCGGCGGGGTCGGCGTGATCGCGGCGATGCTGGTGCCGATCTGGGCCGGGAAATGGCCGAAATGCACCGCCGCCGCCTTTTGCGCGGCGGTCAGATAAGGCATTTTCTGCATATAAGGAATGATTGCGGCGGCCAGTTGCGCCGGCATGGTCTGCTCCGCCACCTTCTTCGCATCGGCCTGCTTGTTGTTCATCGCCAGGATGAAGGCGCGATAGCGCCAGGCGGCCCGGTCGCTCTTGTAGAACAGGGGTTCGAGGATCTTGTCGGACGCGGCGACCTGCCCCGCTATGCCGAGCGAAGCGGCGTAGCGGCGCACCAGTTCATCATCGCCGGGGGTGCGCAGGAGCGCGGCCTGATAGTCCCGCTGCGCGCCCGCCTGATCGCCGGTCATGTCGCGCGCCAGGCCGCGGTCGGACAGGATCGTCGCATCGGGATAGCCCAGCCGCCCCGCCTGGTCGAACAGGCGCAGCGCCTCGACCGGGTTTTGCAGCTTGAGCATGACCCGTCCCAGCCCGGCCTTGATCCGGCCATTGCCGCTCTCGATCGCGTCGGCGCGGGCGAAGAAGCCGGCCGCCGCGCGCGGGTCATCCAGCGACAGCGCCGCCTCCCCCGCGCCGATCAGCGCGACGACGTCGCGCGGATTGGACGCCAGGCGCGCCAAATTGCTGTTGAGGTCGGCGGCGCCGAGCGGCCGAACCAGTTGCGATTGGTCCTGCTGGGCATGCGCGGGGGCCGCGAGCAGCAGCGCGCCCGGCAGCCAAAGACCGAGAATCCATGGAGAAGTGCGTGTCACATCCGCGCCTTAGCCGATCCCAGGATGAATGGGAAATTAGCCCAACGAAAAAGCGCGCCGGGTCGCCCCAGACGACCGACAGCGCGCTTTTCCTGTCGCGCACGGCCCAAGCCGTGCGTCCTTTTACCGACTGCGCCTTACTGGTTGTTCTGGCGGTTGAGGAAACGGGGGATATCGACGCCCGGCGCGACGTCGTCCGCGGCACCCGGCGCCTTGTCCGTGCCACGGGTCAGGCCCGCCATCCGCTCGAACAGCGTGCCGCCGGTGGCGACGCGCGGTGCGGGTGCGGCCGGCGCGGCCGCTTCGGCGCTGTCTGCGCCCAGGATCAGTTCATCCTCTTCCGGATCTTCGTCGGAAAAGACCGCGGCGGGCTTGGCCGGAGCGAACGGCGCCGGTGCAACCGTCGGCTGCGCGGGCGCAGGCGCGGCCGGCACGTCCAGTTCCAGTGTTTCGGGCTGCGGCGCAGGCGCAGGAGCAGGCGTCGGCGCAGGCGCTGCAACCGGCGCGGGCTGCTGCGCGACCGGCGCAGGCTTGGGTGCCGCCGACTGAGGCACGGCCACGGCGGGTCGGTTGGCGAAGCTGAACGGCTGGGTCAGCGGCGCGGCATGGTTGCCCACTTCATTGTCGATGCCGGTGGCGACCACCGACACGCGGATCTTGCCGTTCAGATTGTCGTTGAAGGCGCTGCCCCAGATGATGTTCGCGTCCGGGTCCACCAGTTCGCGGATATGGTTGGCGGCCTCGTCCACTTCCATCAGCCGCATGTCTTCGCCGCCGACGATCGAGACGATCACGCCCTTGGCGCCGCGCATCGACACGCCGTCGAGCAGCGGGTTGGCGATCGCCTTTTCCGCCGCCTGGAGCGCCCGGCCGTCGCCTTCGGCTTCGCCGGTGCCCATCATCGCCTTGCCCATTTCACCCATCACCGAACGCACGTCGGCGAAGTCGAGGTTGATGAGGCCGGGCATGACCATGAGGTCGGTGATGCCGCGCACGCCCTGCTGCAGCACTTCGTCCGCCATCTGGAACGCTTCCTTGAAGGTCGTGTTCGGGTTGGCGATCAGGAACAGATTCTGGTTCGGGATCACGATCAGCGTGTCGACATGCTTCTGCAGCTCGTCGATGCCCGAATCCGCCGACTTCATGCGGCGATTGCCTTCAAAGGTGAAGGGCTTGGTGACGACGCCGACGGTCAGGATGCCCTTGTCGCGGGCGGCCTTGGCGATGACGGGGGCCGCGCCGGTGCCGGTGCCGCCGCCCATGCCCGCGGCGATGAAGCACATATGCGCGCCTTCCAGCGCCTGCTCGACCGACGCGATCGTTTCTTCAGCGGCGGCCTTGCCGATTTCGGGGCGCGAACCGGCGCCCAGCCCTTCGGTGATTTGCGGGCCGAGCTGGATGCGGCGTTCGGCCGGCGAGGCGTTGAGCGCCTGCGCGTCGGTATTGGCCACGATGAAGTCCACGCCCTCGACATGGGCGGCGATCATGTTCGCGATGGCATTGCCGCCCGCGCCGCCGACACCGATCACCGCGATCCGCGGCTTCAGTTCGTCCACATGCGGTGGGCTGATTTCAATGCTCATAAATAGTGCTCCCTCAGCTTCCTCGTCAGGAAGCAACGCCGTCATTAAATGTTAACACCAGAAAATAGGGGAATTCACCACCTATTTTCGTCTTGGTCCAATTTCGTTCAATAGTTGGTCTTCATTGCGCGCATCATGCGTTGCCACCAGAGCGGCGCTCCCAGACGATGCACCGTTTGCGGCGCGGGCGCCATCGTGCGGAGATCAACCGGGTTGGAAGCGCCGTAAAGCGCGAGTCCCGCCAATGTCGCGAAGGCGGGCCCACTATGCGCTTCGGGCATCGCAGACAAGCCCCTGGGTCGCCCGATCCGCACGGCGCGGCCCAGCGCGCCCTGCGCATAATCGGCAATGCCCTTCATTTCCGCGCCGCCGCCGGTCAGCACCACCTGCCGCCCGGTGGAGTTAAAGCCCATGCCGGCCAGCGCTGCATTCACTTCGGTCATGATCTGGTTCAGCCGTTCGCAAATGACCCCGACCAGCGCGGCGCGGGTGATCTTGCCCCCTTCGGCGTTCGGCCCGGCCGCCTGCCCCGGCACCGCCATTTCGCCATGGGGCGGCGCGATCTCTATCATCTCGCGGAAATCGCGCGGGTTCTGCATCGCCGAGCCGTAGAAGCATTTGATCCGCTCCGCCTGGCTGCGGCGGATGCCGAAGGCGGAGGCGATATCGTCGGTAATGTCCGATGCGCCGAACGGGATCGAATGCAGGCCGACCAGCATTCCCCCCGCATAGAGCGAGACGTTGGTGACCCCGGCCCCGATCTCCACCAGCGCGACGCCCAGGTCGCGCTCCTCTTCCGACAGGCAGGCCAGGCCCGTGGCGATCGGCGCGGCGACGATCGAATTGACGTTGAGATAGGCGCCGCGCACGCACAGGTCGAGATTGGCGAGCGGCGCGCCGTCGGCCAGCACGACATGGATGTCGACGCCCAGCAGGTCCGCGTGCATGCCCAGCGGCTTTTTCACCGGCACCTTGCCGTTGATGGTGAAGCAGGTCGGCTGGGCATGGAGGACGATGCGGCCGTCGGGGTCGATGCCCTGCTGGCCGGTGGTCAGGAGATCGTCGATATCGGGCTGTTCGATGCGATAGCCGCCCATGTCGCGTTCGACCGTGACGACGTCGCTGACCAGGCTGCCGCCCGAGAAGCTGACCCAGACATCCTCGATATTGGTGCCGGCGACACGTTCGGCCTGCTCCACCGTTTCGCGCACGGCCAGTTCGGTGCGCTCCATATCGGCGATAAAGCCGCGCCGCACGCCGCGGCTTTCGCGCTGCCCGGTGCCCAGGATCGCCAGCTCGCCCGTGTCGGTGCGCCCCGCAATCAAAGCGGACACCTTCCACGATCCGATGTCGATCGCGGTGATAAGCTTCTCGACCTTGGGCTGCGCCATGGGCCTTAGCCTTCCTCGCCCGGCGTCGCGGCGGCGACGTCCTTCGTCCCGTCGTCCACCGGCTTTTCCTCCACCTTGCCCTGCGGCAGGCGCAGGACGAAACGGTCGGGATCACGCATGTCGAACTTGACGATGCCGCGACCCAGCAGGCGATTGACGCCGTCCATCCTTGCGAAATTCACCAAGGCGCCCGCTGAATCCTTGTCGCCCTCCGGCAGGGAGAGCGTCTCACCCGACTGAAAGCGCAGATCCCAGCGGCGGTTCCCGACCCAGGTCGCGCCGGCCAGCATCGGCTTGAGCGCCGGGGCGTTTTCCATCAGCCGGTTAAGGCCCGCCGTCTGGCGATTGGCGTTGGGGCCGACGACCAGCGGCAGGTCGGGCATCGCGCTGGCGGACACCGACTGCAACACCACGCCCGACACGTCGATCAGGTGCAACTGGCCATTATGCTGCCACACCGCGACAGGATCACGCTCGACGATGTCGACCACCAGCGTATCGGGCAGGCGGCGGGAAATGCGCGCATCCTTGACCCAGCCGAGCTTGAGCATCTCGCTGCGCACCCTGGGCAGGTCGAGCGAGAGCATGGAGCGATCCACCTGCCCCAGGGCGATATTATAGACCGGCAGTTCATCCATCCGTTCGACGCCGCGCACTTCGACCTTGTCGACCTCGAAGCCGGCGCGCGCCGCGATGTCTGCCGCCTGCTGCCGGGCCATGCCGGGCAGGCCCATGAAGATGGCGATGGCGATGACGATGGCGCCGAAGATGCCGACGATGGCCCAGCTCGCCATGCGTTGCAGCGTGGCTTCGCTGACCGGCAGCATCTCGACCAGCCGGTCGAGGCTGCTCTGGCGCTTCAGGGCGCGGCCGCGACCGCCCCCGGACTTGCCGGCGTTCACCCTGCCCTTCGCGCTGCTCAGCCGCGCGGTGCCGCCGCGCCTGATCCGTGCCTCAGCCATCACCATTTCCTGCCTTGTCTGGCCCTTGGGCGCGGTTCAGCGCCTCCTCGACAATAGTCTCCACCAGCGTGGCATAGTCAATGCCCAGCTTTGCCGCCTGTTCGGGGACGAGGCTGAGCGGGGTCATGCCCGGCTGGGTATTGACCTCCAGCAGGAAAAGCCCTTCGATCCCCTGCGTGTCGTCCCAGCGGAAATCGGCGCGCGATGCGCCCTTGCAGCCCAGCAACTGGTGGGCGCGCAGCGCGATCGCCTTGCAGGCCTCGGTAATCTCCGGCGGCAGGTCGGCGGGGCAGACATGTTCGGTCATGCCGTCGGTATATTTGGCGTCGAAATCGTAGAATCCGCTCTTGGGACGCAATTCGGTGACGAGCAGTGCCTCATCGCCCAGAACCGCCGTGGTGAGTTCGCGGCCGCGAATATAGGGTTCGGCAAGCAGTTCGGGAAAATCCTGCCATGGACCGACGCTGCCGCGGGCGATGGGGTTACCATAATTGCCCTCGGCCGTGACGATGGCGACGCCGACCGAGCTGCCCTCGTTGACGGGTTTGAGCACATAGGGGCGCGGCAGCGGATCGGCGGTGAAGAGGCTTTCGCTTTCCACGATCTGGCCGCCGGGCATGGGGATGCCGTGGGGCACGAGCGCCTGCTTGGTCAATTGCTTGTCGATCGCGATCACCGAGGTGGCAAGGCCGCTATGGGTGTAGGTGAGGCCCATCAGGTCCATCATGCCCTGCACCGTGCCGTCTTCGCCCGGAACGCCGTGCAGCGCGTTGAAGATCACGTCCGCCCTGGCCTCCGCCAGGCGGGCGGCGACGTTGCGGTCCATGTCGATGCGGGTGACGGTATGGCCGCGCGATTCCAGCGCCTTGGCCACACCTTCGCCGGAGGACAAAGAGACGGGGCGTTCCGCCGACCAGCCGCCCATGAGGACGGCGACATGCCAGGGGCCACGGGTCACTTCACGATCCCGACGCGCTGAATTTCCCATTCCAATTCTATTCCACTTTTGTCTTTGACCCGGCGGCGGACTTCTTCGCCCAGCGCTTCGATATCGGCGCTGCTGGCGTCGCCGCTGTTGAGCAGGAAATTGGTGTGCTTCTCGCTCACCTGCGCGCCGCCCATCTGAAGGCCGCGACAGCCCGCTTCGTCCACCAACTGCCAGGCCTTGTGCCCGTCGGGGTTCTTGAAGGTCGATCCGCCCGTCTTGCTGCGCAGCGGCTGGCTTTCCTCGCGCGCGGCGGCGATGCGGTCCATTTCCGCCTGGATCGCGGCCGGCTCGCCCGGTTCGCCGCGGAAGGTCGCCGACACCACGATCGCGCCATCGGTCAGGTTGGAATGGCGGTAGGTATAGGCAAGGTCACGGTTCAGGAGCGTCACCTGTTCGCCCGACCGCAGCACGACCTCGCAGGACAGCAATATGTCGCGCGTCTCGCGGCCATAGGCGCCGCCGTTCATGCGCACGAATCCGCCGACCGTGCCGGGGATGGAACGCAGAAACTCCAGGCCCGCTATGCCCGCGTCGCGCGCGGTCGAGGAGACGAGGATGCCTGACGCGCCGCCGCCGCAGGTCAGCGTGGTTTCATCCAGCACCACGACCTTGGCGAAGGGCTTGCCCAGACGTACGACCACGCCCGGCACGCCGCCGTCGCGGACGATGAGGTTGGAGCCGAGGCCCAGCGCCATCACCGGCACTTCCGGGTCCAGCATGGCGAGGAAATCGGACAGATCGTCCGCATCCTTCGGTTCGAACAGCCATTGCGCTGCGCCGCCCGCCTTGAACCAGACGAGCGGGGCCAGCGGGGCGTCGGCCTTCAACGTGCCGCGCACCGGCGGAAGGGCGATCGTCGCGCTCAACCGCGCATGCCCCACAGGTTCATCCAGTTTTTCATGGCGTTGAGGCCTGCTTCATTCGCCTGGGTCGCGGCCATGCCGGTTTCGACCTGACGCTGGGCCGCCTCCACCATGTCGCGCGCAACTTCCACGCCCTGCATCTGGGCGTCGATCATGCGCTTCTGCATTTCCAGGCCGACAGCGAACAGCTCGAACATCAGACCGCTTCCTTGACCTTGGCGGACACGGCCGCCGACAGCCCCGCCGCCCATTTGGTGATGTCCCCCGCGCCCAGGCAGATGACCATGTCGTCCGGCTGGATATCGGCGGCGACCAGCGACGCGAGGTCGGCGGCATCGGTGACGGTGGAGGCATGGCGATGGCCGCGGCGCTTGAGGCCGGCGACCAAAGCGGCGCTGTCCACGCCCTCTATCGGCTGCTCGCCCGCCGTATAGACCGGGGCGGCATAGACGATGTCGGCATCGTTGAAGGCCTGCTGGAACTCGTCCATCAGGTCGCGCAGGCGGGTGAAGCGGTGCGGCTGCACCACGGCGATGACGCGGCCTTTCGCGCCTTCTCGCGCGGCGGCGAGGACCGCCTTGATCTCGACCGGGTGGTGGCCATAATCGTCGATCACGGTGGCGGTGCCGCCTGCGATGGCGATCTGCCCGACATTGGTGAAGCGACGCTTGACCCCGCCGAACTTGGCGAAGCCGGTCTGGATCGTCGCGTCGTCGATGCCCATGTGCAGCGCGACGCCGATCGCCGCCATGGCGTTCAGCACATTATGGCGGCCGGGCATCGGCATTTCGATACCCTCGATCTTCCGCGTCGATCCGTCGCGCTCGCGCACCTGGATGTCGAAGCGGTTGCCGCCGGGGAAGCTGACGACATTGTCGCCGCGAATGTCGGCCTGCGCGGAAAAACCATAGGTCACGATCCGCCGGTCCTGCACGCGCGGCAGGATCGCCTGCACTTCGGGATGATCCAGGCACAGCAGGGCCGCGCCGTAGAAGGGGACGTTGCCGACGAACTCGACAAAGGCGTCCTTCACCCGGTCGAAGCTGCCATAATGGTCGAGATGTTCGGGATCGATATTGGTGACGACCGCGATCGTGCCGTCCAGGCGCAGGAAGCTGCCGTCGCTTTCGTCGGCCTCGACCACCATCCAGTCGCTGTTGCCGAGGCGCGCGTTGGAGCCATAGCTGTTGATGATGCCGCCGTTGATGACGGTGGGATCGACGCCGCCCGCGTCCAGCAGCGCCGCCACCATCGACGTCGTCGTGGTCTTGCCATGGGTGCCCGCCACCGCGACGGTGGATTTGAGGCGCATCAGTTCGGCCAGCATTTCGGCGCGGCGGATGACGGGGACGCGATTTTCCAGCGCCAGCTCGACCTCCGGATTGCCGCGCTTGATCGCGGTGGAGGTGACGACCACAGCGGCGTCGCCCAGATTTTCCGCCTTATGACCGATCATCACGCGGATGCCCTTGGCCCGCAGCCCCTCGACCACATAGCCTTCGGCCACGTCCGACCCCTGAACGTCATAACCCAGATTATGCATCACTTCGGCGATGCCGGACATGCCGATGCCGCCAATGCCGATGAAATGGATCGTGCCGATGTCCGTGCCGACACCCTTCATGCGATAAACTCCGAAACTATACGGTTATCCCGGCGGAAGCTGGGATGACGAAGGAAAAGGCCGGTCACGCCGGGACACCCTGCAAATTGAGCGTGGTGGGCGTCGGCCCGACCCGCACCGGATCGTTCAAGATCGGCGCAGTGCCGATGCTTTCGAGCAGGTCGGCCATGTCGCGCGCCGCATGGGGGCGGCCGCAGCCGCGCGCGCGCTTCGCCGCGTTCAGCAGCGCGCCGGGTTCCAGCGCCATTTTCTGCATCTGCTTGGCCAGTTCGACCGCGGTGAAGCGGGCCTGCGGTATCGTGCGCGCGCCGCCCGCCTCGGTCATTTCCCTGGCATTGGCGGTCTGGTGATCGTCCATCGCGCTGGGCAGCGGGATCAGGATCGCGGGACGCCCGGCGCAGGTGAGTTCGGCCAGCGTCGAGGCACCCGCGCGCGCGATCACCAGATGCGACCAGCCCAGCTTTTCGGGCACGTCGTTGAAATAGGTGGCGAGGTCGGCGGGAATTTCCATCTCCGCATAGGTCTTGCGCACGCGATCGATATCCTCGGCGCGGCATTGCTGCGTCACCTGCAACCGGCGGCGCAGCGCGACCGGCAGCATCGACAGACCTTCTGGCACGACGCTGGACAGGATCGTCGCGCCCTGGCTGCCGCCGATCACCAGCACGCGGAACACGCTTTCGTCGGTCAGCGCGGGGAAATCCTCTTCGCGCAACTGTTTCACTTCTTCGCGCACCGGATTGCCGATCAGATGGACCTTGCCCGCATAGCCGTCCTTGAGCCGTTCGACATTCGGATAGGCGGTCGCGATGGCGTCGACGCGGCCGGCCAGCAGGCGGTTGACCCGGCCCAGAACCGCATTCTGCTCATGGATGGCGGTCGGAATGCCGTCCGCCAATGCGCCCAGCAGCGCGGGCATGGCGGGATAGCCGCCAAAGCCGACGACGGCGGTGGGGCGGAAGGTTTCGTTCAAACGGCGGGCCATGGCGCGGCCTGCCAGGATCGCCTTCAGGGCGCCCGGCCAGCTCGACGGATTCTTGGTCATGCGTCCCGCGGGCATGACATGGACCTGCGCCCGATTGTCTGGCGCGTGATCGAAAATGCCGGGGATTTTCGCGCCGCGCTCATCGGTGACGAGCGCGACATGATGGCCCCGCGCCATCAGCTCTTCGGCGACGGCGTGCGCTGGAATCATATGGCCCCCCGTCCCGCCGGCGGCGAGGACGAAGTGACGGGAAATGCTCATCGACCACTCCATTTGACGACGGTATGCCGGCCCATGAAGGGATTGCGCCGGGTAAAGGCGAGCAGCAGGCCGACCCCGATGCAGAGCGCCAGCATAGAGGAGCCGCCATAGCTGATAAAGGGCAGCGTCATACCCTTTGACGGAAATATCTGCGCATTGACGCCCATATTGATGATCGCCTGCAACCCGAACTGGGTGGTGAGACCCGCAGCGGCGAGGATGGTGAACACATCTTCCTCGTCCAGCAGGCGCAACAGCACGCGCACTACGATGGCGAGATAGACGCAGGCGATGGCGATGCAGGCGAGCAGGCCGAACTCTTCGCCGATGACCGAGAAGATGTAATCGGTATGCGCTTCGGGCAGGCGGAACTTGTTCTGGCCCCCACCCGGCCCGACACCGGTGAAGCCGCCATGGGAAATGGTGCGGAAGGCAAGATCGGTCTGGTCCGGGCCGGCGTCGAGCTGGACGCCGATGCCCAGAAAGTCGTTCACGCGCTGGCGGCCATTTTCATAGAACATATAGACTGCGATCAACCCGACCAGCGCCACCCCGCCCATCGCGCCGATGAAGCGCATCGACACGCCCGACAGCAGCAGCAACACGCCAAGGCAGGCGGCGAAGATGACGGTCTGGCCAAAGTCGGGCTGGCGCATCAGGATTATGGCGATGAGGCCAGTGACGCAGAAGCTCAAGGGCACGACCGGCAGGCTCATATCCTTGGTCCGCAGCGACAGCAGCCAGGCCAGCGCCACGACGAAGACGGGCTTGAGGAACTCGGACGGCTGGAAGCGGAAGCCGGGCAGGTCGATCCAGCGCTTCGCGCCGTTCACCGTCGATCCCAATATCGGCACGCACAGCAGCATGACGAAGAAGAAGGCGCAGCCGAATATCGCCAGCCGCCGCGCCTGCGGCCGGGGGAGCATCGAGATGACCAGCATGATCGGCAGGCCGATGAAGACCCACATCAATTGACGGTAGAAATAGATGAGCGGATTGACCGCCACCGACGCCGTCGACCGGTCGATCGCCGCGACGGGGGACGCGGCCGCGACCGCGACCAGCCCGATCGCCATCAAGGTGACGATCAGCGACAGCAGGACGCGGTCGATCTCCCAGAACCAGATGGCAAGCGCCGTCCGTTCGCGCGGCACGGTGCGGGTGCGGAACCCCTTCACCAGTTCGCCAGCCTTGAACATCCGTGTCGTCCCTTCCCTGCCCATCGTCTCGCCCCCCGGCTATGCTGGCTTAATCGCCCGTCGATCCCAACGCCGCGACGGCGGCAGCGAAGGCATCGCCGCGCGCTTCGAAATCGCGAAACTGGTCGAAACTGGCGCAGGCGGGCGACAATAGCACCACATCCCCCGGCTGCGCGATGCGCGCGGCGCGGCGGACGGCGGCGCTTAGCATTTCACTGTCGTCCACCGCCATATGCGGCCGCAGCAGATCGGCGAACATATGCCCCGCTTCACCGATGGTATAGGCGTGGGCGACATTGCCGAAATGGGGGACGCATTCGTCCAGATTGTCGGATTTGGCGACGCCGCCCAGGATCCAGTGGATACGGGGCTTGCCGTCCTTTGCCGGCCAGGCGGCGAGCGCGGGCGCGGTGGAGGCGGCGTTGGTCGCCTTGCTGTCGTTGACGTAGAGGACGCCGTTATGCGTGCCGACCGCCTGCATCCGGTGCGGGAGCGAGGCGTAGCTGGCGAGGGCGTTGTCGATGGTATCGGGGTCGATATCCAGGGCCGTTGCGACGGCGATGGCCACCGCCGCGTTCTGGGCGTTGTGCGGGCCTTGCAGGGCGGGCCAGGTCAATTGGGCGACGGGATCGATGTCGCGAGAATGGACAGCCTTCAGAGGCGCTGCCGTGTCTGAAGCAATAATTCGGCTCGCGGAATCTTCAACAGCTATAACCGCGACATGCTCGGTCGACTGCATCGCAAACAGCCGTGCCTTGGACGCGACATAGCCTTCGAACCCATCGTACCGATCAAGATGGTCGGGCGTGATGTTGAGCAATACCGCGACGTCGCAGTCCAGGCTGCGGGTCAGGTCGATCTGGTAGCTGGACAGTTCCAGCACATAGACGCCCACGCCATGCAAATTGGGTTCCAACGGCGGCTGGCTCAGGATCGGCAGGCCGATATTGCCGCCCATCACCGTGGGGAAACCCGCCTGCTCGATGATGTGGTGGATCAGCGCCGTGGTGGTCGACTTGCCGTTGGTGCCGGTGATGCCGACGACCTTGTGCGGCGGCAACGTCGGACGGGCGAGCGCGAACAGTTCGATATCGCCGATGATCGGGACGCCAGCGATCTTCGCGCGCATCGCGATCGGGTGGCGGTTCAATGGCACGCCCGGCGACACGACGATGCCGTCAAAGCCGCTGAGGTCGATCTCCATCGGGTCGCCCAGTTCCGCCTTGCCCTCGACCAGAGCGCGCGCTTCCTCCCGACTGTCCCATGCCACGACACGCGCGCCGCTGGCGACCAGCGTCTCGACCGTCGCCAGGCCCGACCGCGCCAGACCCAGCACGGCGTAACGCTTGCCCGCAAATGCCTCCGAAACGATCATCCCTTCACCTCAGCTTCAGGGTGGCGAGACCGGCGAGCGCCAGCACGAAGGCGATGATCCAGAAACGGATCACCACGGTCGGCTCGGCCCAGCCCAGTTGCTCGAAATGATGGTGGATCGGCGCCATCTTGAACACGCGCTTGCCGGTGCGCTTGTAGAAGAAGACCTGGATGATGACCGACAGCGCCTCCACGACGAAGAGGCCGCCGATAATGCCCAGCACGATCTCATGATGGGCGGTGACCGCGATCACCCCGATCGTTCCGCCCAGCGCCAGCGACCCCGTGTCGCCCATGAACACCGCGGCGGGCGGCGCGTTGAACCAGAGGAAGGCGAGGCCCGACCCGATGATCGCCCCACACAATATGGTCAGGTTCCCCGCGCCCGGCACGTGCGGGATGCCCAGATAGGCGGCGAAGTCGGCCCGACCGACCAGATAGACGATCAGCATGAAGGCAAGGCTGGCGATGATGACCGGCATGGTGGCGAGGCCGTCGAGGCCATCGGTCAGGTTCACCGCATTGCCGAAGGCGACGATGACGAAGGCGGCGAAGCAGAAGTAAAATGGCCCCAGCTCGATCGCCGGGCCATTGTAGAAGGGCACGTAGAGCGCGGTATTGCCATGCTGGTTGACGATCATCCAGGCGGCAAAGCCCGCGATGAGGAATTCGAACAGCAGGCGCATCTTGCCCGACAGTCCCTTGTGGCTGGCCTTGGTCACCTTGTCATAATCGTCGAGGAAGCCGATCGCGCCGAAGCCCAGGGTCACGAACAGGCAGGCCCAGACATAGGTGGAGGACAGGTCCATCCACAGCAGCACCGAAATGACCATCGAGGTCAGGATCATCAGGCCGCCCATGGTGGGCGTGCCGCGCTTGGCGAGGTGGGTCTGGGGGCCGTCGTCGCGGATCGGCTGCCCCTTGCCCTGGCGGACGCGCAGCCAGCCGATGAATTTGGGGCCGATGACCAGGCCGATCAGCAACGCGGTGAAGATCGCCGCGCCCGCACGGAAGGACAGGTAGCGGATGAGGTTGAACACCCCCGCGAAATCGAGCGTTTCGGCCAGCCAGTAGAGCATTAGTTCCTATCTCCGTCACGGGCGCTGTCGGCCATGGCGGCGACCAGGCGGGACAAGCCCACGCCGTTCGAGCCTTTGACCAGTATCGCGTCGCCCGCGCGTATTTCGCTTTGGATGAGGGGAATGGCCGCCGCCGTATCGGCGACATGCGCATAGGGAATGATGCCGTCGAGCAGATCGGCCAGCGGCGCCATTTCCGCGCCGACCAATATCGCATAATCGACCCGGCCCGTACCGAGCGGTTCGGCAAGGCCGGCATGGAGTTCCACGCTGCGGTCGCCCAGCTCGCGCATGCCGCCCAATATGGCGATACGCCGGTCGGCCTTTTCGCGGCCCAGTTGCGTGAGCGTCGCGGTCATGGACAGCGGATTGGCGTTGTAGCTTTCGTCGATCAGCAGCGCTTCGCCGCCCGCGACCGGCAGGATGCGCCGCTCGCCCCGGCCCGGCAGGCCCGGCATTTCGGCGAGCGCCAGGCCCGCTGCGGCCAGATCGCCGCCCACCGCATCGACCGCCGCCAGCACCGCCAGCGCGTTCGACACCCAATGGTCGCCCGGCGCGGCGACAGTGAAGCACAGCTCCGCGTCGGGCAGGGTTGCGGTGACCAGCGTACCGCCGCCCGGCGCCGGCACGGCTTCGCGCGCGCAGACGTCGGCCTGCGGGCTGGTGCCGAAGGTCAGGATGCGCGCCGCGTGGCGTTCCGCCTTGTTGTAGAGCAGCGCGACATGCGGGCTGTCATAGGGGATGATCGCGGTGCCGCCGGGTTGCAGCCCCTCGAAAATCTCCGCCTTGGCCTCGGCGATCTTCGCCTCCGTGCCGAAAAATTCGATATGGGCCGGCGCGATCGCGGTGACGATGGCGACATGGGGGCGGACCTGCCGCGTCAGGGCGGACAGTTCGCCGGCATGGTTCATGCCCATTTCGAACACGCCATGGGCCGACCCGCGCGGCATCCGGGCGAGGCTGAGCGGTACGCCGACATGATTATTGTAGCTTTTGACCGAGCGATGCACCTGCCCCGGCGCGGCGCGATCGAGCGCCTGGAACAACGCTTCCTTGGTGCCGGTCTTGCCGACCGATCCGGTCACGCCGATTACCTTGCCGCCCATACGCTTGCGCGACGCTTTTCCCAGCGCTTCGAGCGCGGCGGCGCTGTCGGGCACCAGGATATGGGGGTGCGCCACCGGCTCGCTGACGATCGCGCCTGCCGCACCCTGCCCGAACGCCTTGTCGATGAACCTGTGGCCGTCGGTCGTCTCGCCCTTCATCGCGACGAACAGGTCGCCCTGCCCGACTTCGCGACTGTCGAAGGCGACGCCCGAAACGGCGAACGGCGCCGACGCGGCGCCGCCTGTGGCCTCAGCGATTTCGGTGGAGGTCCAGAGGTCTGGCATCAGCGCCAACCCCGGTTCGATTCGGATATAGGGGGGTTAAGCATCAACCCGCGCACTCCCGCGCCACGGTGACGTCATCGAAGGGCAGCACGCGGTCGCCGATGATCTGGCCCTGCTCATGCCCCTTGCCCGCCAGCAGGACGATGTCGTCCGCGCCGGCCATGGCGATCGCGGCCGCGATCGCGGCGCGGCGACCGCCCATTTCCTGCGCCTCCGGTGCGCCGGCCAGCACGGCGGCGCGGATGGCGGAGGGTTCTTCGGAGCGTGGATTGTCGTCGGTCACGATGACATGGTCGGACAGTTCCGCCGCGACCTTGCCCATCAACGGGCGCTTGCCCGCATCACGATCGCCGCCCGCGCCGAACAGGGTGATGAGCTTGCCGCGCGTATGCGGGCGCAGCGCCTCGATCGCGGCCTTCAGCCCGTCGGGCGTATGGGCATAATCGACATAGACGGGTGCCCCCGCCTTGCTGATGACGGCGCGTTCAAGGCGTCCGCGCACCGGCTGGACCCGGCCGAGCAGTTCCAGCACCTTGGCCGTGTCTCCGCCGGTCGCGATGATGAGGCCCGCAGCGGTAAGGGCGTTGGCGGCCTGATAAGCACCGATCAGCGGCAGGTTGACCTTATAAATCTTGCCATCCGCTTCGATCTCCAGCGCCTGGCCCAACTGGGTCGGGGTGCGGTTGACCAGGCGCAGCGCCTGTCCCTGCACCCCGACGCTCAGCACACGAAGCCCCCGCTTCGTAGCCCGCGCGATGACCTTGTCCGACCAGCCATCGTCCGCCCAGACGACCGCCGCGCCATCCGCCGAAACGACTTCATCGAACAGCCGCATCTTGGCGTCGAAATAGCGATCCATGTCGCCATGATAGTCGAGATGGTCGCGCGACAGGTTGGTGAAGGCCCCCGCCATTACCGGCAGCCCTTCTGTGCGATACTGGTCCAGCCCATGGCTAGACGCCTCGAACGCGGCATGGGTGATGCCCTCGCGGCGCAGGCCCGACATATTGGCGAGGAAGGTGACGATGTCCGGCGTGGTAAGGCCGGTCGACACCTGATCGACCGCGGTGGTGACGCCCAGCGTGCCGATCGATGCGGACTTATGCCCCATCATCCGCCATAGCTGGCGCGCGAGCTCGACCGTGCTGGTCTTGCCGTTTGTGCCGGTGACGGCGACGGTTACGTCCGGGAACGGCGCGAAATAGCGCGCCGCCATCAGCGCCAGCAGGCGGCGGGGATTGGCGTGGGCGATGTGGATCGCGCCGTCGACCTTCGCCTCCGGCCGGGCGACCACGGCGACGGCGCCCGCCTTTACGGCGTCGGCGATATAATCCTCGCCATTGACGCGCAGCCCCTGGAACGCGCCGAAGACGGTGCCGGGCGCGACCTTGCGATTGTCGATGGCGAAACCGGTCACCGACGAATCGAGGCCGGCACCCGCGCCAGCCTCACCCGATATCGCAGCGTCCAGACCGTCGACCAGCGAGCCAAGGCGCATCATTCTTTCTCCTTGTCGCCGTGCAGCAACGGCATCAGGTCGGAAATATCGACATCGCGGCTCTCGTCCGGCAATACGCCCAGCATCGGACCGGTGCGCTCAACCACCCGCTTCACCACCGGCGCGGCGGTCCAGGCGGCCGTGCGCAGGCCATATTGCCCCGTCGCCTCGTCCATGATCGCGACGACGACATAGCGGGGATTGTCCATCGGGAAGGCAGAAGCGAAAGTCGTCACCAGCGAAGTCTTGTTATAGCGCCCCTCTTGAGGCTTTTCGGCGGAACCCGTCTTGCCGCCCACCCGGAATCCCTTGGCGTCGGCGCTTCGTCCTGTACCCGCCGACACGATCATCCGCAACAGTTGCCGCATCCGCGCGCTGGTGGCGGCGGAAAAGACGCGGCGTCCCTCCGGCACTTCGTCGGGGCTGAGCTTGCGCACGGTCGCGGGGCGCCATATGCCGCCATTGACCAGTGCGGCATAGGCGGCTGCCAGATGCAGTGGCGTGACCGCAATGCCATGGCCATAGGCCGTCGTCATGCTGGTGATCCGGCCCCAGCTTGACGGCCAGATGCCCTTGGCGCGCTCGTTGAACTCGATCGGCGCGCGCTGGTCGAAGTCCAGGCTGCGGAACATCTTCTGGAGCGGCGCCGCGCCCATTTCGTCCGCGATCCGTGCCGTGCCGATATTGGAACTGTGAACCAGGATTTCCGGCACGTTGATCCAGCGGCCCATCGCATGGTCGTCCTTGATGCGAAAGCCCGCGACCGCAAGCGGCGCGGTGGCGTCGTACCGCTTGCTCATCGACGTCACCACGCCCGCGTCCATCGCTGCGGCGATCGACAGCGGCTTGAACGAGGAACCCAGTTCGTAGCGCGCCTGCACCATATGGTTGCAGAGCGGCGATTCGCTGCACGTCTTGCCCGCATAATTTTGCAGCTTGTTGGGATCGAAGACGGGGATCGACGCCATGGCGATGATCTCGCCGGTATTGGCGTCCATGATGATGCCGCCCGCGCCCTTGGCCCGCGTCTGTACCAATTGCGCATAGAGTTCGCTTTCCAGCGCGCCCTGCACCCGGCTGTCGATCGACACGGCGAAGGGCTTGCCGCGTTGCGCGGCGTCGGTCAGCCGGTCGTTGAACGCGGCCTCCACGCCCATGCCGCCCACGCCATCGGCATTGGGCGCGAAGCCCAGCACATGCGCCGCGAGCGTGCGCTGCGGATAGAGCCGCTCCTTCTCCCGCGGAAATTCGATGCCGATCTCGCCCAGCGCGTTCACTGCGGCCACCTGTTCGGGCAGCGCGCGGCGGCGCAGATAGGCCCAGCCGCGCCCACGCAGCTTCTTGTAGAAGGCCGCCTCGGGTTCATCGGGAAAGATTTCGTGCAGCTTGCGCGCCAGTTCGGCCGGCTCACCGATCAGCTTGGACGGGCGGACCGCCACAGAATAGGCGTCCATGGTGCGCGCCAGCGGCACGCCGTTGCGATCGACGATGTCGGCGCGTGCAGGCAGGAAGGCGGACAGACTGCCGTCGCCCGTCGCACCATGCGCAAAAATGCCGACCCAGGCGAGTCGGCCGATCAGGATGGAGGTGATAGCCAGGAACAGGATCAG
This sequence comes from Sphingomonas bisphenolicum, assembly GCF_024349785.1. Lineage (NCBI taxonomy): Bacteria > Pseudomonadati > Pseudomonadota > Alphaproteobacteria > Sphingomonadales > Sphingomonadaceae > Sphingomonas > Sphingomonas bisphenolicum. Next base: position 3,559,306 of record NZ_AP018817.1, read on the forward strand.
CAGCAGCATCAGCCGGTTGTGGGCGATGGCGGTCAGGTTGACCCGCTGCCGCCCCGCCCGCTCCCCGCCTGGCTGGACAATGATTGTGGCCATCAGCGCGCCTCCCTGCGCTTCTCGCGCGCCGCCTTGGCGCTGAGATCGCCCAGCGTGCTGTCGTCCAGCAGCTTGGCGTCGAGCATCGCCATCCGCTCCGCCTTGCGCGCGATCGGATTGGGCTTGGTCACATCGGCGTCAACCTTGGCCTGCTGCGCCGGGGTGCGGGGCGCAGGCTTGGGCAGCTTGTCGACGGCATCGGCGGCATGGGCCTCCCGGATCACGGCGATATCGCTGCGAATCTGGGTCGCAGCCGGGCTTTCGGGCGCCTTTTGCGGCGCGGACGGCAGGTCGGCGGGGGTCTGGACCATCGCCACCATCACCGGCGGCGCGACATAGTCGGGACCATTGGGCTGGACGCCGTCCAGATGCGCCAGCGCCCGCTCGCCGCCCAGATATTGCTGCGCGCTGGGCGTCGCATACATGAAATCATGCTGGTTCCAGCTTTCGAGCTGGCGCATCGAGGCGCGCGCGCTGAATTCCGTTTCCAGATAGCGAATGTCGCCCTTCGCCCCCGCAATCTGCGCACGCACCTTCATCAACTCGTTGCGCTCGGTCGCGACCTTGAGCGACACCATATAGGCGCCCAGCGCGCCCAGTGCGACCAGGATCACCCAGATCAGGCTCTGCAACCTCTTGACGGCGATCATGAGCGGGCACTCCGGGGAGACGAGGAAACGGGGGCGGATGTACGGACGGCGGCACGCAGGGTGGCCGATCGGGCGCGGGGGTTGCGCACCAGCTCCGCGTCGCCCGGACGCACCGCCTTGGCCGGCTTGGCGAAGGTCGGCTGCGGCCCGGCGGCACGTTCGGGCAGATGTCTGGACCCCGCCCCCTCGCCGCCGCTGCGCTTGCGCAGGAACTGCTTGACGATTCGATCTTCCAGACTGTGGAAGGTGACGATCGCGAGGCGACCGCCCTCCTCCAGCAGTTCCTCGGCCGCGTCGAGCGCGAGTTCCAGCTCTTCCAGTTCGCGGTTCACATGGATGCGGATCGCCTGGAAGGTGCGGGTGGCCGGGTCTTTCTTGTCATGCGGCTTGTGCCCCAGCGCGCGGCGGACCACGGCCGCAAGCTGGCCGGTGCGCTCCAGCGGGCGCGCATCGACGATCGCATGGGCGACCCGGCGCGACCGCGGCTCGTCGCCATAGCGATAGATGACGTTGGCGATATCCTCTTCCGACGCGCTGTTGAGGAAATCGGCGGCGCTCATGCCGTCCTGACTCATCGTCATGCTGAGCGGGCCGTCCGACTGGAAGGAAAAGCCCCGCTCGGCGCGGTCGAGCTGCATCGACGACACGCCGATGTCGAGCGTGATGCCAGACACCTTGTCGATGCCGCGCTCCGCCAGCAATTCCGCCATGCGCGAAAATTCGCCCGCGATTAGCGTGATGCCATGGGCGTCGGCGACCGCCTGCCCTTCGCGGATCGCATCGGGGTCGCGATCGAAGGCAAAGACCTGCGCGCCGGCACGGGCCATGGCGCTGCTGTAGCCGCCCGCGCCGAAGGTGCCGTCGACATGGATCTCGCCGGGGGCGATGGCGAGGGCGTCCAGCACTTCGTCGATCAGGACGGGGATGTGGGGCGCGTCGCTCATCTGGCCGCCCCTTCCGCACGCGCGTCGATCCAGCGCCGCACCTTGTTGCGGATCAAAGCCGGGCGATCGGGGCTTTCGACCAGCGCTTCGGGCTTCCAGACCTGGAAATAGCGACCCACGCCATAGAAGAAGATCGCGTCGGTGATGCCGGCTTCATCCTTGATATCAGGGTGCAGGAAGAAACGGCCGGCATCGTCGAAATTGACGTCCTCGATCGTGCCGAGGCGGTTTTCGCGTTCCAGATCGGCGTTGAAATCGCGCCCGGCCTCATAGGCCTGACGTTCCAGCTTTTCGACCTCGTCGAACAGAAACTGCTTGTGGGACAGGCCAAAGCCAGTGGCGCAGCCATTGTCCATATGGATCGACAGGCACAGGCGGTTCTGGCCGCCGCTGGCCTGGGTGACCAGCTTGCGCATCTCCAGGGGCAGCACGAAACGGCCCTTGCCGTCCGCGACGCTGAATGCGTTGCCCGAATAGAGAATGACGTCCGACACGCTGGCAACCGACCCCTTTTATTCGGGGCGCAGGCCGCCTGTCGCCGGAATCATGAGAACACCATCCAGCGCACAGGACAACGCAAAGCCTGACGAACCCCAATGCCGATTTACCTATCAAGCATAGGGGGTGACTGCAATGGGAAAGCATGGGTAGTGATGGGAAAAGACGGTGAAATACGGGACTAACTGGAATTGTTATCTTTCGCGCCGCCATCTTCTCCTTTTGTTCCGGGAGCCGGACCCCGCCTTTCGAGGCGGAGCAGAATCGCGCCCAATATCGCCCATATCGTCCCAGCCAGGAGCGCCCAGCGGATCGCGCGGGTGACGTCCTGCGCCTCCCGCATCCAGCGCCGGTCGCCGGGAATGGACGCCCCACCCAGCCACTGAACGACAAGGGCGGGCGTGTCGGCCACCCAATGGCGCGGGTCGAGGGGATAGGCGGGATCGGCGAGCCACAGCCGGTCGTCGAGCGGATCGGCGTCGCCCAGCAGCAGCACCGCGCCCTTGCCGATGCGCTTGCGCTGCATCAGGGCGTCGGCCGACCGCCCGGCGCCCGACAGGGTGATGAGCGGGCCGTCGGGCAGGAAATGCCGGATTTCCGCCTGATCCACTACGCCCGGTGGCGCGAACCCCCAACGGTCGAGCAGCGCGCCCAGCAGGCTGGCGGACGGCGCGCGGCGGCGATCGCCCAGCGGCAGGTCGGACGGCCAGCGCAGCAGCGGATCGGCCAGCACCAGCGCCGTGCCGCCCGCCCCCGCCCATTTGTCGATCGCGACCAGTTGCGCGGGCGTCAGCGCGCGCGGCTGGGCCAGCAGGAGTCGCCGTGCGCCCGATGCCCTGAGCTGAACCGGATCGTCGATCGGGATCACGGTGAAGCGGGTGCGCAGGAGCTTGACGATGGGCGCGTCCTGTGGCCCCGACTCGTTCCAGAAGAGCGGCAAGCCAGTGATGACGGCTAGCCTTGGACGATCCGGTACGGGCTGCAACGGTTGAGCGGGACCGCGCCAGAGGAGCAGCGCCGCCAGCACGAGGAAAATCATGCCCAGGCCCATTCGCTTCGAGCCCAGTCGAGACGTGTTCGCGCCAGGCTTCTCGCCTTCGCTCGAAGCGAACGGGGAGTGGCGCAGCGCCGCCCCGCCAAAAACGGCCAGCAGCGCGACGGCCAGCAGCCCCAGCGCCGCCATGCCATCCGGCGCGCGGCGCGCGACCACCGTGCAGAAGAGCAGCGCCATCCCGACGCCACCCATCCCCACCCAGGTCAGCATCGCCGGGCCGCGCCGCGCCAGCAGCAGGCCCGCGCCCGCCAGCAGCAACGCCATCGGCAGGCCCCAGTCCCAGGGATCGGCCTGCCCGGTCAGCCAGGCGCGCCAAAGGCCGATCAGGACAATCGCCAGCGGCGGCAGCCAAAGCCACAGGAATCGTTTCAGCCCCGCCATCATCGGCGGCGATCCCGGCCCGGCTGCATCGCTCAGCGCTGCTGCTGCGCGGGGTCGCGGTCCATGGGCTTGCGGATATTGGGATCGGGCTGAAGGTCGGGCACGATCGGCGCCTGTTCCGGCGCGGGCTGCACGCCCAGCTCGGCCAGCGGATCGCGCGGCGACACGGCATTGCCGTTCGTGCTGAGCGTCGGCACCACCGGCGGCGGCAGCGCGGCATCGTCCATCCGCGCCTTTTCGATGACGATATTGGCCAGGCCCACCAGCAGCACCACACCCGCCAGACCGGTCAGGCCGATCTGGACGCGCTGTAACCCTTCCTGTCGGCGGGGCGTTTCAGCCATGGTGACGCTCTGGACCTCTTCGCCGCGACCCGTGTCGGCGGTCATGCAGTCTGCGCGAGCCAGGGGAATACCGTCAAGCCCTTAGATTCCAGCCACTGCCGGTTGTAGAGGGTCGACAGATAGCGGAAGCCGGTGTCGCACAGGATGGTCGCAATCCGCTTGCCCGGCCCGAGCTCCCGCGCGAGCGCCACCGCGCCCGCGACGTTGATGCCCGAAGACAGGCCCAGGCACAGCCCTTCCTCGCTCAGCAGGCGGCGCACCCACTCCATGCCGTCCGCGTCGGAAATGCGGAACTGCGTGTCGATCGGCGCACCTTCCAGATTGGCGGTAATCCGCCCCTGGCCGATCCCCTCGGCCACCGACGACCCTTCGGACTTCAATTCGCCCGTCGCATAATAGCTGTAGAGCGCGGCGCCATGCGGATCGCTGAGCGCGATGGTGATCGCCTCATCCTTGGCTTTCAGGCCCAGGCCCACGCCCGCGATCGTGCCGCCGGTGCCGGCCGCGCAGGTGAAGCCGTCGATCCGGCCGTCCATCTGGGTCCAGATTTCCTCGGCCGTGCCGACGATATGCGCCTTGCGGTTGGCGATATTGTCGAACTGGTTGGCCCAGATCGCCCCTTCCGTCTCTTCGGCCAGTCGGCGGGACGTATGGACGAAATGGCCGGGGTTGGAATAGGGGGCGGCCGGCACCGTGACCAGCTCCGCACCGAGCGCGCGCAGCGTGTCCATCTTCTCGCGGCTCTGCGTTTCGGGCATGACGATGATCGTCTTGTAGCCCTTCGCATTGGCGACCAGCGCCAGGCCGATGCCGGTATTGCCCGCCGTCCCCTCGACGATGGTGCCACCGGGCTGGAGCAGCCCCTTTGCCTCGGCATCGTTGACGATGAACAGCGCCGCCCGGTCCTTGACCGAGGCGCCGGGATTGGCGAATTCGCACTTGGCGAAAATGTCGCAGCCCGTCTCTTGCGAAGGGCCGGCGAGGCGCACCATCGGCGTGTTGCCGATCAATGCGAGACTATTGGGTTGAAGCAGCATGACACCCGCATAGCGGAGCGGGCGCGACTTTGCCAAGCAAGGGAATGATGCCGACGCGAAAGCGGCCATTTCATCGCCCCGTCAATCTTTGCCCGGTTAATCTTTTCACCCTCCGGCGTCCCATCGCGGCACAGGCCAAATGCATAGAGGAAAGGAAAAGAAAATTGGGCTAAGGGCGGGTTGGGCGACATGGGGTCGCGCGACGACTAGGGCTTGGCATGGGTTTTCTTGCGCAGTTGCAGGGGTGGAAGGGCCATGGCGCGATCGCCCTGATCGCGCTGCTGCTGCTCGTCGCGCCGCGCCTGATCACCGCCGCGCCGCTCGACATGCTGGATGGCGAACAGAGCCGGTCGCTGGCCGATCCGGCCGAGGATTCGGGCGCGAACTTCCCCGGCTCCGCCTTTTTCTACGCCGAAGGCGCGTTCGATCCGGTGCCCGGCGTCGCCACGGTGCAGAGCGAACATGTGCTGGGCCTGGACGAAGCCAAGGCCGCGCCCGCCATGGTCTTTCGCGGCCTCACCGGCCTCGACAGCTATCGCGCGCTCAACTGCCTGACCTCCGCCATCTATTATGAAGCCGCCAACGAACCCGATGACGGCCAGCGCGCGGTGGCGCAGGTGGTGCTGAACCGCGTGCGCAGCCCGCTCTGGCCCAATACGGTCTGCGGCGTCGTCTATCAGGGGTCGGAACGCACCGACTATAAATGCCAGTTCACCTTCAGTTGCGACGGCGCGATGGCCCGGATGCCGGCCGCCGCCGCCTGGGTCCGGGCGCGGCGCGTGGCGGGAGACGCACTGGCGGGCAAGGTCTATGCCCCCGTTGGCCTCGCCACCCATTATCACACGCTGGCGGTACGCCCCCTATGGTCCTCCAGCCTGCAGGCCGTGGCGGTGATCGGCGCGCATATCTTCTATCGCAATCCCGGCTTCAACGGCACGGCCGCCGCCTTTTCGGACCCTTATCTTGGGCGCGAGACGATTTCGGGACCGGCGCGCACCAGTTGGCCCGCGCGCCCGGTGCAGCCGGTCGAGATGCTGGCGACACCCTATACGCCGCCCGCCCCGACCCCGGCGCCGGCCGCGCCGCGCACCGGCTGGACGCCCGCACCGTCGCTCCAGCCCGCCGATGACGGCCTGCCGGAATCCACCATCCGGCCGGAATATCGCAACAGCGGCCGCCCACTCATTTGACGTATGTTTTTGCCCGAAACGCCACTTTCTTGCGGTTAACGATCCGGTGATCATCGAAGTGACTGGAAAAAAAGCATATTAAAAAATGCTTTTTTCGGCGCCGAACGGGAACCGATTTGCGCGATGGCGGGTTCTACATTCCGGATAGCAAATCTTTTGCCCCCCGCTCTTGCTATCCAAAAAATATGAGCCCGGATCGCTTCCCCCCCCCGACGCGTTCCGGGCTCAGAATTTTTCCGGGGCTTTCCCCTTTGAAATCATTATTCTTTTCGCCTGCGGAACGTATCCGTGCAGCGCGGGTTCTTGCTTCGTCACTGCGATGGCGTCGCCATCCGGTCACAGATTTTGACGAGGAGATTTTCCGATGACGAAGAAGATTCTGGCCGCCGTGCTGCTCACCGGATCGCTCATGGTTGCCGCGTGCAACACGGTCGAAGGCGCAGGCCGCGACGTGCAGAGCGCTGGCAAGGCCGTGGAAAAATCCGCGAACTAAGGGTCGCGCAGACTTTCGGTTTACTACCCCGCTCCCTAGCATGGCCCGCCCGTCAAACGGCGGGCCTTTTTTTGGGGTGGAGATGAGGTGGAATAATGGGTTTGGGCCACCTCTTAAGCATCGTCACCCTGAACTTGTTTCAGGGTCCATTTGTCCAAATGGGACAAGGCTTTTGGCGCACCATGGATGCTGAAACACGTTCAGCATGACGAAGTGAAATGTCGGCAATCCGCCAGACAACCCAGCACCGGCTCAGGCCGAGGCCTCCTCCGCCGCTTCCACTTTCGCCGCCCTGCGATCGGTAAACCAGATCGCGACGATGGTGATTTCATAAAGCAGCAGCAGCGGGATCGCGAGCATCAGCTGCGACACCACATCGGGCGGCGTCAACACGGCGGCCAGGATGAACGCCGCAACGATCATGTAGCGGCGCAACCCGATCAGTTGCGCCCGGGTGACGAAACCGGCGCGATTGAGCAGCATCAGCAGCACCGGCATCAGGAAACTGATCCCAAAGGCCAGGATGAACTGCATGACGAGGCCGAGATAGGCGTCCGCGCTGGGCAGCGCTTCGACCGATAGGCCGCTGCTGTTGCCTTGAAACTCCAGGAAAAAGTGGAAGGCGGTCGGCATCACCACGAAATAGGCGAGGCTCGCGCCCATCGCGAACAGGAAGGGCGTCGCCAGGATGAAGGGCAGCAGCGCCTTCTTTTCCTTGGCATAGAGACCCGGCGCGACGAAAGCCCAGAGCTGGTTGGCGATGATCGGGAAGGACAGGCAGAAGGCGCCGAAGAACGCGATCTTCACCTGCACGAAAAAGGCTTCGTACAACTTGGTGTAGACCAGCTTGCCACCGCCGTCGCCGAACGCTTCCTTGAGCGGATGGACCAGGATCGCAAACAGCTGTTCGGAAAAATAGAAGCAGATCGCCCCGGTCGCCACCAGCGCATAGACGCATTTGAGCAAACGGCCGCGCAGCTCGATCAGATGGTCGAGCAAGGGCGCCTTGCTGTCGTCGATATCCCCGATCATGCCGCTGCGTCACCCTTGTGCGGCGGGGTACCAAGCTCCGCCGACGCCTCCGCTACATAGGGCGGACCGTCCGCCGCCGCGGGCGTCACGGGGGCCGATTCGGCGACGAAAAGCGGCTTTTCGGCCGGCGTTTCCGCCACATAGGGAGGCTTGTCGCCAGCATCCGCTTCGTCCGGCGCCGGCAGCGCTTCGGGCGGGGCGACTTCGGGCGGATGCTCGTCCATGATCCGCTTGTTCTGCGCCGCCCACTTCTTTTCCAGCTCTTCCAGCTCCACTTCGCGCACCATGGCGTCGATGCCGGTGCGGAAATGGCGGGCCATGCCCTGCGCCTTGCCGACGATCTGCCCCACCTTGTACAAGGCGCGCGGCAGATCCTTCGGCCCGATCACGATCACGGCGATGATCACGATCACCAGAAATTCGGACGAATCGATACCAAACATGCGGGACTACCGGCCTGCGCTAGAGGATCAGGCCTTGGTCTTTTCTTCGGACGCCGTCGTCGCACCCGGCGCGTCCTGCTCGGGCACGCGATGGCCTTCCAGGCGCGTCGCGGGCTTGGCAGGCGTCACATCGTCGTCGCTGTCGTCGGCCATGCCCTTCTTGAAGCTCTTGATGCCCTTGGCCACGTCGCCCATCAGGCCGGATATGCGACCGCCGCCGAACAGCAGCATGACCACCAGGAGCACGATCACCCAGTGCATCAGCGAAAAGGAACCCATCTTTCAATACTCCTAGCAGAAGGCCTATCTAGGCGTCTTCCTCGTCATTTTCCACAACGGATTGGCCGCCCAGACCCTCCAGCGCCAAATCGACCGGGTCGAGCAGGCCGGCAGCGCGCAGATCGTCCATTCCCGGAAGGTCGCGCCGGCTGCTAAGCCCGAAATGTGACAGAAAATCTACGGTCGTCGCATAGATGAGCGGCCGCCCCGGCACTTCGCGCCGTCCGGCGGGGCGCACCCAGCCCGCTTCCATCAGCACGTCGAGCGTGCCCTTGGCCACCTGCACCCCGCGGATCGCCTCGATTTCCGCGCGGCTCACCGGCTCGTGATAGGCGATGATCGCCAGCGTCTCCATCGCCGCGCGCGACAATTTGCGCGGCTCGTCCTTTTCGCGACGCAGGATATGGGCGAGGTCGCTCGCGGTCTGGAAATGCCATCGGCCGCCCCGCTCGACCAGATTGACGCCCCGTCCGGCATAATGGTCGGCCAGCGCGCCAAGCGCCGCGTCGAGGTCGCCGCCCTCCCCCACATGCAGCTTGATCTCGGCCGGCGTCAGCGGCGTTTCCGCCACGAACAGCGCGGCCTCCACCGCGCGCAGGAAGTCGTCGGGTTCCGCGGTCATGCCAAAGCATCCTGATTCGGCGTGGCGGCACGCAAATAGAGCGGCGCGAAAATGCCGTCCTGCTGCATCTCCAGCCGCCCCTGCCGCGCCAGTTCCAGCGCCGCGACGAAACTGCTGGCAAGCGCCGACTTCGCCTTGGGCGTATCCAGATCGGGCGGCAGGAAGGATTCGAGCCGGGTCCAGTCGAGCGCCGAGCCCACCAGCGCGCCCACTCGCTGGATCGCCTCGTCCAATGTCATCACCGGCCGCACCGCGATGATGTGGACCGCCGGTTGGGTGCGGGCGCGAATCTGGCCATAGGACTGGATCAGGTCGTAGAGGCTGGCCCGCCACAGCGCCTTCTTGACCAGCCGCAGCCCTTCGGGCTTGCGCCGGGCGAAGACATCGCGGCCGACCCGGTCGCGCGCCATCAGCCGGGCAGCCGCATCGCGCATGGCGTGGAGCCGCTGGAGCCGCAGTTGCAGCCGCAGCGCCAGGTCTTCGGGGCTGGGATCGGCCTGTTCCTGCCGCGGCAGCAGCAGCGAGGATTTGAGATAGGCGAGCCAGGCCGCCATCACCAGATAATCCGCCGCCAGTTCCAGCCGCAATTCCCGCGCGCCGTCGATGAAATCGAGATATTGTTCGGTCAGCGCGAGGATGGAAATCTCGCGCAGATCGACCTTCTGCGTCCGCGCCAGGCTGAGCAGCAGGTCGAGCGGCCCTTCCCAGGCGTCGAAGCTGACGGTCAGCGTTTCCGGGCTGGGGATGGCAGGCGCGATGAAGAGATCGTCCACTGTCAGGCCGCCACAAGTCCCAGCAGTGAATCCCGCGTCGCCAGCAAATCCGCGATCGGAGGCTGGTCCGCCCCCGCGCGACCGACGCCATCGCCCGGTCGAGCCGCGCGCGCGCCTTGTCCGTAATCTCCGGCAACAGCGCCGCGATCCCGACCATATCGTCCATCCGGCCCCAGCAGTTGAGCGCCAGATCGCATCCCGCCGCGACCACGCCAGCGGCAAGGTCGGGTATGCTGCCCTTCAGCGCCTTCATGTCCAGATCGTCGGACATGAGCAGCCCGTTGAAGCCGATCCGCTGCCGGATGATCTCGCCGATGATCGTCGGCGACAGGCTGGCGGGGCGCTGCGCATCCCATTCGGTATAGACGACATGGGCGGTCATCCCGATCGGCGCCTGGTTGAGCGTGCGGAACGGCGCCAGGTCGGTTTCCAGCGCGTTGAGATTGGCGGTCACCACCGGCAGGTCGAGATGGCTGTCGACCATCGCCCGGCCATGGCCCGGCATATGCTTGACGATGCCGACCACGCCGCCTTCAGCCAGCCCCTCCAGCGTGGCGCGGCCCAGCGCCGCGACGCGCATCGGGTCGGCGCCCAGCGTGCGGTCGCCCATGATGTCGCTCGCGCCCTCCTGCCGCACGTCCAGCAGCGGCAGCGCATCGACGGTGATGCCGGCTTCCGCCAGAGTCAGCGCGATGGCGCGGGCATTGGCGCGCGCCGCCGCGATCGCACTGGACGGGGCAAGATCGTAGAGCCGGTCGAACTGCGCGCCCGCCGGGAAGCTGGGCCACACCGGCGCCTGCATCCGCGCCACCCGGCCACCTTCCTGATCGATCATGATCAGCAGGTCGTCGCGCCCATGCAGCCCGCGCAGCTCGTCGGTCAGCGCGCGCAACTGCGCCCGATCGGCGATATTGCGCTTGAACAGGATGTAACCGGCGGGCTGCGCCTCCGCAAAGAAGGCGCGCTCGTCGCCGGTCAGGGTTTCGCCGGACAGACCGAAGATGACGGGTTTCATGGGCGGCAGACTAGCGCCCCTAACGCGCGCTGTCGAAGCAGAATCGCCATGGCCGCCATAATCGACGGCAGCCGTGGCGTGGCCTTTGTCAGGCCGGTAGTGGCTCGGCAGCCACGGCGCGTTCGGCGTCCATCATCGCCTGTAGCATCCGCCGACCCTCCACTGCGTTGCGATCGGTCTTGATCAGCAGCTCGTCGGGATTTTCGCCGATCACCGCCAGCATCTTCTCAATCTCCTCGGTGGCGAACTTGTCCTCCTCCAGCACCGGGCGCAGATAGTCGAACATGAAATCCATCCCCGCGTCATCCTCGGAGGCCATGGCGAAGAAATAGATGCAACTTCCGTGCGTCGCAGGCGTCACAGCGTGAAAGACCCGGCTGGTTACGATAGTTTCGCCCGGATGCTCGGCATGATCCTGGGGATAGGCCATATCGCCGATGCCGGCATGGAAGCCGGGCAGGTAGAAGTCCATTCCCGTCACCCGGTCGATCTTGCCGGCATAGCGCCCCGCGGCCGCCATCACCGCCGGCGCATCCGCATTACGCATCGTGCGGCGGCAACTCAGGAAACCCGGTCTCTTGGTAAGCACTTCGGGGGCCGACGCGTTTTCGGCCGTGCCGATGCTGCTGGCATGGAGATAAGCCAGGTGCGATAGGTCCAGCAGATTGTCGTTGAGCAATTGATAGCGCCCCAGCACCTCCTGCACATAGAAAGGCCGCGCGACCATGCCGGGCGCGGTGACGCCGATCTCGTCCAGATCGGGCAGCAGCGATATATCCGCCTTGTCCGCATCCCCCATCCAGATCCACGCCCACAGCCCATGTTCAACCAGGGGATAGCTGGGTATGCGATAGGCGCGCGGCACGACATTCTGGCTGGGGATATCGACGCACTGGCCATCGGCCCCGAAGGCGATGCCATGATAGCCGCAGACGATCGTGTCGCCGGTCAGGCAGCTTTTGCCGAGCGGAAAATGCCGGTGCGGGCATCGCCCGCCTACCGCGACCGCTTCGCCATCTTCCTTGCGATAGAGGACGACCGGCTGGTTGAGAATCGTGCGCGCGATCAGTTCGCGCCCCAATTCGTTGCGGAAGGCCGCGACATACCAGCCGTTGCGAACCGCGAAGCTGCCTTCCCGAAATGGATACATATGCGCCTCTCCCTGTATCACGGGCCGCGCGATTTTGGCGCTGGCCCCGATCAAACTAACGATGTTAGACTAACACTGTTAGTTTTCAGGGTCAATGGTGTGATCGAACCCGCGCAGCAAGGCGTCCAGCCCCTGCGCAAAGGCCGTATCGATCGATATATGGGCTTGTAAATAGGCCGTATTCGGGCCTTGGGCAAAGCTGGTCCAGCCGGTGACGAACGCCTGAACCGACGCCTGCATCGACAAAGCCTGTGGCGCGCTCAAACCCAGTGCGGTTAAGGGCGCGAGGACGGCGTGCTCCATCCGCACCAGAACCGCCTCGTCCTGCGCCGTCATCAGGATCAACCGTCCGGCGTCGCGCATGTCCTTCTGCGCCCGCCACAGCCCCCGACCGAACGCACGCAACCAGTCATGCCAATGCTCGCCCGGCGGAATGCGCGCCAGACAATCGACGAACACGCTCTCCGCCAGCAATGCCAGCAGCGCATTCTTGTCCGCGACATGCCAATAGAGAGAGGGTGCCTTCACATCGAGCCGCGCGGCCAGTTTGCGCAGGCTCAGTTGATCCAGTCCCTGTTCGTTGAGAAGGTCCAGAGCAGCAGCGGCGATGCTATCGCGGGTCAGTTTCTTGTCGGCCATGACAGCTTGTCGATCAGGCGGACGTCCTTGTCCACCCGATCGCCATCCCACCTGCCCGGCCGACACGCCTTTAATTGACGACCAGGCAGCTTTCGCCAGCGACCTTGAGCTTGCCGCAGATCATGCTCGCCTGGCTCCCGGCGCTCGCGCGCAGGCGATAGACGGTGCCGCCGCCGACCTGCGCCGGCTCCACCGTCATGGCGAGCGGGGCGAGATAGGCAAAGCGCTTGGACAGCTTGGTCCAGGCATCCTTGGCGCCTGACGCGCTGCCATAGGCGCCGAGCTGGATCATCGCGCCACCGGCAGCCGCCTTGGGCGCTTGCGCCGGGCGGACGCCGGTTTCGTCGGTCACGCGCGCGGTCACGCTGGCGGCCGGCTTGTTCGGAGCGGCTGGCGCAGGACCGGCGGGCGCAGGCGCTGTCTTGGCGATCGGCGCTTCGGGCACCCGGCTCGGGTCGATGCGGCCATCGCGCTGCACACCTTCGCTGGCGGCGAAGCTGGCATCGCCTTCGCCATCGAACTTCTTGGCGTCGGCCTCGTTGGCGGCGATCTTGTAATCCTGCGTCGGCGCGGCGATCAACCGCCCCTCGCCAGCGCCACCGCCGCCATTGCGGTTCTGCATCCACCAGACGCCCGCCACCACCGCGCCGATCAGCGCAAGGCCAAGCAGGATCAGGCCCAGCAGCCGCAGCGGCGAGATCGGTTCGTCACCGTCGTCGTCGATAGCCGGCTCCAGCCAGGGCAGACGATCCTCATCGTCCAGATCCAGTCGCCCACGCGCATAATCGCTCATTTCCCGCGCCTCACTGCATTTCCGTCAGGGCCGCAACGCCCATGAGCGCCAAGCCGTTGCGGATAATCTGCCCTATTCCTTGGGCGAGGAAAAGCCGCGTGGCGGTCAGCGCCGGATCGTCGGCCACTATGACGCGCGCGCGCGGATCGTCGTTGCCCATATTCCACCAGCCATGGAAGGCGGAGGCCAAGTCATTGAGATAGAAGGCAACGCGATGCGGTTCGCGGGCCAGCGCCGACCCTTCCACCACCCGCGGGAACTGCGCCGCCAGCTTGACGATCGCCAATTCCGCCGTCCCAAGAAGGGACAGGTCGGGCGCCGGCAGGACGATCCCGGCCTCTTCCGCCCGCCGGCCGAGCGAGGCAATGCGCGCATGGGCGTACTGGACATAGAAGACCGGATTGTCCTTCGACGCCTCCACCACCTTGGCGAAGTCGAAATCCATCTGCGCATCGGCCTTGCGCGTCAGCATGGTGAAGCGGACCACATCCTTGCCCACTTCCTGCACGACATCGGCCAGCGTCACGAAATTGCCAGCCCGCTTGGACATCTTCACCGGCTCGCCGTCGCGCAGCAGGCGGACCATCTGGATAAGCTTCACGTCGAACCGTGCCTTGCCCTCGGTCAGCGCGGCGACGGCGGCCTGGATGCGCTTGACCGTACCGGCATGGTCCGCGCCCCAGATATCGATCAACTGGTCGGCGGACTGCGCCTTCTGGTAATGATAGGCCATGTCGGCGCCGAAATAGGTCCATGACCCGTTCGACTTCTTGATCGGCCGATCCTGATCGTCGCCGAACTTCGTCGAGCGGAACAGCGGCAGTTCCACCGGCTCCCAGTCGTCGGGCAGTTCGCCCTTGGGCGCTTCCAGCACGCCGTCATAGACCAGGTCATGCGCGCGCAGCCAGGCTTCGGCCTCGTCCGGCTTCCCCGCCGCCTGCAACTCGGCTTCGGACGAGAAGATGTCGTGATGGATGCCCAGCAGCGCCAGATCGTCGCGGATCATGTCCATCATCTTCGCCACCGCGAAGGTGCGGAAGGTCACGAGCCAGTCGGCTTCAGGGGCGCCGACGAACCGGTCGCCATATTCGGCGGCCAGCGCCTGTCCCACCGGCACCAGATAATCGCCGGGATACAGGCCTTCGGGGATCGCGCCGACATCTTCGCCCAGCGCTTGCGCGTAGCGCAGATGCGCCGACCGGGCGAGCACGTCCACCTGCCCGCCCGCATCGTTGATATAATATTCGCGCGTCACCTTGTGCCCGGCATATTCCAGCAGCGTGGCGAGCGCATCGCCCACCACCGCGCCGCGGCAATGGCCCATATGCATGGGGCCGGTCGGGTTGGCCGACACATATTCGACATTGACGGTCACGCCCTGCCCGATGTCGGACCGGCCATAATCGGCGGCATCGGCATGGATCGCGGCCAGCTCCGCGCGCCAGGTCGGATCGGTGAGCGTCAGGTTGATGAAGCCGGGACCGGCGATCGCCGCGCTCTCAACCTCGTCCAGCGCCTGCAACTTCGTCACGATCGCATCGGCCAGCGTGCGCGGATTGGTGCCCGCAGGCTTGGCCAGCACCATCGCGGCGTTGGTGGCCAGGTCGCCATGGCTGGGGTCGCGCGGCGGCTCGACCGTCACCGGCTTGCGATTGAGACCGGCGGGCAGCACGCCCTCGGCCTCCAGCGCGTCCAGCACGGCGTCGAGATGGGCGGTGAAACGGGTGTAAAGGGACACGGGCATTTCCTTCAACGTCCGTTCGCCCCGAGCGAAGTCGAAGGGCCTGGCAGAGCCGAAGGCGAAGCCACTTCGCTCCGCTCAGTGCCGGGCTTCGACTTCATCTCAGCCCGAACGGAGATAATTTAGCGGGCTTAACGGGTCGCGTTATATCGGAGCTGATCCTGGGTCAGGTTGAAACCCACGAGCAGCTCGAAGCTGGTTCGCTGCAGCGCCGCCTTGACGTCGGGCTGGGCGAAGGGATCGATCGCGGCGTCGGCGTCGCCGGCCTTGCGCTTCTGCGTGATCTTGGTCTGGATCTCGGCGGGCAGCGTGGCCGCCGCCTTGTTCACATAGGAACCGGCCTTGGCCTGCGCGCTGGCGCGATAATCGCCCGCCGCGAAGTTTAGCGTCACTTGGCCGACGCGCTTGGCGACGACATTGGTGCCGGCCTGCACCACGGCGGAGAAATAGGGCAAGGTCACCTGCCGCGCCGCGCTGGCGTCGCTACGCCGCGCATTCACGGTGAAGGTCGCTTCGGTATAGAATTGATCGCTCTCCGCGCAGGTCGAGCGCAGATTGGTGATTTCCGCCACCACGTCGATCGCCGCCGCGTCGGTGCGGCCTGGAGCGCTAAAGAGCGTGATGTCGCCAGTCTGCGCCGGGATCGCCGCTGTCGGGCAGGCCGAACGCACCGCGACGATGCCGCCGGTCGCGTCGATCTCGCCCCGGCGCGAACAGCCGGCCAGAGCGAGGGCCAGCATGGCAGTCACGGCGATATGAGACACTTTCACAGGCAGATATTCCTTCGCACGGGCCGACGGGCCAGAAGCTCCGCGCTTTCCTTATCCATCCGCCGCCCGCCACGCAACCGCCCATCCCTTCAACACATAAAGACGCGGCTTTCCGATCCGCGCCTTCCATCTGGCCGGTTCGCTCTTTCTTCCGGCCGCACATTCGCCTAAGCGGCAGGGCATGACGCACGCGCTCTCCGCCCGCCCGCCGATGAAGCTCCTGATCGCCGCGCCGCGCGGCTTTTGCGCCGGGGTCGATCGCGCGATCATCATCGTCGAAAGGGCGATCGAGGCCTATGGCGCGCCGGTCTATGTCCGCCACGAAATCGTCCACAACAAGTTCGTCGTCGACGGGCTGAAGGCGAAGGGCGCGATCTTCGTCGAAAGCCTTGACCAGGTGCCCGACGGCGTGCCGGTCGTCTTTTCCGCCCATGGCGTGCCCAAGGCGGTCCCGGCCAAGGCCGAAGCGCGTGGCCTGTCCTATCTCGACGCTACCTGCCCGCTGGTCAGCAAGGTCCATCGCCAGGCCGAAAGGCAGGTCGCGGCGGGCCGCCACATATTGTTCATCGGGCATAAGGGCCACCCGGAGGTGATCGGCACCTTCGGCCAGGTGCCCGACGGCACGATGACCCTGATCGAAACGGTCGAGGATGCCGAAGCCTTCACGCCCGCCGACCCCGACAATCTCGCCTTCCTGACCCAGACGACGCTGTCGGTGGACGATACCGCCGCAATCGTCGCCACGCTGGAACGCCGCTTCCCCACCATCGCCGCACCCAAGGGCGAGGATATCTGCTACGCGACGTCCAATCGCCAGACCGCGGTGAAGGCGATCGCCGCCCGCTGCCAGGCGCTCTACGTCATCGGCGCGCCCAACAGCTCCAACTCTCTTCGGCTGGTGGAAGTGGCGGAGCGCGAAGGCACCCCCGCCCGTCTGATTCAGCGCGCCAGTGAGATCGACTTCGCCTGGCTGGACGGCGTGACCACGCTGGGCCTGACCGCAGGCGCCTCCGCGCCGGAGATATTGGTGCGCGAAGTGGTCGACCGGCTGGCGGAACGCTTCACCGTCGAGGAAGAGCAGGTGGAAACCGCGCGCGAGACGATCGCCTTCAAGCTGCCCCGCGGACTGGAGGCCGCCTGAACCATGGCCGTCTACACCCATGTTCCCGCCGAAGAGATCGACGCCTTCCTCACCCGCTACGACGCCGGCCGGCTGGTATCGGCCAAGGGCATCGCCGAAGGGGTGGAGAACAGCAATTACTTGCTGGAAACCACCGGGGCGGACGGAAGCGGCCATCGCTACATCCTGACGCTCTACGAAAAGCGGGTGGATGAGGCGGACCTGCCCTTCTTCATGGACCTGCTCGATCATCTGGGCGCGCGCGGTTGCCTCGTGCCCCGCTTCATCGCCGATCGCGAAGGCCGCCGACTCCAGCAGCTTTCCGGCCGCCCCGCCTGCCTGATCGAATTTCTGACCGGGATCAGCGTCACCGAACCCACCCCCGGACAGGCGCGCGCCGCCGGCGTGGCGCTGGGCGAATTGCACAAGGCGGCGCAGGGATTTGCGGGCGAACGACGCAACGCCCTCGACGTCGCCGGCTGGCACGCGCTGGCGGCGAAATGCGGGGGGGATTTCGACCGGATCCAGCCCGGCCTTGCCGCGCGCGTGGTCGAGGAACTGGCATTTCTCGACGCCCATTGGCCCGCCGACCTGCCCCGGTCGGTGATCCATGCCGACCTTTTCCCCGACAATGTGCTGATGCTGGGCGAAGAGGTGACCGGCCTCATCGACTTTTATTTCAGTTGCACCGATATCCGCGCCTACGACCTGGCCGTCACCCACAGCGCCTGGTGCTTCAGCAATGACGGCGCGACCTGGTATGGCGCGCGCGGCGCGGCGATCGGTGCGGGTTATGCGCAGGCCCATGGGCTGAGCGAAGCCGAACGCGCCGCCTTCCCGACCCTGTGCCGCGGCGCGGCTTTGCGCTTCCTGCTGACCCGCGCCTATGACTGGATCAACACCCCGGCCGACGCGCTCGTGACGCGCAAGGATCCGCTCGCCTATCTGCGCCGGCTGGATTTCTACGCCAGCGCCGACACGTCGGCGCTGCTGGGTCAATAATTGCAAGCCGTTCGGGCTGAGCCTGTCGAAGCCCTATTCTTCTCAGAAGAAAGGAAAGCGCTTCGACAAGCTCAGGGCCAGCGGAAATATAGGTTTTCGTTTCCATGACCGACCTCCCCACCGTAGACATTTTCACCGACGGCGCCTGCAAGGGCAATCCCGGTCCGGGCGGCTGGGGCGCGGTGCTGCGCTTTGGCGATACCGAAAAGGAGATTTCCGGCGGCGAGGCGCAGACGACCAACAACCGCATGGAGATGATGGCGGCGGTCGAGGCGCTCAACCTGCTCAAGAAACCGTGCAAGGTCACGCTCTACACCGACAGCAAATATGTGCTGGACGGCATCACCAAATGGATTTTCGGCTGGCAGAAGCGCGGCTGGCGCACCGCCGACAACAAGCCGGTCAAGAATGTCGAAATCTGGCAATTGCTGGTGAAGGCGATCGCCCCCCATCAGGTGACCTGGCAATGGGTCAAGGGCCATGCCGGCCACCCGGAAAATGAGCGCGCCGATGCGCTCGCCTGCGCCGCGGCGGAGAGCTTTCGACGGTGACAGGCCTACCGTTCGTATCGAGCGCAGTCGAGAAATAGAAAAGGCCGCGTGTTCCCGCGAAGGCGGGAACACGCGGCGCTTTTCACTTACCCCCGCAGAATCGCCTCGATCAGCGTCACGTCCGCCGGCTTGTCGGCATCGATGCACGCTTCCGGGCTGTCCATTGCCACTAGCCGCGCGGTCAGGCCGAATTTACGTCCGATCCGCGCCATGCCGCCGCGCAGCGTCAACACCCGCAACAGGGCGCCCAGCAGGGCGAAAGGCCCGAACGCGGCCAATATCTTCCACCCCTTTTTGCGGTCCTGTTCCACCTCCTGCCACAGCGCGATCACCGGGCGGGCCTTCTTGCTGCCGAACCAGAAAATGTTCGCGCCCGACCACCAGCCATCGCGGAATTTGAGCCAGGTCCGCCGCGAATCGGGATAGCGCGCCAGCAATGTCGCCCGTTCCACCATGGCGACGGCGATGTCCGCACCGCCGGCTTCCGCCACGAACTGGTCGAGCATCGTCCGGTCGAGCAGCACATGGTCCGCCGTGGTCAGCAGGATCGGAAACGGCAGGTCGTCCCGCTCCAGCAACGCCAGCAGCGACGAGGCGATCCCCTGCCCGCCCGTCTCGAACCGCACGCGCGGATGGTCGGCCAGCCAGGCGGTAGCCGGATCGGCGGCGAAGACGTCGGGCCGCTGCGTCAGAACGATCACCTGCCCGATCGCGGGATGGTCGAGCAGCGCGCGGGCGGGGCGGTTGATCATCGGTTCGCCCCCGACCGGAACCAGCGGCTTGACCGGCACCCCGGCGGCGGTGGCCAGCGGATCGGCGATGGGGCGTGCGCCCGCGAGCAGGATGGCGGTGATGGAACCAGTCATCGCCGCGCCCTAGAACATTCTGAAGTCGGCTGGAACAGACGACGACTCGCAGAATGCGGAAAAACAGGAAAAGCGGAGCGGGCGGCGTGCGAAAAGCCGCTTATTTGCCCGCCGCCGCCGGAGCCGCCGCGGCCTTTTGCGCGAACGCCTCGTGGATTCCCACGCGCAGCCCCTGATATTGCGCCAGCCGCGCCCGGAACGCCGCCAGCTCCGCCCCCGCCAGTTGCGCGGTGGTGGTGAACTTCACCGACAGCGGATTGACCGTCGCGCCGTTGCGATACAGTTCATAATGGAGATGCGGCCCGGTCGACAGGCCGGTGGAGCCGACATAGCCGATCACCTGGCCGCGTCGCACCCGCTGGCCCGGCGCCGCGGCGATGCGGCTCATATGCGCATAGCCGGTGGCGAGGCCGCCGCCATGCTGGATGCGGACATAATTGCCATGGCCGCCATGCCGCCCGGCAAAGGCGACCACGCCGTCGGTGACGGCATAGATGGGGGAGCCATAGCGGGCCGCGAAGTCGATGCCCGCGTGCATCCGCGTATAGCCCAGGATCGGATGGCGGCGCTGGCCATAGCCCGACGACATGCGCCCGGCGACCGGGGCGGACAGCACGCCGCGCCGCTCGCCCACGCCCGACGCCTCGAACCATTCGGTCCGCCCGTCCCTGGTCCATTTGAGCATATCGACCGACTTGCCGCGCGCACGCTTCAGCCCGGCATAGAGCAGGTCGCCCACCTCCACGTCGCCGGTTTCGGCACGCCGATATTCGGTGACGATATCATAGCGATCGCCAGCGCCGATGCCGCCCAGATCGACCTGCCCCGCGATCACCCGCAGGAAGGCCTGCACCGCCTTGGGCGGCGCGCCCGCCGCACGGGCGGAGCGATAGATGCTGTCGCCGACCACGCCCTGGATGCGCAGCGGCGTATTGTCGACGCGGATCGGGATGCGCTTGACCGACAGCACGCCGCCCGCCCGCGTCAGTTCCAGCGCCAGGTCGAGCCGTGCGCGAAACGCCAGCTTGTCGAGCGGCCGGGGCCGGTCGCGGCTCACGCGGCGGCCCAGGATGATGTCGAGCGCGGTGCCAGGCTTCACACCGTCGCTGATGTCGCCGCCGACCATGGCGGCGATGGTCGCCACGTCGCCGCTGCTGACCCCGGCGCGCGACAGCGCGCGGCCCAGCGTGTCGCTGCTGCCGATCTGGGCGCTCAGTTCGATCTGGGGCCGTTCGGGCGTTTCACGCAATGGCTGCACCGCATCGGTTGCGCCCATATGCCGGCCGCTGTCCGCACCCAGCGCGAGCGGCGTCATCATCTGGCTGCGCACTTCGTCATAATGCGCGTCGTCCAGGCGCGCGCCGGGCAGGCCGGGAATCGGCTGGAAACCGGGTGAGAGATAGAGGGCGGTGGCGCACAGGCCGAAACAGGTGAAAAGACCACGAAACCAGGTGAGGCTGCCCACCCGCTCGGCGAGGTCCGGGACCAGCTCGACCTCATCGGCCCAGTCGCGCAACCGTGCCCGCCAATCCTTCGGCGCCGCCATGGGCGCACGGCCCAGCGCATCGGCCATCCACAGCGACATGGATGCGCCGCCCTGCTGCGACCCGAACTGGCTTTCCTGAAACAAACCCGCGACCCCAAAGGCATTGTTATCATTGCTGCGCCGGCAACGTCCCCCGCGCCATGCGTGGGCGGGACTGTTGTGAACGCACAGGGTTAAAGTCAAATAAAGACGTTGCGATGACATCGCCCCCTGCGACGAAGCGTGTCTATCGCCGGACGGGCGCGCGCCGATCAATGGAACCGGCGAATCCCCTTGCTCCCTGCGCCGTCCTCCCCGACAGAGGGCTGACCATGGTCCAGTTCGCCCGTTCTCCCATCACCGCCGTTCTGGGCCCCACCAATACCGGCAAGACCCACCTCGCCGTCGAACGGATGTGCGGCCACAGCAGCGGCATGATGGGCTTCCCTCTCCGTCTGCTGGCGCGCGAAGTCTATGACCGGGTGGTCGCGATCAAGGGGCCGGCGCAGGTCGCGCTCATTACCGGCGAGGAAAAGATCGTCCCGCCCCAGGCCCGCTATTTCCTGTGCACGGCCGAATCGATGCCCATCGACGCAGGCCGGCAGGCCGGAAGCGCGCAAAAGAACATCACAGGCCGGCAGGCAGGAGGCGCGCCTAATGATTTGAAGGATTATGCCTTCGTCGCGCTGGACGAAGCGCAACTGGGCGCTGACCCGGAGCGCGGACATATCTTCACCGACCGGCTGCTGCGCGCGCGCGGACGGGAGGAAACGATGATCCTCGGTTCCGCCAGCATCAGCCGTGTGGTCAAATCGCTGGTCCCCGATATCGAGATTATCGGCCGTCCCCGCTTCTCAACCCTCTCCTATGCGGGCGCGAAGAAGCTTTCCCGCCTGCCCAAACGCTCCGCCATCGTCGCCTTCTCCGCCGAGGAAGTCTATGCCGTCGCCGAAATGCTGCGGCGCTTTCGCGGCGGCGCGGCGGTGGTGATGGGCGCGCTATCCCCCCGCACCCGCAACGCGCAGGTGCAGATGTTCCTCAATGGCGACGTCGATTATCTGGTCGCGACCGACGCGATCGGCATGGGCCTCAACCTCGACGTCGCCCATGTCGCCTTCGCCTCGCTGCGCAAGTTCGACGGTCGCCGCACCCGCCGCCTGACCGTCAGCGAAATGGCGCAGATCGCCGGACGCGCGGGCCGCCATCACAAGGACGGCACCTTCGGCAGCCTGGGCGGCGAAGATAGCGACGCCGCCTTCACGCCTGAGGAGATCGAAGCGATCGAGGCGCATCGCTTCCCGCCAATCGAGCAACTCTTCTGGCGCGACGGCACGCCCCGCACCGACCGGCTCGACCTGCTGATCGCCGATCTGGAGGAACGGCCCGACCGCCCCGAACTGCGCGCCGCGCCGCAGGCGGTGGACCTGGCCGTGCTTAAGCGGCTCGCCGAAGACCCGTTGGTGATCGAGCGGGTGCGGACCAAACGCCAGGTCGAACGGCTCTGGGCCGCCAGCAGCCTGCCCGATTTCCAGAAACTGGGCGCGGACCACCATGCCCGCGCCGTCAGCCGCATCTGGCGCTTCCTGTCGGAGGGGAACGGTTACATTCCCCGCGACTGGTTCGCGCAGAATCTGGCGCGACTCGATTCGGTGCAGGGCGACATCGACACGCTGTCGGGCCGGATCGCAGCGGCGCGGACATGGTCCTATATCGCCCACCGCCCGGACTGGCTGGAATATCCCGCCGAGATGGCGGAGCGCACCCGCGCGCTGGAGGAAAAACTGTCCGATGCGTTGCACGCCGCGCTGACGCAGCGTTTCGTGGACCGGCGCACCTCGGTCCTGCTGCGCGATATCGGGCAGAATGCAAGCAACCTGCCGGTGACGGTGGACCCGGATGGGCGCGTCTGTGTCGATGGCGAGACGATCGGAAAACTTGACGGCTTCCGATTCTCGGTCGATCCCGCTACGCGACATCAGGATCGAAAGATGTTGCTGGCGGCCGCGGAACGGCGCCTTGGAAAGGTATTGCGAGTGAAGGCAGACGAACTGGTGGGCGCGGCGGATACGGATTTCGCGCTCATGGACGAAGCGGGACAGGCCCCACGCATCGCCTGGGGCGAAACGCCGGTGGCGACGCTGCTGGCGGGGCCAGCCCTGCTCGCGCCCGAAATTCGGCTGGATCGCGCGATTCTCGATCTGGATCAGGACATCCAGAAGCAGGTCGCCGCCCGCCTGGCCGCCTGGTTCGACGCGCAGAAGCAGAAGCATCTCCTGCCGCTGGTCAAGATGAACGACAGTGCGCTCGACCCCGAAGTGCCCGCCGTGGTCCGCGCCGTGTTCGCGCAACTGGGCGATGCGGGCGGCGTTATCGCGCGGATCGACCTCGATTCGGCGCTCGGCCATCTCGACAAGGACCAGCGCCACCTGCTGCGCAAGGCGGGCGTCGATATCGGCGTGCTCGACATCTATCATCCCGGCCTGTTGAAGCCGGGCGCGGCGCGCTGGCGCTCCGCCCTGCTGGCCGCGCGCATCGGCAAGCCCTGCCTGCCGCTGCCCGCTGCCGGCCTGACGTTGATTCCCGCGGGCGAGAAGTTCGAACAGATGGGCGCGCGCATCGCCGGCTTCCGCGGCTTTGGCGACCAGATGCTGCGCATCGACATGGCCGAACGCATGGCGCGCACCGCGCATGAAACCATCGCCAGGAACGAAGCCTTCACCCATGTCAGCCCGCAGATCGTGTCGCTGGGCCTGTCCGAACCCTCGTTCCTGCAACTGATGCGCCTCGCCGGCTTCCGCCCGGTCGAAGCGCCAACGCCGAAACCGGCCGCAGAAACGGTCGCGCCCGTGGAAGCGAGCGAAGGCCGAGAACCGGCCGAAGGCGCAGAGCCCGCCGAGCCCGTCGAGGCCCCGACCGTCAATGCGGCGAACTGGGTGTTCAAGGGTCGGCAGAAGCCGCGCCCCGAACGGGCGCAGCAATCGCGCGGCCCGCGCCGCGCCGACAAGCAGGGCGACGGCCCATCCAGCGATGGCAAGCGCGGTGGCGGCAAGTCCGGCGGAGAGCGCCAACAGCGCGATCGCGCGGGCGCCCCGGCGCATCGCAGCAGCCCCGCCCCGGTCAACAACGCCTTTGCGGAACTCGCCGACCTGCTCGGCCGCAATGGCTGACCCGGTGACCGGCATCGGCCATGGGCCGACGCTGCGCATCGATAAATTGCTCTGGTTCGCCCGGCTGTCCAAAAGCCGTTCGGCGGCTCAGAAACTGGCCGAGGACGGCCATATCCGCCTCAACGGCCGCCGCATCGAACGCGCCCACGCGCCGGTGCGCGCGGGCGACCTCATCACCTTCCCCCATGGCGACGCCGTGCGCGTGGTGCGCGTGATCCAGCTCCCCACCCGCCGCGGCCCCGCCCCCGAAGCGCAAGCCTGCTACGAGGAACTGACGGTCGGCGCGTGAGCGGGACAGATCAGGCACCGTTTCGTCAGCCATCGACCAGAATCGGACATATAAGCATCGTCACCCTGAACTTGTTTCAGAGTCCATTCCTCTGGATAGAGCAATGGTTTATTCGGCTCGATGGATGCTGAAACAAGTTCAGCATGACGCCGTGGGGAATGTCGCCTTCCCACCCTAATCAGCCATGTCGCGCCTTCCCCAATCGTCTGTCCTACACCCCCGGATTGCCCTATGGTGCCATCCGGCTCCTTCCCATGGTCTATCCCGCCCCACCGCCAGCCAGCACGGCTGGCGGACAATTCGCCGTGAAAATTTCGCCATAGGCGACATGCAAGAAGTTCGGGAAGATCCGGACCCCAGGTCCACCGCCCCAATTTCGGCGAACCTCCGCAAAACATCTCCCTGCAATGGTGTGAACTTCGCCTCTCCGCCCGGCCAAACCGGTCCTAAACACCACGCAACAATATCCTCATTGACCTTCGGCCTGCCTAAGCATAGCAGGACGGCGTTTTTCCAAGCCAAGAGTGCCCTGACAATGACCTATGTCGTGACCGACAACTGCATCCGCTGCAAATATATGGATTGCGTCGAGGTCTGCCCCGTGGACTGTTTCTACGAGGGCGAGAACATGCTGGTCATCAACCCCAGCGAGTGCATCGACTGCGGCGTGTGCGAGCCCGAATGCCCGGCCGAGGCGATCCTGCCCGATACCGAGAATGGCCTGGAAAAATGGCTGGAGCTGAACACGAAATTCTCCGCCGAATGGCCCAACATCACGGTCAAGGGCGACGCGCCTGCCGATGCCGACGCGATGAGCGGTATCGAGAACAAGCTGGAGAAATTCTTCTCGCCCGAGCCCGGCGCCGGCAACTGATCCGGGCGGCCCGCGCCGCCCATCCTGCGTCCCGTTTTGCGCCACACTCCCGGCCTTCATGTCCGGGGGTGGTAATTTTGTTACGAATCTGCTAAATAGCGCTCCAACGGTCGGACATCCCCCTGCCCGACCCTGGAGAATACGCTTCATGTCTTGACGGTGGCGCCGTGGACCTCCCGGCATATGTCTCTTGCACATCTGCCCCGCGACGGCCCGTTCCCCGGTTGAATTGGAAAGGTATCAAATGGCTGCCAAGGCGCTGTCCTTTGACGTTGGTGATTATGTCGTTTACCCCAAGCACGGCGTTGGCCGTGTGATCGAACTGCAAAAGGAGCAGATCGCGGGCATGGAGCTGGAGCTATATGTGCTCCGTTTCGAAAAAGAGCGCATGACGCTGCGCGTTCCGACCAATAAAGCCGAAGGCGTGGGCATGCGCAAGCTGTCCTCCAACAAGACGCTTGAGGAATCGATGGAAACCCTCAAGGGCAAGCCCAAGGTCAAGCGGACCATGTGGTCGCGCCGTGCGCAGGAATATGAAGCGAAGATCAATTCGGGCGACCTGGTGTCGATCGCCGAAGTGACCCGCGACCTGTTCCGGGCCGACGACCAGCCCGAGCAGAGCTATTCCGAACGCCAGATTTTCGAAGCCGCGTCCAGCCGCCTCGCCCGCGAACTCGCCGCGATGGAAGAAACGGATGAGCCGACCGCGCTCAAGAAGATCCTGCGCATCTTGAACGAAGCCGCACCCAAATATGCCAAGGTCGAAGGCTGACAAGCCGGCCGCTCAGGCTGAAAAAGGAAAAGGGACGCTCCGATCATCGGAGCGTCCCTTTTTATTGGCCTTCTGCGACAGTGTCGTGCGGAAAAAGGAGAGCCGCCTTTTTGCAAAGCGGCCTGCGCTATCCAATGCATCGCCCTCGGCGAATACCCTTTACTGGCCCTTGTCGCCCACGGCATCCTTGGCCGCGGAACCGACATCGCTGGCCGCCTGACCGACCTGATCCGCCGCGCCTTCCACCGCTTGATTCTTGCTGGTTTGGCTGGTGACCAGGAAGAAGGCCGCGACGGCGACCACCACAACCAGCAACAGGATGGCGAAGGTCGTGCCACCGCCGCCACGCTTCTCTATGACCGTTGTCGTGGTCGTCGCGGGACGCTCCTGATAATCCGCCATGAGATGATCCTCCATAGTGTTTCTGGGTTTCACAATGCTTGGAGGGATGCGGCGGTTCCCCTCGCTCTATCGCCCCAGCATGCGGTCGAGCGCCGTCGCGATGGCGGTCATGCCCGCCAGATTGGGATGATAGGGCGTGAACGGATCGACGCCGGGACGCGCGACGAAGCCGTTCGACCAAGGCTGCGCCGCGCAGGCATCATGCCCGCGCGACAATGTCGAGGCACGCAGCACGTCGGCGCCATTGTGCTTCGCCACGCTGGCGGTCAGGCGCGCCAATCGATCGGCCGTCGCCTGCGCCGTGGCAAGCGCCTGCCCCGACAAAGGCACTTGCGGACATGGCGCGCCCGATGGCAGCAAGGTGACATAATCGACAAAAACGATCCGGGCCTGCGGTGCACGACGGCGAGCCTCCGCCGCGATCCGATCGAGATCGGCGGCCAGTTTCGACCAGTCCGCGTCTGTCGGGACGGCGGGTGCCGGGAAGGATGGCTGCCGCGCCGTCATAGCCTTGCACATGGCGAAAGCTTTCGCGAGGGCGGGACGATCCTCCGCACCCTTGCAGGATTCGACGAACAAATAGCCGACATAGCTGACATCATTGCCGCCGATGGTGATCGTCACCAGCGCCGTATCGGGCGTCAGTGCGTCCAACTGCGGCGCCAGTTCCTTCCACGGCCCCAGCAGATGCGCGGTGGTGGCGCCGCCGCAACTGACGTCGACCAGATCAAGCTGGCGCAGGCGCGCCAGTTGATGCGCATAATTATCCTTCGACCGGGTGCAGCGCGTGGCGGGATTGTCCGCCGATACCGTCACCCCCGGTCCGGCGGCAAAGGAGCTGCCCAAGGCGACATAGCGGGCGGATGGCACGGTCGGCGCGGTAGACTGGCCCGGCGCGGTGGCGCAGCCCGCCACCAACAGGATGGGCAGGAGAGCCGCCAGCATGGTCGATCGATATTTGCTATTCACCCGTCATCTCCCGCATAGCCATCCACGGGCGGCTTCGCCCGCAGTCGCCGTTAAACGCGACCCGTGCCTTTAGAGCGGGACGAAGGCGCCCTTTGCCCGGTCCTTGATCACCTTGTCGGCGCGGAACACCGATCCGCTCATGGTGATGTAGACGCCCGGCTCCGCGACTTGCGCCGTGGCGAAGGCCATGCCGAGGTTGAAGCTGGCGTCGCTCTCGCCGAAGCGCGCAGGGGCGAGCGCGCCGACCAGCACGATGGTCTTGCCCTCGATCCCGGCAAGCTGCCTGGCCGTGTCGGTCATGGTATCGGTGCCATGGGTGATGACGATGTGATTTTCGACCGCCGCGGCGACGCGGGCGTAGATCAGCGCACGATCCGTCTCGTCCAGTTCCAGACTATCCTTGCGCGTCACTTCCTCGATACGGAAGGGCCGCTTGACCCGCGCGACCTCCAGCAGCTTGGCCATCACGGTTTCGCCGACCTGATAGTCGGACAGAGCGTCGAAATAGATTTTGTCGATCGTGCCGCCGGTGGTGAGCAGCAGGATCGGGGTATCGGGGGACAACATGGCGGACTCCGGGATCGGTAAGCGCGCGCCTTAGCGCAAAAGCCTTCCCCCCGGAACCGCCCTTATGCGCCGCGCGCCATCGCTTCGCCGCGGTCGCGGGCGGCGGCCAGCGTATCGGTCAGCAGCGCCAGCAGCCGGTCATCAGCGTCGAGGACGTTCAGCCCCTCGCGCGTCATGCCGCCGGGACTGGCGACGCGATCGGCCAGCACGCCCGGACCATCATTGGCGCGGGCGGCCATATTCGCCGATCCCTGCACCGTCGCCATCGCCATGCGCGCGGCCTGATCGGGGGGAATGCCGATCGCCTCGCCTGCCCGCGCCAGCGCATAGACGAAGCGGAACAGAAAGGCAGGGCCACAGCCCGACAGCGCCGTGACCTGATTGAACAGGGCTTCGTCGGCAATCCACTCGACCAGGCCAAGCGGCTGGATCAGTGCGGCGACGTCCGCCTTGGCCCGCGCCGAGGTTGCGTCGTCGGTGAACAGCGCCGTTACCCCCTCGCCCAGCCCGACCGGCAGGTTGGGCATGGCGCGCACGATATCGCGGGCAACGGGGAAACGGGCGCGCAGATCGGCGAACGTCGTGCCGGCGAGGATCGAGACGATGCGCGTGTCGGCGGCGCATAGCGGCGCGAGCGTAACGGCGACGTCGGCGATCTGATAGGGCTTCATGCCCAGCAGGACGGTGGTCCCTGCGGGCAGCGCAGCGGGATAGTCCGTCACGACCGCGACCCCATCGGCCACGGGCTGGCCGCTGGGGCGCAGCACCGTGACGCGCGCGGGGTCGAAGCCGCAGTCGAGCCAGCGGGACAGCATCTGCCCGGCCATGTTCCCGCAGCCGACCAGAAAGAGATGATCGGGGAAGAGATGATCAGGCCAGGTCTGCGTCATCGGATCAGGCCTCGCCGCGGGTTTCGATCAGGCTGGCGGAAATCGCCTCCGACGGCGACTTGCCGCCCCAGAGCACGAACTGGAACACCGGATAGAAGCGCTCGCATTCATCGATCGCGGTCTCGACCAGCAACTGCGCCTGATCGAGCGTCAAGGTGCCGCCTGCGCCGAGCAGCGCGCCATGGCGGAACAGGATGATGCCGCTCGACGACCAAAGCTCGAAATGGCCCAGCCAGAGCTGTTCGTTGATAAGGCCCAGCGTCTCGTAGATGGTGCCGCGCTTCTCCTCGGTCACGCGAATGTCAGGCAGCGCCAGCAGTTGGAGCACCTGATCCTCGTCGCGCCAGATGCCGCGCAGCTCATATTGCGCCCATGACCCCTGGGTATTCGCAACGATCTCATCTTCGCCGACCTGCTCGAACGTCCAGCCATGCGCTTCGAAATAGGCCGCCAGCATATCGATCGGCGCGGCTTCCCCGCCGCCATGTTCAAATTCGTCGCTATCCATCATCGGCGCGCCTTATCACCGCATACCGCGAAAGGACAGACACAAGGGTAGAGTAGATCAGTCCGCACCCTTCGGCTTGGGCTTGGCCGCCTTGACGGTCTTGGTGACCGGTTCGCCGGCCTTGCCTTCCAGCGCGTCGAGCCGCGCCTTGAGCAGTTCGACTTCCTCGCGCGCGGCGGCGGCCATCGCCTTGACCGCGTCGAATTCCTCGCGCGACACGAATTCCATGCCGCCGATCCATTCCTTCGCCCGTTCGCGCGCGTTGGTTTCGAATTCGCGCCCCATGCCCGCCACGGTGCCGGCGGCGCCGTTCACCAGCTTGGCGAGATCGTCGAAAAAGCGGTTTTCGCTCTGCATTGCCTTATCCTCTGTGCGGCGCGCGATCGGCGCGCCCGTAAATCATATCTGGGTTCTGAGCGCCGGGGCGACAAGGGTCGCCGCATCGGGGTTCAGGCGGCCGATCTCATAGTTGAGGAAGGAGGCGAAGGCCAGCCACGCCAGATAGGGCAGCAACAGCACCCCGGCGAAACGGCGAATACGCCAGAAAAGCGCGGTCGTTACGGCGACCAGCACGAAAATGATGAGGATCAGCGCCAGCGCGCTGCCGACCTGATGCGCGCGAAAGAAAAGTGGCGACCAGCAGAGGTTGAGCAGCAACTGGGCCAGGAACAGGGCGATCGCCCCGCCCCGCCCCTTCGCGCCGCGGGCGTGCAGCACGATCGCGAAAGCCAGCGCCATCATGACGTAGAGGATGGTCCAGGCGACGCCGAACGCCCAGCCCGGCGGCATCAGCGCGGGCTTTTCCAGCGCATCGAACCAGCGATTGCCATAGCCGCTATTGGCGAGACGCCCCGACAGGAACCCCAGAAAAACGATCGCAGGCACCGTGACCAGCGCCCAGCGTAGATAGGCAAGACGCAACTGACCGGGGGACGCAATCTCGTTCATCGGCAACGCAGCTCCAGAAAGCCTGTCATTCGGCGGGATCGGGCGAATCCTTGAGCACCGAATCCAGCTTGCGGCCAACGGTTTGCGGAGAAACTGTCCGCTTGGCAACGCGGGAATAGAAGATCGGGATCAGGAACAGCGTGATAAGCGTCGCCAGGCTGACGCCGAACACCACGACCGTGCCGATCGAATGGCGTGCCGCCGCCCCCGCCCCGCCGCGAATGACCAGCGGCACCGCCCCGATCACGGTCGCGATGGAGGTCATCAGGATCGGCCGCAGGCGGCGCTTGGCGGCTTCGCGGATCGCCTCGGCTATCTCCAGCCCTTCGTCGCGCAACTGGTTGGCGAACTCGACGATCAGGATGCCGTTCTTGGCCGCCAGACCCACCAGCATGACGATGCCGATCTGGCTGTAGAGGTTGATCGACCCGCCAGTGATCGCCAGCCCCAGCGCGCCGCCCGCCACCGCCAGCGGCACGGTGGCGATGATGACGCCGGGATGGATGAAGCTTTCGAACTGGGCGGCGAGCAGCAGATAGACGATCAGGATGGTGAGACCGAAGACCAGCCAGATCGACCCGCCGGTTTCGCGCAGCGACTGGCTCTCGCCGCGATAGCCGATGGCCAGCACTTCGGGCGACTGGCGCGCCTGATCCTCCAGAAAGGCAAGGCCCTGACCCAGCGACGTGCCCGGCGCCAGCGCGGCGGTCAGGGTGATGGCGCGCAGCTTGTTGTAGCGATTGAGCTGGCGCGGCCCGGCGACTTCCCGCACGGTGACCAGCGCGGACAATGGCACCAGCGCGCCGGTGCGCGAACGGACATTGATCCGCTCCAGATCCGCCACAGTCCGGCGGCCATCCTCCTCCGCCTGCACGAGTACGCGATATTCCTCGCCGCGATCGACATAGGTGCCGACGCGGCGCGAACCGAGCAGGCTCTGCAACGCCTGGCTGACGTCGTTGACCGATACGCCCAGATCGCCCGCACGGGCCAGATTGGCCTCGATCCGCATCTGCGGCTTGGTTTCCTTATAATCGCTGTCGACGTTGATGAGACCGGGATAGTCGGCGGCTGCCGCCATGATCCGGTCGCGCGCGGCGACCAGCCCTTCATAGGTGGAACCCGCCAGCACGATATTGACCGGGAGGCCGCGACCGCGCCCCAGTCCCGATCGCGGCGCCGCATTGCCGCGCACGCCGGGCTGATCGGCGATCACCCTGTTGACGATGGTCGCGACTTCGGCCGTGGTGATGGTGCGATCTTCCCATGGCCGCAGGAAGGCGATGACGTTGCCGCCGTTGAAATCGTCTGTCGAACCGAAACCGGCCGGTGTGCGGATCACCAGATTCTGGAGCGTTCCATCCTTGCGCAGGAAGGCGAGGTCGTCCTCGATCTTCTTCATATAGGCCATCATCCGGGCAAAGCCGGTGCCTTCGGGCGCGCTGATCTGCGCTTCGACCACGCCTGTGTCTTCGGCAGGGGCCAGTTCGCTCGGCAGGCGGGTGAAGAAGAAGCCGGCGACGCCCAGGAACAGCAGCACGCCCAGCAGCGGCAACAGCGGCTTCCTGATCGCGCCGTCCAGCCAGCGGGCATAGCCATGTTCCAGTCGCTGGAAACGATCGTCGATCCAGCGCGCCATTCGACCGCGCTCGGCGGTCTTGAGCAGCTTGGAGCAGAGCATCGGCGCGAGGCTCAGGGAGATGAACCCGGAAAAGGCGATCGCCGCGATCATCGCAATAGCGAGTTCGCGGAACAGCAGGCCGGTCTGGCCGGCCAGAAACATGACGGGCACGAAAACCGCGCACACGACGAGCGTGGTCGAGATGATGGCGAAGCCGACCTGCCGCGTGCCGAGATAGGCGGCGACCAGCGGATCTTCCCCCTGTTCGATGCGGTGATAGACATTTTCCAGCACGACGATGGCGTCGTCGACCACCAGGCCGATGGCGAGCACGAAGGCGAGCAGGGTCAGCAGGTTGATCGACAGGCCCAGCAGCCACATTACCGCGCAGGTCGCGAGCAGGCAGATCGGCACGGTAACGGCGGGCACGATCGTCGCACGCACCGACCCCAGGAACAGGAAGATGACGAGGATGACCAGCAAGGCCGCCTCGATCAGCGTGTCATAGACATTGGCGATGGCGCGCTCGATGAACAGGGATTCGTCGGTGCCGATGGCGACACGCATCCCCTGCGGCAGGGTAGGCTGCAATTCCTTGATCAGCGCCTTGGCCTTTTGCGCGACCTCCAGCGTGTTCGCGCCCGACTGGCGGATGATGCCAAGGCCGATCGCGGTCCCCTGATTGGAACGGAAACTGCTATAGGGGTTTTCCGCGCCTTCCTCGATCCGGGCGACGTCGCCCAGCTTCACCTGATAGCCGTCCGTGCCGCGGCCGACGACGAGCTGCGCGAACTGGTCCGGCGTGGCGAAGGGGCGTTCGACGCGCAGGGTCTGGTTCTGGTCCTGCGATTCGAACCTGCCGGCGGGCAGTTCGACATTCTGGCTGCGCAGCGCGGCTTCGACATCGGCCGGAGTCAGGCCGAAGGCCGCCAGCTTTTCGGCGTTGAACCAGATGCGGGTCGAGGGCCTCGCCTCGCCGCCGATGGTGACGCGCGCGACGCCATCGATGGCGGAAAAGCGGTCGGCAACGTTGCGATCGAGATAGTCGCTGATCTGGATCGACGACCAACCGGGACGGGAAAAGGCGAGGAACAGGATGGAGCGGGCGTCGGAATCGACCTTGCGGATTTCAGGCGCCAGCGCATCTTCCGGCAAATCCTCCACCACCGACCCCACCCGGTCGCGCACGTCATTGGCGGCGCTGTCGATATCGCGCGACGGATCGAATTCGATATTGATGTCCGACCGACCGTCCTGCGACGTCGACGTGATGGTCTGGATGCCCTGCACCCCCGCCACGCCATCTTCGATCAGCTGGGTGATACGGGTTTCCACTACCGACGCGGCGGCGCCGGTATAGGTAGTTTCGACCGATACGATCGGCGGGTCGGTATCGGGATATTCGCGCACCGACAGGCTGAGATAGCCGACGATGCCGATGATGCACAGCAGCACCGCGACGACCGCGGCAAAGACCGGGCGGCGGACCGAAAGATCGGATAGCTGCATCAGCGGGCGCCCTTGCCGGGACCATCCTTGGACTTATCGCCGGGCAGGCGCGCGGTGACGCCGTCGGTCAGCTTGACCACGCCTTCGGTCACGATCTTCTGGCCTGGCTTCAAGCCGTCCAGTATCTCGACCCGACCATTCTGAC
Organism: Sphingomonas bisphenolicum; assembly: GCF_024349785.1. Taxonomy (NCBI): domain Bacteria; kingdom Pseudomonadati; phylum Pseudomonadota; class Alphaproteobacteria; order Sphingomonadales; family Sphingomonadaceae; genus Sphingomonas; species Sphingomonas bisphenolicum. Next base: position 3,592,972 of record NZ_AP018817.1, read on the forward strand.
GAATGCCGGTGCTTACTTTGGTCCGTTTGGCGGTGCGGTCCTCGATCACGAAGACGAAACGCTCGTCGCCGTCGCCCACCACCGACAGTTCAGGCACCGACAGCGACTGGCGCTGGCGCGCGAGCACGCTCACGGTCAGCAACATGCCGGGCTTCAGCGCCTTGTCGGGATTGGGCAGGATCGCCCGCACCTTCACCGCGCGAGTGGCAGGGTCGATGACGGGATCGATGGTGGCGATGGCGCCGTTGAACGGCCGGTCGGGCCAGGCCGCGGACACCGCCTTGATCGTCATGCCTTCGCGGATCATCGCCAACCGGGTTTCGGGAATGGTGAAATCCAGCTTGATGCGGCTGATGTCGCTGACGGTGGCAATGGCGGTCCCGGCCGTCACGATCGCGCCGGGCGATACGGTGCGCAGGGACACCCAGCCGGAGAAGGGCGCACGGATCACCCGGTCGCCGATCGAGGCGCGGGCCAGCTGTGCATTGGCGCGGGCGGCATTGGATAGCGCAACCTGCTGCTCCAGCGTCGCGCCGGTGGCGAAGCCGCGCGCTTTGAGCGCCTGGATGCGCTGGAGTTGCTGACTCGCTTGCAGCGCAGTCGCCTCGGCCGACGCAAGTTCCGCCCGTTCCTGCCCTACCGCCAGCCGGGCGATCACCTGACCCTTGGCCACATAGCCGCCATCAGAGAAGTTGATCGCCTCGATCCGCTCGGTCACCGGCGCGGACAGCACCACCTGTTCATTGGCGAGCGCGGTGCCGACCGCCTCCAGATTGTCGGTGAAGGCGGTGGGCGCGATGGACTGCACCTCCACCAGCGGGACGGCGCGCGGCTTCTTTTCCTTTTCTCCGCCACAGGCGGCAAGGGACAGGGCAAGCAGAAGGACCGGGAGAATAGGACGCATGATGGAAGAGTAACTAGCCTTTGCTGACGGCACAATTGGACTTGGTCCGCACCTTATGACGGTAGAGTTGGGAACGAACATACGTCCATTATCCACCAAGCCGCGCGTAGAGAAGAAATTCGACATTGCCCTGCGGCCCGGTAATCGGGCTTTGCGTCAGGCCCGCGACAGTCCAGCCCTGCGACACGGCCCAGTCCTGCACTTCGGCGCAGACCCGGTCGTGGACGGCGGGATCGCGGATCACGCCATTCTTGCCCACTTCCTCCCGCCGCGCTTCGAACTGCGGCTTGATGAGGGCGACCATCTGCGCGCCGGGTTTCGCAAAGCCGATCGGCTTTTCCAGCACCTTGGCCAGGCTGATGAAGCTGGCATCGCAGACGATGATGTCCACCGGTTCGGGGATATGCGCGTCGGTCAGGATGCGGGCGCTGGTCTGTTCGTGAACGACGACGCGATCGTCGGAGCGGATCTTCCAGGCGAGCTGGTTGGTACCGCTGTCGACCGCATAGACCTTCGCCGCCCCCTTGGTCAGCAATACGTCGGTAAAGCCGCCGGTCGAGGAGCCGACGTCGATGGCGACGAAGCCGGTGACGTCGATGGCAAACTCCTCCAGGGCGTGAGCCAGCTTGATGCCGCCGCGCGACACCCAGGGATGGTCGCGACCGCGTACGTCCAGTTCCGTGCCTTCGGGCACCTGCTGCCCGGCCTTATCGACCTTGCGGTCGCCCAGGAAGACGAGGCCGGCCAGGATCAGCGCCTGCGCGCGCGCGCGACTTTCGGCAAGGCCGCTGTCGACGAGCAGCTGGTCGGCACGCACCTTGGCCATCAGCGCACCAGTCCGGCAAGAGTGGCGGGGGTGAGGAGTTGCGGCAGGGTCTGCGCTTCCTTGCCCGGCGCGTAGAAGAGATAGAGCGGGACGCCCGACCGGCCCTGCGCTTCGAGGAAGCGGGTGATGGCGGGATCGGCATTGGTCCAGTCGCCGACCATGACGGTGACGCCGGCCCTGTCAAAGGCGGCGCGGGTTTCGGCGCGGTCGATGGCGGCGGCCTCATTCGCCTTGCAGGTCAGGCACCAGTCGGCGGTAAAATAGAGGAAGACCGGCTTGTTCGCGGCGCGCAGTTCAGCGAGTTTTGCGACATCGAAATGGACAGTTGAATCGCCTTTTTCGATAGCCGTCGGCGCGCTGGTCGGGAGCGCGTAAGCGGCGCCTGCGAGCAGCGCCAACCCGGCAAGCGCCGCGATCCAGCCGCCGCCCTTGCCCAGGCGCTGGCGACCCCCCAGCCACCAGAGCAGCAGCGCCAGCAGCAGCGCCGCGCCCAGCCCGATCGTCATGCCCGACACGCCGCGCTGCTGGCCGAGCAGCCAGGCGAGGCCGAGCGCGGTCAGGAACATCGGGATGGCGAGGATCTTCTGGAAACGGCCCATCCAGCCGCCGGGCTTCGGCAATCCTTTGCGAAGCGCTGGAATATAAGCGAGCAGCAGAAAGGGCAGCGCCAGCCCCAGCCCCAGCCCGGCGAATATCGCCAGCGCAGCCGCCAGGGGCAGCAGCAGCGCCGCGCCCATCGCCGCCGCCATGAACGGTCCGGTGCAAGGTGTCGCGACGAAGGCGACCAGCGCCCCGGTCCAGAAGGAGCCGACAACACCGCCCTTGCCCGCCAGTGCCTCGCCGCCGCCATAGGCACTGAGATCGAAGAGCCCCGCGAGATTGAAGGCAATACCGGTCACCAGCAGCAGCAGCGCCAATATGATGCGCGGGTCTTGCAACTGGAACGCCCAGCCGACCGCCCCGCCCGCTGCGCGCAACAGCAGCAGCGCGCCGCCCAGCGCCAGACAGGTCAGGATGACCCCCAGCGTATAAGCCAGAGCCTCGCGCCGGACGGTGCGCTCGTCACCACCCGCTTTCGCCAGCTTCATCGCCTTAAGGCCCAGGATCGGGAAGACGCATGGCATGATGTTGAGCAGCAGCCCGCCCAGCAGCGCGCCCCCCAGCGCGGCGAGGATCGCGCGTCCTTGCCCGCCGCCGGATGCACCGGCGACCTGTCCGGGTTTCGCCGTCAGCAGGAAACCGACATGGTCGCCGGTCCGCAATACCGCCTGAACCGTGCCGCCCTTGCCACCCTCGGCCGCGTCCGTCTCGATCAGCAGCCTGTCGCCCTCCCGCGTTACCGTTTGCGACGCGGCGTAGCGGGCCAGCCCCTCGGCCAGCGGAAAGAGGTGGATGTCGCTGGCCTGCGCGCTGGCCGGAAACGGCACCGACAGGCGCAGCTTGCCGTCCTGTACCGCATAGCTTGCTTCCGAACCCAGCGGCCGGGGCAGATGGGTCCGCCATCCATCGAAGCGGGTCCGATCGGCCGCCGACACGGTGCCGTCGCCTACGACCAGATCCAGCGTCAGATCGCCGCTTTCGGGCACGCAGACCTTGTCGGTGCAAGCTAGCCATTGCGCCTTCGCCCGCACCGGCAGGCGGGTGCCGGGCGCAAGGCCCGCTGCGACCTTCAGCGTCGCCAGCACGCCATAGGGGCCTTCATAGACATGGTTCATCAGGCCGGAGATCAGCAGCGTTTCCGGCACCGGATAGCGCAGCGTGCCGACGGTGACGCCGGCGGGCAGGGTCCAGTCGACGGTCATGCCCAGACCCGCATCGCCGGGATTTTCCCAATAGCCGTGCCAGCCCTTTTCCGGCGTCATGGCGAAGGCGATGGTCGTGCCCTCGCCGGCCTTGGGCGCAACGCTTTCCGCCGCCAGCGTGGCGGCGATATGCGCCGGCCCGCCGCCGAACGCGCCTTGCGCCTGTGCCGCGGGCACCTGCGCGACGGACAGGCCTGCCAGCAGGGCAAACGTCATGAATATGACTTGAAAAATGCGCATCGGGCCTCTGGTCGGGTGGATGCAAGGGGGCTAGGTCGCTCCCTATCCGCCGTCAAGGCATGAGAAGGTCAGAGAATATGTTGAAACGAGTCGCTGCCGCCCTGTTGCTCGCCACCGCCCTGGCCCCCGTCGCGCCGGTCGTGGCGCAAAGCCCTGCTCCGGCCGCCGCAGCAACCATGCCTACGATCCCTCCAAAGCTGATCGTCGCGATCAGCGTGGACCAATTCTCCGCCGACCTGTTCAGCGAATATCGCCAATATTATAGCGGCGGCCTCAAGCGCCTGACGAGCGAGGGCGCGGTGTTCCCGCGCGGCTATCAAAGCCATGCCGCGACCGAAACCTGCCCCGGCCACTCCACCATCCTGACCGGCAGCCGCCCGTCGCGCACCGGCATCATCGCCAACAACTGGTTCGACCTCAGCACCCAGCGCGAGGACAAGAATGTCTATTGCGCCGAGGACGAGACGCAGCCCGGCAGCAGCAGCGACAAATATGAAGCCTCCCCCCTGCATCTGAAGGTGCCGACGCTGGGGGGCCGGATGAAGATCGCCAACCCCGCCACCCGCGTCGTGTCGGTCGCGGGGAAGGATCGCGCGGCGATCATGATGGGCGGCGCGACCGCCGACCAGGTGTGGTGGCTGGGCGGGCCGCAGGGCTATGTCAGCTATAAGGGGATCGCCACCCCGCCGCTGGTGGCCAAGGTCAACGCGGCGATGGCGCAGCGGCTGGCCCAGCCCAATCCGGGCTTCGAACTGCCGCCCCAGTGCGTGTCGAAGGATTTCCCGGTGCAGGCGGGCGACAGGACCGTCGGCACCGGCCGCTTCGCGCGCGCGGCGGGCGATTATAAGAGCTTCCGCATTTCGCCGGAGCAGGATGCGATGACGCTGGCCTTCGCCGCGGCGGCGATCGAGACTATGGCGCTGGGCAAGCAGGCGCAGACCGACATCATCTCGATCGGCCTGTCGGCGACCGACTATGTCGGCCACACTTACGGCACCGAAGGCACCGAAAGCTGCATCCAGGTCGACCGGCTCGACCATGAACTGGGCGCCTTCTTCGATCGGCTGGACAAGGACGGCATCGACTATGTCGTGGTGCTGACCGCCGATCATGGCGGCCACGACCTGCCAGAGCGTCACCGCCTCAACGCCATGCCGATGGAACAGCGCGTCGACATGGCGCTGACGCCCAAGGCGCTGAACGCCGCCATTGCCGACAAGGCGGGCCTGCCCGGCAAGAAGGTGCTCTGGGGCGACGGCCCGTCAGGCGACCTCTATTTCGACAAGGGGCTGACCGCCGCCCAGCGCGCGCGCGTCGAGGCCGAAGCGCTCAAGCTGCTGCGCGCCCATCCCCAGGTCCAGACCGTCTTCACCAAGGCACAGATCGCCGCCACCCCTTCCCCGTCCGGCCCGCCGGAAAGCTGGAGCCTGATCCAGGAAGCGCGCGCCAGCTTCTATGCGGAGCGGTCGGGCGACCTGCTGCTGCTGCTGAAACCCCGCGTCATGTCGATCCCGGAGCAGGCGACCATGGGCGCGGTCGCGACCCATGGTTCGCCCTGGGATACGGACCGCCGCGTGCCGATCCTGTTCTGGCGCAAGGGGATGCAGCATTTCGAACAGCCGCTGGGGGTGGAGACGGTGGATATCCTCCCCAGCCTCGCCGCGCTGATCCATCTGCCGGTGGCGAAGAGCGAGATTGACGGACGTTGCCTGGATCTGATTGCGGGAGACGGGGATAGCTGCGCGGGGCAATAAGCAAACGAATGTTGGCTAGATATTCTCGCCCACCCCGTCCGTGCTTTCCAGCATGGCGTGGACGCGGTGCGGGGCGGAGACTTCGACCCGGCTGGTCACCTCATAGTGCGCCTTGGCCTGGCGCACATGGCTGTCGGCCGGCACGCTGTCGGTCAGCCAGACATTGCCGCCGATGACGGAACGGCTGCCGACGATGATCCGGCCCAGGATCGTCGCCCCGGCATAGACGACCACATCATCCTCGATGATCGGATGGCGCGGCAACGCCTTTTCCAGCGCGCCCTTCCCGTCCGCCGGAAAGCTGCGCGCACCCAGCGTCACGCCCTGATAGAGGCGCACCCGATCGCCCACGATCGCGGTTTCGCCGATCACGACGCCGGTGCCGTGATCGATGAAGAAGGACTGGCCGATGGTCGCGCCGGGATGGATGTCGATCCCGGTCTTGCCATGGGCGATTTCCGACATGATGCGCGCCACCAGCGGCGCGCCCAGTCGATGCAGGCGATGCGCCAGCCGATGATGGATGATCGCCAGCATGGACGGATAGCAGATCAGCACCTCGTCCACGCTGCGCGCGGCGGGATCGCCCAGGAAGGCGGCATCGACATCGGTGTCGAGCAGCACGCGCAGCGTCGGGAGGCTCTGGGCGAAGGCCGCGATGATGCGCGCCGCTTCGCGATCGACCGCTTCCGCCGGCTCGTCCTTCAGCGCGTAGATGAGTTCGAGCCGGATCTGGCCGTAGAGGCGGCTGAGCACCGTCTGCAGCGTTTCGGCGACATAGGCGTCCTCATTATGCAGACGCACGAAGCTCGGGCCGAGGCGCAGGGGGAACAGCGCGCCGCATAGCGACTGCATGATCCTGGTGAGATTATCGCGCGACGGGAAGCCTTCGGCGCCATATTCGGCATGATGCTGCTGCGCCTGCCGCCACCGGCTGCGCGCGGCGCCCAGTTCCGCCGTCAGCGCCGCAATGTCCCAATAGCCTTCGACGATCCGATCATCGTCCTGTCCGTCTGCCATCATATCCGCCTCATGCGCCTGTTGCCGCGGGCATAGCGTGGTCGCGGGCGCAGCGATAAACGAGTTTTGCTTGGGGTCGGACAGATTCTCTTTTAGCTGCGCACCAATGACCTGGGCAGGTGCAGGCAGATTTCGGCGCGCAGGCCGCCTTCGGGCCGGTTGGCAAGCGTCAGTTGTCCACCTTCGGCCCGTACCGCCTTTTCGACGATGGCGAGGCCCAGGCCGAGGCCGCGGGTATTGCGCTGGCGCGCATCGTCGAGCCGGGCGAAGGGCCGCAGCACCTCCTCCAGTCGTTCGCGCGGGATGCCGGGACCGTCATCATCGACTCGGATCAATATCTCGGTCCCGACCCGCTCCAGCGAAACGCGGGCGCGTTCGCCATAGTGGAGCGCATTCTCGATCAGATTGCGCACCGCCCTGCGCAGCGACAGGGCGCGCACCGCCATTTCCAGATGATCCGGTCCTTCATAGGCCACATCGTCGCCATGGTCCTGAAAGGCATCGACGATGGTGGCGATGGTGACCGCGACATCGGTGCGCACGGGCGGCTCAGGGTCTTTCTCGCCACCCAGGAATGCAAGCAGCGATTCCAGCATCGCCCCCATTTCCTCCAGGTCGCCGGCCATCGCCTGCTGGATGTCACCGTCCTTCACCCCCTCCAGCCGCAACTGCAGTCGGGCGAGCGGGGTGCGCAGGTCGTGCCCGACCGCCGCCAGCGTCTCGGTTCGTTCGTTGATGAGACGGTGGAGACGCGACTGCATCATGTTGAACGCCGCGATCAGGTTGCGCACGTCGCTGGTCCCGGCTTCAGGCACCATCACCGCGGCGCCCAGACCGATACGGTGGGTCGCATGGGTCAGGTCGCGCAGCGGGGCGAGCGTCCTGCGGATCAGCAGCCAGCCGGCGATCAGCAACGCCAGCACCGGGATCAGCGCCAGTCCCAGCCGACCGAGGGTAAAGGCCCATTTGCTGCCGCCATGATGCATGCCGAAATAGAGCCAGCTACCGTCGGGCAGTTGCAGCCCGCCATTGATTTCCGAATGGCGGCTGGGCGAGGCGAGCCGCAGCCAGAGGCGCGACCGCTCCAGGCTGGGTTCCCAGGCAATGATCTGCTGGCGCATCCGTTCCAGTTCGGGCGACAAGGGCGGCGGCGGCGGCGCGGCGGGCGACCAATGGACGTCGTAGCGATCGGTGGTCAGTTGCAGGCCGAGCGCGGGGCGTTCCGCAGGCGGCTGCTCGGTCAGCAGCTTGCGCGCGATGACCAGATGTTCGGCGAGCCGCCTCGCTTCGTCATCCTGTAGCGACATCTGGCTGGTGCGCTCGTAGATGAGCGTGCCAACCGCAAATTCCAGCATGACCGTCAACAGCAGGATCGCGAAAAGGCGGCCGAGCAGCCCCAGCGATCCCCTGACATGGCGTCTCAAGCGCGGCTGACCTCTGCGTTGAACATATAGCCCACGCCGCGGACAGTGGTGATCGGCGCGCCCTTGTCGGCTGTGGACAATTTACGACGCAGGCGGCTGACGAGGACGTCGATGCTGCGATCGCTGCTGTCACCCATGCGGGTGCGCGACAGTTCGATCAGCCGCTCGCGCGCGATGACGCGCTGCGGATGGCTGAGGAAGGAGCCGAGCAGGTCGAATTCCGCCCCGGTCAGCTCGACGATCGCGCCGGTGGGAGAACGCAGCTCGCGCCGGGGGAAGTTCACGCTCCAGCCATCGAAATGGGCTTCGCTCTCGCGATGCTCGTCCGGGCCGCGCTCCACGCCGACGCGGCGCAGGATGGCGCGGATGCGGGCGATCAGTTCGCGCGTGCCGAAGGGCTTGGGGAGATAATCGTCGGCGCCCAGTTCCAGCCCGACGATGCGATCGGTTTCGCTGCCCTTGGCGCTGATGAAGATGATGGGAACGTCGCTCTTGCGCCGGATCTGGCGGCACAGATCTATGCCGTTGGTGCCGGGCAGCATGACGTCGAGCACGACCAGATCGACCGGGCCGCCATCGAACGCCACCCACATTTCCGGGCCGGACGATGCGGGGCGTACCTGATAGCCATGTTCCTGGAGCGCGCGCGCGGTCAGGGTGCGCAGCGGCGGATCGTCTTCGACGAGGATGATCGAAGGGGCGGTCATGAAGGCGTCAGCGCACAAAATGTCATGGTCGGGAAATAGGGGTCGCCGGATCGGCGGTCAACCGCGCGGGCGGCGGGAAGGGCCGAAACGCAACTGCAGCAACAATTTGTCACGGCAGGGAAAAGTCCCGGCCCCGCCCGGAGCCAGGGACCGGTACCGGGCCTGGCGAACCAGGCCCGGCGATATGGATCAGAAGGCGGCCGAGATCGAGAACAGGACCTGGCTGCGGACGATCGACTTGCCGGCATTGTCGGCGTCGGCGACCGACAGGTTCGGGCGCAGATAATTTTCCTCGACCCGGGCGATGTCGGTGTCGACATAGGCGATGCCCAGCGTCAGCGGCGTACCGGGAATGGCGACGTCCGCACCCACCAGCCAGTCGAGATATTTGCCGGTCGGCGCGACCGACGTGCCGTTCGGGCCAAGGCCGCTATTGCCCTTCGACCAGCCCAGATGCGCCTTCAGCGTCACCGGGGTGTTGGGAACCGCGCCGCTGACGTCGCTCCAGATGTAGAAATTGTCGTTCTTCTTGCCGGGGCGGTCGGGGATGCCGGTCGCATAGCTGGCGGCGTCGTTATACCATTTGCCCAGCGCCTGCTGCTTGGGCGCATAGGCGACGCCGAGCAGTCCCTTGACCGGGCCGAGCTGGCTCGACAGCTTGACATAGGGTTCGGCGAAATCGGTTTCGTCCGCACCCGACGGATACATGTACCAAGTCAGGCCGACGTCCAGCGTCGTCGTCTCGTTGAGCGGGATGGCATAGCCGGCGAACAGGTCCAGTTCGATGCCGGCGCCACCGAAGGTGCCCCAGCCTGCCAGGTTCGATGCCCAGGTGCCGACATAGGCGCCGCTTTCATGGGTAGCGGTGATGCCGCCCTGGACAGCCATGGCCTTGTCGCTCTGCGACACGCCGCGGAAGCGATAATCGGAGATCAATCCGACGCTGCCGGTGACGGTGACGGGGCTGGCGGGTTCTTCCTGCGCGAAAGCCGGCACGCTGGACAGGAGCGCGAGGGCGGCACAAGCGATTTGATACTTCATGAACATTCCCCTTAACGTTGGAATGTTCCGTCCTGCATCCGCTCTGGCCCAAAGATCTGTTGTTGATCGTCTTCGATACCGGCGGATGATCTTGGACTATGCGTTGGCGACGACCAGGCAAACCGCTTTTCTCGCACCTGCGAAAGGATCGACCATGCTGTGATATGCGGGGCACGGTTCTTTGCTAAAATGGCAATATATGTTGCCAACATGTTTCCATACCGCAACGAGACAAAGAAATGCCGCCGTGCCCTAGGGGGAGGCACGGCGGCTCAAAACGTCGCCCTGTGTTGAGGGGGGTCAGGCGACGAGTTGACGCATACGTCCGGTGGCGCCGAACAGTTCGACCGGCGCCCCTCCGCCCCGGCGGCGATCGACCCATTCGCGCAGCATTTCCGCGCAGGTATGATCGATATGGCCGAGGCGTTCGACGTTGAGGATGACCAGACCGGCGGTCGGCAGCGATTCGAGCTTGGCCGACAGCTTGGGCAGGCTGAGGAAGGTGGCCGTGCCGCGCAGCGCCACTTCATGCGCTTCGCCGCGGCTTTCCTCTTCCATGTTCAGCCGCAGCCGCGTCGCGTGGGGCAGCAGTTCGAGCAGCGACAGGCCGATGCCCACCAGCACGCCGGTCAGCAGGTCGGTCGCCACCACGCAGATCAGCGTCGCCGCCCAGACGATCGCGGGCAGCGGACCGTAGAGGTGGAACAGATGCTTCACATGCGCGACGCTCACCAGGCGAACACCGGTGATGACCAGGATGCCGGCCAGCGCGGCCATGGGGATTTCGCGCAGCAGCCAGGGCAGCAGCGCGACGAAGCCCAGTATCCAGATGCCGTGCAGGATGGCCGACAGGCGGGTCTTGGCGCCGGCCTGCACATTGGCCGAACTGCGGACGATGACGCCGGTCATCGGCAGCGCGCCGGCAAAGCCGCACAGCAGGTTGCCGACGCCCTGGGCACTGAGTTCGCGGTTGTAGTTGGTGCGCACGCCGTCATGCATCCGGTCGACCGCGGCGGCCGACAGCAGGGTTTCGGCGCTGGCGATGAAGGCGATGGCGATGGCGGTGGTGATCACCGTGGGGTTCATCAATTGCGCCAGCAGCCCCTGTTCCGGCAGACTGATCGCCGCGACGATCGATTCCGGCACGGTCACGCGCGCCACCGGCAGGCCCAGGATGAAGGCGACCAGCGTCGCCGCAACCACGCCGACCAGCGCGCCGGGCACCAGCTTCATCGAAGCCGGCCGGAACTTTTCCCAGCCCAGCATACTGAAGATGGTGATGAGGCCGACGGCGAACGCCGTGACGGTGTCGCCCGTCGTGAGGCCCAGAATCTGACCCGGCATGGCGATCAAATTATGCAGGCCGCTGGACAATGGCTTGTCGTCGAACAGCACATGGAACTGACCGACCACGATCAGCACCCCGATCCCGGCGAGCATACCATGCACGACCGCAGGCGATATGGCCCGGAACCAGCCGCCGACCCGCAGCAGGCCGGCAACGATCTGGATCGCGCCCGCCAGAATGAGGATGGGACCAAGGGCGGACAGCCCCTGTTCGCGGACGATTTCGAAGACGATGACGGCCAGACCGGCAGCCGGTCCGCTGACCTGCAAGGGCGAACCCGCCAGCAGGCCGACGACCAGGCCGCCGATGATGCCGGTGATCAGACCCTTTTCCGGCGGCACGCCGGATGCGATGGCGATGCCCATGCAAAGCGGCATCGCCACCAGGAAGACGACGATCGACGCCGTAAAATCGCGGCTGAGATTGCCGCCGGAAAGAGCCTTCAACATGATTTACTCCGCCGCTTGGGCGTATTGGCCATCGCCGGCGAGGCGACGGGCGTGGGGAAGGGCGACGGGGAGCGGCTGCCCCTCGCGCAGTGGCGAGAAGCGCCCGGTTTCACCATCCAGCCCCAGCACCTGGCCGGCATGAATATCGACATACCAGCCATGCAGCGCGATCTCGCCGCGAGCGATGCCAGAGGCGACCGACGGATGGGTGCGCAGGTGCGCGAGCTGCACGACGACATTTTCCAGCGCCATGTTGCGCAGCTTGTCCGCGTCGCTCAGGTCGGTGGGATAATTTTCGCGGCACACTTTCTGCGCGGCATGCGAATGGCGCAGCCAGGCGGCGACGTTGGGCATCGATTCCAGATTGGCATCGGTGGCCAGCGCCTTCATCGCGCCGCAATCGCTATGGCCGCAGACGATGACGTCGCGCACGCCCAGCACCATGATCGCATATTCGACCGTTGCGGTGACGCCACCCAACTGGCTGGCATGGGGGGGGACGATATTGCCGGCGTTGCGGCAGACGAACAGGTCGCCGGGCGCAGCCTGCATGATCTGTTCGGGGACGATGCGCGAATCGGCGCAGGAAATCATCAGCGCCTTGGGGCTTTGGCCATGGCTGGCCAGCTGGTTATAGAGCGCGCTTTCGTTCGGGAAAACCTTGGTTTCGAAACTGAATACGCGGCCGAGTAGCTCGTTCATGGAGTCTATCCTCTTCTCACTATGGTGCCGGTCAGGGGACGGACCGGCTTGAGGAGGAGGATAAGGATGCGGTTTTGCTGCGGCGCAGCGGGTTTGTTAAAAACTATGTCTGCGCAGCCGGCCGTACGATTGCCGCGCCGAACCGCGAAAATCCGCGGCTCGGCGCAGGAACCGGCGCGTCAGCGCCGGTCGACCACGGCGCTGAACATATAGCCCACGCCACGAACCGTCACGATCGGCGCAGGCCGTCCGCCCGCGCCCAGCTTGCGGCGCAACCGGCTGACCAGCACGTCGATGCTGCGATCCGACGACGGCGCATCGCGCACTCCCGCCAGTTCCATCAGGCGCGCGCGCGCAATCACCGTCTGGCTATGGTCGAGGAACACCGACAGCAACGCGAATTCGGCCGCGGTCAGTTCGACCAGACCGCCCTGGGGATCGGTGACTTCGCGCCGGGCGAAGTCGACGACCCAGCCATCGAAAATGGCTTCCGTCTGGCGGCGCAAGCCCAGCGCGCGCTCGCCCCGGCCACGCCGCAGCACCGCGCGCAACCGGGCGGCGAGTTCGCGCGCCGAATAGGGCTTGGCCATATAGTCGTCCGCGCCCAGTTCCAGCCCGACCACCCGGTCGACCTCCGAACTGTTCGATCCGACCAGGATGATGGGCACGTCGCTGCGTTCGCGCACGTCGCGGCACAGGTCGAGCCCATCCGGCCCGCGCAGCGCCGCGTCCAGCACGACGGCGCCAACCGGCGTGCTGGTGAGGGCGCTGAAAATATCGGTCGCCGACGCCGCCGGCAGAGCGCGGAACCCGCTCTGCTCCAGATATTCGCGGACCTTGTGCCGCAAATCCTGGTGCGTTTCGGCGATCAGTATCAGCGGTGGACTCATCCCCCCTGAACGGCGCCCGGCACGGTCAGCGCGCGCACGCCGTCCAGTTCGCCGACCAGCACGGCGCGATCCTGCTGCGCGACCGCGACGGCTTCCGCCGTGCGGGCCTGGGCGTAGCGGGCGACCTGCGCATCGATCTGGCTGCGCGCGGCGGTGCAGGTGCCGGCATAGCTGCCCGACAGCGGGGTGAAGCGATGGATCGCCTTGCCGAAGGCGGGGACGGCGCGGCCCTGCGCGGCGACGGCGCGATTGACGGTGACGTCGGCCTGCCAGCGGCAGACGGGCACGGCGCCGCGATTGGCGAAGCGCGGTTCGACTTCTCGCAGGCTGATCGCCGGCTGGGCATGATAGCTGGCGGTATAGGCCTGGGCGCCGTGGCTGATCTCGGCGCTGTGGATGGGGCTGGCGGCGGACAGGGCCGCCACGCTCGATGCGAGAATAAGGAACATGGGTTTCTCCTTTGCGACTTGGCGATCTGCAACATCTTGGCCGTGCAGCCGCGGACGGGAGAAAGATTAGGGCTGGCGAGTGTCTCCGTAATTTGCCGGACGTAACAAATCATTGCTGGCGCAATTATCGGCGCCTTACTGCGCAGCCATCAGCACCGGCGCACGCGGCGCAATCGTCACGCCGCGAACATGCGCGATCAGCGCGGACAGCCACAGCGCATCGCCGGCCGCGCGATGCCGCGTCGCCCCCTGCCCGTCGGCAAAGGCCACGGCGGCGCCCACCCGCGCCTCGTCGGCGCCCTGCTCGTCAAACAGGGTGACGACATGCTGGATCGTGAAGGGCGTCGGCGCGCCCGCTGCGGCAGCCAGCGTATCGAGCCAATATTGATCGATCAGGCTGTCGGCGACCACCCGTCGGCCCTGCGTCGCGGCGACCAGTTCGGCGAGCACGACCGTTACGGGCAATCCCTCCCGCTCGATCCGGTCGCGGCTCAGGCCATGCAGCGCTTCCGCTTCGGGGGTCCAATCCCAGCCCGCCCAACTGTCGTGCGGACGAATCAGCCAGCTGCGCGAGGCATCGCCATCCGCTATGCCCACTTCGATCGGGAAGGACCGTCCGTGGCGTGGCAGGCAGGACGCCTCGAAATCGATAGTCGTGATTTGCAAGGCACAGCTCCAAATTTTCGTGCGGCCTGCCCCCTCCAAGCCTATGCCGCACGCTCTTCTATGCGCCCCTTTCGGCCTGAACTATGTCATGGCGAAGTCAATCGCCACCCCCTTCAGCAAAAATCATATGGACTGAAGCAGGGATGCGGCGAAAGGCGCGACGAAGGCTGCATTGTCTGCTAGCGAACGGAAACCAAAGGGAAACATAGCGCCATGACCGTCGTCGCCGCCTATCTCTATCGCAACGGCCAGCGGGTCCGCCCGGTGGCGATCGACGAGCGGGTCGAGTGCGCGCCCGACAAGTCGGAATTCATCTGGATCGGCGTGGCGGAACCTACCGTGGAAGAGATGGAGACGCTGGCCCGCACGCATGGCCTGCATCCGCTGGCGGTGGAGGATGCGATCAAGGCGAACCAGTTGCCCAAGGTGGATATTTATGGCGATCAACTGTTCGTCGTCGCGCGCACCGCCCATGTCGAGGGCGACGCCATCTGCTATGGCGAAACCGCGCTGTTCGTCGGCCCCAGCCATATCATCTCCGTCCGCCACGGATCGGCCCGCGCCCATGTGGCGCTGCGCGAGGAACTGGAGGCGGTGCCCTCCCGCCTGGCTCAGGGGGTGGACTATGTGCTGCACGCCATCCTCGACTTCATCGTCGATGGCTATCTGCCGATCATAGAGGGGATTGAGGAGGAGGTGCTGGAAATGGAGCAGCAGATGATCGACCATTTCCTGCGCCGGGAAGACATCACCCGCATCTTCAGCCTCCGCCGCCAGCTCATCCGCTTCCAGCGCATCCTGCTGCCGATGCAGGAGGTCGCGACCAAATTCGTGAAGATGGACCTGCCCAGCATCGATCCGGACGCCCGCCCCTATTTCAGCGACGTGCGCGACCATGTCCGCCGGGTACAGACCATGGTCGACGACCTGCGCGAGATTCTGAACAGCGTCTTCGAATCGAGCAATCTGCTGGAACAGCAGCGTACCGGCGACATCACCCGGCAACTGGCCGCCTGGGCCGCGATCCTGGCGGTGCCGACCGCAATCGCCGGCATTTACGGCATGAATTTCGAACATATGCCCGAACTCAAGACGCGTTACGGCTATTTCGTGGTTCTGGGCGTGATCGGCGTGGTGTGCGCCTTGCTCTACAACCGTTTCAAGAAACTCAAATGGTTGTGACGGGCGCCACGGATTCCCGCACCACCAGCTCATGCGCCAGATAATCGTTGACGCGCACGGCGGCGTCCCCGCCCCGCGCCAGCGCAACGGCCAGGGTGGCGGCCTGCGCTGAAATCTGCTTGCCCGGATGCTTGACGGTGGTGAGCGATGGCCAGATCTTCACTGCGATCGGGGTATCGTCGAATCCCGCCACCGACAGGTCGCGCGGCACGTCCAGCCCGCGGCGGTGCGCCAGCGAGACGATCGCAGCCGCCATGTCGTCATTGCTGGCGAAGATGGCGGTCGGCCGGTCAGGCATATCCAGCAGCATCGCGCCCGCCACCAGTCCCGATTCGAAGCTCATGTCGCCGCTGACGATCAGGTCGGGACGGATGGGCAGCCCCGCATCGCGCAGCGCCGCCTGATAGCCCTCGCACCGGGTGCGGTGGATCAGGTGGCCGGCGCCGCCGCGGATGAAGCCGATGGCCCGATGCCCCAGGCCGATCAGATAGGCGGTCATGTCCCGTGCCGCGCCGAAATCGTCGATCCGCACGCAATGATCGCCGGGCAGGTCGCCGCCGGGCGACATCGCCACCACCGGCACCGGAAAGTCGCGCGTCAGGCCGTGGCGATTGGCGACCTCGCAATAGGGCGGGACGATCAGGATCGCATGGGCGCCATTTTCCACCAGCCCCTGCATCTGCTGTGCGATCTCCTTGGGATCGCCGCTTTCCAGCGGGCGCAGCAACAGTTGCGCGCCCAGCCGACTGGTCGCGTCCAGCGCGCCGACCAGAATGGAACTGAGAAAGGCATTTTCGATATTGCGATAGAGTAGCCCGATCCGGGTCGCACTGGCGCTGGCGAGCGAGCGCGCCGCCATATTGGGAATATAGTTGAGTTCCCGCACCGCCGCCATCACCACCTCGCGCGTGCTGTCGCGCACCCGCGGACTGTTGTTGAGCACGTTGGACACGGTCATTGCCGACACGCCGGCCCGCTCCGCCACGGTCTGAATGGTAATGGCCTGGCTGGCGCGGCGACCCGAACGAGCCATGCGGAAACTCCTTGCAAACGGATGGGCACTGGTGCGCCACGCCCATGTTTAACGCTATATTTCGGGCGGTTGCAAATGCCCGATCGATACCCTGTGACACAAAATCCGCATGATCGCCAAAAAATGTAGCGCTAAAATTTCGATATTGACTTCGCCGCCATAGGAGAAGATTTAGCGCTACAACCGAGCGGCCAACCGCTGGTGGGTTTCATTTTGCACGACCGCGCGTCGATACAGGCGCCGGACAAGGGGAGGATATATGCGCTTTTCCAAGACCATGACGATGCGCCGCGCCGCGGTGTCCGCATTCAGCCTGGGCGTTGCCCTGACCGCCTCTGCCGCAATGGCGCAGGACGCCGCGCCGCAGGCGCCGCAGGACGGCACCGACATCGTCGTGACGGCGCAGAAGCGCGCCGAGCGCCTGCAGGACGTGCCGCTGGCCGTAACCGCCGTGGGCGCCGACGCGCTGGCCAACCGCCAGATCAACGACAGCAGCTCGCTGGTGCAGGCCGTCCCCTCCTTGACCTTCCAGCAGGGTGCCAATCCGACCAACAGCAGCTTCCGCATTCGCGGCATCGGCACCGCCCTGTTCGGGCAGGGCGTCGAATCGTCCGTATCCACCGTGGTCGACGGCGTCGTCGCCGTGCGCCAGGCCCAGGGCTTCACTGACCTCGCCGATATCGAGCGGGTCGAAGTGCTGCGCGGCCCGCAGGGCACGCTGTTCGGCAAGAACGCGACTGCTGGCGTGATCAACGTCACGACCGCTCGCCCCTCGCGCGATTTCGAGGGCAAGGGCGAGGTGACCATCGCCGAACATGACGAATATCGCGTCCGTGGCACCGTGTCCGGCCCGATCAGCGACACGCTGCGCGCCCGCGTCACCGGCTTCTACAATGATGTGCGCGGCGTCGCCCGCAACATCGCCACCGGCGGCTGGAACAATGGTTCGAAGAGTTGGGGCGTGCGCGGCAAGCTGGAATGGGATGCGACCGACAATCTGAACCTGTTGTTCGCGGCCGAATATCGCAAGACCAATGCGGACTGCTGCGCCTCGAACTGGATCGCGATTACCAATCCGAACCTTCAGGCGCTGCTCGGACCGGTCAAGGCGACTCGGGAAAACCGGACGATCAACGACGAAACCGTCTCATACGCCGACAGCAAGCAGCAGACCTATTCGCTCCAGGCGGACTGGGATCTGGGCAACGCCACCATCACGTCGGTCACTGCCTACCAGAAATATTATCTGGATACGAACCAGCCGATCGAGCGCATCAACAGCGACGTACCGCTGTTCGTCGGCGCCAACGCCACCTATTCCTATTTCAGCCGGAACCATGGCATTGTCGACCTGTCGGCGTTCAGCCAGGAACTGCGCATCGCCAATAACGGCAATAGCGACCTGAATTATGTCGCCGGCGTCTTCTACATGCATTCGGATATCGAGCGGCCGTTCGATCGCCGTCGCGCCCGCTGCACCGCCGGCACCTTTGGGCAACCCTGCGCCCCAGCCAACATCGTGTGGCAGTCGGCCAAGAGCGACATCCGCCTGAAACAGGACAGCATCGCCGCCTTCGGTCAGGTCGATTATCGCATCACCGGTGGCCTGAAGGCGATCGCTGGCCTGCGCGTACAGCATGAAAGGGGCACCAACAGCGGCACCCGCACCGCCCCGATCGTGGCGGGCGACGTGATCTTCCCCGGCAATGCCTCCACCAGCGGGTCGATCAGCGCCAGCGACACCGCCGTCACCGGCAAGGCGGGCCTGCAATATGAATTCAGCCGCAACGCGCAACTCTATGGCAGCTATACCCGCGGCTATAAGGGGCTGGGTTATGAGATGGAAATCTCCGCCAACCTCGCCGACCAGCGCGTGCTGGAGCCGGAACATGTCAACGCTTATGAAATCGGCTTCAAGGGCCGCACCGCCGATGGCGTGCTGAGCGTCAGCACCGCTCTGTTCCTGGCCGACTACAGCAATTTGCAGGTGCAGGCGAACCGCTCCGACATCGCGTCGGGCGTGGTCCAGTTCGTGTCCACCAACGCCGGCAACTCGCGCACCAAGGGCTTTGAAATCGAGGCGACTGTGCGTCCCGACGATCATTTCAGCCTGACCGGCGCGGTCACTTATTCGGACGCGAAGATCGACATTGATGGCCTGAACTGCCCGCAGCAGATCGCCGCCACCGCACCGATCATGTCGGGTTCGCCGACCAACATCTGTTATCGCACGGCGGCCGGCGTCACCCCGATCCAGAATCTGCGCGGCGCCACCCTGCCGGTCAGCCCCAGGTGGAAGATCAGCATCGCCCCGCGTTATGAAGCGCAGATTCCGGGCACCGACTATGCAGGCTTCGCGCAGGTGGGCGTCAACTTCCAGAGCAAGATGAACTTCTCGGTCGAACAGGACCCGCTGCTGGAGCAGCCGGCCTATGCGCTGGTCGACGCCAGCATCGGCGTGAAGCAGATTGACGGTCGCTACAGCCTGACCCTGTTCGTCAAGAATCTGTTCGACGAAAACTATCTGACCAGCATCGGTCATACCTCCTTCCTGGGCGGCAATTATGATCTGGTCGGCACCTTCAACAAAGATGCGGACCGCTATTTCGGCGCCACGCTCGGCGTGAAGTTCTGATCGGTCGGGCGCGGCGGTTTCCTGCCGCCGCGCCTCCTCTTCTCTCGGTACGGAGCAGGACGAATGGGCAAGCGCATCCTGATGGCGGCAACCATGCTGACGGCGGCGATCGGCCTGTCAGGGGCGAGCGCTGCGTCAAAGCAGGTCGAGCCGATCGCCGCTGCCAAGCCCAATATCGTCCTGATTGTCCTCGACGATGTCGGCTTTTCCGACCTCGGTGCCTTTGGCTCCGAAATCCGCACCCCCAATATCGATGCGCTGGCCGCCAGCGGACTGCGCTACAACCGGTTCGATAGCAAAGCGGTCTGCACGCCGACCCGCGCGGCGCTGCTGACCGGCCGCAATCCCCAGACGGTGCGGATGGCGGACCTGCCGACGGATAAACGCACCGATGATATGAGCCGCGACCGCGGCGAAGTGGCTACCAATGCCCAGATGCTGCCGCAGGCGCTGAAAGCCGCAGGATATCGCACCTATGGCGTTGGCAAATGGCATCTCGGCCCGGAATATGAGGACGGCAAAGCGGGCAATAATGCGTCCTGGCCGCTCCAGCGCGGCTTCGACCGCTTCTATGGCTTCTATCTTGGCTGGACTGACCAATATCATCCCGACCTGATCGACGGGAACCACACCCTGCCCAAGCCCAACAAGCCGGGCTATCATTTCTCCGCCGACATGGCGGACCATGCCATCGCCGATATCGATGATGCGGCGGGCAAGCCCTTCTTCCTCTATTTCGCCATGGGTGCGGGACATGCGCCGTTGCAGGCCCCCCGCGCCTATATCGACCGCTATCGCGAGACATATGCCAAGGGCTGGGACGCGCTGCGTGCCGAACGGTTCGAACGGATGCAGAAGTCGGGCATCATTCCCGCCCATGCCGTCAACACCGTCCGCGCCGCCGGCGACCGCGCCTGGAATCAACTCAGCGCCGACGAGCAGGCCGTCTTCGCCCGTTACATGGCAACCTATGCCGGTTTCCTGGAACATGCCGACGCCCAGATCGGCCGGGTCGTCCAGCGGCTCAAGGATAGCGGCCAATATGACAACAGCATCATCCTGCTGATCTCCGACAATGGCGCTGCGTCCGAAGCGGAGCAGGAAGGCAGCTTCGAAAAGATGTACCGCCCCAACAAGCTGAGCTTCGCCGAGCAGCGCGCGCGCATCGACGATATCGGCACCGACAAGCTGCAACCCGAATATCCCCGCCCCTGGGCCTGGGCCGGTGGCACGCCGTTTCGGCGCTACAAGGTG
Source organism: Sphingomonas bisphenolicum (assembly GCF_024349785.1). NCBI lineage: Bacteria > Pseudomonadati > Pseudomonadota > Alphaproteobacteria > Sphingomonadales > Sphingomonadaceae > Sphingomonas > Sphingomonas bisphenolicum. Next base: position 3,613,298 of record NZ_AP018817.1, read on the forward strand.
TGGCCCTATGCTGGCGGCGTCCGCACGCCGCTGATCGTCTCTTGGCCGGCGGTCATCCGGGACAAGGGCGCCGTGCGCAGCCAGATGGTCGACCCGATCGACCTTGCGCCCACCTTGCTGGACGCCGCCGGCACGGGCTTTGCCCGGACCGTGGATGGCGTGGCGCAGATACCCGTCGCCGGGCGCTCCATCCGCGCCACTTTCAACAATCCGCAAGCCGCCACCCGGCCGGTCCAATATTTCGAACTGCGTGGGCAACGCGCGATCACGGCGGGCCACTGGCGCGCGGTGGCCATGCATCAATATGGCACCGACTTCGCCAAGGACCGATGGGAATTGTTCGACCTGTCGAAGGACTTTTCCGAAAGCACCGACCTTGCCGCCAGCAACCCCGCCAAGCTGAAGGAGATGAAGGCGCTCTGGTGGCGGGAAGCGCGCAAGTACAGCACGCCGGCGCTCGCCGAGCCACCCGAAATCTTTGCCAAGCGCGCCCGCTACGACGATGCCTTCACCGATCCGAAATGAGCCCTGTCATCCCTACTTTGTCTTCCCCCCTTTCATCCAGTGCCGGTCCTCTCGCCCTCTCCCCGGAGGACATGGCCTGGGTGGAAAATACCCGCGACGCCATGAGCGTCGAGGCGCAGATCGCGCAACTGTTCGTCCTGTCCGCGCGCCATGACAGCATCGTCGAAACCGACGGCCTGCTCGGCCATGCGCCGGGCGGCATCCACCGTTTCCCGACCCATGATCTGGACGCCGCCTGGGCCGCGACACGCCACGCGGTCGAGCGGTCCGAAGTGCCCCTGATCCTGTCCGGCGATATCGAGGGCGGCACGGTCAGCGCGCCCTTCACCACCGCCATCCCCAACCAGATGGGCATCGCCGCCTGCGACGATCTGGAACTGAGCGCCGATCTTGCCCGCATCGTCGGGCAGGAAAGCCGGGCGCTGGGCTATAACTGGTCCTTCACCCCGGTGGTCGACATCAACCGCGCCTTTCGCAACGCGGTGGTCGGCACCCGCTCCTACGGCTCCGACCCCGACCGCATCCTGGCCCAGGCCCGCGCCTATGTCCGCGCGCTACAGGCGCAGGGCGTGGCGGCATGCGCGAAGCATTGGCCGGGCGACGGGCTGGACGATCGCGACCAGCATCTCGTCACCAGTGTCAACGACATGGACATGGACGAATGGCGCGCGACCTTCGGCCGCATCTTCGGCACCTTGGTCGATGATGGCGTGATGACGATCATGTCGGCGCATATCGCCCTGCCCGCCTATATCCGCGAAAAGATGTCGCATGGCGGCGCGCAGGCGTTTGAACCCGCCTCCGTGTCCCGCCTGCTGAACCAGGATCTGCTGCGCGGCGAGCTGGGCTTTGACGGCCTGATCGTGTCCGACGCCACCGTCATGGGCGGCCTGACCAGCTGGATGGCCCGCGCCGAGGCGGTGCCCGCCGTGATCGAAGGCGGCTGCGACGTCTTCCTGTTCAGCCGCGATCCGGTCGCCGATATGGGCTTCATGCTGCAGGGCCTGCGCGACGGCCGTCTGTCGGAACAGCGTCTGCATGACGCCGTCACCCGCTTCCTGATGCTGAAGGCGAAGCTGGGGCTCCACCGCATGACCCCGGACGAGCGGATCGCGCCGGTCGAAGAAACCCGCACCCTGCTGCGCCAGCCCGCCCATCTGGATCAGGCCGCGCACGCCTGCGCCGCGAGCATCACGCTGGTCAAGGATCGCGATAGGCTGCTCCCGATCGCGTCGGACCGGCACAAGCGCGTGGTCATCATCTCGGACGAAGGGTCCAGCTTCTTCTCCGGCGCGCCCGAACGCGACTTCACGCCACTGATCGCGAGTCTGGAAAGCCGGGGCTTTATCGTCCGCGATTTCTATCCCGAAGCGATGCCCACCCCGGACGATACCGACCTCATCCTCTATCTGATCGGGCAGGAAGCGACGCCCTCGCTCAGCCATATTTTCCTCGACTTCGCCAAGCTGCACGCCAGCCCGCGCAACGGGATGATCCAGTTCAACCGCGAAATCCCGACCCTGCTCGTCTCCTTCGGCCAGCCCTATTATCTGTATGACGCACCGAATTTCGCGACCTATATCAACGCCTATGCCTCGCTGCCCCATGTTCAGGCGGCGCTGGTGGAACGGCTGACGGGTGACGCGCCCTTCACCGGCAACAGCCCGGTCGACGCCTTTTGCGGGAGGGAACAATTGTCATGGTGATGCGCAGGTTCATGGCGGCATCGCTGCTGGTGGTGGCGCTGGGCGGCGCAGGCGCGCCGTCTTCTTCGGGATGGCGCGACCTCAACCATAATGGCCGGCTCGACCGCTATGAGGATATTCGCGCGCCCATCGACACACGGGTCGATGATCTGCTGAAGCAGATGACGCTGGCGGAAAAGGCCGGCATGCTGTTGCACGGCACGCTGCCCACGCCGGGTTCGGCCATCGGCTTCGCCGGCAAGACCTATGATGCCGACGCAACCGCCAAGTTGCTGAATGATCGCCATATCAGCAGCTTCATCTCCCGCCTCGTGGTCGCGCCGTCCGACCTCGCCGCGCAGAATAACGCCGTGCAGAAACTGGCGGAAGCCAGCCGCCTTGGCATCCCCGCCACGATCAGCACCGATCCGCGCCACCATTTTCAGGCGACACTGGGCGCCAGCACCACCGGCGGCGGCTTCTCGCTCTGGCCCGACACGCTGGGCTTCGCCGCGCTGGGCGACACCGAAACGGTGCGCCGCTTCGGCGACATCGCCCGGCGGGAATATCGCGCCGTCGGCATCCATATGGCGCTCTCCCCACAAGCCGACCTCGCCACCGAACCGCGCTGGCCACGCTTCGCCGCCACCTTCGGGTCCGACCCGGCCGAAGTGTCGCGCCTCGCAGGCGCCTATGTCGATGGCTTCCAGCATGGCCGCGCTGGCGTGCAGCCCGACGGCGTCGCCACCGTGGTCAAGCACTGGGTCGGCTATGGCGCAGAGCCGGAGGGCTTTGATGGCCATAACTATTACGGCCGCAACGCGCCGCTGACCGACGCGTCCTTCGCCCGGCATATCCGCGCCTTCGACGACAGTCTGGCCGCCCATAGCGCGGGCGTCATGCCCACCTATGTCATCGTCCATGGCCCCAGGATTGCGGGCCAGCCGATCGAACCGGTCGCCGCCGGCTTCAACAAGCAGATGCTGACCGGCCTGCTGCGCGGGGAGAAGGGCTATCGCGGCCTGATCGTGTCGGACTGGTCGATCACCAATGATTGCCCGCAGGCCTGTATGGCGCCCGACGCCGCCAATCCGCAGACGCCCGCGGCGATCGGCACCCCCTGGGGCATGGAAACAGCCGACAAGACAACGCGCTTCGCCAAGGGGCTGAATGCCGGCATCGACCAGTTCGGCGGCGCCAACGATCCCGCCCCGATCCTGGACGCGGTCGCCAAGGGGCTGGTCAGCGAAAAGCGCATCGACGACTCCGTCCGCCGCGTGCTGCGCCTGAAGTTCGAACAGGGCCTGTTCGACAATCCCTATGTCGATGAAGCCGCCGCCGCGCGGATCGTCGGCAACCCGCAGGCCCAGGCCCAGGCGGACGCCGTCCAGCGCACCAGCCAGGTTCTGCTGCGCAATGACGGCGCCACCCTGCCGGTCGCACCGGGCAAGCGCATCTGGCTGCACAATGTCGACGCGGCCGCCGCCCGCGCCGCCGGCCTCACCGTGGTCGAAGACCCGGCGCAGGCGGACATCGCGCTGGTCCGCACAGCCACCCCGTTCGAAACGCTGCACCCGCATCATTTCTTCGGCGCGCGCCAGCATGAAGGGCGGCTGGACTTCCGGGCCGACGACAAGGATGTGCAGGCGATCGCCCGCGCCTCCGCCCATGTCCCCACCATCGTCGCGGTGGAGATGGACCGCCCCGCCATCCTGACCGCGATCGAGCCGATGGCAAAGGCCATGCTGGTGACCTTCGGCGCCAGCGACGCCGCCGTGCTGGACGTGGTCACCGGCCGTGCCGTGGCGAAGGGGCATATGCCCTTCTCGCTCCCCCGCTCCATGGCCGATGTCGAGGCGCAAAGCCCCGACCTGCCCGATGATGGCCCCGCCCCCGCCTATCCGCGCGGCGCCGGCATCGTCCTCAAGGCGTCCGCCCAGTGACGGACGGCATGATCCACCTGCCCGGCGGCGCCTTCCTGATGGGGTCGGACCGTTTCTACCCGGAGGAAGCGCCCGTGCGCCGGGTGCAGGTGGACGGCTTCCGGATCGACGAAACCCCCGTCACCAATCGCGACTTCGCGCGCTTCGTGGACGCGACCGGCCATGTCACGCTGGCCGAGATCGCACCCGACCCGAAAGACTATCCCGGCATGGACCCGGCCATGGCGCAGGCGGGCTCCTTGCTGTTCCAGCGCACCGGCGGCCCCGTGTCGCTCGACGATTACAGCCAGTGGTGGCAGTTCAGCTTCGGCACCGACTGGCGCCATCCCCATGGCCCGGACAGCCGGATCGAGGGGCTGGAGGATCACCCCGTCGTCCATGTCGCCTATGAAGATGCGGAAGCCTATGCGAAATGGGCGGGCAAGGCGCTGCCGACTGAGGCGGAATGGGAATATGCCGCCCGCGGCGGCCTGGACGGTGCGGACTATGCCTGGGGCGACGCACTGGCGCCCGATGGCAAGATGATGGCCAATTACTGGCAGGGCGCCTTCCCCTATGGCAACACGCTGGAGGACGGTTACGAACGCACCTCCCCGGTGCGCACCTATCCCGCCAACGGCCGTGGCCTGTACGACATGATCGGCAATGTCTGGGAATGGACGACCGACTGGTTCGCCCAGCCCCGGATCGAGCGCAAGGCCAAGGGCAGCTGCTGCGTCCCCGCCAACCCGCGCGGCGGCACGAAGCGCGAGAGCCTGGACCCCGCCAGCCCCACCGCACCGGTCCCCCGCAAGGTGCTGAAGGGCGGATCGCATCTGTGCGCGCCCAATTATTGCCAGCGCTATCGGCCCGCCGCCCGCCATCCGCAGGCGGTGGACAGCGCGACCAGCCATATCGGCTTTCGCTGCATCATCCGGGACAAGAAGGGAATCCGTTCATGACCACCGCCCGTCGCGCGCTGCGCGCCGCCGCGATCGCCGCCTGCACCCTGATGGGTCCGGGCGCCTTCGCCAAGCCGGTGAACGCGCCGCAGCCAAAGCCCACGAACATGATTTTCGTGCTGGTGGACGATCTGCGCTATGACGCGATGGGCTTCCTGACGCCCGGTCTCCAGACCCCCAATATCGACCGGCTGGCCAGGGACGGCGTCTATTTCCCCAATGCCGTCGTCACCTCCTCGCTCTGCTCGCCCAGCCGCGCGACCATCCTGACCGGCCAGACCGCGCGCAACCATGGCGTGGTGGACAATAATAACAGTTCGGAGGAAGGGCTGACCTTCTTCCCCCAATATCTGCAACAGGCGGGCTATCAGACCGGCTTCTTCGGCAAATGGCATATGGGCTTCGACACCGACGCCCCCCGCCCCGGCTTCGACAAATGGGTCAGCTTCAAGGGCCAAGGCACCTATTTCCCGACCGAACAGCTCAGCCCTGAAAAGATTGCGGCGGGTGAGCGGCAGATGCTCAACGTCGATGGCAGCCATGTAAAGCGCACCGGCTATATCACCGACGAACTGACCGATTATGCGATGAACTGGCTGGAAAAAGGACGGGACAAGTCCAAGCCCTTCTTCCTCTATTTGAGCCACAAGGCGGTCCATAGCGACCCGCTGCCGCCCGACCGGTACAAGGCGCAATATAGCGACCTCAAGATCACCCTGCCCGCCAGCATGGCCGACACGCCGGAAAATAATGCAGGCAAGCCGCTCTGGGTCCGGAACCAGCGCAACAGCTGGCACGGCGCGGATTTCCCCTATCATACCAACAACCCCATGACGGAGCAGGTCCGCGATTATTATCGCACCCTGTCCCCCGTGGATGAGAGCCTGGGTCGCATCCTGGCTTACCTCAAGAAGAACCATCTCGATAAGAATACGATGGTCGTCTTCTATTCCGACAACGGCTTCCTGATCGGGGAACATGGGCTGATCGACAAGCGCAACGCCTATGAACCCTCCGTCCGCGTGCCGATGATCGTCTGGGCGCCCGGCATGGTGCCAAAGGGGGTGACCAACCCCGCCGTCGTGCGCAATCTCGACCTCGCACCCACCTTCCTCGACATCGCCCATGTGGCGAAACCTGCGCAGATGGAGGGCAAGAGCTTCCTGCCCGTGGCCGAGGGCAAGATTGACGAAAAGACCTGGAACCCCGGCGATTTCGTCTATGAATATTATTGGGAATGGAGCTTCCCGCAGACGCCCACCACCTTCGCGATCGAGCGCGACCGGGTGAAATATATCCAATATCATGGCGTCTGGGATCTGGAGGAACTGTACGACCTCAAGAGCGATCCGGACGAGATGCACAATCTGATCGAGGACCCCAAATGGCTGGATACCAAGATCACTTTGCGCAAGGCGCTGTTCGACCAGTTGGCCAACAATAAGGGCGCGCATGTCGTCCCCTACACCCGCAAGTCTAGCTCCGGCCTCGTCAACCGCAATATCGACGGCCCGCATGCCGCCGATTTCCCCGCCGACTGGTATGTGCAGCCCAACCTGCCGACCAAGATGAACGACCTGTTCGCCGACAGCCCGGCCAAGGCGAAGGCGGACGCCGAAGGCAAGACCTACCACCCCTGATTATGGGCCAATGGCCCTTCTGAAAGTTCGCGTCGATGACCGCATCCCCTTCGCCGGAAACCACCCGCCCCACCGTGTCGCTGGGCTTCGTCGCCGTCTATGTGCTGGCGCAGTTCGGCATCTGGGTCGCGTTGCTGACGCCGGTGGTGATGACGCTGGCGCTGCGCGTCGGCGAGATTGCGAGCGAGGCGGAAAAGGGCCGCTGGCTGGGCATCATCCTGGCGATCGGCGGCTTCGTCGCGCTGGTGGCCACACCGATCTGCGGCGCTCTGTCGGATCGGACGCGCAGCCGCCTCGGCCGCCGCCGGCCATGGCTGCTGGGCGGCCTTGTGGTTGCGGGCGCGGGCCTGCTGCTGCTTGGCCTCGCGCCCAAGCTGCTGTTGCTGGGCCTGGGCTGGATCATCTGTCAGGCCGGCTTCAACGCGATGCAGGCGGGCTGCCTGCCGATCCTGCCCGACATCATCCCCGTCCGCTGGCAGGGCCGGGTCGCGGGCATGCTGGGCATGACCTCCACCATGGGCAGCTTCGCAGGCAGTTGGATCACCCAATATACGCAGGGGTCATCGCTGCTGATGTTCCTCGCCCCCTTCGCGATCACGATCGTCAGCATCATCATTCTCTGCCTCATCCTGCCCGATCGCCCGGCCGCAAGTAGCGATGATCGCCGCCTCGGACCCATTGCCATGCTGCGCGCGATCGGCGCGCCGTTCCGCGACTGGGACTTCAGCTGGGCGTTCGGTAGCCGCTTCCTCATCATGATGGCCTGGTCGTTCCTGCTGACCTACCAGCTCTTCTTCCTGACCGACCAGCTCTCGCTGGCAAAGGCGGACGCGACCCAGGTCATGGTGAAATCGATGGCGATCATCGCCACCGCGACCATCGCCATTTCGCTGGTCGGGGGCTTCATCACCGACTGGACCGGCCGCCGCAAGCCGCTGGTCTTCCTCGCCGCCGCGCTGGAGGGCGCCGGTTTCCTGACGATCGCGCTCGCCCCGTCCGTGCCGCAATTCCTGGTCGGCGTGGCGATGGCGGGGATCGGCAAGGGTCTCTATTTCGCCGTCGACCTCGCCCTGCTGGCCGCCATCCTGCCCCGGCCGGAAGACAGCGCCAAGGATATGGGCGTGTTCCAGATCGCCAACAGCCTGCCCCAGTCGCTCGCGCCTGCCATCGCGCCGATCATCCTGGTGATCGGCAGCACCAGCGGAAAGGATTATGCCGCCATCTACCTGACCGGCATGATCTTCGCCCTGCTGGGTGCGTTCGCCATCTGCCCGGTGCGGCGATCGAGGTGATCGCCAGAAGCAAAATGCGAATGCCGCCCCACTATGAAGGATAAGAGGATGACCCATAGCCGCCGCGACGCCATCAAGCTGGGCGCCATCGGCATCGGCGCCGCCGCTGCGCCGCTCGCCGCCGTGCCGGGCAGCGCGCGCCTGCCCAACATCCTCTGGCTCGTCAGCGAAGACAATAACCCCTATATCGGCGCCTATGGCGACAAGGTGGCGCATACCCCACATATCGACAGCCTCGCAAAGAAGGGCATTCTTTACCGCAACAGCTATTCCGACGCGCCGGTTTGCGCGCCGTCCCGCTTTGCGATCCTGACCGGCATCAACCCGGAAAGCTGTTCGCCCGCGCAGCATATGCGCGCCGACGCCAAACTGCCCAGCCAGTTCAAAACCTATCCCGAACTCATGCGGCAGGCGGGCTATTATTGCATCAACAACCCCAAGACCGACTATAATTGCGATGTCGATCCAAAGGCCATCTGGGACGTGCAGGGGATCGATGGACATTGGCGCAACGCGCCCAAGGACAAGCCCTTCCTATGCGTCTTCAACACCGGCACCAGCCATGAACAGCATGTCTGCCAACGCGATGCCGGGCGCGTAAAGCCCGAGGATGTGCGCATACCGGCATTTCTGCCCGATACGGAAACCACGCGCCGGGATTATGCCGAATATTACAACATCATGGAAAATATGGACGGAGAGATCGGCAACTGGCTCTCGCAACTGAAAAATGACGGCCTGGATGAAGATACCATCGTCTTCTATTATGGCGATAATGGCGGCGTCCTGCCGCGCTCCAAGCGCTATTGCTATGAGGAAGGCCTGCGCGTCCCCCTCATCGTCTATATACCGCCCAAATGGCAGCACCTCGCCCCTGCCCGGCCGGGCAGCGTGATCGATGCCCCCGTCACCCTGATCGATCTGCCCGCGACATTGCTGTCCATCGCCGGTATCGCGCAGCCCGCACAAATGACGGGAACGGCGCTTGCCGGCCACAGGATCGGCGCGCCGAAATCCTATGCTTTCGGCTTCCGCGACCGGATGGACGAGCGCTATGACCTCGTCCGCACCGTCACCGACGGTCGCTGGCGCTATATTCGCAACTATATGCCGCATCGCGCGCTGGGCCAGCATGTCGGCTTCGAATGGGACGTACAGGCAAGCTATCGCGAGTGGAACGCCTTGCACCTCGCCGGCAAGCTGACGGACGAGCAGGATCGCTTCTTCCAGCCGAAGGCGTTTGAAGAACTGTACGACTTGCAGGCCGACCCGGATGAAGTGAATAATCTCATCGATCACCCTGCCGGCCTGACTGCCGCCAGGCGCCTGCGCACCGCGCTCGATCGGCATATGCTGGCCATCAACGACAATGGCTTCCTGCCGGAAGGCGCCAAGGGCGAAGGCTATTTCGAAAGCCGTGACCGCAGCATCTATCCGTTAAAGAGGCTGATGCTGGTCGCGGCGGCGGCGGCGCGGCGCGATCCCCGCAATCTGAAGCGCTTTGCGACATTGCTCGACAGCCCGGTCGTAGCGGTCAGGACATGGGCGGCGCGGGGCCTGCTGATCCTGGGCGAAGACGCGCGTCCCGCCAAAGACGCGCTGGCGCGGGTGGTCGCGTCCGACCCCGCCGATCCCGTGCGCATCGTCGCGGCCGAAGCATTGGTCGGACTGGGAGAGCCGGTCGAAGCGGTGGCCTTGCTCGCCCGACTGGCCGACGAGGACAATATGCTTCCGATCCGGATTCAGGCCTATGACGCCCTGTCGAACATCGGTCGCGCCGCCATCCCGGCGCTCCCGGTCATCCGCAAAGCAGCCAACGCGCAATTACGCCGCTTCATCGACCCCGAATATCCCAAGCGGATGGCGATGTATCTGGTCGCCACATTGGAGGGTTCCTACGATCCGACGCAAGAAGGCTTGTCCCCGCAAGCATGCCAAAACGCCACCAAAAGCCCCAACATGTTCATGGGCCCACCCCCCAGCGCGGCATGGGAGTCCTAATCCAAGATGCATTGATGGGAAGCTATAGCTTGTTCCCCGGCGAAGGCCGGGGAACCCACGCATGAGTCTACATTACATTGTAGTATAAGGGCCGATCGCCATTCGGCCCTTAGCGATGTAGGCCGTCACCCGCGCAACGCATCTGGCGTTTTTTCCACCCTGGAGGGGACGCTGACCGAGGAGAATGGTGCACCCGACGGGATTCGAACCCATGGCCCTCAGATTAGGAATCTGATGCTCTATCCTGCTGAGCTACGGGTGCCCGGCGACGGCTCTATTGCGCGCGGCGCGCCCGGTCAATTCTGTGCGGTCAATTAATGGCTCAATTCTTGGCCTGCGGCGGGATGACGGGAAAGGGCAGCGGCGCCACCTCCACCCCCTCGGCGATCAGCGCCTTGGCCTCGGCCGGGGCGACCTCGCCATGGATGCTGCTGCGGTCCTTTTCGCCATAATGCATCGCGCGCGCCTGCTCGGCGAAGCCACGCCCGACCCAGGTGCTGTCCTCCAGCGCCTTGCTTTGCGCGGTCGCCAGCGCCTCGATCAGCGCCTTCATCTTCGCCTGGTCCGCGCCGCTCATCGCGGGCGCGGCGGGTTCCTCGCGCACAGCGACCGCGCGGCTGTTGCCCTTCGCACCGACCGCCGGGGCCATCACCGCCTTGGTCACATCGACATCGCCGCATAGCGGGCAGGCGAGCAGGCCCCGCGCCTTCTGATCCTCATAATCGGCGCTGGACCCGAACCATGCTTCGAACACATGGCTCTGGCCCGCACATTTCAGGTCGAACACGATCACGAAATCGTCACATCCTTCGGTATCATACGGCGGTTGGCGAGCGCCGGCACGCGCCCGCGCACATCCCCTATGCGCGTCAGGTCCAGTTCCGCAAGTCCCAGCCCGGCCGCGTCGCCCATGTCGAGCAGCACCTCGCCCCAGGGATCGATCACCACGCTATGCCCATAGGTGGTCCGCCCATCGGCATGCGTCCCAACCTGCGCGGTCGCAATGACATAGCAGCCCGCCTCGATCGCCCGCGCGCGCAGCAGCACATGCCAGTGCGCCTGGCCGGTCGGCACGGTGAAGGCGGCAGGCGCCAGCAGGATCGTCGCCCCCGCATTGGTCAGCGCGCGATAAAGATCGGGAAAGCGCATGTCGTAACAGATGGAAAAGCCCATCCGGCCCCAGGGCGTGTCCGCCGCGACCACCTGTTCGCCCGGTCCATAGACCGACGATTCGCGCCAGCTTTCGCCCGTCGCCAGATCGACGTCGAACAGATGGATCTTGTCATAGCGGGCGCGGATTTCGCCGCTGTCGTCGATCAGGAAGCTGCGATTGGCCCAGCGCCCGTCGGCCCGTTCGCCCTTCAGCGGCAGCGATCCGATATGCACCCACAGCCCCTCGCGCACCGCCGCATCGCGCACGACGGCCAGCACAACATCCTCCGCCTCGCTCCGCAGCGTATCGGCCGCACGCTTGCGGTCGCGGTCCAGGCAGCCCGCCATTTCGGGCGTGAACAGCATGTCCGCGCCCTCGCCCTTCGCCCGTTTCACCATCTCGACGATGGCGGCGGCGTTGACGGCGGGATCGATCCCGCTGGTCATCTGGAACAGCGCCGCGCGCATCCTGCTACTCACAGGCCCAGCAACGCGTCCAGCTTGCCATCCCGGTTCAACGCCGACAGGTCGTCGCTGCCACCGATATGCCGGCCGTCGATGAAAATCTGCGGCACGGTGGTTCGACCGGGCGCGCGCTCCAGTATTTCGTCGCGCCTGGGGCCGCCCATGCTGATGTCATATTCCTGGAACGCCACGCCCTTGTCGGTCAGCAGCGCCTTTGCGCGGGCGCAATAGCCGCACCAAGCCTTGGTATAGATTTCGACATTCGCCATGATGATGAGACGCTCCTTTCTTCCGAAATTGGGGGAACGCGCCGCTTTGTCAATCGCCGCGCCTCATTCTCCATCGGCATCCGGCAATACCCGCGCCCAGCACAACAGCCGCACGTCCACCGCACCGCCGCGCTTGAGCACCCGCGCGCAGGCCGCCGCGGTCGCCCCGCTGGTATGGACATCGTCGATCAGCAGCACGCGCCGCCCCGTGATCGCGGACGCATCCGCCAATGCGAAGGCGCCCCGCACCGCCTTCGCCCGCGCTCTGGGATTCATCCCCCGCAACGGCGCGGTCCGCTTCACCCGGCGCAACGCCCGCTTGTCCACCGGCCAGCCTGTCAGCCGTCCCAGATGATCCGCGATCAACGCCGACTGGTTGAACCCCCGATGCCATAGCCGCCAGCGATGCAGCGGCACCGGCACGATCAGGGCCTCCTCGTCCCCCACATGACGCAGCATCTGCCGCGCGATCAGCCGCGCCAGGCCGATGCGCCGTCCATATTTGAGCCGCAGCGCCACCGTCCGGGCGACATCGCCATAGGCCAGCACCGCGCGCGCGCTGTCCCAGGGCGGCGGGTCGGCCATGCACGCGCCACACTCGGCCCCCGCGCCCATGTCATGCGGGAAGGGCGCGCCGCAACGGGCGCAGCAAGGCTCGCCCAGCAATTCCATGCTGCTCCAGCAGGACAGGCAGAAGGCGAAATCCGCGCCGACGATGGCGCCGCAACCGGGGCAGCGCGGCGGCAGCGCATAATCGACGACAGGCTGCAAAACGCCCTTGAGAAGCGGGAGGAGCGACATCATCTGCCTTGTCCGCACTTCGCGCCCGATGCACAAGGCCCGCCATGGATAATCGCCCCGACATTTTCGACCGCGCCCGGCGTGCGCGCCAGCGCGACCGGATGCTGCCAGCCTTCGCCGATCATGACTTCCTCTATCGCGCGATGCTGGACGAACTGCTCGATCGCCTGACCGACGTGCAGCGCGACCTGCCCGAAGCGCTGGTCATCGGTTGCCCGGATGGCAGCGCGAAGGCGGCGCTGGAGGCGATGGGCAAGCGCGTCGCCTGCGCCGATCCCGGCTTCCTTGCGGCCAAAGCGGCGGGCGGCGTCCAGATGGACGAGGACGCCCTGCCCTTCGCCGACGACAGTTTCGATCTGGTGGTCGCCTGCGGCACGCTCGACAGCGTGAACGACCTGCCCGGCGCGCTGATCCTGATGCGGCGCGTGCTGCGCCCCGACGGGCTGATGCTCGCGGCCTTTGCGGGCGCGGGCAGCCTGCCCCGCCTCAAATCCGCCCTGCTCGCCGCCGAAGCCGACCGGCCCGGCCAGCATGTCCACCCGCAGGTCGATGTGCGATCGGCCGGCGATCTGCTCAGCCGCGCCGGCTTCGCCATGCCGGTCGCGGACGGCGAAACGCTGACCATCCGCTATGGCGATGTCGTGCGCCTGATGCACGACCTGCGCTTCATGGGCGCGGGCAATGTCCTCGACACGCGCGCGCCGGTCCTGACGCGAGAGGTGCTGATGCGCGCAGCGGGCCATTTCGCCGATGCCGCCGACCCGGACGGCCGCACCGGCGAACATATGGCGCTAGTCTATCTGTCCGGCTGGAAACCCGATCCCAGCCAGGCAGGACCGGCAAAGCGCGGCAGCGCGACCGTATCACTGGCCGCCGCGCTCAAAGGGAAAACCTAGCGCTTTCGCCTGTCACTCGATCATGACGGCCACCACACGCCATACGCCATCTTCGCGTTCCAGCGTCACCGACTCCGTCGCCTCGGCCTTGTTGGCGAAGCGCGTGCGAAACTTCGCCATCTCAAAGCCGTTGGGCGGGGCGAGCAGATATTCCTGACTGAGCAGGTCGCGGGATATCAGCGCGCCCAGTGGGGTGCGCACCTTGTCCTGCACCGATGCCCAGAGCTCTGGCGTATTGGCCTTGCGGAAGGATGATCCCGTCGCGCGATAGCCGTCCTCCCAACGCCCCTGATCCCCCAGGACCAGCCATTGTCGCGCGGCGTCGACCACTTCCGTGCGCGACGCAGCCTCTGTGGCGGTCGGCGCCTGTGACGAGGGGGCGGAAGCGAGTTGCGGCAAGGCTGCAAGCGCCAGCAGGCCAAGGACAAGCGTCATGAGAACTACTCCGATGATGATCCAGAAAGGACGGGTTGTCCGCCCCGCGCCGCTGATCGGCGCGCCGTCTTCATCCGCCTGAGCCGCAAGCGCGTCTGCCCCGATTTCTCTGTCCACCAAATAATCGGGGGACGTGCCCGGATCGCCACCCTCTGCCTCCAGCAGCATCCGGGCGGCCTCCCGACTGCTCGACACCGCCATCTTGCGCCGCGCATCGCGCAGCCTCTCGTTGATCGTATGGACCGACAGGCCCAGGCTCCGCGCGATCGACTTCGCATCATGGCCGCGGACGATCAGGCGCAGCGTCTGCTTCTCCTTTTCGGTCAGCGACCAGCCCATATCCGTCATCTGCATGCTCATAATATCCAAGACCTAGGTCAGGCCCAGGATGGCAGCTACCCCGAAAAATTTGTATTCAAGTCGGGGGATCGGTTGCTACTCATCCCAACCACCTCGCCCACCGTCGGCGCATCCGTCACCTCCCGCGACGCCCATGTCTCACCGTCATGCCGATATTCCACATGGCTCGCGCGCCGGAACGCCGTGCCGTCCCACACGATCACCTGCAACTCCATCTCGTTGTTGCGGCGGACATGCAGCCAGTTGAAGCTTTGCGGCTCATCGTTGCGCAGTCGGGTGGACGTGGCGGTGCCGGCCTGGATCACCAGCGCGCCACCGCTATGCTCCACCATCTTGCGAGCAGCCTCCGCATAGGTGCGGTGGAAATGGCCGGCCAGCGCCAGATGCACGCCGGCCTCGCAAGCCGCCTTCACCGCATCGTCATGCTGGCCGACCGCCTCGCTCAACTCCCCGCCCCGGCCGATCGGCATGGAAAACAGCGGATGGTGTGTCACTAAAATGCGGGTCTTGGCCGGCGCCACCTTGGCGAAGCGATCGCGCAGCATGTCCATCTGGTCATGGTTGATCCGCCCATCCTTGATCGTCAGCGACCGGGCGGTGTTGAGACCCAGAATCGCGACCTCGCCATCTTCGTAGAAGGGGCACAGATCGTTGCTGACATAGCGTTTATAGCGATCCAGCGGCGCGGCAAACCGTCGCACCACATCGTAAAGCGGCACGTCATGATTGCCCGGAATGACCAGCGTCTTCAGCCCTGCGGCCTTGAGCCGCCCCAGCCAGGCCGCCGCCTGTTTGAACTGCTCCACCCGTGCGCGCTGGGTGAAGTCGCCACTGATGACCACAAGGTCGGGACGGCGTGCCTCCAGCCAGGCGGTGGCGGCGTCGACGATCCTCTGATCGTTGGCGCCGAAATGAATATCGGAAAGATGCGCGATGCGAGCCATGCCAGGGTAACGAATCCATGGCCTAGGGTTTCCCGATGCTTTTCGATGCACCCGAAATCGATCGGACGGAGTTATTGCGGCATGGAAACGAAACCCCTTCCCAAGGACGCCATATTGGTCGTCAATGCCCATAGCCGACGCGGGCAGGATAATTTCGCACAGGCGAAGGAGAAGCTGGAGGCCGCTGGCGTCCGCCTGATCGCCGCCCATGCGGTGGAAGAGCCGGAGAAGATGGCGCAGATCGTGCGCGAGGCGGTGGACAGCGGCGCGCCGATGGTTATCGTGGGGGGCGGCGACGGCTCCATGTCCGGCACGGTGGACGAGTTTGTCGGCAAGGACTGCGTCTTCGGCATATTGCCGCTCGGCACCGCGAACAGCTTTGCGCGGACATTGGGCCTGCCGCTGGACCTGGACGGCGCAGTGCAGGCGATCGCCGGGGGCAAACGTCGCCGCGTGGACCTGGGCATGATCGATCAGGATTATTTCGTCAACGCGGCCTCACTGGGCCTCTCGCCGATGATCGGCCGGACCGTGCCGCACAAGTTGAAGCGCTATCTGGGACGGATCGGCTATCTGATGTGGGCGGTCAAATGTTCGGTCGGCTTCCGTGCCTTCCGCCTGACGATCGACGATGGCGAAAATCAACACCGCCTGTGGTCGACCGAGGTGCGCATCCTTAACGGCCCCTATCATGGCGGGGTCGAACTGTCCGACCATGCCGATGTCGATACCGGCGAAATCGTGATTCAGGCGGTGGTCGGGCGCAGCAAGCCGCGTCTTGCCTGGGACTGGTACGCCAAATTCTTCAAGCTGCGCGATCGCGATGCCCATACAGAGGAATTTCACGGGAAGTCGTTCAGGATCGAGACCAAGCCGCGCCAGCGCATCTCGATCGACGGCGAAGTGCTGGCGAAGACGCCGGTGACCGTGAAGATCGCGCCGGGCGCTGTCGAGGTGGCCGTGCCGGCGGACGGATAACCCATCTGTTACGCACAACAAAAAAGGGACCGGAAACCGGCCCCTTTCCTGTTTTGATGTTCGAAAAAGCTTAGCGCTTCGAGAACTGGAAGCTGCGGCGGGCCTTCGCCTTGCCGTACTTCTTACGCTCGACGACGCGGCTGTCGCGGGTCAGGAAGCCTTCGGCCTTGACCGCGCTGCGCAGCGCAGGCTCATATTTGGTCAGCGCCTGGGCGATGCCATGCTTGACCGCGCCGGCCTGGCCCGACAGGCCGCCGCCCTTGACGGTGGCGATCACGTCATACTGACCGTTGCGATCGGTCACGCCGAACGGCTGGTTGATCACCAGACGCAGGGTCGGACGGGCGAAATAGACTTCCTGATCGCGGCCATTGACCGTGATCTTGCCGGTGCCGGGCTTCACCCACACACGGGCGACGGCATCCTTACGACGGCCGGTCGCATAGGCGCGGCCGAGGCTGTCGATTTCCTGCTCGCGCAGCGGCATGGTCGAAACCGGGGGCGCGATCGGCGCAGCGGCTTCTTCACCTTCCACGACAGCGGCAGGCGCAGCAGCAGCGGCGACCGGAGCGGCAGCGGCTTCGGCGGCGATCGCCGCGAGGTCGGACAGGGACTGGCGGTTATCGGACATTATGCACCCACCTTGTTCTTGCGGTTGCGCGACGCGAAATCGAGCACTTCGGGGTTCTGGGCTTCGTGGGGATGCTCGGTGCCGGCGAAGACGCGCAGGTTGCGCATCTGCTGGCGGCCCAGCGGGCCACGGGGGATCATGCGCTCGATGGCCTTTTCAAGCACGCGCTCGGGGAAACGGCCTTCCAGGATCTTGGCAGGCGTGGTTTCCTTGATGCCGCCGGCATAGCCGGTGTGCTTGTAATAGACCTTGTCCGTCAGCTTCTTGCCGGTGAACTTGACCTTGCCCGCGTTGATGATGATGACATTGTCACCGCAATCGACATGGGGCGTGAAGCTGGTCTTGTGCTTGCCACGCAGGATATTCGCCACGGTCGAAGCGAGACGGCCCACGACGAGGCCGTCGGCGTCGATCAGGACCCACTTCTTTTCGACCGTTGCCGGGGTCGCCGGCTTGGTGGTCTTCATCAGCGCCTTCATGGTGCCAATACTCCAGAATAAAAATGAAACCGGGCGCCGTCGCCGACACCCGGAAGTGGGGCGCTAATGACGGGTGAGGCCCGACAAGTCAAGAGATTCGGCCCCTTTGCTGACGGGTAAAATAATACCTCTCCCTAATTGGCAGGCATCAGCGTGCGGCTTTCGGTCAGGGCGAGCGTGCCCACGGCCAGGCTGCGCTGCTGCGTTTCCACCAGTCCACTGGTCCGCGACAGGCGATAATGGATATCGACCTGCACGCCCGCGCCCGCCAGCTTCTCCTCCAGGTCCAGCGCATCGGCCGGCTGCCCGACGACGCGCAGCGTGCCTTCGACCGGCACCGGCCGGCCCAGCGGCGATCCTGCCACGGTGCGCAACCCGCGCCCTTCGCCGCCTTCCACAGTGCTGCCCGCGAACAGGAATATCGGCTGGACTTCGCCGGCCAGCAGCGCGAGCCGACCGTCGGGCGACAGGCTGGCGAACAGCGCCTGGACATTGGCCGCCGCCTTGTGCCGCGGCGTATCGGGCGCGAACGTGGCCAGCATGGCGTCGATTCCCGCTTGCACCGCGCCCCAGGCGGCGTCGACATTGTCGAGGCCGACGATCCGCCCCTGCCCGTCCAACCGGAACCGCAGCACCACGCCGATCAGCGGGGTCAGCGCAGCGCGATAGGGCTCCGCCCCGGCGGCCGGCGCATCGCTGTCGATGGCGCGCAGCGTCGCCTGCAAGATATAGCCTTGGTCCGCCCGCTCGAACTTCAGGTCGCGGATCGCGCTGAACCGGCGGGTCGCGCCTTCGACCGGCCGATGTTGCTCGATCCGATAGACCAACGCCCTGTCCGTGGGCGGCGCGAAGGGGACGGCGATGCCCTGCGCCGTCGCCGGCTGGCTGAGGACGATCAGCGCGGCGGCGAGCAGCCGCCTCAACGGCGCACGCCCACGGCATGGGCGCCCCAGGCGGCGGCGACCACGACCAGCGCCCCGACCGCCTGATGCAGTACGGCGAGCGGCAGCGCGATGCCGCTGATGACGGTGGCGATGCCCAGCAGGATTTGTGTGCCGACCGCCGCGTTGATCGCAATCGATGCGCCCCGCTGCCCGGCCTGCTTCGCGCCCCGCGCCAGCACGACCAGCGCCACCGCCGCCACCCAGGCCCACCAGCGATGCAGGAAATGGACGAGATAGGGATCGCTCGACACCGTGGCCCAGAGCGACCCCAGCCACTGGATGCCTTCGGGCACGACATGGTCGTTCATCAGCGGCCAGGTGTTCGACACATAGCCCGCGTCCAGGCCGGCGGTGAAGGCCCCCAGCATCAACTGGACCAGCAGCACCAGCAGCACCAGCAGCGCGAAGGGACGCAGCGCAGCAGGCCGCGCCCGCGGCGATCGCGCCAGCGCGCGCAGGTCGAGCGCGGTCCACACCAGCCCGCCGATGATGAACAGCGCCGTCAGCAGATGCACCGCCAGCCGGTAATGGCTGACGTCGGTGCGCACCGACAGGCCCGACTTCACCATCCACCAGCCGATCGCCCCCTGCAATCCGCCCAGCGCCAGCAAGGCAACCAGCCGTCCGCCATAGCCCGCCGGGATCGCCCGCCGCGCCGCAAACCAGACCAGCGGCAGGGCGAAGGCGACGCCGATCAGGCGGCCGAGCAGCCGGTGCAGCCATTCCCAGAAGAAGATGAACTGGAAATCCGACAGGGTCATGCCCTGGCGTAACTGCTGATATTCGGGAATCTGCTGATAGAGGCGAAACGCCTCCATCCACTGGTCGTGGGTCAACGGCGGGATAGCGCCTGTGATCGGCTTCCACTGCGTAATCGACAGGCCGGATTCGGTCAGCCGCGTGATGCCGCCCACGACCACCATGCAGAAGACCAGCAGGGCGACGACCAGCAACCAGCGGGCGATGGCGGCGGGACGCGAAACGGACGGAGCGGCGCGGGTGAAGGGAGACACTGTCATGCCGGGTCCATGCGCTCATGCCCTGCCCTTTTCAAGCCGTCCTGCACGACATAGGCATGGACAAATCAGCCCAGGCGCTGGCAGTGGAGGGGGGAAACAAAACGCCCCGCAGGCGTATCCTTCCAACGTGATTTTCTACAGGGGTTTTCGATGACCGCCGCATCGCCGGGAACAGCCGCGATGATCGCCGCACAGGGGCCGATCGGCGCCCTCACCGCCCGGCTCGACGCGTCCTCCCCGCTCGGCCCGGTCGACGGCTGGTCGCCCACCCTCGTCTCGACCGTGCGCCTGATGCTGTCGTCCAGGGCGGAGATCGTGCTGTTCTGGGGGCCGGACTTCTGCGCCCTCTACAATGAAAGCTATGTCCCGACGATCGGCGACAAACATCCACGCGCCTTGGGCCGCCCCGCGCGCGAAGGCTGGAGCGAATTGTGGGCCGATCTCGGCCCGCTGCTCCGGTCCGTCCTCGACACCGGCGAAACCGTCCATGCCAAGGATCGCCCCTTCTATATCGAGCGCGACGGCGGGCGCGGCGAGGACGTCTATTTCGACATCAGCTATTCCCCCGTGTTCGAAGCCGACGGATCGATCGGCGGCGTCCTGTGCATCGTCAGCGAGACGACCCAGCGCGTCCTGGCGGAACGGGCGATGCTGGCCGACCGCAACCGCATCTGGGCGCTGGCGCGCGACCCGTTCCTGATCGCCGACACGACCGGCGTCTGGCTCGCGGCCAGTCCGGCCTGGACCGATATATTGGGCTGGACCGAGGCGGAACTGATCGGCCGCACCGCCGAATGGATGGAGCATCCCGACGACATCCAGCCCACCCGCGATCAGATTGACGGCCTGGCGCATGGCCAGCCGGTGCTGCGATTCGACAATCGATTCCGCACGCGCGACGGCGATTATCGCACCTTCAGCTGGACCGCCGCGCCCGACGGCGACATCATCTATGCCGTTGCCCGCGACGTCACCGAACAGCGCGCCCATGCCCGCGCGCTGGCCGATGCCGAAGCTGCGCTGCGCCAGGCGCAGAAGATGGAGACGCTGGGCCAGTTGACCGGCGGGGTCGCGCATGACTTCAACAATCTGCTCCAGATCGTCACCGGCAACCTCGAACTGCTGCAACGCGCGCTGCCCGCCGACGACGCCCGGCTTCAGCGCATGGTGGCGCGCGCGGCGGCGGGCGCAGACAAGGCGGCCGTGCTGACGCAGCGGCTGCTCGCCTTCTCCCGCCGCCAGCCGCTCGATCCGCGCCCGACCGATCCCAACCGGCTGGTTGCGGGCATGTCCGACATGCTGCACCGGACGCTCGGCGAAACCATCAGCGTGACGACGATGGAGGCGCCCCAACCCTGGCCCATCGCCGTCGACGTCAACCAGATGGAAAATGCGCTGCTGAACCTTGCGGTCAACGCACGCGACGCCATGCCCGATGGCGGCAAGCTGACGATCGAGGTGAGCAACAGCCATATCGATGCGCAGCAGGCCGCGCGCGAAACCGACCTGGCGCCCGGCCCTTATGTCATGATCGGCGTGTCGGACACCGGCGAAGGCATGGACGACGCGACGCTGGCGCGGGCGATCGAACCCTTTTTCACCACCAAGGATGTCGGGCGTGGCACCGGCCTTGGCCTGTCGATGGTCTATGGCTTTATCAAACAGTCCGGCGGCCATATGCGGGTCTATTCGGAGCCGGGCCAGGGCACCAGCGTCATGCTCTATCTGCCGCGCCATCATGGCTGCACGACCATGGAGGACGCGCCGGAAACGCCTGCGTTCGCGGCGACGGGCGGACAGGAAACCATCTTGCTATGCGAGGATGACGATAATGTCCGCGCCTATTCCTTCGAAGTGCTGCGCGACCTTGGCTATCATGTCGTCCCGGCCGCCGATGGCGCGGCCGCGCTGGAGGCGCTGGAGGCGGCCGAGGGACCGGTCGACCTGCTCTTCACCGATGTCGTCCTGCCCGGCGGCATGACCGGCGCCGATCTGGCGGCCACGGCCAAGCTGCGCTGGCCCGCCCTCAAAATCCTGTTCACCACCGGCTATGCCCGCAACGCCATCGTCCATCACGGCCGGCTGGACGAAGGCGTCGACCTGCTGACCAAGCCCTTCAGCTATGCCGATCTCGCCGCCAAGGTTCGGGATGTGCTGGACAGACCTGCGGACGTGCCGGAAACGGTCGCCTGACTGTCAGCGCAGCGTCGCCTGCCACGCCGCGACCAGATCGCGGCCGCGCTGGCCGACCGTCGCCGCGTCGTCGCCCGGCTTGTAGAGCGCGCCGCCCACGCCGATGCCTTCGCAGCCGCCCGCCAGCCATTCGCCGATCGTGTCCGCGCCGGTGCCGCCCACGGCCCACACGCCCACCTCGCGCGGCAGCACGTCCTTGACCGCCTTCACATAGGCCGCGCCCAGACGGGCCGCCGGGAACAGCTTGATCCGCTTCGCCCCTGCCGCGATGGCGGCGAAGGCTTCGCTGGGCGTCATGAAGCCGGGCAGCAGGTCCAGCCCCAATGCCGCGCCACGCGCGATCACCGCCGGATTGGTGTTGGGTGTGACCATGATGCGCCCGCCCGCGTCGTGCAGCGCCTCGACTGCCTCGACGCTCAGCACGGTGCCGGCGCCGATCAGCGCCCGGTCGCCAAATTCGGCCTGCATCGCCGCGATACTGACCAGCGGATCTGGCGAATTGAACGGCACTTCCAGGATGCGGATGCCCGCATCGACCAAAGCGGCGCTCACGTCGATCGCTTCGTCGGGCCGGATGCCGCGCAGGATCGCGCAGACGGGCGGCGCGCCATCAGCCAGCAGGTCGTCCAGGGTCATGCTATCAAATCTCCGTCAGGCCAAGGCCGGCGAGCGCGCAGGCGTCGCCGTCCAGCATGTGTGTCGTCACGCCCTGCCTGTCCAGCGCCTGCGCATAGCGGGCGGACAGGCGGGCGTCACCGATCAGGGTGACGCTGTCCGTCGCACCCAGCATGCCGCGCATCTCCGCGACCTCGCACCCGATCAGCAGGCCCGACAGATAGCCCAGCGCCCAGTCGGGCGAGCGGCCCTGGCGCAGCCGCATGGCGCGCGCCGCGAACAACGACTGCAACAGCTTCCCGTCGTTGGCGCGGTCCAGCCCCTCGGCAAAGCCGGCGGCTTCCTCGACCGGACTGGTGACATCGACCTTCGGCCCCAGAGTCGACCGGTCGCGCAGCAGCGCGAACAATTCGCCGGTGGGCATGGTGCGGAAGGCGGTGATGCGGCCATCCTCGACCAGCGACCATTTATTGTGAGTGCCGGGCAGGACGATCATATGCCGCCCGGCGCCGAGCGCAGCATCGCGGGCAATCGCCCCGAAAATCTGGGTTTCCTCGCCGCGCATGACATCGGCGATGCCGTCCGCCCCCTCGCAGGCCAGCCCCGCCATGATGGCGACCGGCGCGCCGCGCCAGTCGAAACGCATCGCCGCCTGCCGCCATAGCGCCGCATCGGCCGGGCAGTCCGCATAGGGCGCCTCGACCCAACCGTCGCGCGCGCCGGCCATGCCGCACAGGGTGATCGATTCGGGCGGGCCGTCGGCCAGCCAGGGGGCGATCGTGTCGGCGAAGGCCGCCTCCGCCGCGCCGCCCACCGCGCCGATCCCCGGCCCATCGCGCCGCGCCGCCAGCACGGCCTTTTCGACCCGGAACAGCCGCAGACGGCTCGTCCCCCAGTCCCCGACGACGGAATAACCACTCACCAGCACGCTCTCCGGCCTTTATTTATGGTAGCGCTCACATTTCCCCGCTTGGGGTGCTTGAATTTCTATTTGTCTGAGTATATCAGGAGGCGGAGCGCGTCAACGCGCCATGCCCAATTTTTGCGTCAGCCATTTCTTGAATCAGGATGCCCCGATGAGCGATTCGCCCAAGACCTTCCCGAAGCTGCGCAGCCGCGCCTGGTTCGACAACCCAGACAATATCGACATGACCTCGCTCTATCTGGAGCGCTATCTGAACTTCGGCCTGAGCCTGGACGAATTGCGCAGCGGCAAGCCGATCATCGGCATCGCCCAGACCGGCAGCGACCTGTCGCCCTGCAACCGCCACCATATCGTGCTGGCCGAGCGGATGCGCGAGGGCATTCGCGAAATGGGCGGCATCGCGCTCGAATTTCCGGTTCATCCGATCCAGGAAACCGGCAAGCGCCCGACCGCGGGCCTCGACCGCAACCTCGCCTATCTGGGCCTGGTCGAAGCCATGTATGGCTATCCGCTGGACGGCGTGATCCTGACTACCGGCTGCGACAAGACCACCCCGGCGCTGCTGATGGCCGCCGCCACCGTCAACATCCCCGCCATCGCTTTGTCGGTCGGCCCGATGCTGAACGGCTGGTTCAAGGGCGAGCGCACCGGGTCCGGCACGATCGTCTGGAAGGGTCGCCAGCTGCTGGCGGCGGGCAAGATCGATGACGAAGGCTTCATCAAGCTCGTCGCCTCGTCCGCGCCGTCGACCGGCTATTGCAACACGATGGGCACGGCATCGACCATGAACAGCCTGGCCGAAGCATTGGGCATGATGCTGCCGGGTTCCGCCGCCATCCCCGCCCCCTATCGCGATCGCCAGGAAGTCGCCTATCTCACCGGCAAGCGCATCGTCGAAATGGTCGCCGAAGACCTCAAGCCGTCGGACATCATGACGCTGGACGCCTTCCACAACGCCATCGTCGTCAATTCGGCGATCGGCGGATCGACCAACGCACCGATCCACCTGTCCGCCATCGCCCGCCATATGGGCGTCGACTTGCCGCTCAAGGATTGGGAGACGGTCGGGCATAAGGTGCCTCTGCTGGTCAACCTCCAGCCCGCCGGCGAGTATCTGGGCGAGGATTATTATCGCGCCGGCGGCGTTCCCGCCGTGGTCAGCCAGTTGATCGACCAGGGCCTGATCCGCGAAGGCGCGATGACCGTCAATGGCAAGACCATGGGCGAAAATTGCAAGGGCGTGGAGATCGAGGATGAGAAGGTCATCCGTCCGTTCGGCCAGCCGCTGGTCACGGACGCCGGCTTCCTCGTCCTGTCGGGCAATCTGTTCGACGCCGCCGTCATGAAGACCAGCGTCATCAGCGCCGAGTTCCGCGATCGTTATCTGTCCAACCCCGACGATCCCGAAGCCTTCGAAGGCCCGGCGGTCGTGTTCGACGGGCCGGAGGATTATCATCACAGGATCGACGATCCGGCCACCGGCATCACCGCCAACTCGCTGCTGTTTATGCGCGGCGCCGGGCCGATCGGCTATCCGGGCGCGGCGGAAGTCGTGAACATGCGGCCGCCCGCCTATCTCATCACCGAAGGCGTTTCGGCCCTGCCCTGCATCGGCGATGGTCGCCAGTCGGGCACGTCAGGCAGCCCGTCCATCCTCAACGCCTCGCCCGAAGCGGCGGCAATGGGCGGCCTGGCGCTGCTGGAAACCGGCGACCGGGTCCGCATGGACCTGAAAGCCGGCACGGTGAACGTCCTGATTTCGGACGAGGAACTGGCCGAGCGCCGGGCGAAGCTGGAGGCCGCTGGCGGCTTCCAATATCCCGCCTCGCAAACCCCCTGGCAGGAAATCCAGCGGTCGGTCGTCGGCCAGTTGAACACCGGCGCCATATTGGAAGGCGCGGAGAAATATCAGCGCATCGCCCAGACCATGGGCCTGCCGCGCGACAACCACTGATCCTTGTAAAAAAGGGGGCGGCTATCCATCTGAGGCCGCCCCCTTCCCTGTCATTTCAGCCTGATATGTGCCGCAAACGGGTCCGATCCCGGCGGCATGATCGACCCGCTATTCCACCCCCCATTCAGGAGAACATCATGTTCAACGGAGCCATCCTCATCGGCGCGAGCGAGCGCACCGGCGGCGCGCCTTTCTACGCCATCGACCCGTCCACCGGCGCCAGGGGCGACATCGCCTTCTCCAACGCCTCGGTCGCCGATGTCGCCGACGCGACTGCGCTGGCCGACGCCGCGTTCGAAGCCTTCTCCACCCTGACCCCCGACGCGCGCGCCACCTTCCTGGAAAGCGTCGCCGACCAGATCGTCGCCATCGGCGACCTGCTCATCACCACCGCGATGAGCGAATCCGGCCTGCCCCGCGGCCGGCTGGAGGGCGAACGCGGCCGCACCGTCGGCCAGTTGCGCCTGTTCGCCTCCTATGTCCGCCAAGGCGACTGGCTGGACGCCACGATCGACAAGGCGCTGCCCGACCGCGCGCCCCTGCCCCGCAGCGACCTGCGCCGCGTCAATCAGGCGCTCGGCCCCGTCGCCGTGTTCGGCGCATCCAACTTCCCGCTGGCCTTCTCGGTCGCGGGCGGTGACACCGCGTCGGCCTTCGCCGCGGGTTGCCCGGTCGTGGTGAAGGGCCATCCCGCCCATCCCGGCACCGGCGAACTGGTCGCCCGCGCGATCATCGCGGCGGTCGCAGCCTGCGGCCTGCCCGAAGGCGTCTTCTCCTACCTGCCCGGCACCACCAATGATCTGGGCGGCGCGCTGGTCGCCGATCCGCGCATCAAGGCGGTGGGCTTCACCGGGTCGCGCGGCGGCGGCATTGCGCTGATGCAGATCGCGGCCAAGCGCGAAGAGCCGATCCCGGTCTATTCGGAAATGTCCTCGATCAACCCGGTCGTCCTGCTGCCCGGTGCGCTCGCTGCGCGCGCCGAAGCGCTGGGCACCGCATTCGTCGGTTCCATGTCGCTGTTCGCCGGCCAGTTCTGCACCAATCCCGGCATGGTGATCGCGCTCGACAGCCCCGATCTCGACAGCTTCGTTGCGTCGGCCGCCAATGCCCTGTCGGCCAACGCGGCGCAGGTCATGCTGACGCCCGGCATCCACGCCGCCTATGAAAAGGGCGTCGAGGCGCTGGCCAGCGCGGACGGCGTCACTACCGTCGCGCGCGGCACCGAAGCGGACGGCGTCAATCGTGGCCAGTCGGCCTTCTTCGCGACCGCCGCCGACCAGTTCCGCGCCAACCCGGCGCTGGCGCATGAAGTGTTCGGCGCGTCCTCGATCCTGGTGAAGTGCGCCACGATCGATGACGTGATCGCCACCATCGCCGATCTGGAAGGCCAACTGACCGCGACGCTTCAGATGGAAGCCAGCGATGCGGACAATGCCGCCAAGCTGTTGCCCACGCTGTCGCGCAAGGTCGGCCGCGTCCTTGCCAATGGCTGGCCCACCGGCGTCGAAGTGACCCATGCCATGGTCCATGGCGGCCCCTTCCCCTCGACCTCGGACGGCCGTTCGACCTCGGTCGGCACCTTGGCGATGATGCGCTTCCTGCGCCCCGTCTGCTATCAGGACCTGCCCGACGCGCTGTTGCCGCCCGCATTGCAGGCCGCCAACCCCTGGGGTCTGACGCGCCGTAACGAAGGCAAGCTGGACGTCACCGCATGACGATCCGGGCAGGTCTGGTAGGGCTCGGCAAGATCGCGCGCGATCAGCACCTGCCCGCCATTGCGAAAATCGACGGCATCGATCTGGTCGCCGTCGCCAGCCGCAACGCGCAGGGGGAAGGGGTGAACAACTACCCCGACCTCGGCGCGATGCTGGCGGGCGAACCGGACCTCGACGCCGTCATCCTCTGCCAGCCGCCGCAGGTCCGCTATCAGGCGGCCCGGCAGGCGCTGCTGGCGGGCAAGCATGTGTTTCTGGAAAAGCCGCCGGGCGCGACCGTGTCCGAAGTGGAGGCACTGACTGCGCTGGCCAAGGCGGAGGGCGTCACGCTCTACGCAAGCTGGCACAGCCGCTATGCCGCCGCCGTGGCGCAGGCCAAGGCATGGATTGCAGAGCGGAAGGTCGAGCGGATCGACATACAGTGGCGCGAGGATGTCCGTCACTGGCATCCGGGCCAGCCCTGGATCTGGGAAGCGGGCGGCTTTGGCGTGTTCGATCCGGGCATCAACGCCCTGTCGATCCTGACCGAAATCGTCGGCGAGCCGATCACGGTGCTGTCGGCCGAACTGGAAGTGCCGTCCAACAAGCAGGCGCCGATCGGCGCCACGCTGGCCATGGCGACGGCATCCGGAGCCGCGATCGACACCGTGTTCGACTGGCGCCAGACCGGGCCGCAAACCTGGGACATCGCGGTCGAGACGGACAAGGGCAGCCTGCTCCTGTCCGAAGGCGGCAATACCCTCCGCCTCGACGGCGAAGTGCAGATGAAGGCGCCGGACGAGGAATATCCCACCATGTATCGCCGTTTCGTCGGCCTGGTGGCGGACAAGGCGGTCGACGCCGACACCGCGCCGCTGCGTCTGGTGGCGGACGCCTTTCTTTGCGGACGGCATTGCCCTACGGCAGCATTTGAGGACTAGACTATAGGAGCGGGGATTTGGGTAGCGGGCGCAAGATCGGATCCGAGGAGGGCGTACTGCGCATCCATCAGACGATCGCCCGCGACCTGGGCACCGCCATCCTTACGGGCAAGCACAAGCCGGGCGAATTGTTCGAGGGTGAAATCGAGGCGTCCGAGCGCCTCGGCGTCTCCCGCACCGCCTATCGCGAGGCGGTGCGCATCCTGATCGCCAAGGGGATGCTGGAAAGCCGCCCCAAGGCCGGCACTCGCGTCCTGCCGCGCAGCCGCTGGAACGTGCTCGACCCCGAAATGCTCGCCTGGATGTTCGCGGGCGAGCCGGACGCCAATTTCATCCGCGACCTGTTCGAACTGCGCGGCGTGATCGAACCGGCCGCCGCCGAATTCGCCGCCCGCCGCCGCACCGACGAGCAACTGGCGACGATGGAGGCCGCGCTGGCGGAAATGGGCCGCTTCGGCCTGTCGACGCCCGACGGCCGCGCCGCGGACCAGCGTTTCCACCATGCCATCCTGGCCGCCACCCATAATGACGCGCTGGAGGCGCTGGCCAGTTCGGTCGGCGCGGCGGTCAGTTGGACCACGACCTTCAAGCATCGCAAGAAGCTGCTGCCGCGCGATCCCCTGCCCGACCATCGCGCCGTGTTCCAGGCGATCGCCGCCCGCGACACCGCCGCCGCGCGCGCGACCATGGCGGAACTGCTGCGCCTGGCGCTGGCCGACATGGACATCGCGCTGGCCGAGCCTGGCGGATAAGGCAGCCCCCATCCGTTCGCCCTGAGCGAAGCGACCTTCCTGCGGTCGGTCGAACCCTTCGACTTCGCTCAGGGCCAACGGATATCGGATATCAACCCAATATAAATTCCACCCCCGCCTTGGCGTGGATGCCGGTGCAATCATAGATCGGCAGGACATTGGCCTTTACGTCCACGATCAGCTCCAGCTCGGTGCAGGCCAGCACCACCGCCTGCACGTCCTCCTTGGCGATGTCGGTCAGTTCCGACTTCATATAGCGTTCGGATTCCTTGCTGACCTTGCCCACGGTCAGTTCGTCATAGACGATGCGGTCGATCCGGTCGGCCAGTTCCATGTCGGCGGGCAGCAGCGAAATGCCGTGCGCGACCAGTCGCTGGCGATAGAATTTTTCGGTCATCACGTTGCGCGTGCCGATCAGTGCAGCCTTTTCGATGCCGTCCGCCTTCATCTTCTTGCCGACGATATCGGCGATATGCAGGATCGGGATGCCGACCGCCGCCTGCACCCGGTCATAGACGCGATGCATCGAATTGGCGCAGATCAGCAGCGCGCCTGCGCCGCCCTGCTCCAGCCGCTGGGCCGCGCCGATCAGCTGGCCTGCCGCGCAGTCCCAGTCATTTTCCGTGGCGCAGCGCGCGACTTCGGCGAAATCCAGGCTCTCGATCAGCAACGGCGCACTATGCTGCCCGCCCAGCGCGCGGTGGACCGCCTGGTTGATGATGGCATAATAGCGCGCGGTGGAGGTCCAGCTAAGGCCGCCGATCAGGCCGAGTTTGTGCATATACGTCTCCGCTGCGGGAATGATTGGCTGGTAGCGTTAGGGTAAGCCCGCCCCGCTGGGCAAGGCTCTTGATGCAATCCTGCGCGCGCGCCACGCCAGGCGCAGCCCCGCGACGCCCGCCATGCCGCCCGCCACGACCATCGCGCCGTTGCCGATCGCAAAGCCCAGCGCCGCCGCCGCCCAGCCCGCGCCGCTGGTCAGCAAGGGAAGTCCGCCCAGCCTGCGCCCGAACGCCAGGACGAGCGCGCCCGCCAGCGTCGCCACGCCCAGGCCGAACCCCGCCACCAGCATCCCGCCCCCAAATGGAAGCACCGCGCCATCGTCGCCCAGCAGGCCGAACGCGCCGGGATTGCGCCACAGGGTCGCGGCCATGGCCATCGCCGCCACGCCCAGCAGGCCATGACCCGCGACGGCCAGCCAAAGCAGGGCCGCCACCGCACTGCGCCGCGCCAGCAACAGCGCGATGCTGCCGCCGATCACGACCGCGCTGACCATTTCCGGCAGGTTGACGACATCATGGCTGTAGACCGCCGCCGCCGCGCCGGTCGCGATGCCCGCCATCGCCCAGCGATGGCTATGGCGGCTGTTGCGCAGCCACAATCCCACGAGCAGCAGCAACCCGGACAGGAGATAGGCACCCGCCACCACGGGCGACGGATCGATGCCGTCCAGTTGCGCGCCCAGCCATGCCGGACCGACCGGGGGCATCATGCGTCCGTGTCCTCATCGCCTGCGCCGTCATCACTCGGCGACACGCGGCGTTCCGGAACGCCCAGCAGGAGGACGCTCGCGGCGCTGGCGCATAGCAGGGCGATCAGGGCGAGATAGCGCGCGGTCGCGCTGCCCGCTTCCGCGGCGGCGATCAGCGCCCCGACGAGGAGGATGGCGGCCACGCCGCCAATGCCCGACTGCCAGTGCGGCCGTTCGGGATCAGGCCCCGGCCGGGCGGCGACATAGCCGCCCGCACAGGCCAGCAGGAACAGGGGGATCAACGCCGGCGCGCCCGTCATGCGCGCGCGCCTCCTGTGTCGCCCTGCGGCAAGTCGATCAGCTTGAAATCAGCAGCACCACCAGCGCGGCGAGCGCGACGCTGACGATCGTGCCCCATTTGACGAAGCCGACGAAGCTTCCATAGGTTGCATTCGCAGCCTTCATATTGCCGTCCGACGCCATATCCTGTCCCCTTGTCCCAAGCGATTGTCGCCCACCTCTTATCGCCAAGGGTCTTCGCCCTCAACCCGCCGCCTTCAAGAAAATTCTTCGCGGTTAAGCACGCCTTTACCCCCTGCGCTTACCATCGGCTCCGGGTTGCATATGAGGGGTTTTGATGGCGCGCGACGGCGTACCGATGCTGATGCTGATCGACGACGAACCGGCGCAGCGACGCCTGGTGTCGGCGCTGGGGGCGCGTGCGGGATGGCGCACCATCTTCGCCGCCGACGGCGAAACCGCCATTGCGACGCTAGGCACGCAGGACGGGATGCAGCTCGACGCCATCATCCTGGACCAATGGAGCCCGGACTATGAGCCATCGGGCCTGATCCGCGAGATTCGCAGCCGTCGTCCGGCGCTGCCGATCCTGATCCTGACCGCGCATAACAATGTCGCCATCGCCGTGGAGGCGATGCGCGCCGGCGCCACCGACTATCTGTCCAAGCCGATCGCGCCCGAACGGCTGCTGGCCGCCTTGAATGCGACGCTGGCCGAAGGCGCGGCGGCGGGCGAGTTGCGCCCGCTCACCGAAAAGATCACCGCCCCCCTCTCCTTCGAGGATGTAGTCGGCTCCGCCCCGCAATTCCGTGCTGCGCTGGCCATCGCCGCCAAGGCCGCCCGCGCCCGCGTGCCGGTGTTGATCGAGGGCGAAAGCGGCGTGGGCAAGGATGTCATCGCCCGTGCCATCCATGCCGCTTCCCCCCGCCACAAACAGGCGATGGTCACGGTCAATTGCGGCGCCATCCCCGCCAACCTCGTCGAATCGGAGCTGTTCGGCCATGAACGCGGCGCCTTCACCGGCGCGTTCGACCGCCATGTCGGCAAGTTCGCCAGCGCGGACATGGGCACGCTCTTCCTCGATGAAGTCAGCGAAATGCCATTGGAGGCGCAGGTCAAGCTGCTGCGCGTGCTGCAGGATGGCGAAGTCCAGCCGATCGGCGCGCGCCGCCCGGTCCATGTCGATGTCCGTGTCATCGCCGCGACCAACAAGCGGCTGATCGAGGAGGTCGAGGCCGGCAATTTCCGCGAGGATCTTTATTACCGCCTCAACGTCGTCCAACTGACCGTCCCGCCCTTGCGCGAGCGCATGGGCGACATTCCCGCGCTTTGCCGCCATCTGCTCGCCCGCATCGCCACCCAGCCTGGGCTGCGCGGCCTGGGCGTCACCGACGATGCGCTCGCGCTGCTGATGCAACATGGCTGGCCGGGCAATGTCCGCCAGCTCCAGAACGCCCTCTTCCGCGCCGCCGTGCTGTGCGAGGGCGATGCGCTGACGCCGCAGGATTTCCCGCAGATCGCCTCGCAGATCCAGGCCGGGGCCAGCATATTGTCGTTGCGCCCGCGCGCCGCCAGCCAGCCGCATCGCGACGGCGCGGGCATCACCCTGTTCGAAGGCGACGGCCATGTCCGGCAACTGGCCGAGATCGAGGCCGACGTCATCCGTCTCGCCATCGGCCATTATCGCGGCCGTATGACGGAAGTCGCCCGGCGGCTGGGCATCGGCCGCTCGACCCTCTATCGCAAGCTCGCCGAACTGGGCATCGACAGCGCGGCCTGAACGGCCGCAATGAACAGATGATCGGGACCAGCAGCCTGCGGCGTTGAATTATCCGCGCGCCTATGCTTTGGATCGTCCCATGAAACATGCCGCTCTCGTTGCCTGCCTCCCCGTTCTCCTGCTCGCCGCCTGCGGCCGGTCCGAACCCGTGTCCGACATGCCGACGCAGGAGGAACTGGCCGCCGCCGCCAACGCCGCCGCGGCCAATGCGCTCGCCAATGCCGCCGCAGAGGACACCGACAATCGCAATTATGTGAACCAGGCGCGCGGCTTTTCCATCACCTTCCCTGAAGGCTGGACCGTCGACAAGGCCGCCAGCACGGCCGACGGCGCAGTCTATCAGGACCCCGGCGCCGGCGCGGACGTGCGCGTCTTCTGGCAGAAGAACGACAATGACCAGACGCTGCAGCAGATCGTAGAGGCGGTGAACGACAGCGCCGAAGGCGTGGACGGCGATTTCGTCGGCGAGAATGAATATCGCGGCACCGCCAATGACGGCGAAGGCAATAATGTCGCCATCCGCCTGCTCAAGCAACCCGACGGATCGATCGTGACCGCCACCTTCGTCTATCCCGAAATGCTGAGCGAACAATATCAGGGCATCGCCGAGCAGACGCTGTCCAGCCTGCGCAGCTTCGCGCCCAAAAGCGGGACGACGCCTGCGCCCGCGGCCGTCCCCGCACCGGCGAGCAACGCCAACTGATCCTGCGCGCGTCATGATCGGTCCCTTCGCCCCCGCCGACCAGCAGGGCGTGCTGGACCTGATCCTGTCGATCCAGCGCGACGAATATGGCATCGCCATCACCGCGGCCGACCAGCCCGACCTCACCGACATTCCCGCCTTTTACGGGCCGGGCGCAGGCGGTTTCTGGGTCGCGCGGCAGGATAGCCGGCCGGTCGGCACGGTCGCGCTCAAGGATATCGGATCGGGTGCCGTCGCCCTGCGCAAGATGTTCGTCGCCGCCAGCCATCGCGGCCGCGCGGCGGGCGTGGCGCAGGCGCTGCTCGACACCGCGCTGGCGGCCGCCCGCGACCGGGGCGTGACCCAAATCTGGCTCGGCACCACCGACCGCTTCGTCGCCGCGCACCGCTTCTACGAGAAGAACGGCTTTGCGCTGGTGGAGGCCGAAACCCTCCCGCCCGGCTTTCCACGTATGGCGGTCGACAACAGATTCTATGCGCGCGCGGTGGATGAATCCGGTCGATGTGCCTCCGCCTAAACCGCGCCTAGCCCCGCATCCGCCAGCCCGCGCCACAGGTGCAATGCCTGCACGCTTTCGCGGACATCATGCACCCGCACCATCTGCGCGCCCAGTTGCGCCGCGCGGAAGGCGAGCGCGATCGATCCGCCCAGCCGATCCGCCGCCGGCGCCTCGTTCGACAGCGCCCCGATCAACCGCTTGCGGCTCCCTGCGAACAGCAGCGGCACGCCCAGCGCCTGGAAAGTCGCCAGGCCGTTCACCAGCGCCAGATTGTCGGCCAGGCTCTTGCCGAAGCCCAGCCCCGGATCGACCATGATCCGGTCGCGCGCGATCCCCGCGCCCTCGCACGCGGCGATCCGCGCCTCCAGATGGTCGAACACGTCGGCGACGACATCGCCATAACCGCCCGGATTGTCATGCGGATCGTCGCCAGCGGATGGCGCGTGCATCAGGATCACCGGGCATCCCGCGCGCGCGACCACTTCCAGGCTGCGCGGATCATGCGCCAGCGCGCTGACGTCATTGACGATGCCGGCGCCCGCCGCCAGCGCCGCCTCCATCACGCCTGCCTTGCGCGTATCGACCGACACCGGCACGCCCGCCGCCGCCAGCCGCTCGATCACCGGGGCGATGCGGGCGATCTCATCGCCCTCCCAGACCTTAGGCGCGCGCGGCCGGGTCGATTCGCCGCCCACGTCGATCAGCGCCGCCCCCGCCGCCGCCATCGCGAAGCCGGCATCCGCCGCTGCCTGGGGATCGCCGACATGCTTGCCGCCGTCGGAGAAGCTGTCGGGCGTGACGTTCAATATCGCCATCACCTGGGGCGCGTCGAAGCGGATCGTGCGGTCGCCCAGCACCAGCGGCGCGCGAAGCGCGGAGATATGCGCCGCCAGTCGCTGCGCCCGCACTGCCAGCGCATCGGGCAGTCCCGCAATGGCCGCATCGAAATCCGCCACCGGCACCACGATCCGCGCGATCCGTCGCGCGCCGTCGAAGGCGCTCAGTTCATAGCCCTGGAACCAGATCAGCCCATTGCCCATCCGCGCCGTCGACCCGTCGGGCAAGCCGATCGGCGTCGGCACGAACCATGTGGGCTTCAGGTAGAGGCGGGCGTGAGGAGGGATGGTAGGAAGCATCGACTATCCTTCGGGCAGATGTGGCGCACATCCCCTTAACGCGACCCCATGCTCCTGCGAAGGCAGGAGCCCCGCTCAGACCGTGCGGGGTCGAACGGGCGGCAGGACTGGGCTCCCGCCTGCGCGGGAGCACCCCATCATCTCAAGGCTCGTTTGCCAGCAAATAGGTCTGCCGCAGCGTGTCGATCGGCTGCAACTTGCCCTCGACCTCCACATGCCAGAAGGTCCAGCCGTTGCAGCTCGGTGCATTTTGCAGCGTCGCGCCCATTTTGTGGATCGAGCCGCTGTCGGCCCCCACCAGCAGCGATCCGTCCGCGCGCACCTCCGCCTGCCAGCGGCGCTTGCTGTCCATCAGCAGCGCGCCGGGCGTCAGATAGCCCGTCTCGACCAGCGTGCCGAACGCGACCTTGGGCTGCTGGCGCGCGGTCTGCATGATGGTGAGCGCGCTTTCGTCCAGCGGCAGCGCCGCCTCGATCCGCTCCAGCGCGACCTCGATATAGTCGTCCTCGCGCTCGATGCCGATCCATTTGCGGCCCAACCGCTTGGCCACTGCGCCCGTAGTGCCGGTGCCGAAAAAGGGATCGAGCACCACGTCGCCCGGCTTGGTGCAGGCCAGCATCACGCGATAGAGCAGCGCCTCGGGCTTTTGCGTCGGGTGCGCCTTGGTGCCGTTGCGCTTCAACCGTTCCTGCCCGCCGCAAATCGGCAGCACCCAGTCGGAGCGCATCTGCAACTCGTCGTTCAGCGTCTTCATTGCCTTGTAGTTGAACGTATATTTGGCGTCTTCGCCCTGGCTCGCCCAGATCAGCGTCTCATGCGCGTTGGTGAAGCGCGTGCCCTTGAAATTGGGCATCGGGTTGGACTTGCGCCAGATGATGTCGTTCAGGATCCAGAAGCCTTCGTCCTGGAGCGCGGTGCCGACGCGGAAAATATTATGATAGCTGCCGATCACCCAGATCGAACCGTTGGGCTTCAAGATACGGCGCGCCTCGCGCAGCCACGCCTTGGTGAAGCGGTCATAGCTGCCCAGCGTGTCGAACTTGTCCCAGTCATTGTCGACCGCGTCGACGCGGCCGCCTTCGGGCCGGAACAGGTCGCCGCCCAGTTGCAGATTATAGGGCGGATCGGCGAAGATCATGTCGATGCAATTGTCGGGCAGCTTGGCCATTTCCGAAATGCAATCGCCGCGCAGCAGGGTGTCGGTCGCGATCTGGGCCGCCTCGACCGCGATCGGCCGTGCCGCTTTCTTCCGCCGCGGCGCCGCGACGCGCTCCATTACACCCATATGCAAAAGCCCCCGAATTCGTTCTGAGGCCCAGCGATGAGTCCTCGGGAGTCCGCCGTCAAGATCAGCAGCTTATCACAGGGACTTCAGGAAATGGTTAACGTGCAGGGGAACGAAGGGTGGACCCACAAGATATAGAGTCGCACGACTCGCCCCAGACTCCATATCGGGCGGTGTGACTCAAAAGACTCTATCCCCCGCCCCACCGAACTTTTTTTGGTTAACGCCGGTGCGGGGCGGTTTCACACCGCGAAACTTGACCAATTCATAACCCAATGATTATGGGTTAACCATGACAAGTGATTCACGAAGCGCAGATCGCGACGCCGCCGCCGATGCCCTGTTCAAGGCACTGTCCGACGGCACCCGCCGCGCTTTGCTGGAAGCGCTGGTGCGCGAGGGCGAGCAGAATGTGCAGGCGCTGACCCAGCAATCGGGCGTATCGCAGCCGATGGTGTCGCGCCATATGGCCAAGCTGAAACGTGCCGGCCTCGTGACCGCCCGCCGCACCGGCCGCGAAACCTGGTACGCCGCGCGGGTGAAGGGCCTGGCGCCGGTAATCGGATGGATGGCCGTCCACGGCGCGCTCTGGTCGCAGCGCTTTTCCGCGCTGGAGGGGTTGGGCGAGTGAGTGAAAGGCTGTCAGCCGTCCACTGCCGTTTTATCTCCGCGAAAGGCTGAGCAAGACCGCTGGTCCACGGATCATCATCTACTGCCGCCAGCCCAGCCTATCGGCAATAGCCCTCCTGCCCCGCGATCACGACCAGGCAGTCCTGCTTGCCCGCCAGATATTTGAACCCCGTCTCGTCGCCATTGCCCGGCCGGATCGCCAGATCCTTGCCATCGCGCACGAAGCGGATCGTGGTGCCTTCGGCCACACCGCTATAATCGCCCTGCCGGTCGAGATTATCCTTGTTGGTCAACGCATAATGGCCCGGCTTGCCGTCGGGCGAGGGCTGGATGTCGAGGAACAGCCCCTCCGGCCCGGTCCACCGCCCGACCCAGTCGTCGGTCGGCAGCCGCGCGTCAGTCGCCTGCGCGTTGGCCGGCACCGAGTCCATATCCTCGATCGTCTCGACCGCGGCGGCGTTGGTGGCATTGTTCGCGACCGCCATAGTGTCGTCGCTCTTGGCGCAGCCCGCCAGCAGCAGGGGCAGGATCAGCAGGGGGGAAAGGGCGCGCATCATCCGTCAATCTCCTTCATGTCCCGGGAAGAACCAACCGGGCCGCCGGTTCGATCCCTTGCTTGAGACGCCATCTTGCCAGCCGCACCGTCAGCGCGCAAAGGATGTAGCGGGGGAATGACTGTGAACGACAATAAGGACGATAGCATGGGCAAGGCGCGACCCAGGGCGCGATTTGTCCGGGAAACGGCGGATGTACGACGCCAGGCGCTGATCGAGGCGACGGCCCGATGCCTTGCCGAGAAGGGCGTGGGCGGCACGTCGGTCCGGGCGATCTGCGCTCATGCCGGGGTATCGTCGGGCCTGCTGACCCATTATTTCGATGGCGTCGATGCGCTGATCCTGGCCACCTATGCCGATGTCGGCGCGAAAGTCTCCGCCGCGCTCGACGCCGCGGTGGAGGCCGCGGGCGACGATCCGCGCGACCGGCTGCGCGCCTGCCTCCAGGCCAATTTCCTCTCGCCGATACTCGATCCCGACCTGCTCGCCACCTGGATCGCCTTCTGGAGCCTGGTCAAGTCCGACCCGAAGATCGCCGCGGTCCATGCCGAAGTCTATGGCGGCGCGCGGGCGCAACTGGAAACGCTGCTGCGCGCCGCCGCCCCGGCGATGAGCGACGCGCGCGTCCGGGTCGCCGCGATCAGCCTGACCGCGCTGGTCGATGGCCTGTGGCTCGAACTCTGTCTCGACCGGTCGACCTTTTCGCCCGAAGAGGCGCAGGCCATGGTCGAAGACGCTATGCTACAGGTGCTGGCAGGCATTTGAGGACAGGCGAAGCGATCGATCAGTCCGACAGGCTGTGATCGTTTTTCTCACTCAGACCATCTCAGAAAACCAATTTCCCCCGAATCGACCGCATCCCTACATGGGTGTTCGCAACTGCAACATCATATCGAGGATCTGGACAGCCTATGGCTCTCATCAACACCACCATCAAGCCGTTCTCCGCCACTGCCTATAAGGAAGGCAAGTTCGTCGACGTGACCGACGCTGA
The DNA here is from genome assembly GCF_024349785.1 of Sphingomonas bisphenolicum. Classification (NCBI taxonomy): domain Bacteria; kingdom Pseudomonadati; phylum Pseudomonadota; class Alphaproteobacteria; order Sphingomonadales; family Sphingomonadaceae; genus Sphingomonas; species Sphingomonas bisphenolicum. The sequence continues at coordinate 3,651,124 of NZ_AP018817.1, forward strand.
CGTGAAGGGCAAGTGGGCGGTCTTCTTCTTCTACCCGGCCGATTTCACCTTTGTCTGCCCGACCGAGCTGGAAGATCTGGCGGATATCTACCCGACCCTGCAGAAGATGGGCGTGGAAGTCTATTCGGTGTCCACCGACACCCATTTCAGCCACAAGGCTTGGCACGACACCTCGCCGGCGATCGGCAAGATCAACTATTATATGCTGGGCGACCAGTCGGGCCAGATAACGAACAATTTCGAAGTGATGCGTCCGGGCGTGGGCCTGGCCGACCGCGCGACCTTCCTGGTCGATCCCGAAGGCGTGATCCAGTTCATGGAAATCACCTCGGAAGGCGTCGGCCGCAACGCGACCGAACTGCTGCGCAAGGTCAAGGCTGCACAATATGTTGCCGCCAACCCCGGTGAAGTCTGCCCCGCCAAGTGGGAAGAAGGCGAAGCCACCCTGGCGCCGTCGCTCGACCTGGTCGGCAAGATCTAAACAACCCGTCCCCTAACGGGTCGCAAAGTGGCCCGGAGTGGAACCTCTCCTCCGCTCCGGGCCATGTTTGTATCTAGAGTTTTCGATTCTGTCGCGGTTTCCGCCGGAAACCGCTTTGAGGAGTTTCCCCCATGCTCGACGCAACCCTGACGCAACAGCTCAAGGCCTATCTGGTCAACATCCGCGAGCCGATCGAACTGGTCGCCGCGCTGGGCGACGACGCCAAATCGAAGGAACTGGGCGACCTGCTGAACGAAATCGCCGCCCTGTCGGACAAGGTGTCCGTGGTGGACGGCGCCGATCCGCGCACGCCGAGCTTCCTGATCCGCCGCGTCGGCACGGACATCGGCGTGCGCTTCGCGGGCCTGCCGATGGGCCATGAATTCACCTCTCTGGTGCTTGCCCTGCTCCAGGTCGGCGGCCATCCGTCGAAGGCGGCGCAGGACCTGATCCAGCAGATCAGGGATATCGACGGCGACTTCGCCTTCGAAACCTATTTCTCGCTCTCGTGCCAGAACTGCCCCGACGTGGTGCAGGCGCTGAACCTGATGAGCGTCCTCAATCCCCGGATCAGCCATGTCGCCATCGACGGCGCGCTGTTCAAGGAAGAGGTGGACGGCCGCAAGGTGATGGCGGTCCCCACCATCTTCCTGAACGGCGAACCCTTCGCCAGCGGCCGCATGGAACTGGAGCAGATCGTTGCGAAGATCGACAGCGGCGCGGCCATCCGCGCGGCCGAGAAGATCAGGAAGCAAGACCCGTTCGAAGTGCTGATCGTGGGCGGCGGCCCCGCCGGCGCGGCATCGGCCATCTACGCGGCGCGCAAGGGCATCCGCACCGGCGTCGCGGCGGAACGCTTCGGCGGCCAGGTGCTCGACACGATGGATATCGAGAATTTCATCTCGGTATCGCGCACCGAAGGGCCGAAGCTGGCGAGCGCGCTGGAAGCTCATGTAAAGGATTATGACGTCGAGATCATGAACCTGCAAAAGGCGGCCAAGCTGATCCCGGCCAAGGCCGAAGGCGGCTATCATGAGGTCGTGCTGGAAAATGGCGCATCATTGAAGGGCCGCACCCTGATCCTGTCCACCGGCGCGCGCTGGCGGCAGATGGGCGTGCCGGGCGAGGACGACTATCGCAACAAGGGCGTCGCCTATTGCCCGCATTGCGACGGTCCGCTGTTCAAAGGCAAGCGCGTGGCGGTGATCGGCGGCGGCAATAGCGGCGTCGAAGCGGCGATCGACCTGGCCGGGATCGTCGCCCATGTGACGCTGATCGAATATGACAGCCAGTTGCGCGCCGACGCGGTGTTGCAGCGCAAACTCGCCAGCCTGCCCAACGTCAGGATCATCACGTCGGGCCTGACGACCAAAGTGGACGGCAATGGCGAACGGGTGACGGCCCTGTCCTACAAGGACCGCAACCATGGCACGGAACATGATGTCGAGCTGGAGGGCATTTTCGTCCAGATCGGCCTGGTGCCCAACACCGAATGGTTGAAGGACGCGATCGCCCTCTCGCCGCGTGGCGAGATCGAGATCGATGCGCGCGGCGAAACCAGCCAGCCGGGCATCTTCGCGGCCGGCGACTGCACCACGGTGCCGTACAAGCAGATCGTGATCGCGATGGGCGCCGGATCGACGGCGGCGCTGTCCGCCTTCGATTACCTCATCCGCCTGCCCGCCAGCGAGGAGGCCGCGCAACCCGCATAAGCACAACCCCGAGCCGGGTTTACGCGAAAGGCCGAGCCGGCGACGGGTCGGCCTTTTTGCGTATCCGCGGCGCGGTTTCGGGCAGCGTCAGCAGAACGGGCAGCACGCACAAGGCCACCAGCGCAATCATCGCGCCCGGCGCCGGCGCCCAGCCGCTGCGTTCGATCAGCCAGTGCGCCAGCCACGGCGTCAATCCACCGAACAAAGCTGTCGCGCTGGTCGCGCCGAAGGCCAGGCCGCTCAGCCGCCCCTCGCCGGGAAACTGCTCCGCCGTAGCCACCGCGCCGACTGCGCTGACTGCGCCGCCCAGACAGGCCAGCACCACCGCGCCGGCCAGCGCCACGCCAAACCCGCCCTGCATCAGCAGGAACATCGCCATCGGCAAGACCATGCCCGCCAGCGCCAGCGCCACCAGCACAGGCCGCCGCCCGACCCGGTCGGTCAACCATCCGACCAGCGGCGTGACCATGATCACCGCCAGCGCGGCCAGCGTCGACAGCCACAGCGCGTCCGACTCCCCCGTCGTGCCCATGGCGGCCAGGAAACTCGGCACATAGGTGATGCCGACATAATAGGTGATCGACCCCAGCGCCGAGATCGCAAAGCCCCGGCCGATCGCTGCCCTGTGGTGGCGCAGGCTATGGGCCAGCGGATTGGCGGGCGTGGTTGCCTGCGCCTGTTGCCGCAGAAAGTCGGGCGATTCCGCCATCGTGGACCGCGCCACCAGGATGACCCCCGCCAGCGCGGCGCCCACCAGAAACGGTATCCGCCACCCCCAGTCGGTCAGGCTCTGCGCACTCAGCGAGGCGACGGTGATCGCCGACACGCCCGCCGCCAGCAGCGCACCCACCTCGCTCGCCGCCGACGCCAGCGACGTCACGAACCCGCGCCGCCCGGCCCGCGCGCCCTCCAGCAGATAGGCCACCACGCCGGTATATTCGCCACCGACGGAGAAGGCCATGACACAGCGCAACCCGATCATCAGCCACCCCGCCAGCGGCCCGACCTGCGCATGGGTCGGCAGCATCGCGGTCGCCAGCATCGCCGCGGTCATCATCCCCATCGACAGCAGCATCGTCACCCGCCGACCATAGCGATCGCCGATATGGCCGAACACGATCGCGCCGACCGGCCGCATCAGATAGGCCAGCGCAAAGCCCGCCAGCGCATCGCCCAGCCCTACCGCACCCCCGCCGAAGAAGGTCCGCGACAATACCGTGGCGAAATAGAGATAGAGGGTAAAATCATACCATTCGACGATGGTGGAGAGCCCCGCGACCGCCAGCGATCGGGTGGGCAGCGATCGAGGGGATATGGGGTCTGCCAAGCGATCCACCTGCATTGATGCGCCTTCCTTGCTACCGAACGATCATAACTGCCCCGGTCCTTTCCGCATGGGAAGAGCCCGCAGGGACAGGGCCGGTACAGCGTGAACGCCCAGTCCGATAATCCGTCCCGTCGGTGGAAAAGGATAGGGCGAGGAGGGTGGTTAGGCGACTGTCGCCTAACGAGCGACATTGTGGAAAGCGGACATCAATCTCGCTTTGTTTCGTCTCTTATCCCTTCGATCAAACGATCATGGATGCCGTCCATGAGGTGTCGGGCGTCAGTTGGGTTCCTGAAACGCACAGCAATCGGAAAGCATCTTTTCAACTCTGGCTGGAGGTCAGTTGCCGCACCTACGGACGAGTTCCAGTCTCGCCATTCCTTTAGTATTGCTCGCCGATGATCCAATGATCCATCCTTAGCCGAAGCGGCAACAGCCCCATCAAGGGAGCCGTAGAGAAGATCGAAATCCTCGTTAAAATAACAAGCCATAAGGTTTGAAAGCAGCGGCCAGCGTTGCTCTGCGAAGTCTCGTTGCTGCTGTTTTCCTCTCTTCATGACGCGATATTGTCATCAGCGTTAGACGTCCGCAATAGAAGCAGCCTGCGGCCGGTGGGAACATCTGCCATTGGTCGCGTCCCGCCATTACACCTAGCCTCAGACCAAATTCTACGCGGCAGTCCGCCTGTTCAAACGCCCGCGACAGGCACGGTACGCCCTACCCCCGCACCATCCCGAAAATCGCCGGATCGACTTCCAGCCTCGGCACACCGCCCGCATCGTCACGCGCTGGCGGAGGCAGCATCATCCGCTCGCTCCGCGCCGGCCCGAACGTCACCACTTGGCTCCCCGGATCGCCCAGCACCAGCGCATCATATTGCAGCGCCGCAGTCAGCCGCGCCTGCGTCACCTCCACCAGCGTCCCCATCTTTGTCAGCGCGAAAAGGTCGCGGGCAAAGGCATAGGGCAGGCGGATGCAGCCGTGGCTGGCGGGATAGCCCGGATTATGCCCGGCATGGAGCGCGATCCCATCCCAGGTCAGCCGCTGCATATAGGGCATGGGCGCATTGCTGTAGAGGTTGGAGCGGTGCCATTGCCGCTTTTGCAGGATCGGATAGTCGCCGGTCGGGGTGCGATGCCCCTTCATTCCCGTCGATACGCTGGCGAGCCCGATCAACTGGTCGCCGCTATAGACATGGATCATCTGTTTTTCGATGCTGATGACCATGTAGATCGGGCCGTCCCACGGCCCCTGCCCCAGCCAGCGATAGCCGCCCGGCGCCAACTGCTGCGCGCCGCCCTGCGACTGGGCGGGCGCTGCGGCGGGCATCGCCAGCGCCATTGCGCCGGCCAGGGCGAGGGGGCGCAGCATGGACAGGCGAAGACGAACGGCGGGCATAAGCATTTCTTAACCATGATATTCGCCAGCGCCAGCATGCAGTTTGGCGGGCACGCGCTGTGATCCCATCATGGGACATCGGCCACCGCGCGCGACACCGCTGTCCTACAGTCCCGCAAGCTGATAGAGGAAAGGTAGCAAGCCATTGAAAGGCATGAATTTTATGGAAAAACACTCACAGGCGACATGCATCATCTTCGTGAAGTTCCGGTCCAGCCGCGCACCCCGCCGCCCGCAACAAAATGACGCGGCCATAGCCGCCAACATGCGCAAAGCCTGACATGGGCGGCCAAAGGGAATAATATGTTTCGCTGACCGCCCCCAGCCTGTAAGGGGTCCGCTTCCACCGCCTTGAAGGACCGTTGCAATGCCCGCCTACCGCTCCCGCACCACCACCCACGGCCGCAACATGGCGGGCGCGCGCGGGCTTTGGCGCGCGACGGGCATGAAGGACGAGGATTTCGGCAAGCCGATCATCGCCATTGCCAATTCATTCACCCAGTTCGTGCCGGGCCATGTCCATCTGAAGGATCTGGGCCAGCTTGTCGCGCGGGAGATCGAGGCCGCGGGCGGCGTCGCCAAGGAATTCAACACCATCGCCGTCGATGACGGCATCGCCATGGGCCATGGCGGGATGCTCTATTCGCTGCCCAGTCGCGACCTCATCGCCGACAGCGTCGAATATATGGTCAACGCCCATTGCGCCGACGCGATCGTCTGCATCTCCAACTGCGACAAGATCACGCCCGGCATGTTGATGGCCGCCATGCGCCTCAATATCCCCGTCGTCTTCGTGTCGGGCGGGCCGATGGAAGCGGGCAAGGCCACCGTGCGCGGCAAGAAGGTCGCGCTCGACCTGGTCGACGCGATGGTCGTCGCCGCCGACGAAAATTACACTGACGAAGAAGTGCAGACGATCGAGCGTTCCGCCTGCCCGACCTGCGGCAGTTGTTCGGGCATGTTCACCGCCAATTCGATGAACTGCCTGACCGAAGCCCTGGGCCTCTCGCTGCCGGGCAACGGTTCCACGCTGGCCACCCATGCGGACCGCGAACGGCTGTTCCGCGAAGCCGGTCATGTCATCGTCGACATCACCAAGCGCTATTATGAACAGGACGACGAGAGCGTCCTGCCGCGCAGCATCGCCAATTTCGCCGCGTTCGAAAACGCCATGAGCCTCGACATCGCCATGGGCGGGTCGTCCAACACCGTGCTGCACCTGCTCGCTGCCGCCTATGAAGGCGGGATCGACTTCACCATGGCCGACATCGACCGTCTGTCGCGCCGCGTGCCGTGCCTGTGCAAGGTCGCGCCCGCCAAGAACGACGTCCATATGGAGGACGTCCATCGCGCCGGCGGCATCATGGCGATCCTGGGCGAACTGGAGCGCGCCGGCCTGATCGACGCCAGCCTGCCGACCGTCCATGCGCCGACCATGGCCGCCGCGCTCGCGCGCTGGGACATCGGTCGCACCAATAGCGAGGACGTGCGCAACTTCTACCGCGCCGCGCCCGGCGGCGTGCCGACCCAAACCGCATTCAGCCAGTCGAAGCGCTGGGAAGAGCTGGACACCGACCGCGAAAAGGGCGTGATCCGCTCGGCCGACCATGCCTTCTCCAAGGATGGCGGCCTGGCCGTGCTGTTCGGCAACCTCGCGCCCGAAGGCTGCATCGTCAAGACAGCGGGCGTGGACGAGAGCATCCTCGTCTTCCACGGCACCGCGCGCGTCTATGAAAGCCAGGACGCGGCGGTCGCGGGCATCCTGGGCAACGAAGTCAAGGAAAAGGACGTCGTCGTCATCCGCTATGAAGGGCCAAAGGGCGGTCCCGGCATGCAGGAAATGCTCTACCCGACCAGCTATCTGAAGTCGAAGGGACTGGGCAAGGCCTGCGCGCTCATCACCGACGGCCGCTTTTCCGGCGGCACGTCGGGCCTGTCGATCGGCCATGTCTCGCCGGAAGCGGCCGAAGGCGGCCTGATCGCACTGGTCCAGACCGGCGATCCGATCGTGATCGACATCCCGGCCCGCGTCATCAAGGTCGACCTGGACGACGCCCTGCTGGCCGAGCGCCGCGCGGAAATGGAATCGCGGGGGGCGAAGGCCTGGAAGCCCTTCGGCCGCAAGCGCGAAGTCTCGCCTGCCCTGCGCGCCTATGCCGCAATGACCACCAACGCCGCCAAAGGCGCGGTCCGCGACGTCAGCCAGATCGAGCGCTGATCCGATCACCAGGTCCGTCGCGGTCGACAGGCGCGGCGGACCTGGGCGCTCGGCCGGGTAGGGACCGGCAAATTGCGGATGCAACCCATGTCCTCATAACTGGGCCAGGCAATTGGCGAGATCGCTTTGCTTGAACGGCTTGGTCAGGCGCGGCAAATCGGGCGAGATGCCCTTTCCTTCCGCATAGCCCGACACGACGAGCACACGCATACCGGGCCGCAACTCCCGCAGCTTCGTGGCAAGATCGGTACCCGTTATGCCCGGCATCAGATGATCGGTAACAAGCAGGTCTATCTCGTCGGACCCATGCATCAACCTGAGCGCTTCCTCGCCTGAATGCGCTTCCACGACCGTATATCCCAATTCGCTGAGCATGTGCGCCGTACTGGCGCGCACCAGATCCTCGTCATCCACCACCAGCGCGATCCCGCAATCGCGATGGCTGTCGTCGATCTCCAGCGGCGCCGACGCCTGTTCGGGGCGCGCATCCGTTGCCGGCAGCCACAGGTCGATGCGCGTACCCCGCCCCACCAGGCTGTCGATGGACAGGCCGCCGCCCAGTTGCGCGGCGAGGCCGTGGACCATGGAAAGGCCAAGGCCGGTCCCCTGCCCGACGCCCTTGGTCGTGAAAAACGGCTCCACAGCTTTAGCGATCGTGTCCGCATCCATCCCGGACCCGGTGTCGGTCACGCTCAGCCGCACATAGGCGCCCGGCCGCAATCGCGCCGCATTGCCGGGCTTGATCTGGTCCGGTGCCGCACCGATCGTCAGGGTTCCGCCATCGGGCATCGCATCGCGCGCGTTCACCGCCAGATTGAGGAGCGCCATCTCGATCTGGTTCGCGTCCGCCTTGGCCGGCGGCAGCGGATCGGCGATGTCTATCGCTACCCTGATCCGCGGCCCACAGGTGCTGGCGACCAGATCGAACAGATTTCCCACCAGATTGCCGATGTCGATCGCGGTCGCCTGCAACGGCTGGCGCCGGGCGAAGGCCAGCAACCGCTGCACCAGCGTGCGTGCGCGATCGGCCGACTGGACCGCCCCTTCGATCAACTTGCGTTCCCGTTCGGTGCCAACCCCGCGCCGCAGCAACAGGTCGAGGCTGCCCACGATCGGCGTGAGGAGGTTGTTGAAGTCGTGCGCAACACCACCCGTCAATTGCCCCATCGATTCCAGCTTCTGCGACTGGCGGAGCGCTTCCTGTGTACGTTCGAGCGCCTCGGTGCGCTCTACGACGCGCTCCTCCAGCGTTTCGTTGAGGCCCCTCAGCCGCTCCTCGCTCTCGCGCAGCGCCAGCTCCATCTGCCGCCGTTCGGAAATATCGTTGAACAGGACCGCGACCCGTCCGGCGTCCGGATCGCCGACCCGAAATGCATAGACATCGTACCAGATATTTCCCAGCGCCTCGGCATGCTGCTCGAAACGCACGCGCTCGCCAGTCCTGGCAACGGCGCCATAGACGTCGAACCAGTGCTGCTCATGACCGGACACCATGGACCGCATCGTCCGACCCACGGCCCCCTGCAACCCGGTCTGGCGCTCGAAGGCGGGATTGGCCTCCACGAACATATAATCGATCGGGCGTCCGTCCGCGTCGAAGACCATGTCGATGATGCAGAAGCCTGCATCGATCGATTCGAACAGCGATCGATATTTATCCGCGCCGCGATGCAGTTCCTCCAGCCGCGAACGTGCCTCATATTGACGCCGCCGGCCCCGCAGCGCCGACTGGGCGAGACTGACCATGGTCGTGGGGTGGAAGGGCCGCTCCAGAAAGGTGACGTTGCCGAGCATGTCCAAAAACCGCTTGGCCGCCGGGTTGCGTTCGAGGCCGCCGCCCTTCTGGGTCAGCAGCACGAACGGAAAATCGGACCATTCCGGCTGCGCTTCCAGCCAGAGCGCGAGCGGATTGAGATTGGCCGTCCGCAGGCCTTCTTCGGTAAGGAGCGCGAAACCCGCTCCCCGTTCCAGCTCGCCGACAAGATCTCGCAATGCGTTGACGACCGTCGACCCCAACCCCGCATCGGTCAGGATCGACGCCGCAATAGCAGCGTCGCGCCCATGGGGCGCCAGGATGATCGCGCGTTCGGAGAAATGTGGGCTCACCGAGCCTCGTCTTCCAGCAAGGGAGTCGCGCCCTGTCCGCCGACGAAATTGGGCACGCCCCGCAACACGCCCTGAAAGCCGATCAATGGTTCGCCCAGACGAATGCCATAGCTGCCGATGCGGAACTCACGGATCGTATCCTCATGCGCACCTGTGCGCTTCTTGATGATCGAAATGGCGCGCCGCACGCGCCCGGAAGCCTCGAAATAACGTAGCAGCACTACGGTGTCGGCCAGATAGGTCACGTCGACAGGCGCTTTCATGTCACCGACCAGGCCGTGCTGCGCCACTGTCAGGAAGGTCGTCGCCCCCTGTCGGTTCAGATATTGCAGCAATTCGTGCATGTGCAGGACCAAAGCATTCTCTTCCGGCATCGCCGCCTGATACCCGTTCAGGCTGTCGATGATGATCGTACGGACCTTGTGCTGTTCGACACAGGTACGCACGCGTTGGGAGAACTCCCCAGGGGACAATTCGGCCGCATCCACCTGTTCGATGAAGAGATTGCCGCTATCGACCATGGCCTGCATGTCGATGCCCAGCCCGATCGCGCGGTTGAACAACAGGCCGATTTCTTCGTCGAACACGAACATCGCCGCCCGTTCGCCGCGCGCAATCGCCGCCGCGACGAAGATGAGGGCAAGCAACGACTTGCCGGTCCCGGCCGGACCCAGGACCAGGACGCTCGATCCCCGTTCAATCCCCCCGCCCAGCAGCGCGTCCAGTGCGGGCGAATCGCTCCGCAACACGTCGCGCACGAACTCCGTCTTATGTTCAGCCGACACCAGCCTGGGAAAGACCCGTACGCCGCCGGTATCGATGATGAAATCGTGGAAACCGCCGCGGAACCGGCGCCCTCTATATTTGATGACGCGCAGCCGCCGCCGCTCGGGCCCATATTCTGGGGACAATTCTTCCAGGCGGATCACGCCATGCGCGACGCTATGGACCGTCTTGTCGGCAACGTCGGCGGTCAGGTCGTCCAGCATCAGCACCGTAGCGTTCTGCGTCGAGAAGAAATGCTTGAGCGCGAGGATCTGACGGCGGTAGCGCAGCGAACTCTGCGCGAGCAGGCGAATTTCCGACAGGCTGTCCAGCACGACCCGGTCGGGCTTCACCCTCTCGAACATTTCGAAGATACGCCGCGTGGTCTCCCCCAATTCCAGGTCGGACGAATAGAGCAGGCTTTGTTGCTGGTCCTCGTCCAGCAGACTTTCGGGCGGGACCAGTTCGAAAAGGTCGATACCGGTGAGATCCCAGCCGTGCGACTGTGCGCTGTCGCGCATTTCGTCTTCCGTCTCAGACAGCGTGACATAGAGGCATTTTTCGCCACGCATCGCGCCTTCCATCAGGAACTGGGTGGCGATCGTCGTCTTGCCGGTCCCCGGGCTGCCTTCCAGCAGGAAGACCCGGCCGCGCGTCAATCCACCCGCCAGGATATCGTCCAGGCCCCCAACACCGATGAGAGCAGGTACGGTGGCAGCGTGGGTCATGCTCTTGTTCCTTGTAGTTCCACAGGCTCATCGAGCTAACACAGCCGCCTTGCCGGCAAAATCGATCTCAGCCTGATCCATATCAAGAACAACGCAAACCCCGTTTATTTCCTGCGGAGCCCGGCCCATTTCAACAACGCCCCTCTCTCCACTCCGGTGACCCCGACAATCAGGCAATCCGCCGTGCCGCCATTGTATCGCGACCCGAGCGCCCCATAGCGGCCCGACTGCCATTCCCTGAGGATTAGATGTTTAGACGATTATTCGGTTCCTCCGCTCATGATATGGCGATCGACCTCGGCACCGTGAACACAGTCATCCATGTGCGTGATCGCGGCATCGTCCTCAACGAACCGTCCGTGATTGCGATCGAGACCATCGCCGGAGTGCGCCGTGTGAAGGTGGTGGGGAATGAGGCCAAGCCCATGATGGGCAAGACCCCATCCAACATCCAGGCGATCCGCCCGCTGCGCGACGGCGTCATCGCCGACATCGATGTGGCCGAGCAGATGATCAAACATTTCATGGCGAAGGCGGTCGGCTCCGCGGGCCGATTCAGCCGGCGTCACGAGGTGGTCATCTGCGTGCCATCCGGCTCCACCATGGTGGAGCGGCGCGCCATCCAGGTCGCGACGATGCAGGCGGGTGCGACCCGGGTGCAATTGATCGACGAGCCGATGGCTGCGGCGATCGGCGCTGGCCTGCCCGTCACCGAACCGCGCGGCGCCATGGTGGTGGACATAGGCGGCGGAACCACCGAGGTCGCCGTTCTGTCGCTGCAAGGCATCGCATATAGCAATTCCGTCCGCATGGGGGGCGACAAGCTGGACGATGCGATCACCTCTCATGTGCGACGCCATCACAATCTGATGATTGGCGAAATGACCGCGGAGCGCGTCAAACATGCGATCGGGTCGGCGGTGCTGCCGATCGATCAGGGGCGCACGATGCAGGTCAAGGGACGCGATCTGGTGAATGGCCGCCCGGCTGAAATCACGATCAGCGAGTTGGAGATCGCAGAAGCCTTGATCGAGGGCGTAGGCCAGATCAAGCAGGCCGTCATGTCCGCGCTTGAACAGACGGCGCCGGAATTGTCGGCCGACATCATAGAGGAAGGCATCACTTTAACCGGAGGAGGCGCTCTGCTGGGTCATCTCGACCAGGCGCTGTCGGAGCAGACCGGCCTGCCGGTCAGGGTCGCGGACGATGCTCTGATCTGCGTGGCCATGGGTGCAGGCAGGGCGCTGGAGGACGCGGCCTATAGCGGCGTGCTGACGACGGCATAAGCGGACCTCTCGCCCCTTACCCGCCGCGCTACCGCAGCGATCCTGTCAATTGCCTGGGAACGACTTCCCGTCGCTTCCCGTGGATGCTCGCCATCGAAGTTCGGCCAGCTCGACCGGTGGAAGGCCGACGCGCTGCGCCGATTGATTGGCATATTGCAGGAATCGCTTGGCCCGTTTCGGGACACCGACACGCAGCCATGCCAACGCCACGATCGGGCGCCATGCCGCAAGCCTTTCCGGCGGCACGTCACCTATGCCCCGATAGGCTCGCTGACATGCTCTTGTTGCCCAATCACGCCATATGCCAACGACCAGCCCCGTCGGTCCGACACCAAAGCGCATGAGCATGTCCATGCGCACCAGATCGGCGGCCGGATCCCCCCTAGCCGCCTTCGACCAATCGACCAGTATCAGCGCCTCATCCGCCAGCATGACATTGCCGATGTGCAAATCCCCATGGAGCAGGCGATCCCCGTCGGGCAGGGACTCAAGATATTCAATAGCGGGCAACTTCACACGGTCCGGCAGGGGGCCGTGCAGCATGTCGGTGCGGCATACGTCCTTGAAACTTCGCAAACCGTCCGGGACAACCATATGCATCTGCCGGCATAGCATCATCCAGCGTCGCAAAAGGCGTTCGCCCCGCAATGGGCGCCGACGCAATTCATCGGCCATGCTGACGCCATGGACGCGCGGATACAAAATGGCCCGCGCGCCGTCATATCGTACAAAATCGAGTGCAGCAGGCACCGGCAGCCCGGCCCGCGCCGCCAATCGCGACGCGAAAGCCTCACGCTCTATCATCGAATCGGCCGCCTGATCGTCGAACAGCTTCAATACATGATCCGTACCCAGTGCGAGCAACTGCCCACTCGCGCCCCGCGCGATCGTGGCAAGCGATGGATCGCCGACCGGGTCCAGACCGATGTCCGCCAATCTATGGAACTGCATCAAATGCGCTTAAGAGCCAAATGTTCGCACGACGTCGCAATCCCGATTTCACTGCCGCGCGCTCCAATCCAGCCCGGTCGATCGAACTCAAACCATAGGCGATCGGTTCGCAACCGCATCATAGCGCGCATATACTTCATCACCTCATCCATGCTCCTGCGGCAAGCGGATTGCGGAAAAGTCCCGATCTGCCTAAAGTCATGGGCGACACCGACCGGATAACCCATATGCCACGCATCTGCGATGCTCAATCGTCGGATCAAACAATCTCATAAGCGAGAAGTCATGCATTTCATTTGTGCGGCGGCCTTCCGGCCGATTTTAGCATGAGGCTTCTGGTCGATGGTTTCAATATGGCGCTCCGCAAAGGAACCGGCATAGCGTCCTATGGCCGCAGTTTCCTGCAAGCGGCCCATGATCTGGGCCACAGAACCGAATTGCTGTTGGGAGAAAGCCTGACGGACGCGCCAACGCCGACCGCCCGGAAAATCATCGACTATCTCATGTCGCCTCTCGGCCATCGACCTCGCTCGATATCGCGCGACGACCTGTCGATTGGGTTGCAGGCTCTTTCCCCGGCCGTCGACGCTTACTGGAACAAAGCGCGCCTTTTCCGGGCCGCTCGCGGCGCCTTCCGACGGACTGGCCTGTTCACCCCGGTAAGAATGCCGGGTGTGGACGTCGCGCATTGGACCTACCCCCTGCCTCTGTTCGTTCCGGGCGCGCGAAACATCTATACCATTCATGATATCGTCCCGATCAAATTTCCCGCAATGTCCTCCGGCAGCGAGGATTATCTGCGCACCTGCCACGCCATCACAAAGCGGGCAGACCATATTTTGACCGTGTCCGAGGCGTCTCGCACCGACCTCATCGAACATTTCGCCCTCGATCCGGAACGCATTTCCAACAGCTATCAGGCGCTGAGTGCCTGGCATGGGATTGCGACGGAAGAGAACGAAACCATCGACCGGCTGCTGGGCCGCTGGCAGTTGACGGATCGAGGCTATTTCCTGTTCTTCGGCGCCATAGAGCCGAAAAAGAATGTCGCACGCCTGCTTGAGGCATTCGTGACGTCAGAAAGCGAAGCCCCTTTGGTCCTCGTTTCAGGCGGGGGGTGGGACAATGCAACGGAACGGGCGATGCTGGAGCGATTGATGGTGGCAGGCGCGCATCCGCGCATCATCCTCATCGACTATCTGCCGCGCAGCGAGCTTGCGCACATCATCCGACATGCACGCGCTACGATTTTCCCCAGTCTCTACGAAGGCTTCGGGCTTCCCGCCCTCGAATCCATGGCGATGGGAACCCCGGTCATCACATCCGATCGGGGGGCGCTGCCGGAAATCGTCGGGGATGCGGCACTGCTCATCGACCCGCTGTCCGTAGGATCGATCAGCGACGCCATACGGCGTATCAATAACGATGCAGTGCTGAGGGATAGTTTGAAATACAAGGGCGTACAGCGCGCCCAGCTTTTCTCGATGGATGCCTATCGTGTGCGGATAGGAAAGCTTTTCGAGCGATGGAGCTGATACGATTTGGCCTTTCACCCGAACCGAGGAGCGCGTAACTAGGGAGCGGCCAATTTGCTTTGGACATATTCATATTGGGGATCCCGTTTTGATCATCTACCCTACCGGCATAGCGACCTGCGCGCGCCTGCCCCTGATTATGGCGCTTACCCTATCGACTTTCGCGACGACGGGCTGCAGTTCCTTCAGCGCCATGGGACCATCGAGCCGCGATGTCGTCCATGCGGCACAGGCGCCGGATGGAGCGCAGGTCTATCTGATCGATCTTACGAAGGACAATGTGAATTCGGCGCAGAACGCCATGAATGGTGCAGGCTTTGCCGACACGATGGGCGGCGCCCTGCCCGTTGGAACCATCATTCATGCCGGCGATGTACTGAGCATAGCAATCTGGGAAGCTCCGCCCGCCGTTCTTTTCAACGCCACCCCATCCTCAACCCGCAGCATCGGGGAAGGATCGGCGCTGGCGCAAGGCAATGGCAGCAGCACGGCCCGCCAGTCCAGCTTTCCCGATCAGGTCGTCATTTCCGACGGCACGATCTCCGTGCCATTCGCCGGCCAGATTCCGGTGGAAGGACGAACCACACGACAGGTTGCGAATGAAATTGCCCGTCGCCTCCGGGGGAAAGCGCATATGCCCCAGGTGGAAGTCGCATTTTCGCGCAACGCGTCTGCCACCGCAACAATGGTGGGGGAATTCGAGAATAACGGCGTCATCCCGCTGACCGCAAAGGGTGAGCGGGTGCTGGACGCCATCGCCCTGAGCGGCGGCACCAAGCAGCCCATAAACAAGACCACCATCCAGATCACACGAGCCGGGGTCGCCAGATCTCTACCGCTGGAAACGATCATTCGCGACCCCCGCCAGAATGTCGTCCTCGCGCCCGGCGATATCATGTCTGCCTATTTCCAGCCGCTCAGCTTCACCGCCTTGGGCGCAATCGGTCAGAGCAGGGAGGTATCGTTCGAATCCACCGGCCTCAGTCTGATCGAGGCATTGGGTCGTGTGGGCGGCCTTCACGAAGATAAGGCCAATCCTGCTGGCGCTTTCCTGTTCCGCTTCGAAGACGCGCGTGCTCTCGGTTTAGACCCTGCCAATCCAGTCCGCCAAACGGAAAAAGGTCCGGTGCGGGTTGCTGTGGATGCGCAAGGACGAGTGGGCGTCATCTATCGCGTGAATTTACGTGATCCGGCAACATTCTTTGCCGCGCAGAACTTCGCGATGCGCGACAAGGACATCCTGTATGTGTCCAATGCGCCGATCGTCGATGTACAAAAATTCGTCGGCATTATCTCTTCGACGATCTTCCCGATCATTTCCCTCAATAACGCCATCACCAGATAACGCCGGCAACGGCATTGTCGAAACAGAAGGAGCGGGACCGGCATAGACATGCCAGTCCCGTTCCTTCTGTCTCATTCTTGCGCTTCACTCGAGAGCGCAGCGGGGGCGTCGAATCGGCCCTTGCGCCGCCCGTTACAAGATATTCTGCAGCACCCGTTCCCAACTACATGCCTTCGCCAGTCGCCGCGCTTCCTCCGCCATGGCGTTCAGCCCGCCATCATCCTTCGCCACCAGCATCGCCGCCAGCGCCTTTTCCAATTCGGCTGCGCTACCGTCATAGACAATACCGGCATCTCCCCCGCCCATGACTTCCCGGATCATGCCGGCTTCGGTAATCACCGTCGGCACGCCAAAGGTGAGCGCCAGCATCAGCGATCCACTCGTCAAAACGTTGCGATAGGGATAGACGGCGAAATCCGCCGCTTTCAGAAAAACCTGAAGTTCCGCATCGTCTATATACCGATCGACGATATGGATACGCGTTCTTTCGAACGCGCTCAGCGGCGTAGCTAAATTTTCGATCGGGCTTTCCGGCGCCGCGCCGGCGATCAGCAACAACGCGTTGGGGCGTTGCGCCAGCACCTTGCGAAACGCCTCAACCAACGTGCCGATGCCTTTATATTTACGCACCTGGCCATTGAACAGAATGACGTCATCGGCAGGCGCAAGGCCGAGGTAGGAACGGGCCGCATCTTGCGATACCAAATCGGCATATGCCCCGACATAATGACCATGCCTGGCAATCAGCACCTTGTGTCGCGGAATGGGGAACAGGGCCTCGACCTCAGCGATCGAATATTCGCTGTGCAAATGCAATGCATCGGCCAGTTCCGTCAGCTTTTTGGACAGGTTTACTTCAACTTCGCGATGTTCTGCATCGTGCGATATGACATTGTGAATAGTCCACACGACCTTGCCGCCCAGCGTCTTGAATTTTTCCAGCTTGGCGAGGAATTCATTCGCGCTGGCGGCAGCTTCCTGCTCGCTCATTCCTGCCTTGAACAGGAAATTGAGCCAATGGAGATGGAATATATGCTCTGCCGGGCGTTCGGATATCGTGATCATCTGCAACGCAGCGTCGATCGTCCCGGCGCAGAATTCGGCATCATTGGCATGGGGGGCATAGAGGAGGCGCTGATAAGGATTGGCCCGGTAATAGGGCCAGAACATAACGAGCGGCCGTCCCTCTGCCCGCTGATACGTAACCCGCCGCGGTTCCTTGGGATCAGCGATATGGATATCCCAGAAATGAGCCAAGCCGGATCGCGTCAGTGCTTCGCGCTGCACGCGGTAGGTGTTGGTCGTTTGGAATCCTTCATTGACGTTGGACGTGTTTTCGCCATGCCAACGACGCTGGTACAAAATCTCGTCGATGTGATGGAATTTACCGACTTCCGACAATTTCAAGAAAATATCATAGTCGACCGCGTTGACGATATCCTCGCGAAATTTTTCCGTCCGCTCCCACGCCAGTTTGCGAAACATGCGAAAATGGTGCGCGATGGACGTGATCATCATCTTCTCTCGCGAGAAGACGGGCCAACTATATTCGTTCTTGAGGAAATTTTCGTCCGCGTCGATGCGTTCGCAAGAGCCATAGCAACAGGCGACGTCCGTATTCTCGTCCAGGAAATCGGCCAGTCTGCGGACGGCGCCCGGCTTTAGACGATCGTCAGAATCGAGCTGGCCGATATAGATGCCCCGCGCCATGGCGATAGCGCGGTTGGACGCAAAGCCGATGCCGCCATTTGCTCCGGTTGTCCAGCGCACCCGTGGTTCGTCGCCATAATGGCGTTCCAAAACCCCCAGCGTGTCGTCAGGCGATCCGTCATCGGCGATGCAGACTTCCAAATCCTGCATGTCCTGTTCGAGCACGCTGTCGATCGCCCGGCGGATATATTTACCGGCTTTGTAGGCCGGAATGTAGATGCTGACCTTGGGCACCTCATGCGCGCCATCCGTCTTGCGATCCCAATGGTTGGGGCAAAGCTGAACATAGAGCTTTGCGTCGGCAGCCCCTTGGCCTTTCTTGGCCGAGAAATCCCGAATGTTTCGGGTGGCGATAGGCTGAAAATAGCAGCCCCTATTATAGAGACGGAAACAAAATTCGCGCCCCGCATGGTAGGCGCCACCGAACCGAGGCTCGAACAACCCGCCAACATTGCGGAACAAGGTGCTGGTGACAGCAAAATTTAGCCCCAGAACATCGCGAAACGGATAGCGCCTGTTAACGATGTTCTTGTGGGCGCTGGTGCAAAATGGGGTAGCCCCGGAATCAGCCAGCGGCGGGATCAAAGTCTGCACCACCTGATCCGATATCTGGCCCATGTGCGCGATCCGCAAAAATGTCATGGGATCAAGATCGATTACGCCACTGGTGAATAGCAGCAGTCGCGTATCGCCGCTGATCCGCCACAACAGCGCGTTGGCTTCTTCGCTGGGAAACGCAATCGCGTGGAATGTCACATCAAGCCCACGGGGCTTTTTCCACCCTGACGGCTTCTCGCCTAAAATATGAAGCCTTATTCGACCGGCATAGCTCTGGGCGGCGATTGAGGCGAGCAGCGAGGGGATGCCTTCTCCCTTCTCATCGACATGAATGATATCGATCGGCAAAGCCGCTCCAGCGCTGCTGCGCCAATTGGCATATTCTTCGATGTACCGGAAATCGTTACAATTTCCAACCATGTCCGGAAGCGCCAACCCAGATGGATAAGGCTTTGGAAAGCTTGCGCCGTCCTTGATGGATCGGAAAGGAGGATGGAGTGGTCCGCCGATACCCCGATTATAGTCGGAGGGAATATTGATTTTCCGAACATCATCATTGGTCGCGACTCCGTTGATGAGTGTTTCGAAGAACAGGAACAGGTCGCTTTCGATATTATCGTTATATCGGATCGTATCGAGAATCCGATTGGCTTTATAGCCCTGTCCCAGCTCACGGAGATCAATCGCGGCCAGCGCGCGCGCCCAATGATTTCTTGGGTTGGCGGATATCTGGGTCACCGACCCGGCGATATGAGACATTCTGATCTCCGTCATTCAAGTCCGTGAAGGAACAGTATTTTGAAAGATTTTATTTTAAAATGGGCAAATCAGGGACATGATCATAGTCCACCTTATCCGAACTAAATGTAGCGTGCGTACATAGTTCGAGCAAAAGGTCTGTCGTCCATTCAGGCCATTCCTGCGGCTCAATATGAAAGACCGCCATACGCCCTATTATGTCCGAAGGCTTCAAAAGCGCTTCGACAGCATGATATGCTTTACGATCGGCATAATCGTCAAAGAGAACGGTCATCGGTTGCTTGGCACGAAGACAAGCGTTGACCAGACAGGCCGCCCGGAAACGGCCATCGATTAACACGACTTCGGGATGCCGGAAAAAATTTTCTGTCCAGATGGACGTCGGGTACCGATAGAATTTACGCCAGGAACTGTCGTCCTTGGCGCGTCCCCATGCGCCCGTTTCGCCGATATCGACATGATAGATGATGACCGGCGACGGCAGGTCGGCCTCGTCGAAGCGGCGCTGCAGTGACAGTGCCCATTGACGGTCCGTCTCGACGCTGAAAATGAGCTTCCCCGCCGCGCTGCCCCCCAGCACGGTGGAACCACCCGATCCATATTCGAGGATGACGCGCGCCTTATCATAGGTCTCCCGCAAGAATTCCGCTTCCATGGACGGAAGCGTCAATGCGGGCCAGCCTCCCTCTATCGCGGTCATCAGGAAGCACCCTGCGCAAGCGCAGCGTTCCAGAGAGTAAGCCGTGAAGCGCGCTGATATCTTGGGCTTTCCCAATTGGAATTGGCAGGCTCCTGAGTCAGATCGACGGTTGACCGCTGCTGAAAATAATCAATTTCCGCGTTCAACGCTTGGGTAATGGTATCGAACTGGATCAGGGCTTCGCGCAACGCTTCCGTCTCCTGAATCTGCAGCGCCAACTCGCCCTGGATCGTGGCAACCATGCTGTCGCGTGTGCTCAATGCGTCGTGGAGGGCCAACTCAAGAGCTTCCAGTTCACGATAGTCGCTGCCGGTTGCGGCTGGCCGATGGGCATCTATTTCCGCCTGCGCCTCTTCAGCAGCGACGAGCTTGTCCTGAACGAAGCGCAACTCCATCGAAAGCGCCTGGATAACATTTTCGCTTTGCTCCATCGCCTGCAGGAGCGCCCTCGTCCCTTCGAGATGCCTCGCCAGTTCCTCGCGCGTCGCGGCCTCTTGGGCATCCCGCTCCGCGAGCATATCATCAAATTCGGCAATCCTGGCCTGATAGGCTTGCACCTCCGCATTCATTTGCTGAGCCGCCGCCAATTGGTCTTTAAGCTCGCCAAACTCGACCTTCAAAGACAAGAGGAGGTTCTCGCTATGCGCAAGGTCTTCCAAAAGAATCTTTGTCCCCTTAAGCTGACGCGAAAATTCCTCGCGTGCGGCGAGCTCTTGCGACTGCATATCCTCGGCGGCCTTGGTCAATTCCGCCTGCAGCCTGGCATTGTCGTCTCGGTGCTTTGCCAGATCGGCTTCGAAACCGCCGATCGAGTCCGCATATTGCATGGACGCCGCCTGGAAAGATGCCTGCCCTTCTTCCATCGCCTGGGCGTGCGCGGCTCTTTCAACGTCCCGCTGCTCGCTCAAAATCGTGCAGCGCTGCTGAGCCTCGGCCAGTTCCCCGGACAGGCGCACCAACTCTCCTTCATGGGTCGCAATCAGCGTTCTCAACTGGGAAACCGTGGATATCGCCGACTGTTGCGCCTCTTCAAGCTGGGCATATGCCATCTCGCGACCCGCACGGTCGGCCTGGAGCGTCGCCGACTCTTGCGACAGACGCTCTACATCCGCGCCCCGCTCGTCAAACGCCGCCTTGAGGTCAGCCAATGCAGAGCGATCGGTCTCGCGTGCGGCCTCCAGCGCCTGGAGCGCCTCCGCATCGGCCTGCTTGCTCTCCAGCAGTTCGTCCCGCTCGGAGCGCAGGGTGTTCGACTCTTGCGACAGGCGCTCGACCTCCGCGATCCTATCATCAAACGCCGCCTTGAGATCGGACAATGCAGAGCGATCGGTCTCGCGCGCAGCCTCCAGCGCCTGGAGCGCCGTCGCGTCGGCCTGTTTGCTCTCCAGCAATTCGTCCCGCTCGGCACGCAGCGTCTTCGACTCTTGCGACAGGCGCTCGATATCCGCGCCCCGCCCATCAAACGCCCCCTTGAGCTCGGCCAAGGCAGAGCGATCGGTTTCGCGCGCAGCTTCCAGCGCCTGGAGCGCCGTCGCGTCGGCCTGCTGACGTTCCAGCAGGTCGTCCCGCTCGGCACGAAGCGTTTTCGACTCTTGCGACAGGCGCTCGACATCCGCGCTCCGGTCATCAAACGCCGCCTTGAGGTCGACCGACGCAGAACGATCGGCCTCGCGCGCGGCCTCCAGCGCCTGTAGCGCCTTCGCGTCGGCCTGTTGACGTTCCAGCAGGTCGTCCCGCTCGGCGTTCAACAGCGTCAAATTCTGTTTGAGCTGCGCAATCTGTCCACCGCGCTCGGCAAACAGCTTCTCCAGCTCCAGCAATTTGGACTGGTCGGCCTGGCGTGATTGGTGCGCTTCCCGGGCCTTGGCTTCCTCCGCCTTTCGATGACTTTCCAGATCATCGCGCTCAGTCCGTAAAGCCGTCAACTCCTCCGACAGGCGGTCAATTTGCCCCTTGCGCCTTACCGCCACCGTCTTGAGTTCGGTAAATTCTGATTGCGCCTTTTCATACTCATTCTGCAACTGCAGGATCGAGGCGGCGCCCTCATCCAGTTGCACTTGCAGCCGGCCGGTTTCGTCGCGCGCTTTTTTGAGACGATATTTCAGACGGTCCGCCTCGATTCTCCGCATTTCCTCGGCGATTTGAAGATCGAAGGACTTGGCCTGTAAATTGGCGATCTGCCGGTGACGCCCCTCATATTGGGCGCGGCTGTCTTTCAGTTGCTCCGCAAGCTTTTCATATTCTGCCTTCAGCTCTTCGAAATGGCGACCGGCCGAGGAAGCCCGCTCTTCCTGCGACTGGCTGGACATTTCGTAATAATTCGCTGCGCCCAAACGGGTGAACATCTCTATGAATGCCTGGCGCGCCTGATGCTCCGGATGATCCTCGGTCAGCGATACCAGGTCGCCTAGCTGTTCAATCACATTCTTCCCGTAGAGCAGGACGGTCATCCCCTCCCCGCCCGGAAGTTGAATAGTGGGCATACGCGCCGACATTCCGTCGATGAAAGCGGCCACATCCCCCTCTGCCTGCGCCGTTCCGTGGACGAGAATGATGCTTTCATTGGACAGCTTGCCCAGCCATTTTTCCTGGATCGTTTCGATGACTGTAGCCGCGGTCAAGCCCGCCCGGGCAGTCGCGACCATGTCGATCAAAAGAAAATCGATGGAAGCGGCGGCGAAATGCCTGTCGCCTCGCCCGATGCCATCGGTCAGGATGCGGGAAAAATGACCGTATAAATCCGTATTACGGGAAACCAGCTTTGCTGGCGCGTCGACGACATCGCCCTCCCCGGCCCAGGTTCCCACAGCGTCGCAGCGGGCGTCGGGCTGCACCCGGTGAAGGCATTGACATGCGGCCATATAGGCAACGCCCTCGCCCACGCCGATTTCGACATATTGGCGCGGACGCGAAAGCTCCAACACCCAGAACAGAAAGGGGATATGCCACAATATGACATCATTTCTGGCATATTGCGGCTGCCAAAAAAGCGCTTGGACGCGACTGGATCGCGGCATGACGGCGTTAAGGGGGGCCGACAGCAGGCCCTCTTCAGTTGTTACCTTCCTCATCATCACCCCAGCGCCCGAATCAGCTTGCCAAGAATAGCCACCATTCCTCCACCGCTTGTCAATATTATCGGCCCAATCTGGCCGTCTCGCTTCCGTCAAGAAGCGCCTTCCAGGCTATACCGGAACCGCTTCGATCAGACCAAGGTCGACCAAATCCGCCGTCCCCCTGTAACGCCGACTATCAGGATACATGAAGCTGAATCCTGAGAAACGTCTAATCGCCTCATCATAGACGCGATATTCGTAACTGCCTTGCCAATATTGCCCTCGCGCAATCGCATCCGAAATATGCGCAAGCGCATCGCCATCGAACTTGAAATGCAACAGCGCGATCCAGCATGGGTCGTCCCCCAGAAGCGGCGGATCGACATAATGCGGGCTGACAAGAGTTTCATCTGCCGTCAAGCGAAACAGCGGATATTTCGTCATTTCCGGCATGAAATCAGGCTTGATGCGCGACAAGGTCCGCTGCCTGGGACCGCCCATTCGGCTGGTCAGCAGTTCCAGCCGGTTATCGCGATACCCTTCCGGATCGAAAAAGGGATAGGCCTGCAAAAAGGATTGGTCGGACCGACGATGGTCGATCGCCAATGGCTTGTCGCTATACATGTCCAGCAAAAATCCCCGCACCCGCCGCAGGCCCGATCGTTCCGCAGCGGCAGCCAGTGATTGCAGATTCTTTGTCCCGTGAAAGACGGCATGCTCGTCCGCATCCGCGAGCATGTACCAGCGGTCGCCATATTCTTCCACGAGGCGCATGATCCACCCGTGCTTCGCCTTAGCACTGAAAGGATCCAGCATCTCGAACAGATCGACATCGGCCTGGCTCGCCAGGAATTCACGCGAGCCATCGGTCGATCCGTTATCGACGAACAGGAAATGTGCCGCGCCCAGCCGCCGATAATGGGCCAGAAAATAGGGGAGTCGTCGAAGTTCGTTGCGGACAATGCAAATGACGATGGGTTGCCCGGGCCGATCTGCGGCCAGCCTGGAAACGCCGACGCGAGTCAATCTGGCCGATCGAGCCAAGGCGCGAATTTCGTCCGCTTCCGTCGTCATCATGATCCGGTCGAGGCGTAGCGCAGCCCAGCGATCAAACCAGCCTCCTTAGCGCGCCGATTGAAAGGCGTGCGCGTTCAACGCGCACGCCCATCCCAATTAACAATATCGTGCGACCTTAGTAACCGATCGCGCGATGCAAGCCCTGTCGCAAACTAACCATGACATCGGTTGCCCGGCTTCTCAGCATTTCCAGCGCAACGGGATCGTGCGGCGCCGGTTCGGGATCGAAACGGCTACACAGGGTAGGATCGTCAAACTTGGACAGCAGGTCGTCGCGACCGATCCTCTTCATAAAATTGCGGTTCTTGTTGGTGGGGATCAAGACGGTCGAAGGAACGCCGTACATCGTTGCCACAACGGTGCCGTGGAACTTCATGCTGACCAACGCCGTACAGCCGCCGATTGCTTCGGTCAGTTCGGTCAATGACTCGGTGTAGATCAGCTCCTTGTCGCCGCGGATATCGTCCGCATCCGCCCTGTCGCGGACGCCGACAATGCCTGTTCCCAGGATGATATGACGGACACGCCACCCTCTGGCGCGCTGCTGATCGGCAAGAGCGTTAATCTGCGAATAGTCATCTTCCAGATCAGGTCGCTGGCGGGTTACGATGCCCAGGATTTTCTGGTCCGCCGATTTCGCGACGGGAGGCAGATTCAAAGAGCATACCAAGTCCGGAGATTCAATGACTTCGACGGCCGGCTCGGCTTTGCTCATGATCCATTTGCACGACTGCTCGTCACGGGCATGAATCATCTTGACCGAGGGATGTTGCAGAAAATTCTTGTACTTCTGAACGATCCAGTCCTTTTCGGCATTCCCCTTATTCGTGTTTGCCCGAATGGGAACGCCTACGCCAACCACGAACACCGGCTTTTTCAAAAACTCCTTGCTGAAATAGCGCGCGTCGAGATTCCAGGGCTGAATAATGTCCCCGCCCCCGATGACGATAGCATCCACTTCCGCCACCATATCCTGCGGAGGCCTGGAATAATAGGGCTGCTCCAGCTTGTCGGCAAGAAAACGCAAGTCAAAGTCGTCTTGCAGAAATTGCTTGTAAACACTGACGAACAATTCGTCGCCGTAATTGCCATAACCAAAAAAGCCAGCCAGTCCCACAACTGGCTTCCTGCCGGTTTCAAGGCGAAGTTTTTCAACCAAAAAGTCTCTCCCTATGCGTGCCAATACGCCTGGAATGATGGAGCGTCATGAAGACATAAAAGAAGCTGTATCACGGAAACTTTTCGGACCGTCCCACCTCCGCTCACTCTTTCGACATGCCAGATTTCCTCGCAAAACCCAATGGCAGACGATCATCACAGCGGCTAGCCACCCTACCGAATGTCATGTTTCTAGTATGACTTATCAAATCGACAAGCCGTAAAATAAGAAGTTTAGGCGATGGAGATTCCGCTCCATATGGGCTTTTTATACTGACGCCCGTCCAAATTTGCGGTCACCTCACACCCATATGACCCTTTCAAAACACCCGGTTGGACGATCCAATCATCGCAGGATGGACCAATTAAACGGCGAATATCAAGCCCAATTCGCCGCTCCAAAGACATTGTGGCCAGCACGCGCCCCTGCCCGACGGTTCACACGAGGAGTGGCGCCGCACATCGCAATCGCCCTTCGGCGATTGCGCGCCATGGAGGCGCAGTCCAGCCCTGAAAAACCTGGCAAACGGAACGCGCAGACGGCGGAAACAACCGGGCCCGACAGCGGCGCCGGCGACCAATACGCACTTGCCGCTCGCCCCATTGGTCTGCTACCGACCACGTCTATTACTTAACGGGGATAGCCAGTGAACTCTTACCTCCGAACCAATGCACGCCAACTGCCGACGGTTGTGGGCGGGATTTCTGACGATGGCTTCCGCATTTCGACCGGAGAAGCAGGAATAGTTTGCTACGGGCCTTATATCTCGCTTGAGCCCGGCAGGTATGTCGCTGGATTCTACATTCGCCGGATGGGTCCAGCCCAGATGAATAACGTCATTATCGATGTCAATGAGGATGGACAGCCTCTGCTCGCGGAAAGGGCCATCGCACAACAGGATCTGTTCGACGATCTCGCTTCGTTCATCTACATGCCCTTCACCGTCACGGAGCAGACCCGGCAGACCGAAGTGCGCGTTCATGTGGAGCAGGATGTTCTGGTCGAAATTCGCGACCTCGTCATCTTCAAGGCCGATCCGCGCGTTTGGAGCAATATATGAGCGAGGGCGGCGGTCTCTTTTCATGGCTGAAGAACGCGTTCGCCGACCGCGTCGATGCACGCATTGATCAAGCTCTGCAGGGATTTGCGGAACAGGCCGATGCCCGCAACCACCGCGCGCTCGAGGAAGCTGTGCGCAGGCTGGAAGGCAAGCTGGCCGAACTGACGCATCTTTCACAGCGGATCGAGGCAAATAGTCAGGCGGCAGCCCGGGAAACCGAGACTGCCGGCCGGGAAACCGTCGCGCAGGCGCAGCGGGATATGACGCAAGCCATGGCTTACGGTTTTGAAGTCCATTCGCAACTGGCCGCGATGAACGCCCGGAGTCACGCCGCGCATGACGCGGAGGCGAAGGCCCAAATGGCTGGCCTGGAAGCCAAAGCTTATGCCGACGCCGGCATCGCGGATATATCCAGCTCCATCGCCGCAACCGGAAAGTCGATAGGCCAAGCCTCGAAGCGGATCGGCGCGCTGGAACAGACGATGATCGAGATCCGATTGCGCCTGGATCGCATAGAGGTGAAGTCGCGAACCAGGACGCAGGCTCAGCCAACCCAGAAGGCCGCACCCAGCCTGCCGCGCACATCAACCGACGTCAAAACCGAAGTGGCGGATGCCGTGGCGAAAACCTTGCGTCAGATCGATGATGTTATCGGACAGCAGAAGCGGCGGCGCGCAGATCAGGATGCCTCCGTAAAGAAGCCAATGACTAAATAACCTCCCGTCGAAAGACGCGCCTTTCTCCCAATGGCCTCATCATCAGCCAAAGATGCCTGGCCATGTCCACCATCGCGCCCATCCCGCGCGCCATAAACTATCCCACCGGGTCGCGCCATGTCCGCCCCACTCGCGGGCCAACCTCACATGTCCATCGCCTTGTCGATAGCCACGCCCTGTCCGTGCGCCCATAAGCTGCGCTGGCTCCACGGCATGGCAGCATCGCTCCAAAAAGGCGCTTCGCTGGGCAAACCAAGAGGCAGGAAGGCTGTTGAGCATAGATACAGGCTTCCGGTCGAGATATAGCCTTCCGCCATGTTGGGTTGCGATCCATTAAGGCCCAACCGCAGCCAGCCTTCTTGATCAAAGTTTTCCGGCGCATCGAGGGTCCGTCGAATAACCGCTTCAAGCGCACAACGAACCTGCGCCGGCGGCAATGCAGCCGGCAACTCGCCGTGCAGCGCCAGTTGCGCCAGCGGCTGGAAGGCAGCGCAACGATAGGCAAGCGATCGCCCAATGGGCGGGAAGGACCCATCAGGCCCTATCAGTCGTTCCAAAACCACGGCATATCGCGCCATGCGGCTGGAATGCGCGACGCGCATCGACTGCCAATGCGGATTGACAGCACCGACGGCTGAAAGAATATCGCTCAGCATGGGCTGAATGACATATCCATTATAATAATCCCACCGCAGATGGGGGCCATCCTTGTAGATTCCATCTCCGGCATACCAAAGCTCATGTTGACGCAGCGCATAGTCGATGCGAACCGGATCCCAGGGTTCGCCGATTTTCGCCAGCATGGCCTCGATTGTCGCGGAAAACAAAAGCCAGTTATTGTAATAGGGTTCAATCTTTCTCGCCTGATGCAATGCGTCCACCAGATTGCGCTGGATATCCGGCGACAGGCTTGTCCACAGCGCATGGGGCGCCCGCAACACGGCCTGAGCGAGAAATGCAGCGTCCACCAATGGCTGCAATCCGTCTGAAAAGTTCAGTTTATGCGGGCCATCGGGGTCGACGCTGGCTCCAATCAGGTTGTGGACATCCGAGATATCTATCGCCCCGACGGCCCCGTCCAGCATCTCTCGTTCGAGCAGGGCGGACAGTCCGCACAGAAGCCGCCCCACCGCCTCCAGGGCACTAAATTGCCTTCTATCTTTTTTGCCTGGCGCAACCTCAACTGGCATTTGAGCAGCCAGTCCGCCCCTTTTGGCGGCGACCAAAACCGGCGCCGAGATTTTTACAATCAAAGCTTTCATTCGATGGTGGCTTTCGCCCCGAGCTTCTTCGATCACGTCATGCCCTCCATTCGATGAGGAAAGTCGGACGAGTTTGGCCGGCACCCGTTCAAGCAGACACCGAAAGGAGGGCGCGCGCCCTTCGACGCAAGCCGCTCCTGTCGATCTTGAATTGAACCAAGCGAATAGCCAGCGCCCGAACCCGACATTCTGTCAGGTCGCTTCAGCTTGGCGGCTTCCTCACGCCAGTCTTCCGTAAGACCGTATCTATTACAGCACAACGCCACAAAAACGCGATCTTCCGGAGAAGAGAATATTATCCCCAACCTACTCGCGAGAAACCCTTCCCGCCTTCGGCAGTCTCTCGTGATCCGCAAGCGCCGAGCCTGCGCCATACTGGCGATGGCCGGACGTCGATGCGGGTCATGCGCGTCGGCGACCTGATGATGACAGCCTGCGATCGCGCCATCGGAGGCCGACGCCGCGGCCGGGCCCGTCTCTGCAGCCATCAGGCGTAGATATTGATGAGGTTCCGGACGAGCAGATATAATCGGCTATCCTGGTGCAGACGCACGGTCACTGCATGGGCATGGTAGGGATGGTCAATGATCGTCACATAGGGACTAGCCGCCAGTCGCTTTATGTGGCGCCAGTCGTCCCAAAAGAACTCGTCCTCATGCTCCGCCTCAGATCGTGACACATTTATGACAATATGGGGACGTGGCGTATCCAAATGAAGTTTTGCCACATCGACTATTGGGACATGGGGAATCATCGTACACTGTCCGCTGAACATATTGCTCGTTTGCGGCGCGAACGGAATACATAAATCAGCATCACAATGCCATGAGTACAGCAAAGCCGCATATCCCCCACTACTCTGTCCGCAAAATATCTTCTTTTTATAATCGGCGAGAATAGTATCGAGAAATTCCACGCCCTCCTCGATCGACGAATGCTCTGGCAGGACGCCTGTAGAATACCAGTCATTCCCGCAGTCTCTCAACAAAACAATATCTTTATCCTGAGAATTGGCGAAATTCTCGCTCATAAATGGTTCATTTATCCCACCAAACCACACAATAACGGTATCATTACCTGATAAGTATGTGACATAATCCACTATATCGTTTGAGATATATTCTTTTTTTTCTTTTTGTGGCATATACTCTCCGAAATCCCAAGACGCGCATGGCCTCTTTGAATGCAGCATTCTTCCTTTATGTACATTGCCGATCGGATGGGCAAGCGCCGATCAAACCTTTACGCCACAGGTGACTGCACGGCCGCAGCCGCCCTCTTCGCCTCAAGTGCCTGTCAACATGAGGATGATCGACCTTATACGGTGATGGCTTCGGACGGGAATGTCGGCCGCAACACACCCCCGCGTGCGCCCAGGCATCCCGCCCGGGCCTAGACGCCAGTCGATCGCCTGACTTCAGGCCCGGCACTCTTTGCGTCAAGTTCGATCCGTCAGGATGGCAGGCCTTGGCGCAAGAAATGCCAGCGCCATCGCGCGATGCTCTGGCAATCTTACCACTCGCCTAGACCTTCCGCGTCACGCGATCATGGTCGCATCCTGCAATGGATCAGATTCTCGCTCGCCCGAGAATCTCTGATGCACGCCTGCTTCGCGAAAAATGCCTACTCCCGCACGGGCAGGAACTGCAGCGCATGAAGATCCAAACCGGCGGGGTCGAGCATGTTCAATCGGAATTCCAGCGCGTCCGCCCGCTCACTGAGTTGAAAAGGCAAAGACATCAATATGCCGTAACCTTCCTGCTCCAGTCTATTTTCTCCTTCGGCGAGGACATTCCGCCCGTGGTCGCAAACGACATCGCCCTGAATATGCAAACGCCCGCCTCGCGGCAGCGACCTGACCCGACCGAATGCACGCGCCAAATATGTCCCCGGCGCCAAAGCAATATAGGGACCAAAACACAAAGTGCCGACCTGCCCATCGACAGAGAGGCCGCAGTCTGTTTTCCTGGCTATTTGCGATCGAATGACTTCATGCTTTGCGGGAATATAGATTCCGGGCGCTGACAGTGCCGGATACCCGACACCCGACAGCACCTTTTCCACTTCATCCTCGATATATGCGCATCGGGATTCAAAATCTCCGATATGCGATCGCAGGATTTGCTTTATGAATGGGCCATTGTTGACATGACTTTGATCCGGAAGCTGGAACATGAAATGAGGTTCCAGGTGACGCTCCTCGACATAATCCTTGAGAATCAGATGAAGCATCAACTGATCTTCCGGGATATCCTCACCCCATATCAAAGATCGGCTGAACTCCCCTTTTCCGATACGTTCAAGAGATAGAAAATAGTCCGTAACCAGTTGACGGGCTATTGGATGAGCGAAATTCAACGCAAACCCGCCGGAATTTATCGTATAGCTCACATCTGGAGAGTGATACCCCGCAAAAATCCCGGCAAAATGCGCTTTGTCCGCAAGGAAATTACGCAGATCAAAGCCAAGATCGGCTATATAGGCATCGGCATCAAGGTAGAAAACCCATCCATCATAGC
Source organism: Sphingomonas bisphenolicum (assembly GCF_024349785.1). Lineage (NCBI taxonomy): Bacteria > Pseudomonadati > Pseudomonadota > Alphaproteobacteria > Sphingomonadales > Sphingomonadaceae > Sphingomonas > Sphingomonas bisphenolicum. The sequence goes on from NZ_AP018817.1 coordinate 3,681,552, forward strand.
CTCTGGAAAGAATTTCCTTGAGTTGCGCGATCCTGTTATAGGCCGCATGCCACGGCATACCACCAAATTTAATGCCCGTGTAACTTTCATATTCGAAATTGTTACTGCGGCAATACGCTATTACAGTCTTCGAGGTCGCATCCATCATTCTCTTGTAAAAGAGATGATCTGAAGTCTGCACGAATTTTACTTTTGTCATATCGGCCCCACTAACATGCCTGCACGCGCATGGCAAAATGGCTCCCGCCGCGACTTTGGCGATGCCTGGAGCTGCAATCGATCAACAATGAGCGATGAGAATATCCGAAGCGATGTCGGCGGAGATGGATGCCCCGCCCTCTACCAGCCAACAATCCCCCTCCTCCCATGGGAACTCGCCGAAATGGCCTTTCCCGCGCAACGCCATCACCCAATATTGCGGGCCTGCAAGGTCGAGCGTGTCGCGCGCTGCCATATGGCGCAAAAGAACCTTGAACGGCCCTTCATCGAGCAAGGCAGCCGTCTCGCCGATCGGATGGCGCACGGGTTCGCGCAAATAAGGGGCCGCCTTGCTGACGGCCACCCCATCGTCCAGATGCAATTCCCGTGGACGTCCATAATCGTAGAGGCGATAGGTGATATCGACGTTTTGCTGCACCTCGACCAGCGAAATTCCGGCCCCGATGGCGTGTACGGTCCCGGCAGGAATGAAGTAGAAGTCGCCCGGCGCCACCGGCTTCCAATCCATCATCTGCTCCAGCTCGCCGTTCAGCGCGCTGTGGCGCAGCGCCTCGGCATCCATCGGGACGATCGTGCCGATACCCAAGGTCGCGCCTGGCTCGACGTCCAATATGTACCAGCATTCTTCCTTGCCGCCCGCGACGCCATGGCTACGCCCATATGCGTCGTCCGGATGAACCTGGATAGACAATTTCTCGCGCGTATATATGGTTTTGATGAGCAACGGCAAAGGCGCTGCGGCTGCCCCCTCGTACCAAATCTCACCGATGTGCCTGCCGTCGAGCGAAGCTGGCAAATTCGCGATATCCGACCTTCCCCAGATCTTTTCGACATAATGCGCCTTCAACTTCGTAGCGGTCATGCGAATAGGGATCCAACAAATATCTATGGCCCGCGAGCTATAGGCAGGCTTTGACGCCCGGACAATATGCATTCGATCTACTGCTGCGCGATCACGTCGATATGAAGGCGATAGGAAAGATTTTCTGCCGCGTACAAGTGTCGGCCTTTCCTCTCCGGTTGCGCCGCGCCGATCTCCATGACATCAGGTTAGCGCGTGAATGAGGCAGGGAGGCAGAGTTGAAGCAGAACGATCGCGGTGACGCGATTCCCAAAGCGATGAAGCGAGACATCCCCGGTACGCCGGAAAGGGTGGGCCGCAAACGCCCCGAAGCGGATGCAGCGACCTCACGGTCGAAAGCACCGCCAACGACATCATCGGAACAATCGCCACGGCCACAGGCCGACGCGGCGCAGGACGAGCAGGTGGCGCCATCCGCCGGTGCGCGATGGTGGATGGAGCGCGCGAAAGCCATGGAAGGCAAGATAGCGGAGCTTGAAACCAAATTATCCGCAGCCGACGAACAGGTCATGCGATTGTCCGCCAGCGCGGCCGCTGCGGAAAGCAACTTGTTGTCGCGCGCCGAATCCGATCGCATGGCCGCGCGTACCGCCGAAGCGCGCGCCCAGTCCGAGATCATCAAAGTGATGACGCGGTTGCAAGACGCCAATCAGGAAGCGAAGCGCTATGCGCACGAAGCCGAATGGCTGCGTACCGTCTATGTCCTCATGCACGACCGGCCGCGCTGGTGGTTTTTGATGTCGGACGCCTGGCGCTCGATAAAAATTCGACGGCGCCTCCGCCGTCGTGGCCTGTTCGATGCCGAAGCTTATCTCACTTTATATCCCGATGTCGCCGGCGCCGGCATCGACCCGCTGATCCACTATATATCGCACGGCTTGGCGGAAGGACGCAGTAACGGGATAGATTGAAACCTGACTGCCGCCACTGTTGGCCTGGCGGCGGCAGTCATGTCACGGGATAACGGGAATGGGTGCGAGCCCCGACAAGCCTGTCCTGTGGCCCTGAATAGCTGCGCCCCCTTTTTGGCGCCCGCCTGATCGTGGGGCGCTGCATGAAAGGCGGAACGGCAAGAAACAGCAAGTGAGTCACACGCCAATCGACGGGAATGAGGTGCGGCAATGCAGGCGATGCATCCGCCTCGTTCGAATGCTGAGTTAACATTGCGGAAGCAGCAGAAAATGCATATTTGGATAGACGGTCAGTGCCTTCAAACGGCCAGCAATGTTCGCGGCATCGGACGCTATGTCAGTGAACTGCTGCGTGCGCTGCACCTGCGGACCGACGTTCAGCTTACTGTGTCGTTCAATGCGAATTTGAAGCATCAGGCTGTCGCGGCCCGAACCTATCTGGCCGACACGCTGCCGAACGTTCGCATAGAAACATGGTATGGGACGGCCTCGGCGGGCGAGATTGCGCATGGCTACACGCCACAGCGCATCGCCGATGACCGCATCTTGGCGGCGCATATCAATGCCATTGCGCCGGATGTGGCGCTATGCCCCAGTTCCTTCGAGGGTTTTGAGGACAACAGTTCCCCCCTCGTCACCCTTGACGATGTCGAATGTCCCACCGCCTGTATATTTCATGATGCGATCCCGCACCGCTTCCCGGAACGCTATTTCCATCACCCCAATATCGCACCGGCCTATTATCGCCGATTTTATTCTCTGCCGAAATATGACTTCGTCTTGTGCAATTCCGATTTTACGCAGGACGAATATCGGGAACTGTTCGACAAGGATAATTGCGTTACGATCGGCGCCGGTCTGCCCGCAGATTTCGAGGAACTGCTCGCGGCCGACCTGACGAACGTCAAGCTGCCAAAGGCGCTGACGGCCTATATTCTCTATGTCGGCGGTTTGGACTGGCGCAAGAATGTCGGCATGCTCGTCAAAGCGCTGGCCCGTATCCCGGATGTTCAAAGCGGCATGATGCAATTCGTGCTCGCGGGCGATCACAGCGAACCGGAACTTGCGCCACTCCGCAACCTGTGGGCGGCCAATGGCCTGCCTGATGACGGCCTGGTCGTCACCGGATGGGTATCCGATGCCCAACTCGTCAAACTGTATCGAAACGCCAGCATAGCCGTTCAGCCCTCGCTGATGGAAGGCTTCGGCTTGGCCGCGCTGGAAGCCATGGCCTCCGGCTGCCCCTTCATTGCTGCGCGCGGCGGTGCGGTCGGCGAAGTGGTTGCCAGGGAAGATCTGCTGTTCGATGGCCAGACGCCGGACGAACTCGCCAAGCTGCTGAGCCACATCCTGAAGGATACGTCCTTTCGGCAGGATGCCGTCGCCTTCGGCAAGCAACGCACGAAGGAGTTCAGCTGGGAAAAATCCGCGGAGATCACGGTATCGGCGTTGCGCGCCATGCTGGAAGAAAAGCTGGTATCAGCGCCTTCCCGCGCGCCGGCGATAGAGGCTCGCCCCGCGAACGCGGCGCCACCTCGACTGATCATGGACGTGACCTCGACGGCGCAAAGCACTTTGCTTTCCGGTATTCAGCGGGTCATCCATCGTCTCACGACGGCGTTGGTCAACAGCGATACGCCTTCAGTATCGGAGACTGTTCTCAGCTATGCCGATGATTCATCGGGATGGTATCGCATGAAGAACCTCAGCAATGCAGCGATCACAAGAAACCCGCTCGATAGCCTGCCATACTCGGCCGACGACAGCTATTTCCTGATCGACAGTTCCTGGGGATATCCGGAAATTCAGGGGCCGCGCCTGCTGAATGCCATGGCGATGGGCCAAACCGTGGTCCACGGCATTCACGATATCGGGCCGCTGACCAAACCGGGCATGACGATCGAAAGTATGCCGGCTGTCTTCAGACGATGGTTCGAATTCATATTGGGCCACTCCACCGGAATTATCTGCGTTTCGCGGGCCGTCGCGGACGAGGTTTACGCCTTGCTGGAAGCGATCGAGCTGCCGCGACCGATGAACGTGGGATATATCCGTCTGGGCGCCGATTTCAGTGCCGCGCCCGCGGATCCGGAATGGCTGGACTTTCTGGGCGACCGACCGACTTTCATGATGGTCGGGACGATCGAACCGCGCAAGGGGCACAGTATCGTCCTCGACGCATTTGAACGACTGTGGTCCCGCGGCGTCGATGTCAACCTGATGCTGATCGGCAAGCCGGGCTGGAACACCCGGATTCTGTACGAGCGCATCAAGGTCCATCCGGAGGCGGAACGCCGCCTTTTCCTGCGAGAAGAGGTCCGCGACGGGCAGTTGCGCGCTGCCTATAGCGCTGTCAACGCCTTGATCATGGCATCCTATCTGGAAGGATTTGGCTTGCCCGTGGTCGAAGCAGGGCATTTCGGTTGCCCGGTGATCCTCAGCGACATCCCGGTCTTTCGAGAGGTGGGGCAAGGGGCGCCGGTCGCCCAATATTTCGAGATGGGCAATGCAGGCGCCCTGGCGCAGGTCGTCGAGGAGATGGCAGGACAGGACCGCCTGGCCTATCCCCAGGACGGAACAGCTTGGCCCACTTGGGAAGGAACCGCGCAGGAGGTGCGGGACATCATATTGGGCGACAACTGGTATCGCCGTTATCGCCCACGCAATCTCTCGCCCAATGCGGTGCCGGCGCTGATCGGCAACATCCGCATGCGTCAGCCGCTGGATCTGCCTGACCGCAAGCACAGCTTCCGGTATGTAGAAGGACCGATGGTGTCCGACGATGGCCGCCGGCTGCAGTTCATCATTGCCTTGCGTAACGAGAGTTCGAAATTGTGGTCGAGCAATGGCCTGCCGGGCAAGGGCATGGAGATCAATATCGGCTCCCACATCGTTGCCGAAGATGGAGCGATGCTGGACTATGAAAATCCGCGCACGCCCATACCATTCGTGCTGCCGCCGGGCGATGAACTCTATCTCCCCATTTACGTCAATGCGGACTGGCTCGCGCGGGGGGCACGCTACGTCGATGTGGAGGTCGTGCAGGAAGCGGTGGATTGGTTCGGCACCACATTCCGCCTCGATCTGACGCAGCCGCCCGTCAGCCCCGGCAAAGACCGGGACGGTTCGATTGCGGACTTAAGGCCGATGCTGTTGCGCGAACCTTTTTCGGTTCCCGGCCAATCGGGCAAATTTCTCCTGCTAGGCTTGATGAACGCAACCCATCACGGCATCGACATGTCGGATCATGCATCCGGCGACGTCCTTCGTATCGCCATGCTGGACGACTCATCACGCTCGATCGGCGATTGCAAAATCGTCTCGAGCTTTTCCCGACTGGACCCTGCCGGCTATGGGCTCCTTACCGTGCAATGTCCGGCACGCGCTTTCGTCCAGGCGGATAGTTTGGCGATCCTGCTGGGCAACCAGGATCAGGTCGAATGGAGACTTAAGCTGGTGTCCGGGAAGATCAGCCGCGTATCGCAGGTAGAGCCCATTCCCGCCGATCAGCCAGCCTGATCGGCGGGCCGGACGGCGCAGGCCTTGCAACGCGCCTAGCCGGTCTTCCGGGGGCGTCCCTTGCCAATAAGGCGTCGGCGGAGTCGGCGCCAAAGCGGCTTTTTCTGCAATATCGGCTCCGGCGGCATCAATTCCGGCACGACCTTGCCCAGCACCATGTTGGGCATCATGTCGCCGGTGGCGATGTTCAGGATATGCCGCGTATCGATCCGACCCGGCGCGGGTTCGGAATAGGCAGGCGTATAATAGGTGCAGCCTTCAAAATAATAATGCGTGACTTGGGACCAGCGTGTTCTCCGCAAATCCGTGCGGGTGCTGCCCCCGTGTAGCAGGTTGGCAAGCCAGATCAGCGCCTGCCCCTTGCGCGCATGAAAAGTTTCCCCCTCGATGCCCGCTTGCTCGATCAAGGATCGCCAGATCGGTTCATACGGCGCCTGCGGCGCATTGCGCGGCTCGTTCTCCCTCGAAATTTGCAGCATTTCATTGGAGACGATCGGCCATTTATGGCTACCGGGATAATAGATCAGAGGACCGGATTCCGGCCCGATATCTTCCATCGCAAGCCAAACGCCACACATGAACCGTTCCGGCAGGCTGGAAAAATGAATGGAATCGCTATGCATATGTTGCTGCGTTCCGACCGGGAAATTCAGCGTTTGGAAGGGGAAGGCCGGCCGGCCATAAAGCTTGCTGAGCAGATCGATCATCTGCGTGTTGCAGGCGATCGCCCGGACATCTTCATCCTGTTGCCATGCGTCTTGGATACGCAAATCTCCCTCCGGCATGACGGCATCAGGATCGTCCATGTTGATGGCGAACATGGGAGCCAGCCGATTCTTTATCCGGTCGATGCGTTCTGCAATCGTCGGATCAGGGAAATCGATCACCGCGTAGCCGCGCCGATAAAGATCTTCCGCGACGGTCCGTTCCGACTCGCTCAGATCCATGTCGGCAACGAAGCTTGGAAACAGCGGCGATTCGATCAACGGCAGGCCCGGCAACATTTGCTTTTTTGACAACATCATCCGGCTTTCCGAAAATGGCGGTTATTCTGCGACGTCCAAAGATACCGATCGCCGGCGCAGGCCTGTCGGCGGCGTGACAGGACAAGCGACATGCCCACCCTATCAGGAACGGCGCGCGACACGCCAGGGTTCCGGGGATGCGCTATGCCGGACATGACGCAATATCTCTTCCAGCGGCGGGTCGCGATAGCCGTCAAAGGGATATCCGCCGGTTGCAAAATGCGGGTTGTAACCGGGATCGCGCAGGCAGGCGTCGCCCCAACCCATGTACAGCGTATGGAGTTCGCTCTGATCCCACTCGAGCATTTGCGAGGTCAGGTTCGCGCCGCGCGAAACCGACTCATAATGAGTCAAGATCAGTCTGGGATCATAGAGGATGACCCGTCCCAATTCGCGAAGCCGCAGGCACATGTCGATATCATTATAGGCTATGGCGAAATCCAGCTCATTGAAGCCGCCCACCTGCACGAACAGCTGACGAGGCATGGCGAGAAAGGCGCCGGTCACCGCAGAAGTTGTGCGCAACCGAAGCCAACGCCCATGTGGCCCGCACTCATCGGCATTCTGCCACCGCGCTTCATGCTGCGGCCCGTCTCCATCCAGGCCCAGGATAATACCGGCATGCTGAACGCCACCGGAAGGGTAAAGCAAGCGCGCACCCACGGCGCCCACCTTATCGTCATTTTCCCAGGTTGCGATCAGCAGCGAGTCCCAATGGGATGATAGCATTTCGGTATCATCATTGAGGAACAACAATATCTCCGCATTTGTCTCCTGCGCCGCGACATTATTGGCCCGCGACCAATTGAACGGCTCATCGAAATTCAGGATGCGCGTCAACGGCCGCTTCGCCAACTGCCCAAGCAGCGCATGGGTTTCGGCATGTGCCGACCGATTGGAGACGATCAAAATCTCGATTTGCTGGGGATTATCCGCCTTGGCCAGCAAACTGGCTACGCAACGTTCCAACAAGGCCGGATTGTCGCGCGTGGGAATAACGACGGCGATCGATCGGGCGGCGGCGCCCAATCCTTCCGGCATGGCGGAAGCGACGAAAGACACCGAGCCGCCCATATTGGAGGCGAGGATACGCGGAATATGGGCCACTGTACCGCGCGCCGCGGCAGATCGCAGCACCGTCCTGCGATCGCCGCCGCCCGGCACGTCGCCAAACGTCAGGAAGGCGGCGGGGCACACCAACGCGTCGTCGAACCAATAAGGATCATAGACCGGCTGCAGCACCGGGGCGCTATAGGATGCGCCATATTTCCAGTCCTGCGCCATATGGTCATGGTCGCAATAGGCGAGGGAACAGCCCGTCTCTCCGGCAGTCCAGCCGAACCAGGCCAATGCGTGCGGGTTTAGCACCGTTCCCGCTTCAAGATGGAGGATATATCCGCTTTCGTCGGCCCATGCTGCATCGATGAAATGGATGCGCGGCTCGACATGCGCCATGCTGCCGATCGGGGATTCCCGCAGATCGGACGAAGACAGGACTTCCGCTCGCCAGTTCCACCGACTTTGCACGATCAGGCTGCGCAATGTCGCACGAAGCCGCGCAGGGGCCGCTCCGCGCGCATCGATCCTTATGCTCAGGCAATCAAGGCCGGCTCCCTCACCGGGAGGCGGGCCGATAATCGACTGCTTGCGAAAGGCATCATAGTCGAGCGCGGGAAAGATTCCGGCCTGTTCGACCTCGTCCCGCCAGATATTGGCTTGGTCCAAGCTCAGGCGCAGACCAGCCAGCGCATCGGCGATGGCGGCACGACCATGGGCGGCTTCCGGCACGGCTCCGCGCGCGCCATAGCGAAGAAGCTCCTCGCGAGCCGATCTCGATAGAGGGTCGATCCGCAACGCCTGGACGAAAGCATCGATGGCCGCCGATCGCTGTCCTTGCGCCTTGAATGCAATACCAAGGCCCGTCCAGGCGGCCGCGGTGCCCGGCTTCAACGCCAGAACGCGACGATAGGCATCCCCCGCCTCGACAGACTGGCCAGAGCGTCGCAGCGCATGGGCATATTGGAGCCATATGCGGCTGCTACGCCGCACGGTGCGGACCACCCGCCCCCAAGCGTCGGCGGCCAGCAGCCAATCGCGCACATCCTGTGTTTTCTTTGCCCTGCGGGACGCAAGGCGCGCGCTCGCGATGCCTAGAAGATTCTTCATCGGACAGCCGGCTCCGATACGATCAATGCGTATGGGTCACTTTGTGATAATATTCATAACCCGCTTCTACCTCGTCGAACAATTCCAAGCGACCGCCGGAAATGACGCCCATCTTGTTGCAATGGTCGCGTATGAAGGAATTATCGTGAGATACGACCAGGAACGCGCGGTCAGCGCGTTTCTCGAACAGCTCGACATGGCATTTCTCATGAAAGCGCTGATCGCCGACGGCCGTGATCTCATCGATCAGGAAACAGTCGAACTCAATCACCATGGAGACGGCAAAGGCCAGGCGCGCCCGCATACCCGAAGAATATGTCTTGACCGGCTCCCGCAGATACCGCCCTAGCTCGGAGAAATCATCCACATAGTCGATTTTGTCACGATAATCGACGCCGTACACGCGACAGATAAACCGCAGATTATCCAGCCCCGTCAGCGAACTCTGAAACGCGCCGCCGAACGCCAATGGCCAGGATATGCTCATATCCCATTGGATTTTGCCCGATGTCGGCTGCTCGACGCCGCCCAACAAACGCACCAGTGTGGACTTGCCGGCACCGTTGCGGCCCAGAATGCCGACTTTCTCGCCTTTCTCGACACGCAGATTTATTTTGTCGAGCACCGTCACTAGCCCGGTGGAGGTGCGATAGCTTTTCGTTACGTCCCGCAACTCAATCACTGAGCACACCCCTCCGTGCGATTACTCTGATCTGCAAAAGGCCGAAGGCCGTCAAAATCAAATTGACCAGCAGGACGTAGCCAAGATTGTGAATGGCCACGATCTTGGACCCGAAATAGCCTTCTCTGATATATTCGGTGCAATGGACCATGGGGATCCAGCCCACGACTTTTTGGAAAGCCGGCGGCGCCGCACTCATCAAAAAGCCAGCCCCGGATAATGGGAACATCAGGTAAGAGGCCGGATGCCAGAGCTTGTCGACCAGTTCGGAATGCTCCGCAAGCGTCCCCAACGTAATCGCGAGCGCCGCACCGAACCAGGCGAGCAATGTCCATCCGATGATGATTTTGAAGACATCTTCAGGTAAATCGATCAAGCCGACATAATTGAACGCAAGAGTCAGCACCAGGAAGGACCCGGTTGCGCCCATCGCCTCCAGGATGAGCCGCGACATGAAGATATCGATGATCCGCACGTTGCGATGATACATCAGCGATGCATTGGGCTGAATGGCGCCGATGCATCGACCAGGCATGTTACGCCAGAGAAGAACACTGGAATAGCCGGTCAGCGCGAAAGCCGCGATCGGTAGCTGACTGGCATGTCCTCTACCTGTCGCAGACCATAGGGCGGTAACGCCCAGGGTGAACATCATGGGTTCCGCGAAGAGCCAGAAGAGGCCGATATTATGCCGGCCGTACCGGGTCAGAGCTTCGCGCATGAGAAGCGCGAAAATCACGCGCTTCTGCACCATCAGGGATTTAAAAAAACGCGTCAGCCCTCCAGCAAAATCCCAACCCATTATCATTGGCGATGCTCGAAAATGGCGGCCACGAGAAGCTGGAAGATGCCGTATATCACGAGGCCCAGCAGCAAGACCGAAACCACACCCTTAAGCCTCTTGGGGTAAAGGGCGGCATCCGGCTTGTTGGGCGCCACGATACGCTCGACATAGATTTGCTGGCGACGCGCCTCATTCTTGGCATCTTCCAGCGAGGCCATCGCGCTCGCCAATTGCTTGGCCGCAAATTCGCTATCCATCTGGACACGCTCATAGCCCGCGACGCTGCCTGCGAGCGACTGGGCGCCTCCCGCAACCTTTTGCATCTCCGTGCTCATTTGCCGACGAATGCTCGCGACGCGCTCCTGCAAGACGGAAACCTGGGGATTTTCCGGGGTAAACTGCCTCAATTGATCAAGTTGCGTCTGATTGGCGATCAGTTCGTCCTGCAACTTCGTCACGAGCTGAATTTGAACGGCCGCCTGCTTTTCAGGGTCCACCACGCCGCGCTTGTTGCGATAGGTAGACAGCGCCACGGCTGCCGTCGCAGCCCGCGCCCTCGCCTCATCGACCTCCTTTTCCGCGTAGCGAACAAGGTCGGTCCGGCTACGCTGGTTCAGTCGATTGACGAGACTTTCGCCCAGATTGAGCAGACGCCGGTTGATCTCGAAGGCATCGTCCGGCGTATAGGCCTGCACCTTCAGATGCGCGACGAATGTCCCGCCGTCATAAGTGGAATCCACCCGCTTGCTGAAATATTTGTACAGCGCTTCCTCACTGTCACTTCCCAGCTTACCAAAACGGTCGAATATCGAGATGGAAGAACGCGTAAAGGCGTTCGTCACCAGCCCATCCTTATTGACGTCCCGCAGGGCGTCGCGCGATTTCAGATATTCCTCGACCGCATGAACCTCGTCAGTCGAGCCTCCCGCCCCTTCACCGGCAAAAAAGGAAGCAAATCCGGTGACCGACTTCTCGCGCTGAGAACTTTTTACAACAAAATAGGAATCGGATGTATAAACATCGGATGCAAGCAATCCATAATATATAATAGCTATGGATGTTGGAATAACAACAATTGCCCAGAAGCTTGGCTTCAACTTGGAGAGATAATCGCGAAATCGGCTCAAGCGAACCCCGTCATTTGGATAGACAACGTCGTGCATCACAGGCATCTCGATCCCGATTTAAAGTTCATTGCGCGGTTACTCCAAATACGATATGCCCGCTAGGGCCACGCAATGGCAGAAAAGCTTCTTAAAGTCCAAGAAAATTCTGTTGCCCGGACCCTGCCGGGCCGCCTCGCCTGGCCGCATTACCTGTTCCATCGCACGTCGATGCCGACCGTCTCAAGCCATATATTGATCGTTCAGACGGCAAGGCTGGCGCGCGCCACAAGGGGGCGCCACCAAGGCTCATGGGCCAGATACCAGTCCAGCGTCTCGGCAAAGCCTTGCGGAAAATCGCGGGCAGGCACGTAACCGAGTTCGCTGCGTATCTTGCGCTCGTCGATCGCATAGCGCCGATCATGCCCCTTGCGATCCTCGACATAGGTCTTGAGTTCCATCGTGGACCGCCCCTGAGCCGCCGGTGCATCGGGGTATCGGCTGCCAAGGGTCGGGTCGGCCGCAAACGCCGCATCGACCCCATGGCAAATGGCTTCGACCACCTGTTCATTGCGCAGTTCCTGACCGCCGCCGATATTATAGGTTTCGCCCACCCTGCCATGCTGCAGGACAAGGCCGATGCCGACGCAATGATCCTCCACATGCAACCAGTCGCGCACATTCATGCCATCGCCATAGACGGGCATTTTTCGTCCAGCCAAAGCATTGAGCGTAAACAGCGGGATCAGCTTTTCCGGAAACTGATACGGCCCGTAATTATTCGAGCAATTGCTGGTCGTTACTTCCAGCCCGTAGGTGTGGTGATAGGCACGCACCAAATGATCGGAGCCGGCCTTCGACGCGGAATAGGGAGAATTGGGCGCATAAGGCGTCTGCTCGTGGAATGCCGCGTCGTCAGGGCCCAGGGAACCATAGACCTCGTCGGTCGAAACATGATGGAAGCGGTGCGGACGGCCCGTGCCCTGGTCCAGCCAGGCATTTTTTGCCGCCTTGAGCAGGCTGTGCGTGCCAACGACATTGGTCGTGACGAACGCATCGGGGCCGGTGATCGACCGGTCGACATGGCTTTCGGCCGCAAAATGCACGATCGTGTCGATGCCGTAATCGGCGATCAACTTGTCCACCAGCGCGGTATCGCAAATGTCGCCATGTATCAGATCGACACCGTCCAATCCCGCCAGATTGGCCGCGTTTCCCGCATAAGTCAGGGCGTCGAGAACGACGATTTCATCGCTCTGCTGCGTGCGACGCCAAAAATGGACGAAATTCGCGCCAATGAAACCGGCGCCGCCAGTCACCATCACCTTAGCCATGCGTGCCTATCTCCGTCATCATCCGGCGCAGGTTGGCGCGCCAGTGGGAGGATGACTCCCCCAGCGCCGCCCATGTCGAACCCTTGTCCAGCACCGAATAAGCCGGTCGGCGGGCGGGCGTCGGGAAACTGGCGGTATCGATCGGGATGACGGGCACCCCGCGCGCCAATATCCCCACGGCCAGCGCCTCGTCCCGGATCGCCACCGCGAAGTCATACCAACTCGCTGTACCGGCGTCGGTATAATGATGCACACCCGTCACGCCCAGCGCCGACAGGCGCCATAACGCCGCGGCCAGATCTGGCGCATAGGTTGGCGACCCCACCTGATCCGCCACGACCCGCACTTCGGGCCGTTCGGCCATCAGCCGCACCATCGTGCGCACGAAATTTGCACCGTCAGGGCCATAAAGCCATGCGGTGCGCACGACCAGAGCGGCGTCGCCCGCCAGCAATTCCCCCGCCCGCTTGGTGCGCCCATAGGCGCACAGCGGATTGGTCGGATCGTCCGGCGCATAGGGCGTGGCCGACGCGCCGTCGAATACGAAATCGGTCGAAACATGGATCAAGGTTGCACCCGCATCAGCGGCCGCCTCGGCGATATGGCCGACGGCGGTGGCGTTGACCGCATGGGCGATCGTTTCCTCCTGTTCGGCACGATCGACGGCGGTGTAGGCCGCTGCGTTGAACACCAAGTCCGGCGCCAGATCGCGAATGAAGCGCCCAACGGCTGCCCTATCCCTTATGTCGAGGTCATGCGATCCGAGAGCGGTCACCATCACATCATCAGGTGCGGCGGCGGCGAGGCAACGGCCAAGCTGGCCATGGGCGCCCAGGATGAGCGCTTTCTTGTCCCCCATCTCAGTCGCACGCCTGGATGTGCGCCAGGGGCAGACCGTCGCGATCCTTGGCCGATAGCTGGATATCCATCCCAGCCACAGGCCATGGGATATTCAGCGCCGGATCGTTCCACAGCAACGAATGCTCCTGCGCGGGCTGATAGAAAGCCGTGCATTTATACAGGAAGTCCGTCCCGTCTTCGAGGCACAGGAAGCCGTGGGCGAAGCCCGGTGGAATCCAGAACATCCGCTTGTTCGCCGCCGACAGTTCAACCCCGAACCAGCGCCCGAATGTCGCCGAAGATCGCCGCAGGTCTACCGCGACATCCCAGACGCTGCCGCTGGTGACCCGCACCAGCTTGCCCTGCGGATTGGGATGCTGGAAATGCAGTCCGCGCAGCACGCCCCGATCCGAACGGCTGTGATTGTCCTGGACGAATGTCAGGTCCAGGCCGGCGTCCCGGAAAGTCTGGCTGTTCCAGCTTTCCATGAAGAAACCGCGATCGTCCTGGAACAGGCGCGGCTCCAGGATCGCCAGACCCGCAATGCCGGTGGGAATGACCTTCATGAATGCGCCGCCCTGCCTTCGAGAAGGCCGGAAAGATAATCGCCATAGCCGCTCTTGCGCAACGGCGCCGCCAACTCCTCCAACTGCGCATCGTTGATGAAGCCCTGACGCCAGGCGATTTCCTCCGGGCAACAGATTTTCAGTCCCTGGCGCTGCTCGGTGATCCGAACATACATCGCCGCGTCAAGCAACGACCCATGCGTGCCCGTATCGAGCCACGCATAGCCGCGACCCATGATCTCGACCGATAGGTTGCCCTGTTCGAGATAGAGGCGATTGAGATCGGTTATTTCCAGTTCGCCACGCGGCGAGGGCACCAGACTGCGCGCCAGTTCGACCGCGTGCCCATCATAGAAATACAGTCCGGTGACGGCATAGTTGGACTTGGGCTGCGCAGGCTTTTCCTCGATCGTTTCCGCCCGTCCGTCGGCATTGAAGGACACGACGCCATAAGCCGCGGGGTCCTTCACATAATAGCCGAACACCGTCGCCCCGGTTTCGCGCGCCGCGGCGGTGCGGACCATGTCGGCCAAGCCATGGCCATAGAAGATATTGTCGCCCAGAATCAGCGCGGAAGGACAGCTTCCTACAAAATCCGCGCCGATATGATAGGCTTGGGCAAGTCCTGCCGGCTCGGGCTGGACCGCATATTGCAGGTGGATGCCAAGCCCTGACCCGTCGCCCAGCGCGGCCTCGAATGCCGCCCGGTCATGGGGCGTCGTGATGATAAGGATATCCCGCATACCCGCGAGCATGAGCGTCGATAGCGGATAATAGATCATGGGCTTGTCATAGACGGGCATCAATTGCTTCGACACGCCCTTGGTCAATGGGTAGAGCCGCGTCCCGGAACCGCCAGCGAGAATGATACCCTTGCGCATCTATGGTCCTTGCTGTTCAAAGCCGCATTCGATCGAACATCAGAAAACGGAATATAATATTGCCGCATGATCGGTCCCGTTGCGGTCGGATCGCGACTTGCGAAATCATCGTGAGCCTGGAATGCGATATTTAGTCGAATCCAGATCGCGCACGCCAGTTTTTCAGCATCGATTTTGGCGGAAAAACCGGCTCTCCCATTTCCCCCGAGACGCCTTTCGTCTTTCAGCCGCTGCAAAACTGCGCCTTGCCAGCCTTACCTGTCACATCGTTCGCTCTCAAATCGTCCGGTAAATGGTTCAAGTTGACGGACGGGAATTGGCAAGGGATTTACGGCCGATGGCGGGATGAGCGACGATCGTAGCGCCTGTAGCAGGTGTCCGTTTCCCAGCCAGACGGCGCACCGCATTATCGACCAGCAACGTCAGCCCTTCTTCGCTCAGAAGACCACCATGGATAAGGCAACGATCCATCAGCACACGGCGGAATGCGGAATAGAGATCGTGATCCATCTTTCCGGGCGTGGCCCAGAAGGCGTCGAGCGGACCGGTGTTGACGATTCCAGGCACCTTGTAGACCGCATGGCCGAGCACCGTGACAGGCTTGCCTTCGTTCAACGCCAATGTACCGACCGTGCTGTTGACGGTTACGACACCCTCCGCGTTGCGAACGAGTTCTGCGATGTCGCCTTCCTCCAGGTAGAAGACCCGGTCGCCTATGCCATATTTCGCCGCGAGCCTGCGCGTCAGCCGAGACCAGGACACCAGGCCCGGATCGAGCGGATGCCGCTTCACCACCAGCGCGACGTCATCAGGCGCATGGCGCGCAAAGCTCTTGAGGACGAAACGCAGCGCGGCGCGCATGTCGCCAAATGGCGAATGAATCCGAATCTGATAGTCCGAATTGAGCTGCAACGGCAGCGCGAAATAGGGACGGCCTCTGACCTTCTCCCATTCCTTCAGCGACTTGGCCGCGTCATGCTTGCCCACCAGCAGCTTATAGGTCCATGCCACTGATTCCATGATGAAACTATGTGGCCGATGCGTGCGGTAATAGGGGAAAAGCGGCCGCATCAATGCGGACGCCATGCCGTTGCGCATGGTGTTGCGCGCACGCGCGTGAAAGGTCGATGGCACGGGCGGAAAAGTCACCTCCGCCCGATCCAGCTTCCGGGCTTCGTCCAAATACCATTGCGGATCGAGCGGCAGGGTCGAATTGCCGTTCACGCCATCATCCTGCAACGTCAGGAAGTCGGGACGGATATACCCTTCTTCGACGACATGTACCCGCACGGACCGCAATCTGGCCATGCCGTGCGCGGAGGCATGATAGGGTCGGCAGTCGCCGTAGAGGATAAGGTCGGTCACGCCATGGTTGACGATGAAATCGTCGAAAAACAGAGGCCAGTTGCGAAACGTGCCGCGATAATCGCTGGCGTCACCCGGCCAGTCGACTTTGTCGCCGCCATTTATATTGATCCGCAGCGCGCTATGTCCCCGCGCGCGCAAGGCATCGGCCAGCATTGCAAAATAGGGGCCATGCGGGCCCTGCAGGAAGAGAAATGTCCGGATCGAGGCGTCAGTCATGAAGAAACTCTGCGCACAAAGTCATAAATCTTCGTAGCTTTCCCTGTGCCGTTCGTGCCCTAATAAGCCAGGTGACGTTCGGTGTCGATGCACTTGCCATGCGATCCACCATCAATTCCGGCCCGCACGGCAAACGCGTCACCGGATCAATATATCGAGGATAGAGAATGAGTGTTCCGGCGACAAGCTGATCCACGGTAAGGCGGCGCCCCCGGCGGCCGGTGGGTTCGGCCAGATCGCGGGTCAGGCCCCAGCCGGCGTAGAAGGGCATGCCGTGGACGGTCACGGACTGCCCGCGCACCAGCGCCTCGAACCCGGTCAGCGACGACAGGACATGCACGTCATCGACCGCCTGCACCATTTCCATCAAGGGCGCCCCGCTATCGATCGCATCGGCATGGCTGAGGATCGCGGCATCGCTCAAATGGCCGCGGCGATGCCCGGCCTGGACGTCGGGATGGGGGCGGTAGATGATCCATGCGTCCGGCTCGCTGCGACGCACGCGGGACAGGAAGTCCAGATTGCCTTCCACCCCTGCCCCACCCAGCCGGACGGACATGTCGTCGTCGACCTGACCGATCGCCAGCACGGTGCGGCGACCGGCCGGCAAATCCAACATACGGCCACCCTCGATCCCATATTTGGTGACGCCCGCATCGCTGATGGCGGTCCGCAAACGCTTCGCCCGCTCGATCAACGTCGGCGGGAAGGGATGGGTGGCCAGCAATTGCTCCAGCTCGCTGGGAACGAGCGCATTATAATAGATGCCGGCATGATCGACCACCACCGAACTGGGCGGATGCAGCCCGGCCCCCAGCCCATTGGACCGCAGAAACCCGTCCTCCACCCGGCAGATCGGAACCTGCATCCGCTCGGCATCCCTCACCGTCGAGGCAGGCACCCTTGAAGGCCAGATGGCCAGCGCACGCCCCGATTGCTGCGCGCTGCGCAGGCCTTTCTCTGGTGCAAGGAAAGGCGGCGCGCGCAACCCGTCCCACAGAAACTGGCGCATCATGTCCCGCTTCCAGAAGGCCATGCCGCTGGCGGCGGCGATATCGCGATTGCTGTCGAGATGGCGGCGCCATTCGCCCAGCCGCTCGATGACCTGCTCGACCGGCACGTCCCGGTCCGTGAAACAGTCGCGATAGCGCGCCATGCCGATGCGCGCACGCGCGACATCCCGCAACCGGTCGGCCGGCACCTCTTCCCCCTGCGCATCGAACACCGCAACGCCCAGCATGCCGGCAACGACCGCCAGTTCGTCCTCGGCATCGGCATGGACCGCATCGGCGGCGGCGATCAGATGCCAGGGATCGACAGGGTCGCGCAATATGCGCCCATGCACCGATGACGGCATATCGCCGACGATGCCGATGTGGTCCGGATCGATCCCGCTGACCCGGTCGGCCTGCACGGCGACACCGGCGCGCACGACGATGGCGACACCCTGCGGCCGGTCGCCCCAGAAGGCGCCGCCCACCCGTGCATCCGCGATGGCATGAAGCACGCTGTCCTGAACCGGCGCGCCTTGCGCAGCGACGCTCACGGCCGCCACCGATGTCGCCACGCCGGGAAAGGGCGGCGATCGCAGGAACAAGGGATGGGTCACCGGTCTATGCATGGGCAGGCCTGCCACGCCAGCGCCAGAGATCCTGTCCTGGCTCGATCAACTTGCCCCCATCCAGCGCAAACGGCCGGTCTTTCAATCGGTTCTACACTTCCATGCGGGCTGCGTCGGCGACCGTCAAGAAACTTGCGCAGTGACTTCTTCCAGCAAATCCGTTACGATGTCGAAATAGCCCTGCCAAGTCGGTCCACGCCAGGCGGCGATCCGGGCGATTTGCGCATCGCGTTCCGGCGAGTTCGGCTGGCTGTAAGCCTCGATCAACCTCAGCCACCCCAGGCCATCGATCGGGTCGAGATAGTCGGGCGCGTCGCCGCCGACCTCCCGATGCGCGGAAATGTCGCTACAGATCACGGGGACGCCGGCCGACAACGCCTCGACGACCGGCATTCCGAAGCCTTCGATGAAGGACGGCATGATCATGGCCCTTGCTCCGGCGATCAGTTCCTCCATTTCCCGGTCGGACAATTCTCCCGCCTCGACCACATGATCGCGCACCGCCTCGCCGCGTTCGAGCATATCGATGACATTCTCGATCTCCCAGCCGCGGCGCCCGACCATGACCAGAACCGGGGCATCCTTGCCAAGCCGCTCCACCAGCCGCCGCCAGACATTGAGCAGCAGCATATGGTTTTTCCGCGGCTCGATCGTCGCGATATAGACGAAAAAGGGCCGCTCCGGCCCCGCATAGCCTTTCAGCGCGAATACATCCTGCGGATCGGCGCCGAAATGCGCCACCCGGACGGCGCGGCCGTCCAGCCCATATTGCATGTGCGGCGCCAGCGCATCGATCGTCGCCTGGCTGTTGCCGATGATCCCCGCAGCATGGGCGTCGATCGTGCGGACGCGGCGGCGATGTTCTTCCGCGCCCTGCGGCCTCGCATATTCCGGATGGGACAGCGGGATGACGTCATGCACCAGCGTGACGAACTTCGCCCCTTCGGCGCGCAGGATCGCGCCGACCTGCTCCTCATCGTCCAGATGATGCGGCGACACCTGCAGATAGACGCGCGGCCGGCTGGCGCGGGGCACCGGCCGGGGACGCAGCGCGAACAGATGCGCGATGATGGTCGCGCGGTTCTTCCGCTGATCGGGCGATTCCACATTGCGCCATTTGGCGATCGTGAAGGCCAGGAACTGGCGCACGGCCGATGTATCGAGCCGACCATAATAGCCGCCCGCCGGATGCACCGCGGCAAAGGCCAGCCGATCGGGCATCCGCGCCAGCAACTCGCGCGCATAGACATATTCGACACGGTCTATGCCCGTCGGCGTGGGATGGAAACAGCGCGACAGCAAACGCGACAGGTCCAGGATGATTTCGGCGTCGCCCTCCATGCTGGTGGAAGGCTTGGCGGGCCGCTTGGTCCGCAATGCGAGACGGGCGCCGGGCGCCTTGAACGGTTTGAGAACCAAGGAGTCGGTCCGCTGTCAGAACTGCGCGCGGATCTGTTCGGCGAGCGCGGCCAGTTGCGCCGCGTCGGCGAAATCGCCCTGCGCATGGGCGCTGAATCCCAGCGGTCCGCCTTCCCAGCGCGGCACGACATGGACATGGAGGTGAAACACCGTCTGCCCCGCCGGCGCGCCGTTGAACTGGGCGATGTGGATGCCGTCGGGGGCAAGCGCCCGGCGCGTGGCGTTGGCGACCTTCTTCACGCTCGCCATCACCTTCGCCAGCGCCTCATCCTCTATCTCCAGGATGTTGCGCGCCCTGGACCATTTGGAAATGACCAGGCTGTGCCCCTTCGACTGCGGCTGGATGTCGAGGAAGGCGAGCGTGTGCGCATCCTCGTATAATTTGGTCGACGGAATCTTGCCCGCAAGGATCAGGGCGAAGGGATTATTGTCGTCATACACGCCGTCAAGGCTCATCCTGGCCGTCCTCAGCTCACATAATGAGCGCTGGTCTTAGCCGCGATATCCTCCGCCGTCACGCCCGGCGCCAATTCGACCAGCTTGAACGGGCTGTCATGGTCGGGGCGCTGGAAAACGCACAGGTCCGTCACGATCATGTCGACCACATTCTTGCCGGTCAGCGGCAGGGTGCAGGCCGGAATGAACTTGGGATCGCCATTCTTGCTCGTATGCTCCATGACGACGATGATCTTCTTGACGCCCGCGACCAGATCCATCGCGCCGCCCATGCCCTTGATCATCTTGCGGGGGATCATCCAGTTGGCGATGTCGCCATTTTCGGCAATCTCCATCGCCCCCAGCACGGTCAGGTCGATATGCCCGCCACGAATCATGGCGAAGCTGTCGGCCGAACTGAAATAGGCGGTCTGCGGCAATTCGCTGATCGTCTGCTTGCCCGCATTGATAAGGTCGGCGTCCTCTTCGCCCTCATAGGGAAAGGGGCCGATGCCCAACATGCCGTTTTCCGACTGGAGCGTCACCTCCACGCCATCGGGAATATGATTCGCCACCAGCGTCGGAATGCCGATGCCCAGATTCACGTAGAAACCGTCCTGCAATTCCTTCGCCGCGCGCGCGGCCATTTCGTCACGAGTCCAGGGCATGATTATTTCTCCCCTATGGCGGGCGGCGCCCACCTTTTGTCCATCGGAAATATGTCGTCGAACCCGCCCTTTAGGCCGCTGCCATAGACGGGGTTGGGCATTACGAACCAGCCATTGCCCCACAGACCCGCGACCAGCGGTTGCAGCGTCGCGTCGCGGCGCGCGGATACGGGTTGCGCGGCGTTGAACAGATCGGAAAAGTCGCCCAACTGGTCGCCGCCCATGGCGATGACGCAATAGCGCGCCGCGATCGTCGCCCGGCGGCCATCCTTGCGCGATCCCATCGCATCGTCGCCGCTTAGATACAGCGTCTGGCCATGCACCGCATCGCCCAGCCCTGCGGCCTTGATCGCGCGCGCGGTCGAATCAGCATTGGCGGCCGACCGGTTGGTATTGAAGATGACGGTAACGCCCAAGCCACGCAGCGCGGCCAGCCCATGGTCGGCGCCCGGCACCGGCCCGACCGCACCCTCGCCCGTCTTCTCCCATGCGTCCCAGGCGGCAGCGTCGAAGCCCCGGCCGGTCTTCGCGTCATGATATTCATAACCGGTGTTGAGCATCACCGTTTCGTCCACGTCGAACACCGCGGCGAACGGCTTGTCGCCACAGGGTACGAAGCGCGGCGCGGCGAGGCGCGCGCCCTCCGCCAGCACGACGCTGTCGGCCGGGCGCGCCTTCACCCTGGCCGATACATAGGCCAGCAGCGCGTTCCAGGCCTGCACCGAAAGCGCCGCGCCCTCGCCCGACCCGTAGAGATATTGCATCCCCGCCGGCGGATTGGCGACAGGCGCGGCGACAGGCGCAGGCGCCACGGTCGCGCAGGCGGCCAGCGGCGCCAGCAGCAGCGCCGGCGCCATGCGCATCGTCGCCGACATCAGGCCGCTTCCCGCGTCCGCACCGTCCGGAATTCGATCTTCTTGTCATAGGGCGCACCCACGATCATGCGCTTCACATAGATGCCGGGCAGATGGATCGCGTCGGGATCGAGGCTGCCGGTCGGCACCACTTCCTCGACTTCGGCGATGCAGATCTTCGCCGCGGTCGCCATCGGCTGGTTGAAGTTGCGCGCGGTCTTGCGGAAGATCAGGTTGCCGCTCTCGTCCGCCTTCCAGCCCTTGATGACCGCGACGTCGGCGAAGATGCCGCGCTCCAGGATGTAATCCTGGCCGTCGAAGCTCTTCACTTCCTTGCCCTCGGCCACCTGCGTGCCGACGCCGGTCTTGGTGTAGAAGCCCGGAATGCCCGCCCCGCCCGCACGGCAGCGTTCGGCCAGCGTGCCCTGTGGGCAGAATTCGACTTCCAGTTCGCCAGCCAGATATTGCCGTTCGAACTCCTTGTTCTCGCCGACATAGGAGGAGATCATCTTCTTGACCTGGCGCGTGCGCAGCAGCTTGCCCAACCCCTCGCCGTCGATCCCGGCATTGTTGGAGGCGATGGTCAGATCCTTGACCCCCGAATCGCGGATCGCATCGATCAGCCGTTCGGGAATGCCGCACAGGCCGAAGCCGCCCGCGCACAGATGCATTCCGTCGAACAGCAATCCTTCCAGCGCCGCAGCGGCATCGGGGTAAAGCTTCCTGGCCATCGGCATCCTTCCTTTTTGAAAGTTCACACCGTTCTTAGGCAGCGCGACCAATCAATACCAATGATTTGTTTTTTCAGTTAAGCATAAGCAATGTCTATCAATCGCATCGCCTTCTACCATCTTGAAACCTTGCTCTGGATCGCCCGGCTGGGCACCTTCGCAGCGGCGGCGGCGCGGCTCAACACGACCCAGCCCGCCATTTCGGCGCGCGTGCGCGAACTGGAAAGTCATCTGGGCACCGCCCTGTTCCGGCGGGAGGGGCGAGCCATGGCGCTGACCCCGGCCGGGCGCGAGCTGGTGCGCGAAAGCGAACCGCTCTGGGCGCGCTTCCAGGGGGTGCTGATGGGGTGTAGCGACATATCGGGCGCGACCGGGATCATCCGAATCGGCGCGGGCGAGATTGCGGCGGCCAGTTGCCTGCCCGGCTTCGTCGCGCAACTGGGCCATGACCTGCCCCACGTGTCGCTGGAGGTGGACATTGCGCTGACGGTCGATCTGATCCAGCAACTCGCCTCCGGCCGCACCGACATCGCCTTTGCCGCCGGCCGGATCGCCCATCCGATGCTGCGCTCCGCGCCGATCGGCAGCGTCGACCTGCTCTGGCTGGCCAGTCCGTCGACGGTGCGCACCATGGATGCGGCCGGGACGCCGATCTGGTCGCTGACCAACCTGTCGCCGCTCTATCGCATCATGAAGGAGGCGATCGCCGCGTCGGACCTGGCCGATTGCCCGCTCAACCTGTGCAACAATGTCCGCACGATGATCGACATCGTGCTGGAAGGCAGCGGGATCGGCATCTTTCCCCATCCGATGGTGCGCCAACCCATCGCAAGCGGGCGGCTGGTGCCGGTGCCCGATGCGCCCGCCATGCCCCCGGTCGAATTTCAGGTCGCGATGCGCGCAGCGGAGTCCGATCCGCTGGTGCTGGCGATTTTCGACCGGGCGAGCCGGCTGGACCTGCGTGCGAATTCCGGGCCTTAGAGCGGTCCTGCAAAAGCGCCGCGTGTTCCCGCTAAGGCGGGAACCCAGGCCAGACGGCAGAACTGGATTCCCGCCTTCGCGGGAACACACGGAATAAACGCTAGATCAACCCCGCCAGCGGGCTGGACGGATCGGCATACATCCGCCTGCCCATGCGCCCGGCGCGATACGCCATGCGCCCGGCCTCGACCCCCGCCTTCATCGCGGCGGCCATCAGCACCGGGTCTTTGGCCTCGGCAATGGCGGTGTTCATCAATACGCCGGTACAGCCCAGTTCCATCGCCTGCGCCGCTTCCGACGCGGTGCCCACGCCCGCATCGACCAGCACCGGCAGCTTGGTCCCTTCCACGATCAGGCGGATCGTCACCCGGTTCTGGATGCCCAGGCCCGATCCGATCGGCGCGCCCAGCGGCATGATCGCGACCGCGCCGACATCCTCCAGCCGCTTGGCCGCGATCGGATCATCGACGCAATAGACCATCGGCTTGAAGCCTTCCTTGGCCAATATCTCGGTTGCCCGCAGCGTTTCGACCATGTCGGGATAGAGCGTGCGCGCTTCCCCCAGCACTTCCAGCTTCACCAGGTCCCAGCCGCCCGCCTCGCGTGCCAGCCGCAGGGTGCGGATCGCATCCTCCCCGGTGAAGCAGCCCGCGGTATTGGGCAGGTAGGTGATCTTCTTGGGATCGATATAGTCGGTCAGCATCGGCGCCTTGGGATCGCTGACATTGACGCGGCGCACCGCCACGGTGACGATCTCCGCGCCCGAAGCGGCCAGCGCGGCCGCATTCTGTTCGAAGCTCTTATATTTGCCGGTCCCCACGATCAGGCGCGACCGGAAGGTCTTGCCCGCCACGGTCCAGCTATCGTCGGCGGCGGATACCGCCCCGCCGTTACCGGCGACAGGATGATCGCCGCCGCCCACGAAATGGACGATCTCCAGTTCGTCGCCATCCTCGACCATGACCTGCGCCAGGGTCGATCGCGGCACGACCTCCAGATTGCGCTCCACCGCGACCTTTTCGGGCACGAAGCCCAGTTCGCTCGCCAGTTGCGCGAGCGTCAGGCCGTCGCGGATGCGGCGATGTTCGCCATTGATGTGGATGGAGATGGTGCCGTCTGTGCTCACTATAGCTTTCCCGAACATGCGAAGATGTCTCGACTAAGCGAGACATGAAGGGCTAAGGATCGTGCCGCATATAGGGGCGGCCTTGCCCCGGTCGCAACATGCAAGGGGATCGCCATGGCCGACATGCGTAAAATCTATGTGCTGAACGGACCCAATCTGAACATGCTGGGCACCCGCGAGCCGGAAATCTACGGCTATGACACGCTGGACGACATTGCCGAGCGGATGGACGACGCCGCTACGCGCGCCCATGTCGAAATCGATTTTCGCCAGTCCAACCATGAAGGCCATCTGATCGACTGGGTGCAGGAAGCCCATGCGGAAGGCGCCCACGCGATCATCATGAATCCCGGCGGCCTCACGCACACGTCGGTCGCGCTGCATGACGCGATCAAGGCCGTGACCGTGCCGGTGATCGAAATCCACCTGTCCAACCCGCATCAACGCGAAGCCTTCCGCCACAAAAGCTATGTCGGCATGGCGGCCAAGGGGACGATCGCCGGCTTTGGCCCCATGTCCTACATGCTGGCGCTGGAAGCCGCGCTGGAACTGTGAAGGGGCGCGTTTGGGCGCACAAAAGTTGCGCTTTGCCGTAAATGCGCATAGGCGCGGGCACCAGAAACGATATTCACCGGCCAGGGACTTCAACATGACCGAAAAACAAGAAAAGGGCGCAATGCAGGTAGACGTACAGCTGGTGCGCGATCTGGCCGCGCTGCTCGATGACACCAATCTGACCGAGATCGAGGTCGAGGACGGCGACCGCAAGATCCGCGTCGCGCGCAAGGCCGCCGCCAGCACCGCGCCGGTCTATGCCGCCGCGCCTGCGCCCGCCGCCGCGGCCCCTGTGGCAGCCGCTGCTCCGGCGCCCGCCGCCGCGCCGGCCGAGGCTTCACTGCCCGCCGGCACGCTGGTCAAATCCCCGATCGTGGGCACCGCCTATCTCTCCGCCGAACCCGGCTCCGCCCCCTTCGCCCGCATCGGCGCGCAGGTCGCCGCCGGTGAGACGATCCTGATCGTCGAAGCGATGAAGGTCATGAACGCGATCGCCGCACCCGTGTCCGGTACGGTCAAGGCCGTGCTGGTCGACAATGGCCAGCCGGTCGAATTCGACCAGCCGCTGATCGTCATTGAA
The DNA here is from genome assembly GCF_024349785.1 of Sphingomonas bisphenolicum. Classification (NCBI taxonomy): domain Bacteria; kingdom Pseudomonadati; phylum Pseudomonadota; class Alphaproteobacteria; order Sphingomonadales; family Sphingomonadaceae; genus Sphingomonas; species Sphingomonas bisphenolicum. The sequence continues at coordinate 3,706,998 of NZ_AP018817.1, forward strand.
TAAGGCCGTCGGACCCATGGCCATTGAAAAGCTGCTGATCGCCAACCGCGGCGAAATCGCGCTGCGCATCCACCGCGCCTGCCATGAAATGGGCATCAAGACGGTGGCGGTCCACTCGACCGCCGACGCCGACGCCATGCATGTGCGGCTGGCCGACGAAGCGATCTGCATCGGGCCGCCCGCGGCCAAGGACAGCTATCTGAACGTTGCCGCGATCATTTCGGCCGCGGAAATCAGCGGCGCGGATGCGATCCATCCGGGCTATGGCTTTCTGTCGGAGAACGCCAAGTTCGCCGAAATCGTCGAAGCGCACGGCATCGCCTTCGTGGGGCCGAAGCCCGAACATATCCGCACCATGGGCGACAAGATCGAAGCCAAGCGCACCGCCGGCGCGCTGGGCCTGCCGCTCGTCCCCGGCTCCGACGGCGCGATCAGCGACCTGGAGGAAGCCAAGGCGATCGCGGAAAAGGCCGGCTATCCGGTCATCATCAAGGCCGCGTCCGGCGGCGGCGGTCGCGGCATGAAGGTGTGCAATTCGCCCGACGAGCTGGAAACGCTGATGCAGCAGGCCGGGTCGGAAGCGAAGGCCGCCTTTGGCGACGCGACCGTCTATCTCGAAAAATATCTCGGCAATCCGCGCCATATCGAAATCCAGGTGTTCGGCGACGGCAATGGCAACGCCATCCATCTGGGCGAGCGCGATTGTTCGCTCCAGCGGCGTCACCAGAAGGTGCTGGAAGAAGCCCCCTCCCCGATTCTGAGCCAGGCCGATCGCGACCGCATCGGCGGCGTCTGCGCCAAGGCGATGGCCGATATGGGCTATCGCGGCGCGGGCACGATCGAATTTCTGTGGGAAGATGGGGAATTCTACTTCATCGAAATGAACACCCGGCTTCAGGTCGAACATCCGGTGACCGAAATGATCACCGGCATGGATCTGGTCCGCGAACAGATCCGCATCGCCGAAGGCAAGCCGCTGTCGGTCACGCAGGACGAACTGCGCTTCACCGGCCATGCCATCGAATGCCGCATCAACGCCGAAGACCCAAAGACCTTCGCGCCGTCGCCGGGCACCGTGACCAGCTATCACGTGCCGGGTGGCATGCATGTCCGCGTCGATAGCGGCCTGTATCAGGGCTATAAGGTGCCGCCCTACTATGACTCCATGATCGGCAAGCTGATCGTCTATGGCCGCACCCGCGAGGGCGCGATCATGCGGTTGAAGCGGGCGCTGGAGGAATATGTGATCGAAGGGATGAAGACCACCATCCCGCTGCATCAGGCGCTGCTGCGCGATCCCGATTTCCTCAACGGCAACTACACGATCAAATGGCTGGAGGAATGGTTGGCGCGGGAGGGCGACGCGTGAAGGCGACCATCTGGCACAACCCCAAATGCGGCACGTCGCGCAAGACGCTGGCGATCCTCGAGGAGGCGCCGGGCGTCGAGGTCGAGGTGATCGAGTATCTGAAAACCCCGTTCACCCGCGACAAGCTGGCGCAGATCATCGCCGACGCCGGATTGACCCCGGCGGAGGCGATCCGCAAGATGGGCACCGACGCAGAGGAACGCGGCCTGCCTACCTTGGACGCCAGTGCGATCCTGGACGCAATGGCGTCAGATCCGGCTTATGTGAATCGCCCCTTCGTCGAGACCGAGAAGGGCGTTCGCTTCTGCCGGCCGCAGGATAAGGTACTGGAAATTCTATAAAAATCTAAACACTCTATCATTGCATATCCGAAACGATCTTTGTTTTGAAAATGCGATATAATTGTCCAACTCCCTGTCTCATCTCGTCACGTCACAGGCGCGTAACAAAGCCATGATCTGAGCGCTTGCTTTGATGGCGGGAAGCCGTAGCTTCTCTCCTCATGGCAAAGGAACCGACATTGGCGACCATCGCCGTCTACAGTCTGAAGGGCGGCGTGGGTAAGACCACCTTCGCGATCAACCTGGCCTGGGCATCGGCCTGCATCTCCAAGCGGCGCACCCTCCTCTGGGATCTCGACCCGCAGGCCGCGTCGAGCTGGCTGCTCTCCACCGACACGGAAAGCCGCGACGCGGCGCAGGCGATCTTCAGCAAGGATGTGGACGTCCGCAAGCTGATCCAGCCGTCGACCGTGCCGGGACTGGACCTGATCGCCGCCGACACCTCCTTGCGCAGCCTCGACCATCTGTTCCGCGAAATGGACAAGAAGAAGCGGCTGGCCAAGCTGATCGAGAGCCTGGGGCGCGACTATGACCGGATCATCCTCGATTGCCCGCCCGGCCTGACCGAGACCAGCGAGCAGGTGCTGCGCGCCGCCGACCTGATCGTCATCCCCGTCATCCCGTCCCCCCTGTCGCAGCGGGCGATGGGCGAGGTCGCCCGCTATCTGGTCCAACGCGGCGGCAACCATGCGCCGATCCTGCCGGTCTATTCGATGGTCGATCGCCGCCGCAGCCTGCATCGTGCGGCGCTGGACAGCCAGTCGGGCTGGCCCGCCATTCCGATGGCCAGCACGATCGAGCAGATGACGGTGCGCCGCAAGCCGCTAGGCGCTTTCGCCCCGACTTCGCCGCCGGCACAGGCCTTCGCCTCGCTGTGGACGATGGTCGAGCGGCAATTGCAGGCCGGCTAGAGCGGCGTCAGCCGATGGCAGCCCGCTGGGGTTTCGGAAACAGGCGCGCCGCGTCCTGGGGCAGCATCGGCCGACCGAAATAATAGCCCTGCACCTTCTTGCAGCCCAGCCGCCGGACCATCTGCAATTCGGCCTCGGTCTCCACGCCCTCGGCCGTGGTGCTCATGCCCAGGCTTTCGGCCAGCGTCACCACGGCCCGGATGATGGCCAGGCTTTCGGCGGTATTCTTGGACGCGCCAACGACGAAGCTGCGATCGATCTTGATCGTGTTGAACCGGGTACGGCTGAGATAGCCCAGCGAGGAATAGCCGGTGCCGAAATCGTCGAGCGAGAGCTGGATACCCAGGCTGAGCAACTGGTCCAGCACCTTGAGCGCGCCCGCATCCTCGTTCATGAATACGCTTTCGGTGACCTCCAGCTCCAGCCGGCGCGCGTCGAGCCCGCTCTGCGCCAGCGCGGACACGACCGCGGCGACGAAGCTGGGATGGGTCAGCTGCTCGGCCGAGACATTGACGGCGATCCGGATATCGTCCGGCCAGGTCACCGCCTCCATACAGGCGGTGCGCAACACCCATTCGCCGATCGGCGCGATCAGCCGCGCTTCCTCAGCCACCGGTACGAACTTGACCGGCGATATGACGCCCAGTTGTGGATGGGTCCAGCGCACCAGCGCCTCGAACCCCAGCACCACGCCCTGGTCGGCATCGACTACGGGCTGATAGAGAACGTGCAACTGATCCTTTTCCAGCGCCTCGCGCAGCGCCAGCTCCAGCTGCCGCCGCTCCTCCGCCTGCGCGTGGAGCCGCGGCTCATAGGCGCAATGCACACCGCCGCCCTCATCCTTGGCGCGATAGAGGGCGAGGTCGGCGCTGCGGATCAGGGCTTCGGACGCGCGGCCATCCATCGGCGACAAAGCCGATCCGACCGATGCGCCGACATAGAGCATATGCTGGTCGATCTGATAGGGGGCGGAAAGCGCCCCGATGATCGCCGACGACAGGCGAGGGATGGCCGCGCTATCGGCGACATCCGGCATGATGACGGCGAATTCGTCGCCGCCGATCCGGCCGCAGAATATGTCGGTCGCGCAGACCTGGCGCAGCCGCCGCGCCACCTGGCTCAACAGCTTGTCGCCGATCTGATGGCCCAGCGTGTCGTTGATAGACTTGAAGCGGTCGAGATCGATCATAAGGAAACCGCAGCCGGGCGAGCGGCCTTTCGCCGCGTCCATCGACTGGTCCAGCACCTCGCGCAGATGGCTGCGGTTGGGCAGGCCGGTGAGCGGATCGAAACGGGCGAGCTGCGCGATCTTGTCGGCCGATTCGCGCTGCGCCGTCACGTCCGACCCGACCCCGCGGAACCCTTGGAAAATGCCGTTTTCATCGTGGCGGGGCGAAGCCGACAGCTCCCACCAGCGCCATTGGCCCTTGACCTCGACCGGAAGGAGCAGATTGCTGAAACTCTCGCGCCGCTTCAAATAGTCGGCCAGGCTGTGCAGGCCGGCTGCGAACCGGCCGTCGTCCCAACCGCTGCCCGCCAGCATTTGCACCAGCGGCGCTCCCTCCAGCTCCGCCGGCTGCATCCCCATCGTTTCGGCGAAACGGCCGGAAACGCCACTGATCCGCCGCAGCGCGTCGGTCTGCCACAGCCAGTCCGATCCCCCTCCCTCGAACTCCCGCAACAGCAGGCTGACGACTTCGCTCTTTTCGGCCAGTTGCGCGGTCGTGCTGTGCTGCCGCGCAAAGGTGCGCGCATAGATGAAACAGCCGGCCAGCAGCGACAGGGCGTAGCTGGTCGCCAGCGCCCGCAACGGCATCTGGCCGCCTTGGTCGAACATGGCGAAAAGACCCAGGATACAGGGTAGCAAATAGGCAGTGGCGGACAGCGGGGTCGCCGCATAGCTGATCGCGCCGCAGACCATGATGCAGCTGATGAGGGTCCAGAGCGCCACCAGTTCCGCAGTCTGGCCGGATCGCGACACCAGCACCATGCAGGCCGCCCAGACCAGCCCCTGCAACAATCCCCCCAGCCCATGCCGCCGCAGATCGGATGGCGACAGGCCGATATTCTTCGCGCGCCCCCGTTGCCGGTCGAGCAGCAGGGCGATGGTCGTCGCGGCGATCAGCGCCGCGCTCCACCCGCCCAGCAGAACCGGCGAGCAGCAATGAGAAAAGACCTCCCACAGAAACAGCAAGCCGCAGATATTCATGCCATGGCGCAGGATGGCCACGCTGTCGGCGGATCGCAGCTGGGCCTCCAGCACGCGCAGGCCCGCTTCGTCCTTCACGGGCGAAAGGCCCGCCATGGCGCGCAGCGACGCGCGCGCCTGGCGGTCCGGTTCTACGGCTTGGTCCTGCTTGCTACCCACATGACCGGGTTAGCAGTCATGGGTTATCAATCGGTAACCTTGGCCGAGAGGATATCGCGATCGGGCCGAGTGTCAGGCGGCGATATCATAGGGCCGGATTTCGCCGGTCAGATAGAGGTTGCGCGCCTTCGACCGGCTGAGTTTGCCCGAACTGGTGCGCGGCAGGGTGCGTGGCGGCACCAGTTCCACGACGCAGTTCATGCCGGTGATGGCGCGGACCCGCTCGCGGATCTGGTCGCGCAGGCGCGACCGTTCTTCATTGTCCGACGTGCGGCAATGGACCAGCACCGCGGGCGCTTCCTCGCCGCCCGGCGTGGTGATGGCGAAGGCGGCGATGTCGCCCTGCTTGAAGCCGGGCAGTTGCTCGACAGCCCATTCGATATCCTGCGGCCAGTGATTCTTGCCGTTGATGATGATCATGTCCTTGGCGCGGCCGACGATGTAGAGATAGCCGTCGCTCAGATAGCCCATGTCGCCGGTGTCGAGCCAGCCATCCGCCATGCACGCCTTGGTCGCGGCTTCGTCGCGGAAATAGCCGACCATCAGGCTGGGACCGGTGGTCCAGACCTTGCCGATCTGGCGCTCGCGCAGCAGGCCGCCATCCTCGTCGCGGATTTCCACGATCATGTCTTTGGCCGGCTTGCCGCAATTGACGATCGAGCGGAAGCGCTGGGGACGCCCCTCTGTCGCGTCGCCGCCCGACAGGTCGGTTTCCTCGACCAGTTCGACGATGATCCCCTCGCCCGGCGGCATGATGGTCACGGCCAGCGTCGCTTCGGCGAGGCCATAGCTGGGCAGGAAGGCCTTGGGGCTGAACCCCGCATCGGCGAAGGCATCGACGAAGCTCTGCATCACGTCGGGGCGAATCATGTCCGCGCCATTCCCGGCAAGCCGCCAGCGGGACAGGTCGAACCGGTCCTCCGCCTTGGTCTGGCTGGAGATGCGGCGGGCGCAAATGTCATAGCCGAAGGTCGGCGAATAGCTGATCGAGGTGCCTTCATTGCGGCTGATGAGGTCGAGCCAGGCCAGCGGACGGCGGGCGAAATCCTCGGTCTTCATATAGTCGGTCGACACCTGGTTGGCGACGACCGACAGGAAGCAGCCGACCAGGCCCATGTCATGATACCAGGGCAGCCAGCTGATGCAGCGATCGCTGTCCTGCACCTGCATCCCGTGGCTGTGCGCCGACAGGTTGGACAGGAGCGCATGATGCGTCACCGCGACGCCATGGGGGAAGCGGGTCGAGCCGCTGCTATATTGAAGATAGGCGATCTCGTCGGTGCGCGCCTGCGGCAGGTCGACGGGCGACGCGTCGCGGGCGATGAAATCCTCGAAGGCGATGCTTTCGACCGATTTCTGCCGGCCGGATTCGCCGGCCATTTCTTCCAGTTCCTTGGGGAAGAGGAACAGCATCGGGTCGCAGCTGGAAAGCTGGACGTTGAGCTGGTCGATATAGCTTTCCTTGCCGCCGAAGCTGGTCGGCAGCGGCAGCGGCACCGGCCAGGCGCCGGCATAGACGATGCCGAAGAAGAGCATGGCGAAATCGGCGCCGGTTTCGGCGACCAGGGCGACGCGGTCCTGCGGCTTCACGCCATGGGCGATCAGGCGGTGGGCGCAGGCAAGCGCGTCGGCGCGCAATTCGCTGAACGGATAGGGCCGCGCCAGATTGCCACGCGCATCGTGGAAATTGAGGCCGCGTTTGCCCTGCGCCGCATAGTCCAGCGCTTCGCCCAGCGTCCCGAAATCGGAGAAGCGGCGCGGCAGATCATCGGTGGTCGGCGTCGGTGCCATCATCTCTTGCGAACCCGTCATATTGGTTTCACCCAATGTCATAAAAATCGTGAAGGCGCGGCCGCTATCATCTTTGACTGCGACATGCACCGGATATTGCATTCCAGCATGCACTCATAGCCGACAAGGCGCGGTGAAATTCCGGCCCGACTGTGGCATAAAGATGGCGCATGTCGCATGTTGCATCATGATGACCGGCAAACGCCTCCCTCCACCGCTCGATGAAAGCGCGTTGCGCGACATGGCGCTGCGCCATGTCGCCCGCTTCGCCACCAGCCGGGGCAAGCTGCTCGCCTATCTCAAGCGCAAGATCAAGGAGCGCGGCTGGGGCGGCGAACAGCCCGCTGACCCGGAAGGGCTGGCCGACCGCTTCGGGGAACTGGGCTATATCGACGATGCCGGCTATGCCGTGATGAAGAGCGGGGCGCTGGCTCGGCGCGGCTATGGCGCGCGGCGCATCGGCGAGGAACTGCGCGCGGCGGGGATCGCGGAGGAGGATCGCGAACAGGCCGATGCGCAGATCGCGTCCGAAGCCTGGGCGGCGGCGGACCGCTTCGCCCGGCGCAAGCGGGTCGGCCCTTATGCGACCGGGCCGCTTGACCCCAAGCAGCGGGAGAAGGCGATCGCGGCGTTTCTGCGCGCGGGTCATGATTATGCCGTCGCACGGCGCTGGGTCGATGCCCCGCCGGGGGAGCCGATGGCGGCGGAAGAGGAATAGATCGGGGTCACAACCGGGTCATGGGCGCGAAGTTCACACCGTTGATGGCATGATTTCGCGCGCGAAAGACAGGACGAAGCGTCGGTCAAGCGCCGGTGAGGCCATAGCGACGCGCCCCTTGGGTCATAGTCGCGTCCCTGTCGGGTCAGGATCGCGCGCCGCCCGCGCATCAGCCACGCGGCTGTCGGGTCACGGGTCGGGTGGGATCAGCGCCGAAGGGATCCGCCAGGCTTTGCGCATGGAGCGCCAGGGCATTGGCCCAGGTCCGGTCGAACGGCGTACCGGCCAGGCGGCGGCGCAGGCGATGCGCGCTGGCGGGCGACATGCCGACGGCGCGGGCCGCCTGCGTCACATTGCCGGTGGCGAGCAGGCTGGTGAGGAAGCGGCGCTGCCTGTCGGGCGTCCAGCGGATGGGGTCGGTCGCGATGGACGCGCAGGGCGCGGGCGGATTGGCGGTGGGGTGCGGTTCCATCGACAAGGATAAATCAGATGAAATCCTACATTGGAAGAGGGATTTTGGGTTGGAAGGTCGCCGTAGTTTTCATGCCCTCTCAACAGCGCGAAAACGACCGGAGGCCTCTTTCCGCTTTATCTCCGCGTTCTCCGCACGATTAGATTTTTTTCGCGCGGAGGCGCGGAGACGTGACGATATCGGCTTATCTTTGAATGGCAAAAAGGGTGGAGAGCGGAACGTCGCCTCTTGGGAGCACTGCGATATGAAACAGACCTTACCCGCCTGACCCGGCGTCACGATATGCAGGAATGTTGCCTCGAAAACCTGCGCGAACCCTGGGAGATCATCTGCGATGTCCTCGGGCGATCGTTTTGGATCGAGTTCTCCGATGATGGCGAGGGATCGCTGTTCAGGTTGCGGTGGCTGTGATTACTTGGTTTCCGCTTTAGCCGCTGGAGATGGCGTCGGTAACAGCAATGGGATCGCGATTCCTAAAACCACAGGGATCAAAACAACACCAAGCACCCAGAGCAGCACGGTTCTCGCTTCGGAGGCATCCTTGCTGCTGCGTCCATAATCAAATTTTAATGAGGGGAATAGTTTTGCGTATTTGTCTGTTATGAAAAAGATCGCAAGCGGCATGATGCATAAGTAAATTGGAAACAGATTTGCGTAAATCTTCCGCGAGCTAGTTCCACTTTTTGTAAAGTAAACGCAGAGCATAAAAGATGCTACAAATACGCAGAAAAGCACAACTCCGAATATCCTTGAGTGCCACTTGCTAAAAAAGAATGGATAATCAGTTTTTGAACCAGATATTAAATTGTCGAGCATGGTACGCATATGATTGACATGCACATCAGTTCCCTCAATGTCATAGGTTATCACTTTGAGCAGGAATTTTCCGATGTTAATTCGCAACCTCAGCACTCCATGCTTTCCATGAGAGAATGCGAATTCTGTCGGTATGGAATGTTCGGTCGCAAGCAACAGTTCGACTTGATCTAAGTCGTTGGTTTCAATCGTAGAGCCATTCGCGAACGCGAGAGAATATGACCCACCCTCGAAATCGGCGATGAGCATTCGGGCTTCACGTATCTTGGCTCCACGATCTTCGCTGAAACCAACTTGATCGGTTCCGGCAGCACGATTGAACTCTTCTTCAGTGACCCCCGAATAAGTCCGTATGGCAGAGACAGATAGCGCTTGCATCTCTGCCATAACGCGGCGCAGCCCTCGAAAAAACTCAGGCGAGATGGTGATTGGCGTAGTCACAGTGCGCGAAAATTTACGTAACATCATACCCCCCCTATTCTGCATAACTTTTCATAGGGTTCGGCATAATTCGCGTCCATATGGGCTGACGAAAAAAGCAGGGCCGAAGCCCTGCTCTTATCCCGTGGTGCCTTTCAGCAGATGATACATCGCCGCTAGGATCACCAGGCCGCTGCCGCATAGCCTGCTAAGCCGATCGGACCTTGTTCGCGGACACCATGAGGGCCAGCGGTCTCACCGACTGCATCAACAGGCCGGACAGACGACTGCACCCGACCAATGGCCAGATCATCACTTTATGCTTGCAACGCGGGAGCCATCCACAGATGCCAGTCCGCAAGGGGCCCAGCCTCGCATGCTTGGGGAAGCCGCCGGTCGGCAGCTAAGAAGCGAAATTGCTACGCCGAATGACCGCGATTGGTCGCTTGCAGCTACTCCCCTCCCCCAGCACATTGACCGTCAATACCCTCCCCATCGGCCGCGAATCGCATTAGGCAGTCATGATGATCCGCCTCCCCGCCCTTCTCGTCCTCGGCCTGCTGGCCGCCTGTTCCAGCCCCAAGCCCGCTGCCGACAATAGCGCGCAGGCGCAGGCCGACACCGCCGCGCTGCCGGTCGTCATCTCGACCGCCAAGGGCGGGCATCGGTTCGACGTCGAGGTCGCCGCCACGCCGCAGGAACAGGAAAAGGGGCTGATGTTCCGCAAGGAACTGGCCGCCGACGGGGGGATGCTGTTCCCGATGGACCCGCCGCGCACCGCGAGCTTCTGGATGAAGGATACGCTGATCCCGCTCGACATGCTGTTCATCCATACCGACGGGACGATCGCGTTTCTGAAGGCCAACGCCGAACCTTATTCGCGCATCCCCGTGTCCGCCGGCATTCCCGTCGCCGCCGTGCTGGAACTGCGCGGCGGGCGCGCGGCGGAGCTGGGCATCGCGGAAGGCGATGTCGTCCACTGGGGCGGCTGCGCGGTGCCGGGCGGCAAGGTCACGACCGACCGCAATTTCTGTCCGGCCGCGCCCCGATAGCGCCATATCCTCCTTGCCCGCGCCCGTCGCAGCGGCTAAGCGCTTGGCCCATGGGAATCCTCGGCAAGATCTTCACCTGGTGGGATGGCGCGACCATCGGCACCGCTCTCTTCACCTCCCGCAAGGGCAGCAAGGTCGGTGAAGACCATCAGGGCAATATCTATTATCAGGGCGGCATCGACCCCAATGGCCTGACGCGCCGCTGGGTCATCTATAATGGCGTCAACGACGCCAGCCGCGTGCCCGCCGAATGGCATGGCTGGCTGCATCATTCGATCGAGGGTGCGCCCGAAAGCTTCCTGCCGCCGCCGCGCATCTGGGAACTGGAATCGACCCCCAACGCCACTGGCACCGCCCACGCCTATCGCCCGTCGGGCGCGCTCGAAAAGGGCGGCCAGCGCCAGAAGGCGACCGGCGATTATGAGGCGTGGAGCCCCGACGCGGCATGAGCCGGCGTCCGGCGGGGGGCGTCCCGCCGATCCTGTTGTACGCGCCTCTGCTGTCCTGCGCGCTGGCTCTGGCCGCGTGCGGCAAGAATGATGTGCCTGACGGCAACCAGACCGGCCCGGTCAAGGTCGAAGGATCGCCGATCCGGTCGGTCGCCGGCACCGCCCTGCCCGGCACCACGCCGATGGCGGAACGCACCGCCGTCGTCGGCCTGCTCAACAAGCGCAACGGCCTGACCCGCGACCTGACGATGAAGCCGGGCGAAGCGCTGCGCGTGGGCGACGCGATCGTGCGGCTACAGGCGTGCGAAACCAGCGCGCCCTGGGAAAATGTGCAGGAAACCGGCGCCTTCATCCAACTGGACGTGCGCAGCAGCGCCGACGGCAAATGGCGGCGCAATTTTTCCGGCTGGCTGTTCCGCGAACGGCCTGACCGCAATGTCGTGCAGCACCCGATCTATGACGTCTGGGTCAGAAGCTGTGCAATGGCCTGGCCCGAAACCGGGCCGGAGACGGTGAAGCTGGGCGCCAAGGGCGAGCCCGTGACGGCATCGCCCGCGAGCGGCGCAAACGCCCGTTCGGCCGCCACGCCCGAACCGCGCGACAATGCGCCCGCCCCGGCCCCCAGCGCCACGCCGCCGGCCGCCGCGCCCAGCAACTGAAGATAGTCGCGCTGGCTGATTTCGACGGCGCCCATCGTGCGCAGATGATCGGTCATGAACTGGCAGTCGAGCAGGGTGAAGCCGCCGACGCGGAGCCGCGCGACCAGCCAGGCCAGCGCCACTTTCGACGCATCGGTCCGGCGCGACACCATGGATTCGCCGAAAAAGGCACGACCGATGGCGACGCCATAGAGGCCGCCCACCAGTTCGTCGCCCTCCCATATCTCGATCGAATGGGCGAAGCCGGCTTCATGCAGGTGGCGATAGGCGGCTTCGATCTGATGGTTGATCCAGGTCGAGGGGCGATCGGGCGCGGCCTGCGCGCAGAGCGCCAATATCTGCGCAAAGGCGCGGTTCGCACTGACCCGGAAATGGTCCCGGCGGATCGTCTTGGAGAGCGAATGCGACAGGTGGAAACCGTCGAGCGGCAGAATCGCGCGCCGCTTGGGTTCGACCCAATAGACCTCGTCCGCATCGCGGTCGTCGGCCATGGGAAAGACGCCGATGGAATAGGCCTGCAGCAGGACGAGCGGATCGATCATCATTCTGGCCAAGGAGTAGCAGACGGGGCGGAAGGGGAAAGCCCTCTGCATCGATTATGGCATCCGGCGGGAGATTGACTTGCGATGGCGCGGCCCTAGCTTGCCGCCCCATGAAAAGCCTGTCCCTGGCCCTGCTGCCGCTCCTCCTCGCCGCCCCCGCCGTCCACGCCGCCGATCCCTATGTGGATCGGGTCGCCAAGGTGCTGAAGGCCACCCCCCTGATCGACGGCCATAACGACTGGCCCGAAGCGCTGGCCGACAAGGCCAAGGAAGGACGCTGGACGATGGCGCTCGACCGGCTGGACCCGGCGACCTTCCATACCGATATCGAACGGCTGCGCGCGGGCGGCGTGGGCGGGCAATTCTGGTCGGTCTGGGTGTCGGCCGACCTGCCCGAACTGCAGCAGGTCAAGGACACGCTGGAGCAGATCGACCTGGCCCATAGTTTTGCGCGCCGTTACCCCAGCGACTTCGCCTTCGTCACCACGGCGGCGGAGCTACGCGCCGCGCACAAGGCGGGACGGGTCGCATCGCTGCTGGGCGTGGAGGGCGGCGGCCAGATCGACGGCAGCCTGGCGGTGCTGCGCAGCTATCGCCAGCTTGGCGCTTCCTATCTGACGCTGACCCACGCCCGCACGATCGCCTGGGCCGACAGCGCGACCGACAATCCGCAGCATGACGGGCTCACCCCGTTCGGCGAGGCGGTGGTGCATGAGCTGAACCGGCTGGGGATGCTGGTGGATCTGAGCCATGTCAGCGAGGGCACGATGCTGGACGCGCTGCGGGTCAGCAAGGCGCCGGTGATCTTCTCCCACTCCAGCGCGCGGGCGATCTGCAACACGCCGCGCAACGTGTCGGATGCGGTGCTGACGCAGGTGGCCGCCAATGGCGGCGTGGTGATGGTCAATTATGCGCCGCAATATGTGTCGGAAGCGCGCCGTATCTGGAGCGCGGCCCGCAGTGCGGAAGTCGCACGCTATAATGCACCGCCCTTTGGCGGCCTCTATATCGGCGATCCCGAAGGCGCGAAGACGGCGCTGGCGGCGTGGGAAAAGGCCAATCCCGAGCCGGTGGTGACATTGGCGCAGGTCGCCGACCATATCGACCATATCGCCAAAGTGGCCGGCGTCGACCATGTCGGCATCGGTAGCGATTTCGACGGCGTGGGATCGCTGCCGCAGGGACTGAGCGGGGTGCAGACCTATCCGGCGTTGCTGGCCGAGCTGATGCGCCGGGGCTGGAGCGACAAGGATATCGCCAAGCTGGTCGGCGAGAATGTGCTGCGGGTGATGGCGGCGGCGGAGAAGGTCGCGGCCGGGATGCAGGGCGAACCGGCGGGGAGCGGGACCGTGGCGGCGCTGGATGGCGTGAAACCATAGGCAGCCCTGGTCCTCCCTGCGCCAAAGGCCTGGGGAGGATTTTCAGACCGCCTAACTGACCGCCGCCTCCAGCAGCCTGATCGTCCCCGCTTCCGCGTCCATTTCCGCGGCCACACCCAGCGGCAGGCTATATTGGTTGGCGACGTGACCGAACTGGCCGCCCTGAAAGGCGGGGATGCCGAGCGGCTCCAGATGCTGTTGCAGCACCTCCGACAGGGTGAAGCCGCCATAGCTGGCGCCGCCCGGCCCGCAGTCGGTGCATTGGCCGAAGGCCACGCCCGCCAGCTTGCCCAATATCCCCGCCAGCGATAGCTGGGTCAGCATCCGGTCGATGCGATAGGGCTGTTCGCTCACATCCTCGATGAACAGGATCGCGCCGGTGAAATCGGGCAGATAAGCCGTGCCCATCAGCGCCGCCAGCACGGTGAGGTTACCGCCCAGCAGCCGCCCGCGCGCCACGCCGGGGCGGAAGGTGCGGATGCGCCCCGTGCGCTGCGCCAGCCGATCGTCATGCCCGACCGGGGTGGAAAAGGTCGGCGTCGCCGCGTCGAAGGCGACCGCGCGGAAGGCGTCCCAGCTAAACGCTCCCCAACTGCTCGCGGCATTGGGGCCGTGGATGGTGGTGAAGCCCGCCTTGGCGGCGAAAGCCAGATGGAGCGCAGTGATGTCCGAAAAGCCGACCAGCAGTTTGGGATTTTTACGGATCGCCGCGAAATCGAGCCGAGGCAGGATGCGCGCGCAGCCCCAGCCGCCGCGCACCGCGAAGACCGCCCGGACCTGCGGGTCGGCGAACATCGCGTTGACGTCCGCCGCCCGATCCGCATCGGTCCCGGCCAGATAGCCGTAGCGCCCGGCGAGATGCGGCGCGGCCCTGGGCTTGAGCCCCATGGCGAGGATCGTTTCCTTGACCAGATCGAGGTCGAACGCGTCGTCGCTGAACCCCGCCGGCTCGATCAGGCCCACCATGTCGCCCGCGCGCAGCCGCGGCGGCTTCACCAGGGCAGCAGGCGCGGCGCGCGCCGATATACTCATCGCCGCGAGCATCGCGCCCATTCCGGTCAGCGCACCGCGCCGGTCCATCCGCATCGTCAATAGCTGCTCCCATCCTTGTGGCGGTAGGCCCCGCCCGACCAGAGAAGGTCGATATCGGGATAATGGCAATCCCCCGTCGGCACACGGCCGAACGCGACGAACACGCAATCGGCTGCGCTTTCATTGACCAGATGATGGCCGTTCGGATCGCCTTTCGGAAAAGCCGCCATGTCGCCGGCCGTCATCGGCGTGCGCTTGCCCTCCTCCACCAGCACGGCCTCTCCCGCCAGCATCAGCACGAACTCGTCCTCATCCTCATGCCAGTGGCGCTGGGACGACGCCGCGCCGGGTTTCAGCACGACATGGCTGACGCCGAAATCGCTGAGACCGTGGGCGGGGCCGAGCCGTCGCACCCATCGCCCGTCGACGATAGCCGCATGGCCGGCGGGATAGCCGGTGCTGTTCGTCTGCGCGATGCTGTCCAGGTCGATCCGTGGCATGGGCCGGTCCTCCTGTGGCCTGTCCTCTTGGGGCTGGCCCCCAAAAGCTGGCCAACCCGCATGGCTTTCGCTAACGCGGCAGGATGAGCATGACCAGCACCAATGACGATGTGGTGGCACTGGCCCGGCGCCTGCTGGCCTGCCCGTCCGTAACCCCCGCCACCGGCGAAGTCTTCGCTGCGCTGGAGGCGATGCTGGTCCCGCGCGGCTTTACCGTGGATCGTTTCACCGTGGGCGAAGCGCCCGACGGGCCGGTGGAAAATCTGCTGGCCTGGCGCACCACCGGGGCGGGACCGCATTTCGCCTTTGCCGGACATCTGGACGTGGTGCCGCCGGGCGCGGGCTGGACCAGCGATCCGTTCGCGCCGGAAATTCGCGGCGACCTGCTCTACGGGCGGGGCGCGGTGGACATGAAGGGGTCGATCGCCGCCTTCGTCGCAGCGCTGGACGCGCTGCCAGACGACCTGCCGGGCACGATCAGCCTGATCATCACCGGGGACGAGGAAGGGCCGGCCGTCTATGGCACGCTGGCGCTGATGGACCGGATGCAGGCGCGCGACCTGCGCCCGGACCTGTGCCTGGTGGGCGAACCGACATCGTCGGCGCGGCTGGGCGATGTGGTGAAGATCGGCCGGCGCGGGTCGGTCAATATGTGGATCAGGGTCGCCGGGTCGCAAGGGCATGTAGCCTATCCGCATCTGGCCGACAATCCGATCCCGAAACTGGTGCGCATCCTGACGGCGATCGAAGCCGAGGTGCTGGACGAGGGGACCGACTGGTTCCAGCCCAGCAATATCGAGATCACCGACCTGGAGGTCGGCAATGTCGCGCATAATGTGATCCCCGGCGCGGCGACCGCGCGCATCTCCATCCGCTTCAACGACCAGCATAGCGGCGCGGCGCTGATCGAGCGGATCAAGGGGCTGGCGGCGACCGAGGGCGGCATAGTCGAAGCCAAGATCAGCGGCGAATCCTTCCTGACCGCGCCGGGCGCGTTCAGCGATCTGGTGCGCGACGCGATCCGCGACGTGACCGGCGTGGAGACGGAGTTGTCGACCACCGGCGGCACGTCCGACGCGCGTTTCCTGTCGCGGATTTGCCCGGTGGTGGAATTCGGCCTGAACAACGCGACCATGCACAAGCTGGACGAGGCGGTGGCGGTGCAGGATCTGCATGACCTGACGCGCATCTATGCGCTGGTGGTAGCGCGGGCGCTGGGATGAACCCAGGCGCGGCGGGGGGAGATACCTGCCTGTTTCGGTCCGCGGGCGTCAGAAATCCAGTTCCGCGCGCCAGCCGATGACATCGACGCCATAATCGCTCTTGCCACCGGCCAGGATCGCCGCGTCGGTATAATCCAGATGGGCGTAATTGACGTTGAAACGCAGATATTCGACCGGCGTCCACACCAGCGCGGCGATGATCCCGTTCTGCTTGCCGCCGACGATATCCTTGTCGTTGAGGCTCAGATAATCGTAGCGCACCGTCGCCTGCAACGCACCCCAGCCGCCGCTGCCGACCGGGCTGTCGGGCTTCACGATGCCGAAGATGCCGTTCTTGTAGCCGCGCGTTTCGCCGGTCAGGACATAGCCGACCTCGCCATAGCCGCCGAAGAAGGTGGGATCGGCCAGCCCCGGCCGCGAAACCCGCAGCCAGTGGGCCTCGCCCGCCCACCATAGCGGCCCGCGCTCGCCGGCCAGTTCCAGTCCATAATGGCTTTCTCCGTCGGCCGGAATATTGGCCGTCGCCAGGAACCGGCTGTTGGCGCTGTGGAGATAGGCGCGCTGGCGATAGCGCTGCGGATTTTCCGCCAGCCGCTGGAAATCGCGCCAATGGCCGGACAGGCCGAAATGCAACTGCGTCTTGCCGAACCTGGGCGCCAGCACGACCCGGCCATCGACGCCATAGCTGTTGTTTTCGTCTCCGCCATCGGCCCCGTCGGCATCGTTGGTCAGCGAATCCGCGCTGTCGGAAAAGATACCCGCCTGCGCCAGCACGATGCCCGACCGATATTGCGCCGACAGACCCAGCCGCCGCTCGAAGCCGAACGCGTCGGTGAAGGCGGCCCGCTCCATCACCGATCCGCCGGTATCGCCGATCAGTTCGTCCAGCGACTGGAAGCTGTTGTGATTGCCCAGCGTGACCAGCCATTTGCCCTTTTCATAGGTGATGAAGGTGTCGACCAGATCGACGCTGTTGTCGGACAGCTCCAGCTCCAGCTTGTAGCCGAATCCACCGCCCAACTGCCCCTCGCCGCCCAGACGCAGGCGGCGCAGTTCGTTGGAATAGCCCTTGGCGCGATCGGTGATGCTGTCCGGGGTCATCAGCAGCCCGGCGTCATATTGGATGCGGCCCTTCACATGGAAGCTGGCGGCGCCCTTGCTGAACACCGGCCCGCCCTTCCAGCCGATGACGCTGTCGCTCGCCGGCCTGGCCTGCGCCACCTGCGCAGGCGGGGCGGCCGATGCTGCAACGGGCGCGGGCGCGGGCGCGGCCGGCGCGCTGTCCAGCCGCGCCTCCAGCCGATCGACCTGCGCCTTCAGCGCGGCGATCTGGGCGCGCAACGCGTCGGCTTCCGCGGCGCTGATCGCCTGCGCACACAGCGGCGCGGGCGCCATCGCCAGCGCGATGGCGGTGCCGGCGGCCAGTCGGCCCATCACCGGTCGCAATATGGGACGCATCGATTTCCCCTTCCTGTCTCGCCAAGCCCGTATGAATTTTTCGTGACAACTGCGCGTCTTTGACATGTCACTTTTATGACATGGCTGTGGCGGTGATCCCCGGTTGGCGGGGCGGCCATCGCAGGCTACTCCTTGTCCCATGTTCACGCGCGCCCGCCCTCCCGTCAGAAAGCCGTCATTGGTCGTCGGTGCGATATTGTGCCTGCTGGCGGGTGGCTGTTCCGATGAGGGCCACGATCCCGTCGTGGTGAGCGTAGTGGGCAATCGCGACGATTTTGCGAAACCGCTGGCCGCCCTGCCCGACCCCGGCGCCAAGCTGATCCTGGAGGCGACCGCGCAGGGACTGGTCGCCTTCGACGCGGGCGGCGAAGTCCTGCCGGCGCTGGCCCAGCGCTGGATCGTCGAGGATGACGGGCGCAGCTATATTTTTCGCCTGCGCCGCGCCTTCTGGGCCAATGGCGCGCGCGTCACCGCGCCCGATGTCGCCCGGATGCTGATGGCGCGGATCGAATCGCTGCGGCGACTCGATCCCGACGGCCCGCTCGACGCGGTGCAGGCGGTGGTGCCGATGACCGGCGAGGTGATCGAGATTCGCCTGGCCGCACCGCGCCCCTATGTGCTGCAAATGCTGGCCCAGCCGCAGATGGCGGTGCTGTCGCGCGACGGCGGCACCGGCCCCTATCGTCGCGCCGCGCGCGGCAATGCGCTGGTCCTCACTCCGATCGACCGCGCCAGCGGCGACGACGCGGCGGCGGACGAGCCGGTTCCACCCTGGCAGACCCGCGTCCTGCGCGCGGAACGCGCCGCGCTGGCGATCATCCGCTTTCGCGAACGCGATGCCGCATTGGTGCTGGGCGGCCGCTTCACCGACCTGCCCCTGCTGGTGCCGGCCGGGATCGATCGCGACAATGTGCGGGTCGATCCGGTGCGCGGCCTGCTCGGCCTGGCCGTCACTGGCCGGGGCAAGCTGCTGGACGACGCCGCGATTCGCGCCGCCATCAACATGACGATCGACCGCAGCCAGTTGCCCGCCCTGTTCCCGCTGGGCGGCTGGGCGACCAGCGAGCGCATCCTGCCCGATCCGATGGATCTGGGCCGCACCCCCACCGATCCGGCCTGGGCGGCGCTGTCGCTGGACGAACGACGGGCGCAGGCCGGGGCGAGCGTCACCCGCTGGCGCGCCGACAATGGCGCACCACCACCGCTGCGCATCGCCCTGCCGGCCGGTCCCGGCGCCACGCTGCTGTTCGGCCTGCTGCAGCGCGACCTTGCCGCCATCGGTCTGCCCGCACAGCGCGTCGCGATCAATGCGGATGCCGACCTGCGCCTGATCGATGAAGTCGCCGCCTATGACAGCGCCCTCTGGTATCTCGGCCGTATCGGCTGCGCCCGCAAAATCCATTGCAGCGACGTCGCCGATGCCCAGCTTCAGGCCGCCAGCCTCTCCAGCTCATCCGAGGAACGCACGGCCCGCATCGCCGAAGCCGAAGCGCAGATGGTCGCGCATGACGGCTATATTGCCCTCGGCGCGCCGGTACGCTGGTCGCTGGTGGCCAAGCGGCTCACCGGCTTCCAACCCTCCGCGCGCGCGCGTCACCCATTGAACCATCTCTTCCGCACCACCAATTAGGGATTGGATCATGCGTGCGATGAACGCTTGGGCGTTGCGTGCGTATAGGGATCAGGCCCCCGTCGCAAACGGGGCGAGGAGACAGAGACGATGGCGATTTCGCAGGACCAGTTCGACCGGCTAGCGCGGGAACTACCGGGTTTCGGCCGTGACCCGGCCTCGATCCGCCGCCGGATCGAAGCGATGGAGGCGGTGCTGGAGGGCCTGTTCGTCATCCCCGGCACCAAATATCGGGTGGGCCTCGACAGCCTGGTAGGGCTGGTCCCCGTCGTCGGCGACCTCGCCACCGCGGCTATGGGCGCGTGGATCGTGTGGGAAGCCCGCAACCTGGGCATGTCGAAATGGCAGATTACCCGCATGGCCGCCAATGTCGGCGTCGATACGCTGGTCGGCGCCATCCCCTTCGCGGGCGACCTGTTCGACTTTCTCTACAAGTCCAACACCAAGAATCTGCGCATCATTCGCAAGCATCTCGACCGCCACCATCCCGCGACGGTGACGATCGACGGCTAGAGCGGCCTGTGACCCGACTGCGTTGGATTAGCCGCTCTAATTTATTGGTTTGACGCGATTTCTTAACCGTCACACGATTCCGTTTGAGTGGAAATCGCTCTAAGGCTTGTGGGGATTCACCGGGAATTGATGACGGCTGCAGCGAGGTGGATCATGGCCTCGAAGCTGCGATCGGTTTTGCAGGCGCGCATGGCGATACGCTTGAATTCCTTGAGTTTGCAGAAGAAGTTTTCGATGAGGTGGCGCCACTTGTACATTTCGGCGTCGAGCGGGATGGGTCTGGCGCGTCGCGGGTGCTGCGAGATGACGATTTTTGCACCCCGCTCGTTGAGATCGGCGACGATATCGTTGCTGTCGAAAGCCTTGTCAGCGAGCAGTGCGCCGAACTTGATGCCGTCGATGAGTGGAGCAACGCCAACCGTGTCGAAGCGGTGGCCGGGCATCAAGCGGAAGCGGACAAGGTTGCCCAGCGCATCGGTCAAAGCCAGGATCTTGGTCGTCATGCCTCCTTTGGAACGACCAATGGCCTGGCTCTGAGTCCCCCTTTTGCGCCCTGGCCGTGCCGGTGAACCTTGACGATGGTGGCATCGATCATGGCGTATTCCATGTCGGGTTCATCCGACAGAGCATCGAAAATCCGCTTGAAAACATCGGCTTCCCGCCAATCGCGAAATCGGCGGAATGCCGTGCTCCAATTGCCGAACATCGCCGGTAGGTCGCGCCATGGACTTCCAGTGCGGACAATCCACAGCACTGCCTCCACGAACAGCCGGTTGTTTCTGCCGCTGCGTCCGGGGTCGGTGATCTTGCCCAGACAGTGCGGTTCCATCTGCGCCCATTGGGCGTCCGTCAGTACAAAGCGATCCATCCAGAGTGTGAATCACAACTCCAGCAAAAGGGGAATCCTAAATCCCCACAGCCCTTAAAGCGCGCTGCGTTTGATCGGACGCAAGTCGCACGCTCTAGTTTTTTGTTTTCGCATCGCTTTTAGCGGAAAACCGGTTCCCACTTTCCCGCACGATACTCCAGGGATCAGCGCGGCGGTTCGATCCGCAGTTGCGCCCGGTCCCTGACGCCGCCCTGCTGCGGCGGGCAACTGATGTAGCGATATTTGCGGTCCATGCAGATCCACACCTCGCTCAGCGATCCGTCGCGGGTGACGTTCAGGCGAATGCCGTCGGCGACCATGCCCCTGTTCCGTGCCGCGAAGGCTTCTGCGAAAGCCCGCGCCGACAGGGTCGGGCGCTGCGCCAGTTCCGCCATGTCGGGATAGCGCAGCGCATGATACAGCTTGCGCGACAGGGCGAAGAAGGCAGTCGGGTTGGTCGGCATACAGGTGCCATGCTTGACCCATTCATGCTGGATCAGCTGGACCGACGGTGTCGCGCAGAGATGATCGCGGATCACCTTGCGCGGCAGAATGCCGGCGGCCTTGCAATATTGCGGCCATTGCTCGCCATAGCCGTCAGGCCACAGTCCATGCAGGGTGAAGGCGAAGCTGTTGTCCGACTGGCACTGAAACGCATCGCGCGCGCCCCCGCGCGACGTCTTGCAATATTGCGGGGTCCAGCTGACCGCCAGCGTGTAATAGCCGATCGGCAGGACGCGTTTGGGGTCTTCGGCCGTCGGCCCCTCGATTCGCGGCCGGGCGATGACGTCCGGCAGGCGGCACTGATTGGCCTGCGCCAGGGCGATGCCGGGCGTCGCCAGCGCGATCAACGGCAGCAGCATCTTAAGCATAAGCGAAATCCAGTCCGATGTCGGCGGCCGGCGCCGACTGGGTCAGCCGCCCGACGCTGATATAAGTGACGCCGGTCTGCGCCTTCGCGCGGATCGTTTCCAGCGTGACGCCGCCCGACGCTTCGGTCGGCACGCGCCCGTCCACCAGGGCGACCGCCCCGCGCAGCGTCGCCGCATCCATATTGTCGAGCAGCAAATGGGTTGCGCCCGCGCGCAGCGCCGGTTCGATCTGGTCGACCCGGTCGACCTCCACGATGATGCTGGCGACCCCGGCCGCCACGGCGCGGCGCACCGCTTCCTCGACCGATCCGGCGACCGCGACATGATTGTCCTTGATCATCGCCGCGTCCCACAGCCCCATGCGATGATTGGTCGCCCCGCCCATGCGCGTGGCATATTTCTCCAGCACGCGCAGGCCCGGTATGGTCTTGCGCGTGTCGAGCAGGGTCGCCCCCGTCCCGTCGATCGCATCGACATAGGCCCGCGTCATCGTCGCGATGCCGGTCAGATGCTGGACGCTGTTGAGCGCGGACCGCTCCGCCGTCAGCATCGCCCGCGCCTTGCCCCTGATCCGCATGATGTCGGTCCCGGCCGCCACCCGGTCGCCGTCCTGCGCCAGCAATTCGATCGCGACGTCGGGGTCGAGCGCGCGGAAGAACGCGACCGCGACCGGCAGCCCCGCCAGCGTCACGTCGTCCCGGCTGTCCATCACCCCGTCGAACACCGCATCGGCCGGAATCACCGCCTCGCTGGTGACGTCGCATCCGCCCGGGCCAAGATCTTCGGCCAAGGTGGAAGCGACGAAGGCGGCGAGGTCGAAGCCGGGGAGGGATAAGACAGGAAGCGTGAAGGTCATGGCCCATCCTCTAGCCCCGCCGCCCGACGCGCCGCAACCTGATTCCTCACTTGACTTAGTCCATGGACTAAGTCCATATCTTCGGAATGACGGCGATCATCAATGTTCATGAAGCCAAGACGCATTTTTCCAAACTCCTGGAACGCGCCCATGCCGGCGAGGAAATCATCCTTGCCAAGGCAGGCAAACCCTATGCGAAATTGGTGCCGATCGACGCCGTGCAGGCCCGACCCAAACGGCGGGGCGGTCAGTTTGCTGGACTGTTCGCGGTCGGCGACGAGATTTTCGATCCATTGCCGGACGAAGAATTGCGCCTGTGGGAGGGGCATGGCGATTGAGACTGCTGCTCGATACCCATGTGCTGATCTGGTGGTGGACGGACCGGCGCCTGCTGCCCGACACCGTCGATTCGATGATCGAAAGCGGCGCCGACCAGATTTTTGTCAGCAGCGTCAGCGCCTGGGAAATCGCGACCAAGGCGCGCTTGGGCAAGTTGCCGCAACTCCTCCCCTATCTCGACCGCTATGAAGCGGCGGTCGCGGATGCGGATTTCAGGCAATTGAACCTGACGATGCGCCATGGCCTGCACGCCGGTGCTTATGAGGCGCTACACCGTGATCCGTTCGATCGCATGCTCGCGGCGCAAGCCGAATTGGAAGGACTCGTCCTGGTGACCCGCGATCCCGCTTTCATCACTTTCCCTTGCGAGACATTGTGGCACAAGCCCCTGCTCAGCGAACAGGGACTCGCATATCGGGGCTGACGCGCCTCACCGCGCGCCCACATCCCTCGCCCCTACATCCCCCTGCCCCACAGTCCCGCTCGCCATCTCCAGCATCCGGTCCAGGCTCTTCTTCGCAGCCACGCGCAGCGTCTCGTCCATCTCGATGCGCGGCTGCAAATCGCGCAGCGACAGATACAGCTTCTCCATCGTGTTGAGCGCCATATAGGGGCAGATGTTGCAGTTGCAGTTGCCGTCCGCACCCGGCGCGCCGATGAAATTCTTGTGCGGCACCGCCTTTTCCATCTGGTGGATGATATGCGGTTCGGTCGCGACGATCAGCGTGTTGCCCGGCATCGTCTTGGCGAAGTCCAAAATGCCGCTGGTCGATCCGACATAATCGGCATGGTCGACGATATAGGGCGGGCATTCGGGATGCGCGGCAATAGGCGCGTCGGGGTGCTGGGCCTTGAGCTTGAGCAATTCCGTCTCGCTGAACGCCTCATGCACGATGCACACGCCCGGCCACAGCAGCATGTCGCGGCCCAGCTTGCGCTTGAGGTATCCGCCCAGATGCTTGTCGGGACCGAAGATGATCTTCTGGTCCTTGGGGATCTGCGCCAATATCTTTTCGGCCGATGACGATGTCACGATGATGTCGGACAGCGCCTTCACCTCGGCCGAACAATTGATGTAGCTCAGCGCAATATGATCGGGATGCGCCTCGCGAAACGCCTTGAACTGGGCGGGCGGGCAACTGTCCTCCAGCGAACAGCCCGCATCCATGTCCGGCAGCACGACGATCTTTTCCGGCGACAGGATTTTGGCCGTCTCCGCCATGAAGCGCACGCCGCAAAAAGCGATCACGTCCGCGTCCGTCTCCGCCGCCTTGCGCGACAATTCCAGCGAATCGCCAACGAAGTCCGACAAATCCTGGATCTCGGGCGACTGGTAATAATGGCCGAGGATAACGGCGTTGCGCTCCTTGCGCAGCCGGTCGATTTCGGCGCGCAGGTCGGTGCCCTGCGGAATATCCGTGATCGCGTTCATACCCTGTAACTCCTCGGTCCCATGGCTGGCCCTTTGTCCGCG